>NZ_CP157199.1:2058748-2744998 GCF_039954625.1 Pontimicrobium sp. SW4
AAATTTTACTAGAGACAAAAAACGTTATGAAAATGATAGCATAAAATGGCGAAGGTTTACAAAATTCAATTTTGGACAACTAGAAGAGCTCACCAAGTTTAATCCAGATTTATATTGGTTTGATGGTGATTGGGAACAAAGCGCTGAAAAATGGAAAGCCAAAGACATTAGAGATTTACTCCTAAGTAAAACACCTCATACCATAATTAATTCCAGATTACAAGGATATGGTGATTATGCAACACCAGAACAAGGTGTGCCAGTGGCAAAACCAAAAAACAACTATTGGGAATTGTGTATGACCATGAATAATTCTTGGGGATATCAACCTAACGACACTGCATATAAAACATCAAATCAAGTTATTAGAATTTTAGTAGACTGTATTAGTATGGGTGGAAATTTACTCTTAGATATTGCTCCTAAACCAGATGGTACTATCCCAGAAGAACAAGTCTCTATTTTAAAAGATTTAGGTCGTTGGACTAATAAACACAAAACTGCTATTTATGGTACTCGTGCTGGTATTCCTCATGGACATTTTAACGGTTACACAGCTTTAAACAAAGAAGGCAATATCTTATATTTATATGTTGATAATAATCCTAATGGGTCATTACTAATAAAAGGCTTAAAAAATAAAGTTAATAGAATTTGGGTTGTAGGTAATGGTACAAAACTAGAACATAAAGTTATTGGAAAACAGTACTGGAGTAATGTTCCTGGTTTACTATATATCGATCTCCCTAATCATGTTCAAGATAAAGACGTTACCGTTATTGCAGTACTTTTAGACGGTAAAGTTGATTTATATAGCGAAGAAGGTCATTCTATAGAAGATAATTAATTTTAACATTAAAAACATAAAAACCAACCAATGAAGCGAATTATTTTTCTCATTATTCTGTGCTCTCTTATCTCCACTGAAATACAAGCACAACAAACAAAAGTTGATCTTAAAGAACTTGATAATTATTACGAGAAAATGGTGAAGGATTGGGATATCCCTAGCACAACCATTGGTATTGTAAAAGATGGAAAACTCATTTTTACTGGAAATTATGGTACCATGGAAGTTGGTAAAAACCAAAAACCTAACGAGCATACATTATATGCCATTGCATCCAATTCCAAAGCGTTTACCTCAGCAATGATTGGTATGTTGGTTCAAGAAGGAAGGCTTAATTGGAATGATAAAGTAAAAAAACATTTGCCCTATTTTGAGGTCTATGATACTTGGGTAAGTAATAATGTCACTATTCGAGACCTTTTGAGTCATCGCGTTGGCTTAGGCACATTTAGTGGTGATAATATTTGGTATAAATCAGATCTTCCAGCTGAAGATATCATCAAACGTATAAAATACGTTCCTCAAGCCTACGACTTTAGGGCAGGATATGGTTATTCCAATTTGATGTTTATTGCTGCAGGCGAAATTATTGAGAAAGTTACAGGCAAAAGTTGGGCAGATAATGTACAAGAGCGCATCCTAAATCCTTTAGGAATGGATCGTACAATTTCAACTGTTTATGATTTAGAAAAGAAAGGGAATTACGCTACACCACACGCTAGAAAAGATGAGAAAAACTATCCAATTCCTTGGGCAAAATGGGATAATGTTGCAGCTACTGGTGGATTAATTTCAAGTGTATCTGATATTGCTAAGTGGATGATTTTTAATTTAAATAATGGCATCCATGAAAAAGATACATTGTTATCTAAACAAACTAGAAATTTAGTATGGACACCTCATAATAATCATTATGTAGACCACACCACTAAAAATGATTTTAATAGGCATTTCAATTCGTATGGTTTAGGTTGGGGATTAAGCGATTATCATGGACGCATGAGAGTTGGTCATACTGGAGGTTACGATGGGATGATTACAGCTGTAACACTTATTCCAGATGAAAATTTAGGCGTTGTTGTATTAACTAATGGACCAAAAAGTCCAATTATGGCTGCAACATATTATGCCTTAGATAAATTTTTAGGTGTTGAAAACAATAAAGATTGGTCAACAGATTTTTTAAATAATACCAACAAAAATGCAAAAAATGACACACGAATTTCTGATAGAATAAAAGCTAGAGTTTTAAACACTAAACCAATAACCCAACCTAAAGATTTTGTTGGCGATTACAACTCAGATATGTATGGTAAAATAAGTATTGTAGAAAAAGATAATGAGCTGAAACTACAGTTCTCTCATTCACCATTACTATCAGCAACCTTAACGCATTGGAATCATGATGTATGGAAAATCAATTGGGACCATCCTCATGCATGGTTTAGTTTTGGCACGATTAAAATAAATACAGATAACAATTTAAAAGTAACTGGATTTGATTTTGATGTACCAAACGATGACTTCTTTTTTGAAGAATTAAAACCAAAGAAAATAGCATCCAACTAGAACACTATTTATGAGAAATTTATATCGCAGAAACTTCGTAAAACAGCTTTTCACAGGCGTTGCAGGGACCGTTTTATTATCGTCTTATAAGCCAAGTGATATAGATTTTTCCATAGAACTTTTAGATACAAATGATAATAGTGAAACCTTTTGGGAGAACATAAAAGCTCAGTTCAAATTTGCACCAAATTTGCGATATTTTAATAATGGGTCATTAGGGTCATGTCCAGTAGCTGTGCAAAAAGCAACCAATGAATTTAGAGCGACTTTAGATGCATTTCCATCAAAATATATGTGGGGAGGTTGGTATAACGAAAAAGAAGAAGTAAGACAAAAAGTAGCCGATTTGTTTTCAGTGTCAAAAGAAGAAATTGCTTTAACACACAACACCACTGAAGGGATGAACCTCATCGCTAGAAGTTTCAATTTAAAAGAAGGTGATGAGATCATTTTAATAGACCACGAACATAAAAGCAGTGTGATTCCTTTTACCGTTTGGCAAGAAGAGAGAGGTGTGAAATTAGTGCGCCCAGTAATTCCAATACTTCCAAAAACTGTTGAAGATATTGTAAAGGTGTATGAAGATGCTATTACGCCACGCACCAAAATAATCTCGATGTGTCACGCAGTCAATACAAATGGTATGGTGCTTCCTGTAAAAGAAGTATCGAAAATGGCGCATAAAAAAGGTATTCTAGTCGCAGTTGATGGTGCTCAAGCAGCAGGTATGTTTGATATAGATTTAAAAGATTTAGGTTGCGATTTTTATACAGTAAGCGCTCATAAATGGTTGTTTGCTCCTAAGGGCATTGCCATGTTTTATGCTAAAAAAGAAAGTCAACATCATTTAAAACCTTTAATAGTTGCGAATGGACATACCGATAAAAGCATAAGACGTTTAGAGAATTATAACACTAGAAACTTACCAGAATTATTAGGCTTTGGTAGTGCAGTCGATTTTATAAATAGTATTGGCAAGGAAAAAGTATCGAAGCGTTCATACGAATTGAAACATTACTTTAGAAATAAAGTAAAAGACAATCCAAAATTTAAATTAAAAACACCAGGACATGATGGTTTATCGTGTGCTATTCAAACATTAGAAGTTGTTGGTAAAAATGTGAGAGATGTAAAAAGCAAACTCACGGACGATTATGGTATCGACACACGACCAATGAGTAGCTATGGTTTAAATGGTGTGCGTATTTCGTTTGCCATATTTATTACCAAAAAAGATATCGATTATTTAGTAGACGCTTTAGAAGCAATAGCTGGATAAATTTTACTGACATTATTAAAAACATCTTACACCAAGAATATGAAAAAAATAATCCTATTATGTATTGTTATTGCATCCTGTAAACCTGCACCTGAGAAAGCCTCTAAGGTCAAAACCTACGCTGAAATTCACGCTGAAGCTATCGTGGTTGATACTCATAATGATATTCTGATGAAAGCTGCAGACAATGGGATTATTTTTGATCAAGATCTCACTGGAAAAACACATAGCGATTTAGATCGCTGGAAAAAAGGAGGTCTGGATGTTCAAATATTTTCTGTGTATTGTGATGGTGGTGCCGAAAACGCCTATGCCTATGCTAACAGAGAAATGGATAGTTTAGATGCTGTTGTATCGCGAAATCCAGATAAGATTGCTAAAGTGGCAAACTATAAAGAAATGATGGCCGCAGTGAATGACAATAAAATCGCTGCCATGTTTGGTGTAGAAGGAGGACACATGATTGAGGATGATCTTGCTAAATTAGAAGCACTTTATAATCGTGGTGCAAGGTATTTAACCTTAACACATAATGTTGCGCCATCTTGGGCTACAAGTGCAGCCGATGAAACAACCAATCCAAACTTAGAACAAAAAGGACTAACCGATTTTGGAAAACAGGTAGTGAAACGCATGAATGAACTGGGCATGATGGTAGATATAAGTCATGTTGGCGAACAAACCTTTAAAGATGTCATTGAAATCACTACCAAACCAATCATAGCATCTCACAGTTCAGTGTATAGCCTTGTAGCAAGTCGTAGAAATTTAAAGGATGAGCAAATTAAAGCAATAGCTAAAAACGAAGGCGTGATTATGGTGAATTTTCATCCTGGATTTATTGATAGTAGTTTTGATGGAAAAGAAGCTGCCTTTCTTGAAAAACACTCAGCAGAAAGTGATTCTCTAATAAAAAGTGGAATGGATGAATGGTACACTTTAGATTATCTATACAATAAATATAGCAGTGAGACAGCAGCCATGAGACCACCATTATCTATGCTCATGGATCATATAGATTACATTGTTAATCTGGTAGGTATTGATTATGTAGGTTTAGGCTCTGACTTTGATGGCATCAATCTTACACCACAACAATTAGACGATGTTACAACCTACCCATTAATCACTAAAGCATTAGTAGAAAAAGGCTATAGTGAGGAAGATATTATTAAAATTCTAGGAAGCAATTTCTTAAGAGTTTTAAAGGCCAATGAGGCAAAATAACAACAATTCTTAATAAGATAAATTTAAGTTACTTGGCTTTCTAAAAAAGTAGTTGAAAATTCATTTACCTGCGCTGAATTTACTTAAGTAAATTCTAATATGAATCACTAAAACAATACCAAATTGGACATTAAATTAACCTTAAACAAAGTCAAAAAAAAATATTTTTTACGCAACTTTTTAATACTCGCAGCATCTATAAAATAAATAACGCTATGAAACAATTTACTCTTTCTTTAATTTTTCTAGTATTGTTAGCTTCTTGTAGTACAGATAATGATGAGCGCTATGATATTACTACTTATTACTTTGCTAAACAATCTAAAATTGCATTGACAACAGAAGACACAAATACGTTTGCTAATATAGTATATGGTGAAAACCTTGTTTTTAAATACAATTTGATTAAAGCTGATAATCCAAATATTCAAGACGATGAATATTCTGAAAGACTTATTTTTGAAATTGATCCTTCTGTAACGGAATTTACTTATAATGCCGAAGATATAATTCAAGCAAATGCATATTTTAATCAATACTGTTTTTGTGCAAACATAGGTAGCATACCAATTACTGCTGGAACTATTCAAGGAACAAAAATAAATGCTGATGATTGGCTGGTTTCAATTAATATAAGTTTTGAAATTAATGGTGAGCCACAATCTCGAAGCATAAACAAAGTATTTTCAAACATTGCAACTTTCCAACAAAGTTATTAGACCAACAAAAATTAAATCCTAAAAACATATTGCTCATTAATTTACTTTGTGCTATTTTTAATCTATGACAGATGTTGAGATTGAAAAAGAAAATGCAGCCATTGCTAAAGCCTACAAAGAGCTTCTAAAAGTTAGCTACAGAACCCTTACTAAAGACGACAAAACGCTTATTAGAAGTGCTTTTGAAGTGGCTCTTGATGCGCACAAAAATCAGCGTAGAAAATCCGGAGAAGCCTATATCTTCCATCCTTTGGCTGTGGCAAAAATTGTTGCCCAAGAAATAGGTTTAGACGCTACGTCTATTGCTGCAGCGTTACTTCATGATGTCGTTGAAGACAGTCCCGACTTCACCATTGATGATATTCAACAAATGTTTGGAGAAGCCGTTGCAAAAATTGTAGATGGGCTTACAAAAATATCCTCATTAAAAAAGGATATGAACGTGTCAATGCAAGCAGAAAATTTCCGAAAAATGCTGCTTACTCTACATGACGATGTTCGAGTAATTATTATAAAAATTGCTGATAGATTACATAATATGCAAACTATGGAATCTATGCGAATGGATAAGCAAGTAAAAATTGCTTCGGAAACCCTTTACATTTATGCGCCATTAGCACACAGAATTGGCCTTTATAATATTAAAACTGAGCTTGAAGATCTTAGTTTAAAATATACTGAACCTGAAGTCTATAATGATATTTTACATAAAATTAAAGAAAGTAAAGAGCAGCAAGATGCCTACATAAAGGATATTAGTGATATTTTAAAAACGTCGCTAGACAAAGAAGGCTTAAACTACGATATAAAAGGGAGACCAAAATCTATTTTTTCTATTCGCAGAAAAATGCTCAAGCAAGGAGTATCGTTTGATGAAGTTTATGACAAATTTGCGGTAAGAATTATTTACAAATCCGATATTGAAAACGAAAAATTTTTAGCTTGGAAAATTTACTCGATAGTTACAGATCATTTTAGACCAAATCCTATTCGATTACGTGACTGGATTTCTTCTCCTAAATCAACTGGCTATGAAGCATTACACATTACCGTAATGGGACCTAAAGGACGTTGGGTAGAAGTACAAATTCGTAGTGAACGCATGAATGAAATAGCCGAAAAAGGCTATGCTGCGCATTATAAATATAAGGAAGGAACTCAAAAAGAAGATTCACTTGATGTTTGGATTGGTAAACTTCAAGAAGCTCTAGAAAATCCTGACGGAAACGCTGTAGATTTTGTTGAACAGTTTAAACTCAATTTATATTCAAAAGAAATATTTGTTTTTACACCGACAGGTGATTTAAAATCTTTACCTAAAGGTGCAACACCATTAGACTTTGCTTTTAGTATTCATACCGAAGTAGGCATGAAAACTCGTGGTGCAAAAGTAAACGGTAAACTAGTACCTCTAAGTCATGAATTACAAAGTGGAGACCAAGTAGAAATAATGACTTCAGAAAATGCTAAACCAAATACCAACTGGTTAGATTATGCCACAACAGCAAGAGCAAGAAGTAAAATAAAATCATCTTTAAATGCTGAAACCAAAGTTATTGCAGAAGATGGTAAGGAAATACTACGCCGAAAACTAAAGCAGCTTAAAATTACGCTTAATGAGAAATCAATCAATGAACTTGTAAATTATTATAATTTAAAAACTAGTCTCGACCTTTTCTATCGAGTTGGCATTGGTGCTATTGACAGTAAAATGCTTAAAGATTTTGCCTCTTCAAGAAGTAATGCTTTAGTAAGCTATATTAAAAATAAAATTACGCGTAAGCCTTCGTCTTCTAAAGAGGATATAGATAAGGATGAAATAACTGCCAAATACGATATGTTAGTTTTTGGTAAAGAAGAAGAAAAATTAAACTATAAACTTTCAAATTGTTGCAATCCTATTCCTGGTGATCCAGTTTTTGGATTTTTAACCATAAATGAAGGCATAAAGGTTCATAAAAAGAACTGCCCAAACGCCCTCAGCTTACAATCCAATTATGCCTACAGAATCATTTCTGCAAAATGGATTGATTCTTCGCAACAAGAATTTACTGCCATTATTAAATTAAACGGTATTGATAACCTTGGATTGGTTAATGAAATCACAAAAATAATTTCAAGTAACATGCATGTAAATATGAAGAGCATTAGTTTTGATACTGACCATGGTGTGTTTAATGGAAAAATTACGGTGGTTGTAAAAAACAATAATTTGGTTAAGAAATTAATGGACAGACTTAAAAAAATTAATGGTATAGAAAAAGTATCTAGAGTTTAAAAAATAGTTTAAATTTGCTACGGATTTATGAGTGCAAAAACCGAAAATAAAAACCAAGACATTGTAAAAAATGTATTCACTAAATTTTTAGAAGAAAATGGGCACAGAAAAACGCCAGAACGTTATGCCATTCTTCAAGAAATTTACGATAGCAACGACCATTTTGATATAGAATCTCTATACATCAAAATGAAAAACAAAAACTATCGTGTGTCACGTGCTACGCTATACAATACTATTGAACTTTTATTAGATTGTGCATTAGTTAGAAAACATCAATTTGGGCAAAATCAAGCACATTACGAGAAATCGTACTTCGACAAACAACATGATCACGTTATTTTAACCGATACAGGTGAAGTCATCGAATTTTGCGATCCAAGAATTCAGTCCATAAAAAAAACAATCGAAGAAGTTTTTGACATAGATATTCATAATCATTCACTCTACTTTTACGGAACAAAAAAACAACCAACAAACTAATTACATAATGGCAGTAGATTTACTACTAGGATTACAATGGGGAGACGAAGGCAAAGGAAAAATTGTTGATGTACTTACCTCTAACTACAATATTATTGCACGATTTCAAGGTGGTCCAAATGCAGGACATACGCTTGTTTTTAATGGCATGAAGCATGTTTTACACACAATTCCTTCAGGTATTTTTCATGAAGATGCAACCAACCTTGTAGGTAATGGTGTTGTAATTGATCCTGTAATATTTAAAAAAGAGTTAGATAAACTAGCGGAACAAAATGTAAATTATAGAAAGTCATTATTAATATCAAGAAAGGCACATTTAATTTTACCAACACACCGTTTATTAGACGCTGCAAGTGAAGCTGCAAAAGGTAAAGCTAAAATTGGATCTACGCTAAAAGGTATTGGCCCAACATATATGGATAAAACTGGTCGTAATGGTATTCGTGTTGGAGATATAGAATTAGATGGCTGGAAAGAAAAGTATCGTACTTTAGCAGACAAACATGAAGCAATGATTGCTTTTTACGATGTAAATATTCAATATAATTTAGCTGAATTAGAAGTTGAGTTTTTTAAAGCTATAGACGTTTTAAAATCATTGACTTTCATAGATTCTGAAGAATATATTTTCCAAGCTCAAAAAAATGGCAAATCTATTTTAGCTGAAGGAGCTCAAGGCTCTTTACTAGATATAGATTTTGGAACATATCCATTTGTAACATCATCAAATACCACAGCTGCAGGAGCTTGTACAGGTTTAGGTGTAGCTCCTAATCAAATTGGTGATGTATTTGGCATCTTTAAAGCCTATACAACACGTGTAGGGTCTGGACCATTCCCAACCGAATTGTTTGACGAAATTGGAGAAACTATGGGACGTGTTGGTCATGAATTTGGCGCAACAACTGGACGTAGTCGTCGATGTGGATGGCTGGATTTAGTGGCTTTAAAATATGCCTGCCAAGTAAATGGTGTGACGCAATTAATGATGATGAAAGCAGATGTGCTATCAGGTTTTAAAAACTTAAAAGTATGTACCGCTTATAAATATAAAGGAGAAGAAATCACTCATTTACCATTTAATATTGAAGCGCATAACGTAACGCCTATTTATAAAGAGTTTAAAGGTTGGAAGGAAGATTTGACAGCTATGGAAAATGATTCTCAAATACCTAAAGAATTAAACGACTATATAGACTTTTTAGAAAAAGAACTAGAAACACCTATAAAAATAGTATCTGTTGGACCAGATAGAAAACAAACTATTTTTAGGTAAATTAAAGTAACCCAATAAATAAAACCTGTTATCAACCTAGTTGTTTACAGGTTTTTTTATGCTAAAAATTTATTAACTAGCAATAAAGAACTAATATAATAGTTATTTTTACCATAAATAATTGAAGCCTTGAAGTTTTATAAATTCACATATCTACTTGTAATAGTTACTTTTTTTATTTCCACTTGTTTATTTGCTCAGCAAAAGCGAAAAATAGACGTCAAATATGCTGGAGATTTAGAAATTAATGAAGAAAAATACCCTGGAGCCAAAATCCTAACGAGAGATGATTCTCAGCAAATACACATTATACATGATGGGATTGATATGTGGTGTGACCAAGCAATACATTATGAAAATGAAAATTTTGTAGAAGCTTACGGCAATGTTATTGTAAAGCAAGGAGATTCTATTAACATGAACTCTAACTATGTTGAGTATAGCGGAATCACAAAACTCGCTTATGCTAGTGGCGACGTTGTTTTAACCGACCCTACTTCAACCATCAAAACAGACACGCTTTACATGGATCGTGTAAAACAGCAAGCTTATTATAGAAGTGGAGGAACTGTTGTTAAAGATTCGTCAGGTACAATTACCAGTCAAATAGGACGCTATTATATGTCTAATAAAAAATATCAATTTGTCCAAAATGTAAAATTGGTAAACCCAGAATATGTTATAGATTCTGATCAATTAGATTACTATTCTGAAACTGGAAGAGCGTATCTTTTTGGCCCAACAACCATTACTGGAGAAACGAGTACAATTTATTGTGAACGGGGGTTTTATGATACTAAAAACGATACAGGTTATTTTCTAAAAAAGTCACGTATTGATTATGACGACCGAGTTATAGAAGGCGATAGTCTATATTTTGATAGAAATAGAAAATTTGCTTCTGCAACAAACAATATAAAAATTACCGACACCATAAACAAGGCTATTATAAAAGGACATTATGCCGAAGTGTTTAGAGAAAAAGATTCCGTATTTATTACCAAACGTGCTTTAGCAATTTCTGTTCAAGAAAATGATTCTATTTATATACATAGCGACACTTTAATGGTGACAGGTAAACCTGAGAACAGAATTACAAGAGCTTATTATAACGCAAAAATATATAAATCGGATATTAGCGGAAAAGCAGATTCTATTCATGTAAATCATAAAACTGGATTGACAAAACTTATTAATCTAGGCCGTTTTTCATCTAACGATAATTTTGCAAAAAAACGCACACCTGTTTTATGGAATATTGGCAACCAAATGACTGGAGATACAATACATCTTATTTCAAATCCAGAAACTAAAAAACTAGATTCTTTAAAAGTATTCGATAACGCTTTTATTATAAGTAATGATACTATTGGAGATGGTTATCATCAAATGTCTGGAAAACAACTGTTTGGTTTTTTTAAAGATAATAAACTTAGCACCATAGATATCATAAAGAATGCCGAGTCCATTTATTATATGAGAAATGATAAAAATGAACTTGTAGGAACAGATAAATCGAAATCTGGAATTATTAAAATATGGATTACCGATAATGCCATTGATGAAGTACGAAAAATTAAAGATGTAGATGGCAATGTATTTCCAGAAGGTGATTTTCCAGAAAAAGAAAGTTTATTAAGAGGTTTTGTATGGAGGGATGATGAACGACCAAAAAGTGTAGACGATCTTTTTAAAGATGACCCACCACTTGAGCTACCTATTATTAAAGGGTTAGAAGATTATGTGCCTCAAGATGAGTTTTTTGATGAAGCACTTATGAAACGTGTGGAAGCATCCGATAAAAATCGCAACAACAAGAAAGAAGAAAGTAAAGCGTCAAGGAAGATTCCAAAAACTGGCAACAAGCCCTCTAAAAAAATCACAAAACAGCAATAATATTAAAACTGATTTTTTTAAATATCAAGCACAAACTACTCCACATCCATTGGCTATGGAAATTTCTCATGCTAAAGGAAGTTATATTTATGATACCAATAATAAAGCCTATTTAGATTTTGTTGCAGGTGTGTCTGCTTGTCCTTTAGGTCATGGACATCCAAAGGTTATTTCGGCTATAAAAGAACAAGCCGATAAGTATTTACACGTTATGGTGTATGGCGAATACATCCAGCAACCAGCAGTTGAATTAACTAAACTTTTAGCAAAACATTTACCTCAGCCATTAGAAAGTACGTATTTAACCAATTCTGGTACCGAAGCAATAGAAGGCGCACTTAAATTAGCACGTCGTTATACTGGGCGTTCAGAAATTATTACAGCAAAAAAAGCCTATCATGGAAATACTATGGGAGCTTTAAGTGTCATGGGATTTGAAGAACGTAAACAACCATTTAGACCATTAGTTCCTGATGTGCGATTTATTACTTTTAATAATACTGATGAGCTTGAAAAAATCACTACAAAAACTGCAGCAGTAATTTTAGAAACTATTCAAGGAGGTGCGGGATTTATTGAGCCTATTAATGACTACTTAAATAAAGTGAGGCAACGCTGTAACGAAGTTGGAGCCTTATTGATTTTAGATGAAATTCAACCAGGAATTGGTCGTACAGGAACACTCTTTGGTTTCGAAAACTACAATTGTATTCCAGATATTGTGGTTACTGGAAAAGGTCTTGGAGGTGGTTTACCCATTGGGGCATTTACAGCCTCAAAAGCTATGATGGATTGTCTAAAGGATAATCCAAAACTTGGTCACATTACCACTTTTGGTGGCCACCCTTTAATAGCTTCAGCTGCATTAGCAACGCTCAAAGAAATTACATCTACTAATTTAATTTCTGAAACTTTAAGAAAAGAAACACTAATCAAAGAACATCTTCAGCACCCTCTTATTAAAGAAATTAGAGGAAAAGGATTGATGTTAGCTGCCATTTTACCATCTGTCGACATAGTAAATCGTGTTATTTTGCAATGTCAAGAAGAAGGATTAATACTATTCTGGTTACTTTTTGAACCTTGTGCTATTCGTGTCACTCCTCCTCTTACTATATCTGACAGTGAGTTAATTATAGGTTGTGAAATCATAAAAAAGACATTAAATAAAATAGCCTAAAAAGCTTCTTTTTAGTAGGAAAATTGCTGTTAATTACTTTGTTGAAAACAATGATTACTCTTTCTAAAATCTAAGCAATAGAATATTAAATTTATTTTGTGAACTTTTAATGCCACCTATGGAGTTTAGTCAATACGACGACAACAATAATCTATCACTCACAAAATTTGAGTCCATGTTAAAAACCAATAACGTGTTGTTTTTCGACTCAAATGAATTCGAGAATATTATTCATCATTATCTGGACAATGGAAAAATAGCTTTAGCAAAAAAGGCTATAAATCTTGGGTTACAACAACATCCAGCTTCTATAAATTTAAAATTGTTTCAGGTTGAAGTCTATGTGTTTGAAAATAAGCTAGATAAAGCAGATGGAATTTTAAACGATTTATACGAAATAGAACCTAATAATGAAGAAATATATATTCAAAAAGCCAATATTTTTTCAAAAAAGGATAAGCACTTAAAAGCAATTCACATTTTAAAGAAAGCACTTGAGCTTACTGAAGACTCTGCCGACATTTATTCTCTTTTAGGGATGGAATATCTTTTTTTAGATAAGTTTGAAGATGCCAAATTCTATTTTATGAAGTGTTTAGAATGTGACACCGAAGATTATTCGGCACTATACAATGTTATTTATTGTTTCGACTTTTTAGAACAAAATAATGAAGCAATAGATTATTTAAACTCATACCTAGATACCAACCCATATTGCCAAGTCGCATGGCATCAATTAGGTAAACAATACTTTTCAGTTAAAGACTATGAAAAGGCATTAGCAGCATTTGATTTTGCAATTATTTCTGATGATATGTTTGTAGGAGCTTATCTAGAAAAAGGAAAAGTTCTAGAAAAATTAATACGCTACGAAGAAGCTATTGAAAATTATAAAATTACATTAGCTATAGACGACCCAACATCTTTTGCATTACTCAGAATTGGTAAATGCTATGAAAAGTTAGACCAAAAAAAATTAGCTGTACAACACTACTATAAAACAGTTGAAGAAGACCCTTTATTGGATAAAGGTTGGATTGCCATTACTAGCTTCTATAACAAGGATCAAAACTACCCTAAAGCACTTTATTATATCAACAAAGCCATAAATATTGACACTGAAAATGTCATTTATTGGAAGCTTTATGCGCAAATAAACCAACGCCTAAACTTTTTAGAGGAAGCAGAACGTGGTTATAAAAAAACACTAGAACTTGGTAATTACGAATTAAAGACATGGCTGTCGAGAGCTGATATTTTAATACAACTTGGTGAGTATGAAGCAGCCATATTAAATCTAGATCAATCTTTAGAGTTTTATCAAGAAAATGAAGAAGTACAATACCGTTTGGCTGGTCTACATTTTATGATAGGCAAAGAAAATGATGCTCAGGTTTATTTAAACAATTCATTACGTATAAACCCAGAATTCTATTTCATTATTGAAGAACTTTTTCCTGCAATTTATTCTTTGAATAAAGTACAAGAAATTATAGAAAAATATAGAAACCCTTCCAGCTAAAATTGCCTAACTTTACATTTCTTAAAAATTTAGAGTAATGCAAAGACGCTTTTTAGATTACCTCATTATTTCTTTAAAAGGATTGGCAATGGGAGCTGCTGACGCTGTTCCTGGGGTTTCAGGAGGCACAATAGCATTTATTTCTGGTATTTATGAAGAATTAATAAACACCATAAGTGGTGTGAATTTCTCGCTAATAACAACACTCAGAAAACAAGGATTTAAAGCTTTTTGGAAACAACTCAATGGTAATTTCATTACAGCATTGCTCATAGGTATTGTTATAAGTTTTGTCTCATTTATGAAACTTGCAAAATATCTAATAGAATATCATCCAATATTAATTTGGTCGTTCTTTTTTGGCCTCATTGTAGCTAGTATTTATTTTGTCGGAAAACAAATTACCAATTGGAATATAGCTACTGTTTTAATGATTCTTATTGGTACAGCCATAGCTTATTATATTACTATTATTCCTGCTTCTGATGTAAATGACAGTCCTTATTTTTTATTTTTTGCTGGAGCATTGGCAATATGCGCTATGATTTTACCTGGAATTTCAGGTTCTTTTATCCTTGTAATTCTGGGGGCTTACAAAACATTAAGTAATGCAATAAATGATATAGATATTAAAAAACTAGCATTGTTTGTTGGTGGTGCTATTGTTGGATTACTAAGCTTTAGTCATGTTTTAAAATGGTTATTCAAAACCTATCATAACCTAACACTTGCTATTTTAACTGGGTTTATTTTAGGTTCATTAAACAAAGTTTGGCCTTGGAAAAAAGTATTAAGCTGGAGAACAAATTCTAAAGGCGATGAAGTACCTCTTTTAGAGCAAAGTATTTCACCGTTTTCTTTTGAAGGAGAACCACAAGTTATATTTGCAATTGGATTAATGTTTATAGGCTTTTTAACAATAATTCTTTTAGAGAAAATAGGTCAAAAAAATTAAGTTAATGCAAAACACAAGAACATTTACAGATAAATTGTTCTTAGTCATTAAAGGACTAGGTATGGGCGCTGCAAATAAAGTTCCAGGAGTGTCTGGAGGTGTGGTTGCTTTTGTTGCTGGTTTTTATGAAGAGTTTATTTATTCACTACAAAAAGTAAATGGAAAAGCTTTTAAGTTATTAATTAATGGTCGTTTTAAAAGTTTTTATCGATATATAAATGGTCGTTTTCTAAGCCTATTATTTTTAGGAATGATCGTAAGTTACTTTAGTGTTTCTAAAATACTAGATTATTTAATTGTTCATTACGAGCTGTATGTATGGAGTGTGTTTTTTGGAATGATCATAGGCTCCATCTATTATATAAGCAAAGATTTTGACGCTTGGTGCAACAAAACAATTATTTCGGTTTGCATTGGAATAATTGTTGGCTTAAGTATTAGTTTTTTAGATCCTGCCACCGAAAATGACAACCTATGGTTTGTGTTTTTCTGTGGAATGATTAGCATAACTGGAATGACTCTTCCAGGGTTTTCAGGCTCATTTATATTAATTCTTTTAGGTAATTATGTTTTGTTATTAGTAGATTCGGTAAATGCGCTCTATGATACTATATTTGATGTGTTTACTGGCGATTTTTCGTTTGCAAGTAATCCCGAACGTATTAGAATGTTAAAAGTTTTAGGGGTGTTTACTTTAGGTTCAGTTGCTGGATTAGTGACTTTTTCACATATAATTAATTATGTACTTAAGCATTATAGAAACATTACACTTTCTTTGTTAATGGGATTTATTATTGGCTCTTTAGGCGTAGTGTGGCCATGGAAAGAAACCATCTATAAGTCTGCAGAGAATGGGTCGCTAATCCTAGATTCTAGAGGAGAGAAAATTATTGAAAATTACAGTCGCTTTATGCCAGAAATGCAAAGCGAAACATATATTGCAATAGCGTACATCTTACTTGGAATATTAATCGTTCTAGCTTTAGAATGGTATGGTAAAAAAACAAGAAAAATAAATGGCTAAATTTGGACTTATAGGAAAGGGTATTGACTACTCCTTTTCAAGATCGTATTTCAGTGAAAAATTTAAAAATGAAGGTTTACACCACACTTATGTAAACTTTGATATTGATACTATTGAGTTATTTCCAGAAATTATAAGTTCAACAAAAAAACTTAGAGGCCTAAACGTTACAATTCCATACAAAGAAGCTGTAATTCCTTATCTCACCAAACTACATAAAACCGCTAAAAAGATTGGTGCTGTAAACACTATTAAAATAACAAAAAAAGGGAAGTTTATAGGCTACAACACCGATTATTATGGTTTTAAAAAATCAATAGAACCTTATTTAAAATCGCATCATAAAAAAGCACTTATTTTAGGAACTGGTGGTGCTTCGAAAGCTATTGCTTATGCTTTAAATAAGTTAGACATTAAGTATAAATATGTTTCAAGAAAAGCAACAGAAAATAAGTCAATTACTTACGATTCTCTAACTGAGGCAGACATAAAAACACATCAAATTATTATTAATTGTACGCCTCTTGGCACCTATCCAAAAACCAATGAGTGTGTAGATATTCCTTATGATGCTATTGATAACACACATTTAGTTTTCGACCTAATTTATAACCCAGAAGAAACAAAGTTTTTAACTATTGCAAAAATAAAAGGAGCCACAATAAGTAATGGCTCTAAAATGTTAGAACTCCAAGCAGAAAAGGCTTGGAAGATTTGGCAAAAACGCTAAAACCAGTCTAAATAGAGGTCATAACTTTGTAATTCCCTGTGTTAATAGTATCTTTAAACTTTAAGAACCTAAACATTGAAAGATATGTCTGAGAAAGATAACCTGCCAGAAGCAGATGGAATTAAAGAAGAAATTGTACCTCAAATTGACAATGCATCTGTAAATGCAGATTCTAAATCTGTTGAAGAATCTTCCACTGATACTCCAGTTATTGATGAAGTAAAAAAAGATTCCGAAGTAGCAGAAGAATCTTCAAAAGAAGAAATAAATGCAGAAGTTGAGACCACAGAAGAACCTTCAACTAGTAATGATTCGTCTGAAAAAACTGATGAAGTATTAGAAGAAATAGATGCTTCAAACGCTGAAGACGCTGAAGACGAGTCTAATAGTAAACGTCATGATATTGAAGAAAAAGATTATCATACCATGTCGCTTAATGAATTAGTTGATGAGTTAGAACATCTTGTAAGGAATGAAAAGATTCAGACTATTAAATCTCATTTTGATACTATAAAAAATGAGTTTAGCACTAAGTTTAGTGCATTATTAGAAGAGAAAAAAGAAGAATTTATAGCTGGTGGAGGCAACTCCATTGATTTTCATTTTAAAAGTCCAGAAAAAACTCGTTTCAATGATATTTATAGAGAATATCGTGATAAGCGACAAGATTATTATAAAAACTTAGAAAAGAATTTAAAAGCCAATCTTGAACAACGACTAGAGATTATTGAAGAAATTAAAGGACTAATCAATGTTGAAGAGAATATAAACACAACATACAAGCATTTTAAAGAACTTCAAGAAAGTTGGAGAAATGCTGGACCTATTCCAAGAGACAAATACAATAATGTGTGGAATAACTACCACCATCACGTAGAAATTTTTTATGATTTCTTACATCTAAATCGCGATTTAAGAGATTTAGATTTTAAGCACAACCTAGAACAAAAACAAAAAATAATTGCTCGTGCAGAAGAATTGGCTCAAGATAATGATAGTAATAGGGCTTTTAGAGAATTACAAGTACTACATAAAATTTGGAAAGAAGAGTTAGGCCCTGTAGATAAAGAGTTTAGAGAAGATATTTGGCAACGCTTTAGTGCAGCAACAAAAACCATTCATGAAAAACGACAAGTGTTTTTTGAAGAAATGGACAAAGCCTATGAGAAAAACTTAGAGGTAAAGCATGAAATAATTTCTAAAATAAATACCATAGCTGAAGATGAAGCCAATAACCATAGTGCATGGCAAAAGAAGATAAAAGCAATTGAGCTTTTACGTGAGGAATTTTTTAAAGCTGGTAAAGTTCCAATTAAAGTAAATGAAGAAACTTGGGCAAAGTTTAAAACTACTGTTAGAAATTTTAATCGTAAAAAAAATGCCTTCTATAAAAGTTTAAAGAAGGACCAATATGAGAATCTTCAGAAAAAAATGGAACTTATTAAAATTGCTGAAGACAATAAAGACAGTGATGATTTTGAAACCACCACTTCCTTAATGAAAAAAATTCAAAGTGATTGGAAAAAAATTGGTCATGTCCCTAGAAAAGATAGCGATAAAATCTGGAAACAATTTAAAACAGCTTGCAACCATTTTTTTGATAGATTTCACGAAAATAAAAACGCAGCCAATAAAGAAGAAGTTGAGGCATTAGAAAAGAAAACAAAACTTTTAGAAAGTATAAGTTCTTTAAAGTTTACAGATGATGTTGACGCAAGTTTAGCCATCATACAAGAAAAAATTGCTGAATGGAAAGTCATTGGTCGTGTACCATATAACAAGCGTTCTATTGATGGGAAATTCAATAAAGCGATTGATGCTTTATATAGTAAACTTAATATGAACAAAACGGATACTGAATTATTAAAATATGATAACAAATTAGCTACCATGGCTAATTCTAATGATAAGCGCTCTCTAGATAATGAACATAATTTTATTAGAAAGAAAATTGGAGACATTAAAGGAGAAATTAATCAGTTAGAAAATAACTTACAATTTTTCTCTAATGTTGATGATGACAACCCTTTAGTGAAAGATGTCTATAAAAATATAGACAAGCACAAAAGCGACTTAAGTACTTGGAAAGAAAAACTTAAAAGAATTAAGCAATTCTACTAAAAAAGCACATCCTACTTGCAAAACAAATAGGATGTAAACTTCTAACTAAACTAAATAAAATTGATTTTTTTAAATCTTTTCTGTTTAAAAGAAAAGATTTATGCTATTAATCCGAGCAATTTTATCACTCTATTTATAGAGTTATACTATATACGAGAAAAATGTGGTTTTGGATGTTTTTTTTAAAGTAAAAAATAGCTTTTACTTAATTTTATAAATTTCGACATCATCGAAACTCTTTAGGAAAGTGTAATTAGATTTCATATACATATTAAACTCTAGCCCATAGATTTCTTCTACATTTTTTAAAGAACCATGCTTTAAAATAAATTTTGGAGAGTTTTGCTTGATATCATTTAGTACCAAATTTCTTTGCAAATCTTCCTTAATAAAAATTGAGTTAAAATATTTACTAGAAGATTTTCTTTGTGTTTGGTCTAAAATAAAAATCAACTCTTGATCTGCCCCTAAAGCATAAATAAAATCATCATTATCAGTATTACTCTTAAGCCAATTACTAGCTTCATTAATATAAACCTTATTATATGTTGAATAATTTATCAATGAATTGGCGTTAACATATAACTGCTTGTAAGGAAATAGAAAAATAATTAAAACTAATATAGACAAACTACTTTGATGACTAGCATACTTCTTCAAGTTGGCTGAATACTTATTGATATGGAAAGAAACTACAATGGCAATAATTAAAGATAATGATGGTAATAATTGCTTTATTTGATGTCCATAATAATATCCTGAAGCGTTAACACCTATAAAATCAAAAATAAACCACGTTCCTAAAAACAAATACATTGTTTTAGAACATATTTTCTTATTCATAAAAAACAATACCAAAATTGGTAAAAACAAAATAAATTTCGAATAGAAAAACACTTTAATAAAATTAGAAAAATGAGTGTTTACACTTTCAATTTTCGAACCAGAATTAAGTAAAATTTTCCAAGCACCATTTATATACTCTAAAAAAGTAACATCAAACATATAGAGTATAGAATAAGAAAAAAGAGTTGATAATAATACACCAATACCTATAAAACCAATACCTTTGATTCTTTGTCTATTGGTATAATTTGTATTCAAAATAAGAAAAACAATTACCAATGCTAAGGCAGTTGTAATAGCAATTTGCTTAAACATTATAGCTAACCCTAAACTTAGTCCTGATAAAATCAGCCATTTATAGCTAAAACTATTGCTTTTATTGATAAGAAAATAAAAAGCTAATGTTGAAAAAAATATCATAAATATTTCTGTTTGTGCAAAAGCAAAACCATCAAGCAAAGACCAACTATAAGTTAATCCAAATATATAAATACTTATTATTCCAGTTGCTTTATCAACCAACCTTTTACCAATTTCATAAACTAAAATAGTAGTGCCCAAACTAAATAATACACCAAGGGTTCTAACAATAAAAATAGTGTCAACACTAAATTTATTAGCTAATGCAAACAGCATAAATATTCCTGGAGTTTTGTTTTCAACAATTCCAATATATGGTGGAATTCCTTGATTACTCCAAAGCCATCCAATATAACTCCATATAGACTCATCATATAGTTTAAAAGGGAATGCAGATGCAAGAATAAAAACTCCAGCAACAAATAAAATTGCAAATTTAAAATTCTTAATTAATGAAAAAGTATCACTTTTCTTCATGGTATTCTTCTTCAACATTAATGTTCCAAATATTGTCTTTGGATGTTGTCCCCGAAATAATATTATTAACAGCAGTAATAGCTGTTAACATAGAATGGTCTTGATTGTTGTACTTGTGCATTCCATTTCTTCCAACTAAAAATAAGTTTTCAAAAGAATTGGTATACGCTTTTATTTCCTCAAACCTCGAATAGGTTCCAAAATAAGCTGGATATGCTTTAGGCACTTTTATGATGGTACTATCTAAGACATCTTCTTTGTTTATAATATCAATCTTATGTAGTTCCTCAATTGCGAATTGTATGAATTTCTCATCATCCATTTCCCATAAAAAGTCACCTTTATTACAGAAATATTCCAATCCAATCCATACTTTTTTATAATCTTCTAAAAGGTAAGGCGACCAATTATTAAAAATTTGTACTCTACCTAGTTTTACATCATTCTCTTGAATATATATCCAATTATCTGAAATTAATTTATTGTTAGCATCCGTTATTTTTAATTTGTCAAGCAATAAACCAACAGTAATAAAATCTCTATACAATAAGCCTTCACCAACTTGTTTAACATTTTCTGGCACAATACTACCTAAAGACCCAACAAGATGTCTTACTGGCATACTAGAAAACACATAATCGCCATTTATAATTTTACGGCTGTTTGTGCTTTGATTTACATAACTCACTTCAGTTATTAGATGATCTTTTGTTTTTAATTTGTCAACTTTAGCATTAAAAACAACTTCCCCTCCCTTTTCTTCAATTATTTTAGTAACCGTTTCCCATAATTGTCCCGGACCTAGTTTTGGATACATAAATTGCTCAATCAAGCTTGTTTCAGTACTTTCTTGATTAATTGATTTATCTTTTACAAATATGGCTTTAATGGCGTGTAATATGGTCTTGGTAACGGACAGTCCTTTTATGCGTTGTGCGCCCCATTCTGCTGATATTTTTGAGCATGGTACACCCCAAACCTTTTCTGTATAATCCTTAAAGAACGTTTCATACAACTCTTTTCCAAATCGGCTAATAAGAAAATCTTCTAAGGAATCTATGTTTTTTGGAGGAACTATTTGAATATAAAAATACGTCCAACCAATTTTAACAATCTTAAAAAAACCTAATGATGCAATCGTTTCCCAATTAAGAGTAATAGGATAGTTAAAAAATTTGCGCATAAAGAAAATCCTAGATAACCTATTTCTAATAAGCATCACTCGATCTGTATGCTCAGGATTTGGACCAGAAGCACTAAGTCTTTGCGTAACTTGTTTTTGTGAATTTGGGTCTTTAATATCCAACTCGTCTTTAGAAGGATATCCTTGAACTGGTAAAATATGTTGCCACCAATCCATAACCACTTTAGATTTTGAAAAAAAGCGATGCCCACCTATATCAATTCGATTCCCTTTATAAACTTCTGTTCTCGAAATTCCACCAATTTTATCGGATTGCTCTAAAACTACAGGTTTAACATTTGTTCTAGTCACCAACTCATAAGCTGCTGTTAATCCTGCTGGTCCTGCACCAATAATAATTGCTGTTTCTTTCAAATTATAGGGTTTTAGCTTCTTCCCAAAATACATCCATTTCTGCCAAAGTCATGTCTTTTAATGGTTTGTTTAATTCTTTTGATTTCTTTTCAAGATACTGAAATCGTTTCGCAAATTTCTTATTTGTTTTTTCTAAAGCATTTTCAGGGTTTATTTTTAAGAAACGTGCATAATTAATCATAGAGAAAAGCACATCGCCAAACTCACTTTCAATCGTATCTTGATTACCATTGGCAACCTCCGCTTTGAACTCTTCTAGCTCCTCCTCTACTTTTTCCCAAACTTGGTTTGGTTCTTCCCAATCAAATCCAACACCAGCTACTTTATCTTGTATGCGATTAGCCTTTACAAGAGCTGGCAAACTTTTCGGCACACCTTGCAACACACTTGTTTTTCCTTCTTTCAGTTTTAGATTTTCCCAATTTTGTTTGACTTCTTCTTCATTTGTCACTTTCACATCGCCGTAAATATGTGGATGTCTATTAATCAACTTTTCACAAATAGCATTAGTCACATCAGCAATATCGAAATCCTTGGTTTCGCTACCTATTTTTGCATAAAACACAATGTGTAACAATAAATCCCCTAATTCGCCTTTTATTTCTTGTAAGTTGTTATCTAAAATTGCATCGCCTAACTCGTAAGTCTCTTCAATAGTTAAGTGACGTAAGGTTTGCATGGTTTGCTTTTTATCCCAAGGACATTGCTCACGCAATTCGTCCATAATGGTTAACAATCTATCAAAAGCTTTTAGTTGATCTTTTCGGGAATTCATGCATTAAAGTTTGAACAAAAATAACAGATTTGAGTGAGGTTTTAGAGAATTGTTATTAACAGAAAATTGAGGTTTAAATTGAAGTTACGCTATCGGTCTCGTATAAGAATAGTTGCGGGTTTACGCGCGAGGATTTTCCTATGGAAAATCAGAAGCTAACAAACAAGCAATGTCCTTTAGATTAAGCCAAAATAACATTTTTTATACGGTGTTGGCAATAGTATTTTTATTCTAATAATTCAGATTTTATGCCTTTTGCGATTAGGTAATTAACAAATGCACTGCAAGAAACTAACATATATTTAGCATCTTCAAAATCACAGTTAGATTCCTCCATTAGAGCGTGTCTTATTCCATCTCCATCGCTCGTATAACCATAAATTTGTTTAAAACCTCTTTCAAGTGCTGGGTGTAAATTTAGTTTTCCTTTTATTTTATCAAGAGCACTTCCTAAACTGTTTTTGGATGTAGAAGATAAAACTTTACAAATAGATTCAACAGCAGAAATTGATTCTTTTATTGAATTTCTATAATCGGGAGAATTTCTGTCCGAAAGCATTCTTAAAGAGTTTTCTAAATGAGTTTTTACTCCAATTAAACTTTTATTTTTAGAATCCTCAATAGCTTGGTCAATTTCGTTAATTTCAGATTCATTAGTAATTGGACTTATTAGGCCATTAACAAACCTATAACCAGAAACTTCACGCTCTAAAATATTATTGTAAAAAGATGTTATTGAATCAATATCGAATAAATTGTTTTTAGTACAAAACTCAATAAAGTCATATGTTTCATACCATTCACATTGAAAAAACCAAGTTCTTAATTCGTTTTTGACGTTTCTTGTTTCAGGAGGGATTTCATCAATTGTCTTTTTAAAAAAGTTGTGCCAAATATCTAAAATAAACTCGTGTTCATTACAGTATTGAATATACCGTTCTTTTAAATTTTTAAGATAATAAGTGTGAAATACATTCCACAATCCATTTTTTAATTCACTATCAATAGAATCAATTTGAATTGAATCTTTAGCTTTTATAATCCCTATTCTTTCTGAGAACTTCATCTATTTTATATTATTGCCAACTTTATTGATATGACGTCGTTTTAATACTTCGGCAAGCTCAGTAACAGTTTTGTATCAAGTGATAAGCGAAGTTAGAATTTTCCTACTATAAAGTCAATTTATTTTAAACAAAACTTATTAAGCAACCCGTTGTGCATTTTGATAAATTCTGTCAATTCGAGTAAATTTTACGATTAAAATGAGTGAAATTTGTATCGAGAATAAGAATTTAGCATATAAATTAGTTCTCGATACGATTTTTTTTATCAAAAATCACTCGAACTGACATTATAGAAACTACTTTAAAGCAAATTTATTAAGTAATTATAAACTCGTCACTTCTTTTTTGGCAGTTTCAAACTCAGCAACAATTTCATTAACAATGTCTGCAACAGGTTTTATATCGTGTATCAATCCAGCTATTTGCCCTATTTCGAGTTCACCATCGTTCAAATCGCCTTCAAACATGCCTCGCTTAGCTCTAGCTCTACCCAATAATTCTTTAAGTTGTTCTGGTGTTGGCGACGTTTTATACAATTCTTGTACCTCGTTAAAGAATTTATTTTTAATCAATCTTACTGGTGCTAATTCTTTTAAAGTTAACTGTGTATCACCTTCTTTAGCATCAACCACAACTTGCTTAAACGCTTGATGCGCAGAGCTTTCTTCACTAGCTACAAAACGACTCCCAATTTGGACACCATCGGCTCCTAAAATCATAGTTGCTAACATGGCTCTTCCAGTTGCAATGCCTCCAGCTGCTATTAATGGAATTGTAATTTGCTCTTTCACCATTGGAATTAATGTAAGCGTGGTGGTTTCATCTCTACCATTATGTCCTCCAGCTTCAAAACCCTCAGCAACAATAGCATCTACTCCAGCTTCTTGTGCTTTTAACGCAAACTTTACACTACTCACTACATGCACAACCGTAATGCCTTTGTCTTGCAACCATTTGGTCCAGGTTTTTGGATTTCCAGCAGAAGTAAAAACGATTTCTACACCTTCTTCCACAATAATGTTCATGATGTCTTCAATGTTTGGGTATAACATAGGGACATTTACACCAAACGGTTTCTCAGTGGCTTTTTTACATTTTTGAATGTGTTCTCTTAACACCTCTGGATACATACTTCCAGCGCCAATGAGTCCTAAAATTCCTGAATTACTTGCAGCAGAGGCTAATCGCCAACCACTATTCCAAATCATTCCTGCTTGAACAATTGGATATTGAATATTAAAAAGATGTGTTATTCTATTCATTTACTCTTTTATGAGCTTAAATGTATTTGTTTTTTTGTTATCGCCTTTCAACCTAGCTATATAGATACCTTTAGATAAAGCCTCTATATTAAGAGCCTTATTATTTTGATATATGGTGGTGTTGATAACCAACTTACCCAAAACATCAAATATGGCTATATCGGCTGAATTTACATTTTCTGGAAAATTTACAAATAATAAGCTCTTAGCTGGATTAGGAAAGATTTTAAATTCTTTACCTAGAATATCTCCACCTTTGTTGAGAACAGCACCAAGTGCTTGTTGCAAATCTGGAATACCATAACCAATTTCGAAATTAGGTGTATTGTATATCGATGCAGACTCACGTACTAATTGCATAATTTCGGCATTGGTAAAGTTTGGTAAAGCCTGTATTAAACTTGCCAATCCTCCTGTCATTATTGGCGAACTAAATGATGTGCCATTATTTTGTACAATATTATTATTAGAATCGATCACATAAGCTGCACCTCCTCTAGCAACAACGTCTGGTTTGTGTGTTGGTTGAATGACACTCCCTTTTGAGCTAAACGATACATAATCACCATTACCATCAACAGCTCCAATGGTAAATACACCTATTGCATCTGCTGGAGCATTCACGCCATTTACTCCAGAGTTTCCTGCTGAATTCACTACAAGCATTCCTTTTTCATAAGCAATATTGGCACCTCTTGTGATAAAAGCAGTATTTCCATCCATATCTGCTGAAGTATAATCATATCTCGGATACGTTGGGAAATCTTTATAACCTAAAGATGTATTTAAAATATCCACACCCAAACTATCTGCTCTTTCGGCTGCTTCTACCCAATAGCTTTCTTCTACAGGGTTTTCGTCCAGACCATCTTCTGTTAAAAATAAATAATAAGACGCATCTGGTGCTGTACCAACATATTGATTTTCAATAAAACCAGCCATGGTACTTAGTACTTTAGTACCATGATCACTCACAGTTGATGCATATACATCACTTGTTCTGTTTACAAAATCGTAGCCACCCAATAAATCACTATTATCTCTTAAGCGTTGAAAAGCTCCCATAGTATTTACGTTTGGAAATCCAGCATCAATCACAGCCACAGTAACACCTTCTCCTGTATAATCTGCTACGTGCAAATCATCAGCATTAATCATTTCTACCTGATTTTGCGTGTTTCCATAATTAAAAACCACTCTTGTGTTTTCGACGGAAAACTTATCTTTTGCTTTTTTATTAGGTATAGAAACTCTTGTAGTATTTAAACTTTTATCTGCAAACTCTATATGGTCTACAAAACTAAATGTAGTTTCTAAATTATCAATATCCGTTTCGGTTCCACGAACATGTACTGCATTAAACCATTTAGATTTGGCATATACAGTTATTCCTGTAGCGTTTTTTAAACTGGTAATATAGCTTTCATTTACTTCAACATCTCTGGCATCAATTGCAACACCATGTTTGTTTTTTCTGTCTATGGCTTTTTGAGTAAGAATGGTAAGTGGGTTGGCTATTTTAGTAGCAACATCTTCTTTATCGGTAAAATAAACCCAAGCATCTTCAATTTGTGCTGAAACAATAAAAGGCAGCCATAAAAAAGTAAAAATTAATATTCTCTTTTTCATATAATATAGAGATTTGGTTTATGCAATTTAAGAAATAACTCCAGAACCTACTAATTCATCATCTAAATACCAGGCTACAAATTGTCCTTCGGTTATGGCTGACTGTGGATTTTCAAAAGCTACATATAATCCACTATCTACTTTATAAAGCATTGCTTTTTCTAGAGGTTGCCTATAACGGATACGAGCCAAAACTTCCATTGTTTCATCAACTTCCAGTTTTAAATCTTCACGAATCCAGTGCAATTCATCATTTGAGACAAATAACGCCTTTTTATAAAGTCCAGGATGCGATTTTCCTTGCCCTGTATAAATGATGTTGTCTTCAACATCTGTATCAATCACAAATAATGGCTCTACTGTGCCGCCAACTGCCAATCCTTTTCGCTGTCCTTTGGTAAAATAATGTGCGCCTTGATGCTTGCCGACCACTTTACCATCGCTTATTGAATACTCAATTTTTCGAGATAGATAAGCTAATTCTTCTTCTTTTGAATTGAATTGTGGTTTATTTTTATAATAAACGCCTTGTGATTCTGGGATTTCAACAATAATACCTTCTTTGGGTTTTAACTGTTGCTGCAAAAAATCTGGCAATCTAACCTTACCTATGAAACATAGACCTTGAGAATCTTTTTTCTCGGCAGTTACTAAATCTAGTTTCGAAGCAATAGCTCTTACTTCTGGTTTTGTTAATTCTCCTATAGGAAATAATGTCTTAGCTAATTGCTCTTGCGATAATTGGCATAAAAAATAGGATTGGTCTTTATTATTATCTTTTCCAGAAAGTAATTGATAAATTTCCTTTCCGTCTTTGGTTATTGTTCCTTTTCTACAATAATGTCCAGTAGCTACATAATCTGCTCCAAGCTCCATGGCTATTTTCATAAAGACATCAAACTTTATCTCTCGATTACATAAAACATCTGGATTTGGTGTACGACCTCTTTCATACTCATTAAACATATAATCTACTATACGCTCTTTATATTGTTCACTTAAGTCAACAGTCTGAAAAGGAATCCCAAGTTTTTCCGCGACAAGCATTGCATCGTTGCTATCATCCAACCAAGGACATTCATCAGAAATGGTAACCGAATCATCATGCCAATTTTTCATAAATAGACCTATGACCTCGTAGCCTTGTTCTTTAAGAACATAAGCTGCAACGCTAGAATCCACACCACCCGAAAGGCCTACAATTACTCTTTTCATCACAATAAATTGAACTGCAAATTTACAACTATTGTAATGAAACACAAGCAAATTAGATTTATAGGAAATAATTTATAAAATGTATTTTGTTTAAAGTTTTGTTATTTTTTTGAAACAATATTAATATTTTGTTTAATCTTTTTATATATTTGTAAAACAAAACTATGAAAATAATTATAAAATGAAAACATTTAAAAAAATCAACGTATTACTTATTGCCCTTTTTGCGTCAATAATATTTACATCTTGTAACAAAGATGATGACAATCCAGAGGTTATTAGAACACTTAACATAGTAGGCATTGCTAGTGAAACACCAGAACTAAGTATCCTAGTAGATGCATTACTAGCTGCAGACGGAAACTTACCTGAAGCACTTTCAGGCGGACCATTTACAGTTTTTGCTCCAACAAACGATGCATTTGCGGCATTTTTATCTGCCAACGGCTTTTCAAGCTTAAGCGATGTTCCTACTGACGTATTGACTCAAATATTATTAAACCATGTAATTCAAGGTGAATTAAGATCATCAGATTTATCTACTTCTTACAGTAAAACTATGGCTAGAGAAACTACTACTGGAGAAAACATTAGTATATATATTGATACTTCAGCAGGTGTAACTTTAAATGGTGTATCAGATGTAACTACTGCTAATGTTGAGGCATCAAACGGTGTTATACATATAGTAGATGCAGTAATAGGCTTACCAACTGTTGTTGATTTCGCCTTAGCAGATCAAACTTTTTCTACACTAGTATCAGCTCTAACTAGAGACGATTTAACTTTTGACTTTGTTGGGACACTTTCAACACCTGCAGGAACTGCTCCTGCACCATTTACAGTTTTTGCTCCAACAAATAATGCTTTTGGAGATTTATTAACAGAACTTGGAGCTTCTGGACTTGGAGATATTGACGAACCAACTTTAAAAGCAACTTTAAACTTGC
The DNA here is from genome assembly GCF_039954625.1 of Pontimicrobium sp. SW4. Taxonomy (NCBI): domain Bacteria; kingdom Pseudomonadati; phylum Bacteroidota; class Flavobacteriia; order Flavobacteriales; family Flavobacteriaceae; genus Pontimicrobium; species Pontimicrobium maritimum. The sequence continues at coordinate 2,088,000 of NZ_CP157199.1, forward strand.
ATGCTATTGCAGGTGCTAATGTTCGTTCCTCAGCTCTAACAGATAATATGACAATTAGTACTCTTGGTGGTGATGTGACTGGAAATGTAACTGGAGGTGCTACTATTACTGATGTGAATGGTAGAGTAAGTAATATAGTTGTAGTTGATGTACAAGCAGCAAATGGTGTAATTCATGTTATTGATAAAGTTATATTGCCCCAACAACCTAGCATTGCTGGAATTGCTATAGATACACCTGAACTGAGCATTTTAGTAGATGCATTAAGTAAGGCTGGTTTAGTACAAACTATGAGTTATCCTGGAGATTATACTGTTTTTGCACCAACAAATACAGCATTTATGAACTTTTTATCTGCTAACGGATTTGCTAGTTTAGATGATGTTCCTGTAAATGTATTAACTCAGGTATTATTAAATCACGTAGTTTCAGGTGGCGTAATGTCTACTGAACTTACTACAACGTATATAAATACTTTAGCAACAAAATCAGGAAGCAATTTAAATTTAAGCATGTTTGTTGATACGTCATCAGGAGTTACTTTAAACGGTGTATCAAATGTATCGACTCCAGACATTGAAGCTACCAATGGTATTATTCATATTGTAGATGCTGTAATAGGCTTACCTACTATTGTTGATCATGCTGTGGCAAATCCTAACTTTTCAAGTTTAGTAGGTTCATTGACTTCTTATGGTACAACGTTTACAGATTTACTATCAACTCCAGGAGATTTCACTGTATTTGCTCCAGACAACACAGCCTTTGGTGCATTTACAAATCCAAATTCAAATAGCTTAGACCAAATATTATCTAACCATGTTATTCCTGGTGCCACAGCAATGTCTTCAGGATTAGAAAACATGTACATAAATACAGCCGCAACATTTAATGGTACAATGGACTACTTAAGTATGTACATTAATACAGATAGTGGTGTATCTATAAATGGAAACTCAAGCGTAACAGCTGCAGATGTAGTTGCTTCAAATGGTGTAATTCATGCAGTAGATGCTGTAATAGATTTACCGACAGTAGTTGATTTTGCAGTAGCAGATCCAACATTTACAACTTTGGTTGCAGCATTAACAAGAGATGATTTAACATTTGATTACGTATCAACGCTTTCAACTAATATTGGTACAAGTCCAGCACCTTTTACAGTATTTGCTCCAACAAATGATGCGTTCGGGTCTTTATTAACAGAACTTGGAGCTACTAGTTTAGGTGATATCGATGAACCAACATTAAAAGCAACTTTAGACCATCATGCAGTAGCTACGGCTAATGTACGTGCAGAAGATTTAATGGATGACATGACTGTTGGAACATTAGGCGGTGACATTACGGCTAATGTTACAGGAGGAGCTACTCTAACCGATTCTAACGGTAGAGTTAGCAATATTGTTAAAGTGAATGTACAAGCTGCAAATGGTGTCATTCATGTAATTGACAAAGTTGTATTACCAAACTTAGATTAAAACATTATAATTGATTTGAATAAACAAAGTTTAGTTTAGTTAGAAGTAAGCCCTAGTCAGGTTTACGAAAAAAGCTCCTTTATAAAGGAGCTTTTTTTATTGTTTTTCTTTCTTTTTGGGAGCGCTAAAATTAGTTTCTTTTGTAAGCTTTCCTTCTTCATAATACTTCCATACTCCTACTTTTTTACCACGCTCATATCTACCTTCAGCAAGCAATTCTGCTTTTGGGCTATAATATTTAGCAATTCCATGAAGTTCCCCTTTATCATACATAAACTCTTTTAAAATAACATCTTTAACTGAATACCAAAGTGATTTTCCATGTTGTTTCCCTGCAACAAAATTAGCACGCTCAGCAACTGTACCTTCTTTATAATACACCAACTTTTCTCCTTCTAATTCTCCATTATCATTGTAATTTTCTAAAGTCATTATCTTATCAGACTTGTTATGATAATACACCCATTTACCTATATATAGCTTCCCTTTCATTATCCCTTCACTAATCACCTTTCCATTGGATGCCAAAAACTTAACTTCAGCAGTATCGTCATTAGTATTAAACATCTTAGTAGCAGTTAAAACGCTTTTCTTTTTAACAAGTTTATAAAACTTAAACTCTCCAACTTCTTTTCCGTGATCAAAGGTGCCTTGATAGCGAATTTGATTTGTACCTTCAAAATTCTTTTTCCAAATACCATGGCGCTTTCCTTCAGAGTCAAATTGATTAACCTCTTGACCAAATACAAAAGAGCTAAGAATAATTAGTAGAAATGTGAATCTTATATACATTTACATAGATTTTATAAGTGTTTAACGTTACAATTTTACGAAAATTGTAGACATAAAAAAGCTACCAATATGGTAGCTTTTTCAATAGTTATTAACCTTATTTTTTTCGGTTTTGTTGTTGTCGTTTTTGTTCCTCTGCTTTCTCCATCATTTCTGCCATTCGCTTTTGGAACTTTCCTTGTTTCTTAGGTTTTTGTTTATTTACCTGAATTTGAGCATGAATCTTATCTTCATCTAAGATGTAATTCTTAATAACTAACATAATACCAATGGTAATTAAGTTAGAGATAAAGTAATACAAACTCAATCCACTTGCATAGTTATTAAAGAACACCAACATCATAATTGGTGAGAGATAAATCATATACTTCATCATTTTCTGCATATCTGGCATACCTTCTTGTGTTGGTTGCGATGCAGCTTGTTGCCCAGTAGTCATTTTCATATAAAAGAAAATAGCTACAGATGCTAATATTGGAAATAAACTTACGTGATCTCCATATAATGGAATTCTAAATGGCAATTCAGCAATTGTATCATACGATGCCAAATCTTCTGCCCAAAGGAAACTTTTTTGACGTAACTCAATCGCAGTTGGAAAAAACATAAACAAGGCATATAAAACTGGTAGTTGCAATAGTGCAGGTAAACAACCACTCATTGGGCTTGCTCCTGCTTTACTATAGAGCGCCATTGTTTCTTTTTGCTTTTTCATTGGATTGTCCTTGTACTTTAAGCTAAGCTCAGTAATCTCAGGCTTTAAAATTTTCATTTTAGCCTGCGATAAATACGATTTATATAGTACTGGAGATAAAACTAATTTAACCACAATGGTCATAATAATAATAGCGATTCCGTAAGGAAAAAGACCGCTTAAAAAGCCAAATAAAGGAATAAATAAGTTTTTGTTAATCCATCCAAAAATTCCCCATCCATAAGGAATACTATCTTCTAAGTCTCTATCATATGTTTTTAAAATGGTACCATCTGTTGGTCCATAATACATATTCATAGATTCATTTAACTCACCTCCATTTAATTGTAATGGAATAGATGCTGCATAACTTTTAGTGTAAAGCGTATCAACTTCTTCATCTAATAGCAACGTTTCAGATTTTAAAGATGCTGTTTTAAATGGTTTATCTGCTAATAAAATTGAGCTAAAAAAATGTTGTCTGTATGATAGCCAGTTTACATCTTCTTCAACCTCTTCGTCATTTCCAGCTTGTGATAACTTACTTATTTTATCACCATTTTCATATTGATATGTTAAACGTGTGTAACGATTTTCATAAGAACCGCTTTTAGCATGTCGTCTTCCTTTTAGTTTCCAATCTAAACGAACATCTTGAGACCCATTAATTACATTACTCAACCCTTGTGATCTAACAGAAAAACCTAACATATAATCGTTAGGTTTAAGCTCATATCTATACTCTAAAAATTGTGTTTCAGATACTTTCAATTTCATTGAGAGTATTTGGTTATCACCATTTTTAGTTAGGGTTGGTTGAAAATAAAGATCTTGAGTGTTTAAAGTTCTGTTATCTGTCGTTCCAAAATTAAGATTGAATAACGCATTCTTATCCTTTATTAAATATACAGGAACAGAATCGTAGTTTGTAAACTTTTTAAGTTTTACTTCTTCAAAATAGCCTCCTTTATTATTAACTATAATTTTTAATACTTCATTCTCAAAAACAGTTGTTGCATCTTGAGCAGATGGTAAAGAAGCCGAATAAGCAAATGACCCTATTTTATTTTGTAAATCTGCTAGTTTTGTAGAATCACTTGTTTGCGTTGCTGTAAAGTCGGATGGTGTTGCTTGAAATTCATCTTTAACCTCTTCCGCTTTTTTCTGAGCATCAATTTGTGCTTGTTTTGCTTCTTCCTGTGCTTGCAATTCTTCAGGAGTAGGTTGATTTTGATAGAGCATGTATATCAATATCAATGCAATAAGTACAAAACCTATGATTGAATTAATGTCTAATTTTTTTTCTTCCATGTATTACTGTTGTCTTTTTAAAAAGATTCCTTCTTTTTTAAGGAAGGACAAATATAGTTTTTACCTAACAAAAAGCTATCCATTGTTTTAATTATGCCATACTGACATTGTTTTTAGCCTTAGAATATTTAAGTGCCGCTTTTACAAATGCCACAAATAAAGGGTGTGGACTAGCAACTGTACTCTTATATTCTGGATGGTATTGAACACCAACAAACCAAGGATGTGTTGGGATTTCAACAATTTCTACCAAGCCAGTTTCTGGATTTACACCAGTAGCTTTCATACCTGCTGCTTCTATTTGCTCTCGGTAGTCGCTATTAAATTCGTATCTATGTCTATGACGTTCTTCAATCATGTTAGTACCATACACTTTAGCTGCTATACTACCCTCATGTAACTGACAGTCCCAAGCTCCTAAACGCATAGTGCCACCTTTATGGGTTACATTTTTTTGTTCTTCCATAAGGTCAATTACAGGGTTGGTAGTTGCTTCTTCCATTTCGGTTGAATTGGCATCAGCAATACCTAAAACGTTTCTAGAATACTCTATGACTGCCATTTGCATTCCTAAACAAATCCCTAAAAATGGGATATTTTGCTCACGAACAAATTTTACAGCTGCAATTTTACCTTCTATACCACGTTCCCCAAAACCAGGAGCTACCAAAATACCATCTAAATGTGATAGCTTAAGTTTTATATTTTCAGCATTTAAATACTCGCTATGTACAGACTCTACATTTACCTTTACTTCGTTTGCGGCTCCTGCATGAATAAAGGCTTCTAAAATTGATTTGTATGAGTCTTGAAGCTCAACATATTTACCAATTAAGCCAATAGTAACTTCGCCTTTTGGATTTTTATGGCGCGATAAAAACTCATTCCATTGAGTTAGGTCTGGTGTATCACTTTTTAATTCTAATTTTTTAAGGACAACTTTATCTAATCCTTGTTCTAACATTAAATTTGGTACATCATAAATGGTTGATGCATCAATAGATTGTATAACTGCTTCTTCCCTAACATTACAAAACAATGCTAATTTACGACGTAAATCTTCAGGCAATTCGTGTTCTGTTCTACATACCAAAATATCTGCCATCACTCCACTTTCCATCAAAGTTTTTACACTGTGTTGTGTTGGTTTTGTTTTTAGCTCACCTGCTGCCGATAAAAATGGTACTAAGGTTAAATGAATCACAATAGCATTATGTTCTCCTAAGTCCCATTTTAACTGACGTACAGCTTCAACATAAGGTAAAGATTCTATATCACCAACAGTTCCACCAATTTCGGTAATAACGATATCGTAATCGCCAGAATTACCTAATATTTGAACTCGATTTTTAATTTCGTCTGTAATATGCGGAATCACTTGTACTGTTCTTCCTAAAAATTCACCACGACGCTCTTTTTCTATCACGCTTTGGTAAATACGTCCTGTGGTAACATTGTTAGCTTGTGAGGTTGGTACGTTTAAAAAGCGTTCGTAATGACCTAAATCTAAATCGGTTTCGGCGCCATCATCAGTGACATAACATTCTCCATGTTCGTATGGGTTTAATGTTCCTGGATCTACATTTATGTATGGATCTAATTTTTGAATGGTAGTCCTGTAACCCTGAGCCTGAAGTAATTTGGCTAAAGATGCTGCGATAATACCTTTACCGAGTGATGAGGTTACACCTCCTGTTACAAAAATATATTTAGTTGCTGTAGTCATGTTGCGCTTTTAAACGCAGGCAAATTTACAAAATTTCTACACTTATTTAGGCTTTGCTTTAGGTTATTTATAAGCTATTGTTAATAACCTTTTCTACTGGCATATATAAGCAGGTGAACGTATTGATTTTCTGACAAAAAATAGCTAACTTCGTTTAACGTCGGATATAAGTCATTAAAACGCGCATATCTGTAAAAAACATTGGCAACAAGCTAAAACAAAGTTTAACTAATGCAAAACAAGGTTCAATTTTATAGAGAAAAAAATAATTTGACTCAGACTCAACTTGCTGAAAAGTCAGGTTTATCATTGCGAACCATCCAAAGAATCGAAAACGGAAATAGCTTAAAAGGTTTTACTCTAGAAGCTATAGCAAAAGCATTTAATATTAAACCTGAAACTCTTCTAAAGAATGAGCTAAATTTACCTGAAATCAAAATCATCAATATAGCTACACTATCATTTTTCATCATTCCTTTTGGAAACATAATTTTACCTGCAATTTTAACGTTCAAAAGCAAAAATAAAAAAACAAAGTCACTTGGAAGAGATATACTAAGTATTCAAGTAATTTGGACTGTTGTCACTTGTATTCTATTGATAATTAGTCCTTTTATACAAAATTGGCTACAAACTAATATTCCTTTACTTATTTTTCTTTTAATTACTTTAATTTGTATCAATGTCTTTATTACCATTAAAAATGCAATAAGTCTAACAAATAAATCAGAATTAGATATAAAGCTAAAAATCAACCTGTTATAATCATTGTCACATTATTGACGTAACATTGTCGGCATCATACTTTTTAAACTTTACATAATTTGTCCGAGTATTGATGTACACAAAAATGAATCTTCAATATTTGACGGATGAACAACCAAAAAATAAATGGAAAATACCTAGCCGCAGGAATTGTAGCTGTTATGTTTACATGGTTAATTCACGAATTTACTCATTGGCTTACAAGTGAATTATTAGGATATAAAACAATAATGCAACTAAATGTAACTTACCCAATAGAAAGTGAAACCCCAATCGAACTACATCAGGCTTTCATTTCAATATCAGGCCCAATAATTACAATAATACAAGCGCTTGTAGTCTTTATTATTCTGGAAAAGCGAGACTGGAACAAATACCTTTATCCATTTCTTTTCACAGCATTTTATATGAGGGTTTTAGCGGGACTAATGAATTTTATAAACGCGAATGATGAAGGACGTGTAAGTCAGTATTTAGGAATTGGAACCTTTACACTATCAATAATAGTTAGTGGACTTTTATTCTTTTTGGTATATAAAATTTCAAAAAAGTATTCACTCCGTTGGAAATTTCAATTGGCAACATATCTAATCATTATGATTGTAAGCTCAATTTTAATCCTTTCAGACCAATTTCTAGAGATAAGAATAATTTAATTACGTAATTTTGAGCAATAACTGGTATGTATATTCTTAAAAACTATTAGATACATATGAACAAATTTACTTCAACCCTAATTCTGATGTTTATATCACAGATAGCGTTTGGACAGTATCAAATTGGATTGGTACCAAGAGTAAGTCCTGACAAAGCAATATATCAAAAAATAGGTTATACTGAAGTGAACATTAAGTATGGTAGTCCGGCTTTAAAAAATAGACAGATTTGGGGAGAATTAGTTCCTTATAACAAAGTATGGAGAGCTGGTGCCAACAATGCTACTACTGTTGAGTTTAGTTCATCCATTACAATTAATAATACATCACTGGATAGTGGAAAATATGCATTTTTTAAATTCCAAAAGAAAACGATAGATGGACTATAATATTCAATAAAATCCACAAACAATGGGGAGCATTTAAATACAATAAGGATGAAGATGCTTTAAGAATAGATATTTTGCCAAAAAGAAATACTAATCAAACAGAAAATTTAACTTATTCTATTAATCAAGTTGGATTTAAATTTGGGAGCATAATTTTAAATTGGGAGTATCTAGAAATAGAAATTCCATTTGAAACTAATTACCTTATTCAGTTTCAGCAAGAAGTGGAATTAAGAGCGAGCAAACAATCCGAATATATCAAATGGATAGTATATTTACAAGGCGCAGAACATTTGTTACAAATACGCTCAAATGATAGTTTAGCTATGTCCTGGATAAATCAAGCTGAAAAAATAATGAACTCTAGATCTGAATGGAATGAGCAATTCTATCCAAGGGATTACATTAAAGGGCATTTGTATTGGACCAAGGCTAAGTTATTAGCTCAAAGTAAAAACTTCAACCAAGCCGTAATTTATGCTCAAAAAGTAAAAGTCCTTGATAATACGATTTTTTACGACAAAAAAAATGAAGAAGAGTCTATTGATGCCTTAATTGATTATTGGAAAGAAAAATAATAAAAAGCCAGTTGCCAACAAGGTATAAATGTAATAGCAGACAAAGTGCTACAAACAAAAAACTTACATATAATAAAAGTTATAAATTAGCTGAAAGTAATGGTTTCTAAAACTGCTACTACATTTATGCATAGACGTTAAACTAACCGCCAAAAATTGCATTCACTTAAATTAATTAACTTTATAGTTAAATCATAGCTATGACAAAACCCTATCTATTAAGCCTTGTAATTATTGTATGTGTTTCTTGTAACAAGCAGCAACCCTTCTCTATTGAAAAAGAAACAGCTAGCATATTAAAGTTGCACCATGCGCAAAGAGAGTATCACTTTAATAAAGATTCTATGGCGTTTGCAAATCAGCTCTCTAAAAATTTTATTTCGGTTAATAGAGGTGAGATCAGTAAGCCAACAAAAGATGCTACTATTGCTAGATACAATAGTTATTTTTCGTCGGTAGAGTTTGTAAAATGGGATGATGTGTCCGAGCCTATTATTAAATTTTCAGATGATGGTAGTATGGCATATACCATTGTAGATAAAATAGTCACTGTTACTTTTAAAGATTCAACTGAAAATATAATTGAGGAAGAAACCCATTTTTCGTGGACAGCTATTTATAAAAAATATGGCGACGAATGGAAAATAGACCATGTTGCTTCTACCAACAAGCCAAGTATTAAACACTCTATAGATAATTAAGACGTTCTTCTAATGTTTCTTACCAACTCTTCTAGTCCATTAGCTTTTAGTTCATAAACAGTTGCTAACATCTCACCTATTTGCCCTTTTGGAAAACCTTTGTTTCTATACCAAACCACATAATACTCGGGTAAATCTATCATGAACTTACCCTTATATTTACCATAAGGCATCTTGGTGTTGGCTAGTTTTACTAGAAATTGTTTGCTTTGGTTTTGGTTAAGCATTATGAACTGTATCGAGACAACTTATTAAGTGCTTCAATAATTTTTATTTGCCATTCTTGTTGTTTTTCGAGGTCTTGAGAATGTCTTGTTTCTGCATCATACTTATTTTGCAATGCTTCCAATTCTTTGTTAATGGTCTTATGTAAACGATTCATTTGATTATCAATATCCATTGTAAACTTCATTTTTTCAATACGCTGTCTAAACATACGTGCATGAAGTTCGGTAATATCAAAATGTAATCGCTCGTGATTCAAAATATTATTATCTGCTTTTTCTTTTAAATACCAAGATCTGTTTGGGTAGAAATCGGCACGTATATTATAATTATAGTCTACTAATCGTGTATCTGATTTCTTTGTAGAGTAACTAAAAGTGATTCCTGAAGCTGTAACAGCCACTGAATTATTACTAGGTCTTGGTTCGCCCCTAAAATCACTCCACTCTAATCGGTTATCTAAATCCCAACTAATGGTAGGACTATCTTGAAACAAAGTTACAGAAACTAAACAAGCAATTAATAATTTGTACATAGAATAGTAATCAATTACAGAAAAAACGCAAGAATAATTACTATTATTGTTTTACCTCAACAATTCTAAGATTATCAAACTTTACAATATAAATAGCTTCATTATAATAACCTCCAAACATTTTTTTACCATAACGGAATTTGTTCTCGACATATTCGGTTTCAATATCATTGGAAGACGCATCATATAAATCGTCGGCAGTTGCCAAACGCAAAAGCACATCCATAGTCAAATCGAACCCTCTAATAGCATAACGATTTGGAGTGGTGTAAAACTTTTTTTGATATGCTTTTACAAAACTATCTGTTTGATCTTGATTTATTGGTCTATTAGGCGATGGGTAATGAAACTTAAGTTTAGATAAAGTAATATTAGATACGTTATCACGGTCAAAAGCTCCACTCTTATCACTTGTTAATAACACAACTTCACGCTCTATTTCTAACTCTTCATCAAAGCCAATAAATCCAGATAACATACTTGTTACGTTAGATATAAACCCTTCGTTATCAGATTCAAGAAATACCATATTAAGACCTTCTCTAAATTCTTTCTCTATATCATCCTTCAAAATATAGAATTGGTCTTTTTTAGTTTCTTCATCAACACGAGAAAAAACTTGTTTAGCTCCTGGAAATTCTTGCGCTAAGAGATTGTTTTCATGGCGATGTTTTTGATCAGAAATAATTAAAATACGACTAGGTACTGTATCTAATTTCTTTACAAATTCCACAATGCGCTTGCGTTTTAATTCATTTGCTGGAACAGTTTGAAATACATTATTATACAAATTACTAGCTTGCATTACTGGAGACACGATTGGTACATTATCGCGACGCAACATTCCAGCTGCGCGATCAAAATTATTAGGAAAAAAAGGCCCAATTACAGCATGATAATTTGAAAAATCTTTGCTGTTTAAAATATTGGCTACTTCACTTTCTCTATTTTTAGTGTCATACACATCCAACTTGGTAGATATACCTAACTGTTTAAGAGAATCTATAGCCATTAAAACACCTGTATGAAAATCTACTGTTATGGTTGTTAACGAATTTTCGTTACTTAACATATTCTTTATATCTTCAGTAGCATTCATATCAACACGATCCAACCTAAAAGGTAGCATTACCGCTAAATTTTTTGTTTCGTAATTATTAATTTTATCAATTAACACTGAACGAGTTACATCTTCTTCTCCACTATTATCATCAACATCTTTTGGTACTTTAATAATCATACCTGCTTTTAAACCTCCCTCCTTTAACTCAGGGTTTAAAATTTCAATTTCTTCTCGAGTTAACCCTAACTTACGTTGTAAAGCAAAAAAACCTTCTCTTGGTACAACAGTGTAATACCCAAACTCTTCATCTACAATCTTTTGTTCGTTATTAGCAATATTAGGCACATTAATTTCTTGACCTACTTGTAAAGTATCTGCCATTTTAGGGTTTAAACGTTCTAATTCGTCAACGGTAATTCCAAATTTATAAGCAATTCGCCACTTCCCTTCTTTAGGTTCTACTTTGTAACCTCTAATAGTATTTTCTAAATTAGTGGTAGCAGTAACTTTATCGTACTTAGGAATGTTGATTCTATCGCCTTTTCTTAGGTTTTCAGAATATAATCTATTGTTATGCTTTTTTAAATCATCAACAGTAACATTGTATATCTTACTTATACTGTATAATGTTTCTCTACGCTTTACTTTGTGAGTTTTATAACCAACCAGTTTTGTTACTTGAGCTTCCACTGGGTTTTCTAACACCTTAGATTCTGGAATAATAATTACCATGTTAGGTTGAAGGCTGTTTTTAGCATCAGGATTTAAAGCATAAATATCGTAAGGAGTTACTTTGTATATTTTTGCAATACTCTCAATAGTTTCGCCAATCTTTACTTTATGTGTTTTATAGTCTTGTGCTTTAGCAGAAATACTAAAAAGAATTAAAAAACTTAAACTGATTAAAAACTTCTTCATGTGTTATTTTTAAATGTATATACGTTAATTATGGCTTGTATAGATTTAGACACACCCTAGTCACATATATTTATTCCCATTCAATAGTTGCTGGTGGCTTCGAGCTTATATCATATACTACTCTATTAACGCCTTTCACTTTATTTATTATATCATTTGATGTTTTTTGTAAAAACTCATAAGGTAAATTTACCCAGTCAGCTGTCATACCATCAGTACTTTCAACTGCTCTAAGAGCGACACATTTTTCATACGTACGTTCGTCACCCATTACGCCAACACTATTTACAGGAAGCAACATGGCTCCAGCTTGCCAAACCTTATCATATAAATCCCACTGCTTTAAACCACTAATAAATATATGATCTACCTCTTGTAATATACGAACTTTTTCAGCCGTAATATCACCTAGAATCCTTATCGCTAAACCAGGTCCAGGAAATGGATGGCGACCTAATAACTCAGGATCAATTCCCATAGAAGCACCTACACGTCTTACCTCGTCTTTAAATAGTGCTTTTAAAGGCTCTACTATTTTTAGTTTCATAAAATCTGGTAATCCACCAACGTTATGATGACTTTTAATAGTAGCACTTGGTCCTCCTGTTGCCGAAACACTTTCAATCACATCAGGATAAATGGTGCCTTGGGCTAACCAAGTAACATCCTCAATTAAATGCGCTTCATCATCAAATACTTCAATGAACGCGCGACCTATTGCTTTACGCTTTTTCTCTGGGTCGCTTTCTCCAGCTAAGGCATCCAAAAAGCGTGCCGAAGCATCAACACCTTTTACATTAAGTCCCATGCCTTCATATTGACTCAATACATTTTCAAACTCATTTTTACGAAGTAATCCGTTGTTTACAAACACACAATACAAATTCTTTCCAATTGCTTTGTTTAGCAAAACTGCAGCAACTGTGGAGTCAACACCACCTGATAAACCAAGAACCACTTTATCGTTGCCTATCTTAGCTTTTAAGGCTTCGACGGTTTCTTCTACAAATGAATCTGGTGTCCAATCTGGATTGACATTAGCTATATTTACTAAAAAGTTTTCTAATAATTGTTTTCCATCTTTTGAATGATATACTTCTGGATGAAATTGAATAGCAAAGGTTGTTTCTCCATTTATTTTATATGCAGCATTTTGCACATCGTGTGTACTTGCTAGCAATTCACCATTGGTAGGCAATTCCTTTATAGTATCACTATGACTCATCCAAACTTGCGAACCTTGAGAAATCCCCTTAAAGAAATCTTCATTTTCTTTTACATAAGATAAATTTGCACGACCATACTCGCGTGTATTAGAAGGCGCTACATTACCGCCAGAAAAATGCGCTAAATATTGAGCACCATAGCAAACACCTAATAAGGGTTTTTTGCCTCTTATATTTGAAAGATCGGGGTGTAAAGCTTCATCTCCTCTAACTGAAAATGGACTTCCAGATAAGATGACCGCTTTATAATCGTCTATGTTTGTTGGAACTTTGTTGAATGGATGTATCTCGGAGTAAATGTTGAGTTCTCTAACTCGACGTGCAATAAGCTGTGTATATTGCGATCCGAAGTCTAAAATTAATACCTTGTCGTGTTGCATGTGCAAAAGTAATCATTTGCTGTTTTTTAGCAACTTTTAAATTGGAATTTTTTATTACTTTTCTACAAGTTTTTAACAAACGAATTGATGACTATCACACTAAAAAAAAGCACAACTAAATCTTCTATTTTAACCATCGTTAGAAGTGATGGCTCATCAACTTGGTCTAAATTACATCGTGGATTAGAAACGCACGATTTAGCTCATTATGCAGTTGAGTCTACGTTAAAATTCAATAAAGCTTTCTATGGAATCATAAATGATGGTTATACAGTTGCAGATTTTGAATTACCAAAAGAACAACGTCCTTTTGCAGTAAGAGTAGAAAATTTACATCCTGACGCAATTATTACCGAACATATTGTAAATATGCTAGAAGTTGAATTATTGAATAGTGGTTTTAATGATCATTTTATTGAAGCTCTTAAAAATATTTTAAAAGTCAATAATTTGGAATTTCCAAATAATTTAAATGAGAATACATTAAAGCAAATAAGAACAACTTACCATAAGCTATACAATCAATGGTTAGCTTTAACTGATGATCAAGAACTAAAAATTAATTTTCAGCCATAGTCTCTAAAATCATTCGGATATCTTCTTCAGTAGTATCTGGATTTATAAAGCAAAAACGTGAAACAGTCTCAAAAGTATTGCCGTTTTTCCATTTTGTTGGAGTTACCAAAGCAAAACCTTTATTATGATTTTTATATGTCCAATGCGTATAGTCTTCTGGTTTCCAACCTATTCTTCTGTAAAGCACACAAGACAAACTTGGCTCCCTAACCAATTCAAGATTTGGATCTTCCTCAATCATTCTTCCTGCAATTTGTGCCAACTCAATACCTCTTTCTACAGCTTCTTTGTAACGATCTGTTCCATGAGAAGCCAAAGAAAACCATAACGGTAAACCACGTACACGACGCGTTAATTGTATTTGATAATCGGTTGGATTAAAACCATGTGCTCCTTCGTCTTTAAAAATATCTAAATAAGATCCTTCTTGTGAATGTGCTCTTTTTGCAAATTCAGGACGTCTGTATATTACTGCACCACAATCGTAAGGTGAAAACATCCATTTATGCGGATCTATTGTAATACTATCTGCTCTTTCTATACCGTTAAACAAATGGCGAACAGAATCGGCAGCCAAAGCTCCTCCTCCATATGCTGCATCTACATGAAACCAAATTCTTTCAGTGTCGCAAACTTCAGCTATACCTTCTAAGTCATCTATAATTCCTGCATTAGTAGTCCCTCCTGTTGCCACTACTGCAAAGAGACGCTTACGTTGATGGAAGTTTAAATTATCTATGGTTTCGCGAAGCGCAGCTCCTGTTAACTTTTCTTCTGTATCAACTAATAGAATATCTACATCAGCAACTTTAGCCATTGCTTTTATTGAAGAGTGTGCTCCTATAGACGTGATAATTAATCCTTTTTCTCTTTTATAAGTATCGTCTTCTCTCCAATGTTCTCTAGCTGTTACTATTGCAGAAAGGTTTGCCGCAGTTCCTCCGCTTGTAAATACTCCAAAAGCACCTTCTGGTAATCCTGTTAATGAAACTATCCATTTCATAGCTTCATTTTCGCAAAAAATACCTCCTGCTCCTTCCATCCAATAAGCACCATGAATACTGGAAACCGATGTCACCAAATCAAACATCACAGCTGCTCGTGTAGGTGCAGCAGGAACGAAAGCTAAATTACGTGGATGATCTACAGGAACATTGGCTTTAGCTAAATGTTGCTTCCATAAATTAAAAGCATATTCTCCTCCAATTCCTTCCTTAGTAATAGTTTCTCCTACCAAAGCCTTAAGCTCTTCTGCTTTTTGTGGTTTACCTATTTTTTGTTTAGTGTGAGAAATTCTATCGATAGCATATTTCATGACATCCATGGTCATTTCAACAAGCTCAATATCTATCTTATGCATGTGTTACAGTTCTAATATTAAAAATTCACTTCTTAGAGGTTGCAAATTTAATACTAACTGTTGGATTAATTGGTCTCCAAACTCAAGATAAAGTTCAGAAAAATTTAAATTTCGTTCTTGCAAACTTTGACCTGGAAATAATTGGTTTTGAACCTCGGTTATTCGAGAAATTTGGTTGTCTAGTTTTCGCTTTTGCGCCTTTAACAATCGCTTCTCAAGATTAAATAAGCCTTTTATTTGTTTTTTTTCTTGTGCTGCAACTGCTCCAAGAAATGACTTATCGGTTTCTTCTGCTAACTTATAGAGTGCTTTAAACTGATTTTGTAGATGTTCTTTTTGAGTTGAAAAATCAATATCTATAGTCGATAATCGTTTTACTTGTTGGTTAATTAAATCATTTTGCTTAGAAAACAATTCATTTAGCGACACTCCTAATTTTTCTAGTTTTTCAGTTTGCTTTTTAGTTTTTATCAATGCTGAATTACGCAATAATAACATTGGAAAAGGAACTTTAACTTCTTTAAAATAAGCCTTTAATTGGAACCAGTAAGCGAGTTCTCCTCCTCCTCCAATATAACAGAGATTTGGCAAAATGACTTCTTGGTACAATGGACGCATAATCACATTTGGGCTAAATCGCTCAGGATATTTATCTAGTTCTTCTAAAATTTTAGGTTCAGTAAAAGAAATATCTGTGTCGTTTACATTATAATTACCATTCTGCTCAACAATACGCTCACGCAAACCATCTTTTAAATAGAATAAATTTATCTCTCTAGGGTTAACTTGAATTTTATAGTTATTTGATAATTCGTTTATTTCTAAATTCGTTTGAGAAACAGCTTTATAAGAAGTTTGATTTAAAAGCTCTTCTTTAACATAAGGTGCAAAAAGTCTTTTTAAATCTTGGTCATTAGCATCAATAATTACCAATCCTAAATCTTTAAATAACTCGTTAGCTATATATCTTGTAGCCTCAGCAAGATTTTGATGATTTAGATAGGCATTTTTAAATAATTCTTTTAGAAAAGCAGCCTTTTTGCCTTGACCTAATTCTTTAGAATATGTTTCAAATACTTTATCTAAACCTTTGATATCTAACTCTCCAACACCTCCCGAAGCTTCTTTATGCCATTTAACTTTTTTGCCTTTAAAATTAAAATAGTTAATCTCATCAAAGTCGTGATCTTCAGTCGCCATCCAATAGATTGGAACAAAATTATATGTTGGATATTTAGCTTTTAATTCTTTGGTGAGGTTTATTGTTGAAATAATTTTATATAAAAAATACAAAGGACCTGTAAACAAATTGAGTTGATGACCTGTAGTTATTGTAAAACTATTTGATAGTTGTAATAACTCAATATTATCAAGTGTAGCTTTTGATGCTTCAACACCCTTATATTGCTTTTTTAATGTGGCAACTAATACATCTCGATTCGAATTACCGTAGTTAGCTTCTTTCTCATCAATTTGGTCTTTAAAACTTTCTATTTTAGGAAAACGATTATAAAAAGGTTGTAATTCTTGATGTTCATCAAGGTAATCACATATTAAGGAAGAAAAATAGTCAGTGTCTCTAAACGGAATACAATCGGTTGGCATAGTTAGCTTTCAAATCTTTTGTAAATATACTGCTCTTTCATCTATTTGAAATTTTCAATTGGTTAAAAAAAGACTAAAATTTAATTGTCATGAGCAAACGCTAATTTTTTGTAAAAAAAATGCTTAAAACCACTAATGTTCACTTTGTGTTTATATCTTTATAGTTACTATTATTAAAAATCAACCAATAATGCAAAAATTTTATAGAATCGTATTAGTCGTTTTATGTTCTGTTTCCATTACAATGGCTCAACAAATAAAAACGCCAAGTGAGTTTTTAGGTTATGAATTAGGAACTCAATTTTCAAGAAATCATCAAGTTGTAGATTATTTTAAACATGTTGCTTCTACTATGCCAAATCAGGTAAAGCTAGAACACTATGGCAAAACCTATGAGCGTAGACCTCTAGTTGTTGCCTATATATCCTCTGAGGAGAATATGAAAAACCTTGAAACCATTAGAGAAAACAATTTAAAAAGCACTGGGTTATTATCTGGTAATGCTACTTCTAATGATATTGCAATTGTATGGTTGAGCTATAATGTACATGGTAACGAAGCTTCAAGTACGGAAGCTTCTATGAGTACTATTTATAAATTACTTACTGAAAAACAAGAGTGGCTTAAAAATACTGTGGTTATTATAGACCCATGTATTAATCCAGATGGTCGTGATCGTTATGCTAATTGGTTTAATGAAACTAAAAGTACACCTTTTGATATCGATCCGCAGTCAAGCGAGCATTCTGAACCTTGGCCTGGAGGAAGACCAAACCACTACCTTTTTGACTTAAATCGTGATTGGGCTTGGGCTTCTCAAATAGAATCTCAATCTAGATTAAAAGTATATAATAAATGGATGCCGCATATTCATGTAGACTTCCATGAACAAGGAATAAACAATCCTTATTATTTTGCGCCTGCTGCAGAACCATTTCATGAAATTATTAGTGATTGGCAAAGAGATTTCCAAGTACAAATAGGAAAGAATCATGCTAAATATTTTGATGCCGAAGGCTGGTTATATTTTACACGTGAAAGCTTTGATTTATTATACCCAAGTTATGGAGATACGTATCCAACATATATGGGAGCTATAGGTATGACATATGAACAAGCTGGTCATGGTCGTGGTGGTTTAGGTATTAAAACAGCTGAAGGCCATGTACTAACTTTAAAGGATAGAGTTGCCCATCATACAACAACTGGTCTTTCTACTGTAGAAATATCGTCTAAAAATGCTACAAGATTAACTCAGGAATTTAAAAAATTCTTTGACAATTCTGGTTTAAAATACAAAAGCTATGTGATGTCTGGAAATCCAGATAAAATAGGTGCCTTAAAATCTTTACTAGATAAACATGAAATTGCTTATGGCTATGCAACAAGTAAAAAAATATCTGGACATAAATATTCTACTAATACCTCTGGAAGTATGAATACATCTTCTAACGATTTGGTGGTAAGCACCAATCAACCAAAAGGGAAAATGATAAAAGCATTATTTGAACCAAATGCGAAATTAAGTGATTCATTAACTTATGATATTACTGCATGGAGTTTACCTTATGCTTATGGGCTGGAGACTATTGCAAGTACTAGTTTAGTAAATACTACTAATACTATAAATAAAACAACAGTTGTTCCTTTAACAAATGCTTATGGCTATGTAAGTGATTGGAACTCATTAAAAGACGCTAAATTTTTAACTGCTTTATTGAATAAAAACGTCAAAGTACGCTTTAACCACAAACCTTTTTCGCAAAAAGGGAACACATTTAACAGAGGTTCATTGATTATTCTTCAACGAGATAATACGCATATAGACAATTTTACATCCGTTTTAAATACTATTGCGCAAAATAAAAAGCAACCATTAACAGCAATTACTACTGGATTTTCTGATACATTTCCAGATATGGGTTCATCATCTGTTAGACTTATTAATAAAACTAGAATCGCCATGATTTCTGGTGAAGCCACATCATCGTTAAGTTATGGTGCTACGTGGCATTTCTTTGAGCAACAATTACAATATCCTGTAACGTCTATTAATTCAGAAGATTTTGGCAGAGTAAATCTTGCTGAATACGATGTGCTAATACTACCAAGTGGGAGCTACAGAAGTATGCTTAACGACAGTGGCATGAGTAAATTACAAGATTGGATGCGAGCTGGTGGAAAAGTAATAGCAATTGAAAGAGCTTTAAGTACTTTCGCAGGTAAAAAAGGCTTTGGTTTAGAATACAATGAAAATGATGACGATGACAAAGAATCAAACAACTTAATTCCTTATGCTGAAAGACAACGTGAATCTGCCAAAAATATGATTACTGGTGCTATTTTTAAAACCAAAGTAGATAACACACATCCAATGGCTTATGGTTACTCTAATGATTACTTTACTTTGAAGTTAGGCGCAACATCTTATAGCTTACTAGATGGAGGTACAAATGTTGCTCATATTGGAGATAATGTAACCAAAGTTTCTGGTTTTGCTGGTGTGGATGCCTTAAAAGGACTTAAAAATTCTCTAGTTTTTGGTGAAGAACGCCAAGGAAGAGGAAGCATTGTATATATGGTAGACAATACACTTTTTAGAAGTTTCTGGGAAAACGGAAAACTATTTTTTGTAAACGCCGTTTTCTTTGCAAATAATTAATAAAAATCAATCAAAATGAAATCAATTAAAACACTATTAATCATATTCGTTTTATTCGTTGCATCCTGTGCTAACGAAAATAATTCCGAAGAAACCAAAGAATTTAAAGTAGAATTTGAAGAATTCACTTTAGATAATGGATTATCCGTTATTTTCCATGTTGATAGATCTGATCCTGTAGTTGCAGTTGCACTTACAAGTCATGTTGGTTCTGCTAGAGAGATTGAAGGACGTACAGGGTTTGCACATTTATTTGAGCATCTACTCTTTTTAGAATCGGAAAACTTAGGAAAAGGCGGCTTAGACAAAATGAGTGCACGAATTGGAGGTTCTGGAGCAAATGGTTCTACTAGTAGAGATCGCACAAATTATTTTCAAACAGTACCAAAAGATGCACTTGAAAAAATGATTTGGGCTGAAGCAGATAAACTAGGTTACTTTATTAATACAGTTACTGAACCTGTATTAGCTAAAGAAAAACAAGTAGTAAAAAATGAAAAGCGACAAGGTGTAGACAATAATCCTTATGGACACACACAATACGTTATTGATAAAAATTTATATCCTGAAGGTCATCCATACAGTTGGCAAGTTATTGGTTCGTTAGAAGATCTTCAAAATGCGACGCTTCAAGATGTGAAAGATTTTTACAATCGATGGTATGTCCCTAATAATGTTACTTTAACAATTGCAGGTGATTTTGATACTGCTCAAGCAAAACAATGGGTTGAGAAGTATTTTAACGAAATAAAACGCGGTGAAGATATTCCTAAAATGGCAAAACAACCTGTAGAGCTATCAAAAACTAAAAAACTATATTACGAAGATAACTTTGCTAGATTGCCACAGCTTACTTTAACTTGGCCTGCAGTACACCAATACCATGATGATTCTTACGCATTGAGTGTTTTGGCAAGTTATTTATCAGAAGGGAAATCAGCACCTTTTTATAAAACCCTAGTTGAAGAACATCAGTTAACAAGTAACGTTCGAATGTCTCAATATAATTCTGAAATAGCTGGTCAATTCATTTTACGTGTAACTGCATATAATGGCATAAAATTAGATAATGTACAAAGCGCCATCAATGAAGCATTTGCAAAGTTTGAAACTGAAGGAATTCCTCAAAAAGATCTTGATAGAATTAAAGCTGGTCAAGAAACTACCTTTTATAATGGCTTATCTAGTGTTTTAGGAAAAGGATTCCAATTGGCACAATATAAAATATTTGCTGAAGACCCATCATATATTAATGAAGATGTTAAAAAAATACTAGCAGTTACAGCAGATGATGTGATGCGTGTTTATAACGCCTATATTAAAAATCAAAACTATGTAGCGACAAGTTTTGTACCAAAAGGGCAAGTAGATTTAGCACTTGCAGGTTCTGATTTAGCTGAAGTTGTTGAAGAACAAATTGTAGATGGTGCTGAGGAAGAGTTCGATCCAAGCATTGTAGCAACTTATGAAAGAACACCCTCAAGCTTTGATAGATCTGTAGAACCAGCTTATGGCGAGAGCCCAGATGTAAAAGTTCCAGACGTATGGAAAGAATCTTTATCATCTGGTATGAAATTGTTTGGTATTGAAAATAATGAAGTACCCTTGGTTCAATTCAGAATGCAAATTAAAGGTGGTATGTTGTTAGAAGATATTAATAAAATTGGTGTATCTAATTTATTGGCCGACATGCTTACTAAAGGAACAAAAAGCAAAACGCCAGAAGAATTAGAAAATGCTATTGAAAGCCTAGGTGCCTCCATTAACGCATTTGCATCTGATGAAGCTATTACAATTTCAGGTAATTCGCTTGCTAAAAATTATAAAGCGACAATGGTTTTGGTGGAAGAAATGTTATTAGAACCTCGCTGGGATATTGATGAGTTTGCTTTGTTAAAACAAAGTACACTTAGCCAAATTCAACGCCAAAAAGGAGACCCAAATAGCATTGCTGCAATCGAATATGCAAAATTAACGTATGGTGACAATCATATTTTATCTAAAAATAATATTGGTACCGAAGCATCAGTAAATACCATTACCATAGAAGACCTGCAAACATATTACTCTAACAACATCTCTCCAACTATTACAAATTTTCAAATAGTAGGAGATATTTCTCAAAAAAATGTTGTTACATCTTTAAAAAATCTAAACAAAAAATGGGAAGCTAAAGAGGTAATTATTCCAGAGGTTACATCACCTGAAGCCCCAACAGTTTCTAAAGTATATTTTTACGATGTGCCAAATGCAAAACAATCAATAATTAGATTTGGTTATCCCGCTCTTGCGGCAACCGATGCCGATTATTACCCTGCCAGTGTTTTAAATTATCGCCTTGGTGGTGGTGGATTTGCATCACAATTAACACAAGAACTTAGAGAAAGCAAAGGATATACCTATGGTATTGGTTCTGGTTTTTCTGGTTCAAATATTAAAGGTGCTTTTACTATTAGTAGTGGAGTTCGATCTAATGTAACATTAGAATCAGCTAGTTTAGTTAAAGAGATTGTAGAAAATTACGGTAAAAATTATACCGAAAAAGATTTAGAGGTTACCAAAGGATTTATGATTAAAAGTAATGCTAGAGCTTTTGAAACTTTAGGGTCTAAATTAGGTATGCTAAGTAATATTAGTAATTACAATCTCCCAGATGATTATGCAAAACAACGAGAGGCTATTGTAAAAGCAATGACTGTTGAAGATATTAAGCAACTTGCTGATAAATATTTAGATGTAAATAAAATGAATTACATGGTTGTTGGTGATGCTAAAACCCAAATGGAAAAACTGGAAGCATTAGGTTTTGGAAAACCAATTCTTTTAAATGACGTTGAAGATAAAACTAATATTGAGCAGTAGTTAGTTAATCTATGAAAAAGCTACTATTATTAATTATTGGACTTATGGTAAATTCTTGCCTAAGTAAATATGATAGAGTAGAAAAAGATTTATATAATTGTTTAATTATTTCCTTATCAGATGAGGAAAAAGAAAAAGTAAACCCAATTTTTTCAGACTTTGAGCAGCATTTAATAGATAAAGGAATTTTAGAATCATCAAGTCCAGAAGGTTATTGGAATTTTTACAAAAAAATAGCTGATACAGGAACTTATGACTTCTCAAATGAATTCAATTTTTCAGAAAAAATTAGTTTTTTAAATAGAGAAAATCCTGAGGATAATAACATTTTTTTCGATTGCCATAATGAAGTTTTTCAAACTGAAAAGTATTTAAAATCCAAACTCTATAAATTCAATCAAGAGTCACAATCCTTAAGAAGCCATAGAGTTACTCCTACAATGATTGCAATTACAACAACCAAGTACTTAACAGCAGAAGACTTTGAATTAGAATATTACCGATTATCTACATTATTGTTTATTGAAAATTTAAAATAAGAAATACGTTACCAGCAAATATATAATAGTAATAACTGTGAAACTTTTTAATGATACAATAGACGAAACAAAAAACTTACTACCAAAAGATGGTGTGGTTAATTATTATGGACAAATTATTCCAGAAGAATTGGCTAACACCATTTTTTTTAATCTTCTAGAGAATTTAGACTGGAAACATGACGAAGCTACAGTTTATGGTAAACACTATATAACCAAACGTAAAGTCGCTTGGTATGGAGACAAAATGTTTGAATACACCTATTCAGGAAAAACTAAAAAAGCCTTACCATTTACACCTGGGTTATCAAAATTAAAACAACTAATTGAATTAAAAACTGGGGAAACTTTTAACTCATGCCTATGTAATCTATACCATAATGGAGAAGAAACAATGGGTTGGCATAGTGATGCCGAAAAAGATTTAAAAAAATATGGAGCTATAGCCTCATTAAGCTTTGGTGCAGAACGTAAATTTGCTTTTAAACATAAAGAAACTAAAGAAAAATGTGAGTTTTTATTAGAACATGGGAGTCTACTAGTGATGACAGGAAAAACTCAAGAACATTGGCTACATCGATTACCTCCAACAAAAAAAATTAAAGACCCAAGAGTTAATTTAACTTTTAGAACCATTGTAGAAAATAATTAATGGTATAACTTTACTCAACTTGAAAATGATAATTATGAAAAAAATAATACTCGCAACAGTTTTAGTGTTTTTTGTTGGACACATTTCTGCACAAGACGAAGAGATAATTATACCAGAAATAGGATTTGGGCTAAAAGCAGGCTTAAACTCTATGCATAATAAAACGGTCAATGAATCCAGTGATAATGTTCAAAAAAAATCTGGTGTCTATATTGGCGCTTTTGTAAACATTCCAACCTCAGATATTTTTAGTGTACAACCAGAAATTATTTATTCTTCAACTGAATTTCAAGGCAGAAACAACATAAATTTATTACACCTTCCTGTATTATTAAATTTCGATTTAGGAAATGATTTTACAGGTTTTGTTGGTCCAGAAGGTCAAGTTTTATTAGATTTAGATGAGGCAGAAAACAGCGATTTATATAACTCGTTTATGTTTGGGTTTACGTTTGGAGCAAGGTATCAAATCACTCCAAATTTTTATATTGAAGGTAGACCATATTTTGCCTTATCGAAGTTTCTTGAAGATGATTCTGGCTACAGAAAATTTAACACACTACAAATTGGGTTAGCTTTTAAATTTTAAGGTGTTAATTTTTTGAATGTATTAGGTTAAAAATTTAAAAATTAGTAACTTATAAGTTATTACTTCTCACAATAAATTTAAATAAAGTTATCATGAAAAAAGGATACTTAAAACTACGTAAAACAAGCCTCGCTTCATCACTAATACTTTTAGTTTTTTTGGTTTTTAATCAAAATTCTTATGCTTTAAATTTTCAAGACACCTCGCAGTCTTTCGATGAGTATAAAGGTCGTATTATTGGCAACGACACTAAAGACCCTTTAGTTTTTGCTGATATTTCAGTTACGGACTCAAATATTAGCACTATAACAAATAAAGAAGGTGAATTTACTTTAAAAGTACCTAAGTCATTATCTGAAAAGAATGTTAAAATATCTTTCCTTGGATATGAAACTAAAGAAGTATCACTGCAAAGTCTTAAAGGCGATAATACTATTATTGCCTTAAATGTTATTACTACACAGCTATCACAAGTAAATATAAATGTGCCAAAAGATGCTCGTGCATTAGTAAAAGCTACCTTAGAAAATCGTGAAGAAAAATATGTAAACAACAAAACTCTCATGACTGCTTTTTATAGAGAGACTATAAAAAAACGCAACAAAAATGCTTCTTTGGCCGAAGCTGTTGTTAAAATTTATAAAGAGCCTTACTCAACTTCTAAAAGAGATGCTGTAGAGTTAGTAAAGTCAAGAAAAAACACAAATTATTCTAGATTAGATACTTTAGCTGTAAAGCTACAAGGAGGTCCTTATAGTGCTTTGTATTCCGACATAGTTAAATACCAAGATTATATATTTGATGAAGAATTATTTGATTACTACAATTTTAGTTTTGGTAATTCAACTCAAATAAATGACCGTCAAGTATATGTTGTGAATTTTGAGCAACAACCAAATATAGTAACACCATTATATAGAGGCAAACTTTATATTGATGCTGAAACTTTTGCTTTAGTAAGTGCCAATTATAGCTTAAATGTTGAAAACAAAGATGAAGCAGTAAAGCTATTTCTTAGAAAAAAACCTAGATTGGTTAGAGTAGAAGCTGAAGAGGCTTCATATCGTGTTGATTATAAAACGACACCTGATGGGAAGTGGTATTATAGTTATAGCAACGTACAATTGGCTTTTAGGGTAAAATGGCGAAAAAAACTATTTAGCAGTATTTATACTTTGAATATTGAAATGGCAGTGACCGATTGGACAAAAAACATTACTACTGCTCTAAACAGAGATAATAAAATTAGGCCAACAATTATTTTAACTGATGAAGCTTCAGGATTTTCAGATCCAGAATTTTGGGGAGAATACAATATTATTGAACCTGAAAAATCAATTCAATCTGCAATTCTCAAGATTTCAAAGCAGCTTGAAAAAATTGACAAAAAGAAAGAGAGATAGTTTAAACAACATCTGCATACAAGTCAAAATCGGCAGCATCAGTAATTTTTACCGTTGCAAACTCTCCTGTTTTTAGATATGTTTTTGAAGCATCAATAAGGACTTCATTATCTACATCTGGTGAATCAAATTCTGTACGACCTACAAAGTAATCACCTTCTTTTCTGTCGATAACTACTTTAAATTCCTGTCCTATTTTTTCTTGATTTAATTCCCAAGAAATTTGAGACTGTATTTCCATGATTTCATTTGCTCTCTCTTGCTTCACCTCTTGTGGCACATCATCTTCTAGATTATAAGCGTGTGTATTTTCTTCATGTGAATAAGTAAAACAACCTAAGCGTTCAAAACGCATATCGATTACCCAATCTTTAAGCTTTTGGTAATCTTCTTCGGTTTCTCCAGGATACCCAACAATAAGTGTGGTTCTAATCGTCATATTAGGAACTTTTGCTCTAAATTCCTTTAACAGCTTTGTCGTTTTTTCTTGAGTCGTTCCACGACGCATGCTTTTTAAAATACTATCGGAAATATGTTGTAATGGTATGTCTAAATAATTACAAATTTTAGGCTCTCTATTCATCACATCTAACACATCCATTGGGAAACCAGTTGGAAATGCATAATGCAAACGAATCCACTCGATACCATCAACTTTTACTAAAGCTTCAAGAAGTTCGGCTAAATTACGTTTCTTATATAAATCAAGTCCATAATAGGTTAAATCTTGAGCAATAAGTATTAGTTCTTTAACACCCTTGGCTGCTAGTTTTTCAGCTTCAATTACAACCTCTTCAATAGGTGTAGATTTATGTTTTCCTCGCATTAAAGGAATCGCACAAAAACTACAAGGTCTATCACAACCTTCAGCTATCTTTAAATAAGCGTAATTTTTTGGTGTAGTTGTTAAACGCTCACCTATAAGTTCGTGCTTATAGTCTGCACCGAGAGCTTTTAATAAACTAGGTAATTCGGTAGTTCCAAAATATTGATCGACATCAGGAATTTCTTTTTCCAAATCTGGCTTATAACGCTCGCTTAAACAACCTGTTACAAACACTTTATCTACATCGCCTTCCTCCTTTTTTTGAAGATATTCAAGGATGGTATTTACACTTTCCTCCTTGGCATTATTAATAAAACCACAGGTGTTTATCACTACAATATTGCCTTCTTCTTCATGTACAACGTCTTTATTGTTTGCTTTAAGTTGTCCCATCAACACCTCACTGTCGTAAACATTTTTAGAGCATCCTAATGTTACAACGTTGATTTTATTCTTTTTAAGTGACTTTGTCCTCATGCCTTAATTTTGGTTTGCAAAGATACAATCTAATTTAAACCTTTCATATATTTGAGAGTCTTATTAAAAACCCTACTTATGAAAAATATGCAGTTTTATCTATTTATTATTTGTTCTGTACTATTATTTAATTGCTCTTCAAGCAATGATTCTGATATAATTAATGAAGACTTAATAACGAATTCTGAAATTTATTTTCCATCGATTACATCAAATGAATGGGAAACAACGCCTTTAGAAGAATTAGATTGGAATGAAGCTAATTTACAATCACTTCTTGATTTTTTAGAACAAAAAAACACTAAAAGTTTTATAATACTTCACGACGGCAAAATAGTAGTAGAAGAATATTTTAATGATCATAATTCAACTTTACCATGGTATTGGGCTAGTGCAGGAAAAACACTTACCACTGCTATTGTTGGCATTGCTGAAGAGGAAGGTTTAATAAATATTGACAATAAAGTATCAGACTATATAGGAACTGGGTGGACAAGTGCTCCGCTAGATAAAGAAAACCTTATTACTTGCAAAAACCTTCTATCTATGACTTCTGGCTTAGATGACAGTTTAGGTGATAGTACATCTCCTGAAGATTTACAATATATAGCTGATGCTGGAAGCCGTTGGGCATACCATAATGTATATGTAAAGCTGCAAGATGTGATCGCCCAAACTAGCAATCAAACTTGGACGAACTACTTTAATTCTAAACTAAAGAATAAAATTGGCATGTCTGGATTTTGGGTACAGAATAACGATTTTAATGTCTATTGGAGTAATGCAAAAAGTATGGCTCGTTTTGGACTTTTAATCTACGCTAAAGGGAAATGGGAAAATGAACAAATAATCCCTGAAGATTATTTGAATGACGCTATAAATACTTCTCAAAATATTAATGAAGCATATGGGTATTTATGGTGGCTTAATGGAAAATCAACATATCATTTACCACAAAGTCAATTAGAGTTTTCCGGTAAATTAATACCTAATGCTCCAAACGACATGTATAGTGCTTTGGGGAAAAACGATCAGAAAATATACATCGTACCTAGCAAGAAATTAGTCATTATTAGAATGGGAAACTCCGCTGATAATGTAAATTTTGCGCTTTCTTCTTTTGACAATGACCTTTGGGAAAAGATAAGCACCTTAGTTAACTAGTTATAATTTACTGGAGGTACTCGCTTCTTCGATGCTTGTTCGTACACATAAGCCCATTCCAATAACGTTTTTTCACTCAAAGGTTTAGAAATAAACGTTAACCCTCTAGGGCGCCCACTTTCTTGATAACCCATTGGAACCGTTAACGCTGGATATTCAGCTGTGGCTGCCCAACCTGCGTGAAAATTATTGATTGATAAAAATCCGTCAATATTTTGCTTCTCAATAGGTGTATCAAAATACAATCTACTCTTTGTCTTTAAATCGGTTTTAATTGAATCTAGATATTGCAAACTTCCTGAGTCGTCTACAATACCCTTAAAGAGTCTTTGTCCGTAAGGTGCGCGATCTAAGGAATCTAAATTATTAAAATCTATCACATCCTGAACAGATGTAACTTCTACAACCTTTGCAGCATGATTAGCTAGATACTCTGGCAAATCCTTTTTCATATCTAGATTTAACAAGCTAATAAATCCTGAACGTTGTACATCAATTTCATCAACTTCAACAACTTCAGCACCATTGTCACGTAACACTTTAATTGCATTCACATATAAAGAATCTTCCATAAGTCTCTTAAAAGCACCAAATCGTTTTCCCTTAATACTACTTTCAGTAAGTGATTCAGAATAACTCAAAACCTGACTTTTAATTGCTTTTGAATCTAAATCGTCAAAACCACTCATAGCATCCAAAAGTATAGCATTATCAATCACATTTTTAGTCATTGGTCCTGGTGTATCTAAAGTTGACGAAATAGGCACAATTCCACTTCTACTCAACAAACCAATAGTAGGTTTTAACCCAACTATAGAATTAGAACTGGAAGGTGACAAAATAGAACCTGACGTTTCACTGCCAACAGCACCAACACTGAAATTAGCAGCGACAGACACGCCACTTCCTGAACTTGATCCTCCAGTATCCATAGTTCGCCTTCCATAAGGATTTAATGTTTGTCCACCAATGGCACTATACCCACTTGGACAATCGCCACAGAAAAAATAAGCCCATTCACTTAAATTGGCTTTTCCTAAAATAAGTGCGCCATTACTTTTTAAGCGTTCGGTAATAAAAGCGTCTTGCGCATTATTATCTTGTAATGCTACTGCACCAGCAGTTGTTCTCATTCCTGAAGTATTAATATTATCCTTTAACAAAATTGGCATTCCAAAAATTGGATGTGGTGGTGCTACAAATCTAGTATTATCCGCTTTTTTAGCTTCTTCAATCACGTTTGGATTTAATGATATAACAGAATTTAACGACAACTCATTTTCTCTGTCAAACTTTCTAATACGATACAAATAAAACTTAGTAAGTGTTTCATAAGATAAATCACCATTAGCAATATGCTTTTGAAGCGTTGGAATATCTTGCTCTATTATTAGAGATTTTAAATTATTATAAGTCTCTTCCGAAAAATCTTCTAAATCCTTATTGAAAGATTTCCATAACTCGTCTTTACTAATGTATCTAGAATCTAAAACTCGAAACTCTCTAAAATCGGTTGAGTCTCTAACAACTGGAGGAATTTCCCTCTCTGTTATTACAGTTGAAGATGTGTCATTTTTACAAGAAAATACAAGGGCAATTACAAGAAAAAATAAGATGTTACGCATGGTTAGTGTTTTCCACTAAAATAGTAAAAATTTAAATGAAATTGTGTAAGTAATAATAGTTGCTTCCTGCCTATTCAGGAATAATGAAAAGTTTAATCCCTATTATCAAAAGGAATAATCTCTCCCTTTTCAAGATAGTTTTTTAAGCCGTTAAGTAGTAAAGCCCAACAAAACGATGAATGTTTAAAGTGATGGTTCTCCTTTGGCCAATTTATATGACTAAACTTTAGCAACGTACCATTCTTTGTTTCTTCCAAATCAAAACCAAATGTAGTAGGATTCCAATCGTCATCAGATTTTGTCATTTTTAAATGAAAGGATTTGTTTGGTTCTACTTTAGATACTTTGCAATACCAATCATATTCATCGGTAAAATTTAAGTTGTATTCAGTATGTAATTCTGGCTTACCAGAACTTTTTAAGGTCCACCAATTATCTAAATGTTGCGGCAAAGATACCGCATCAAAGACTTCTTTTGGAGAAGCATTTATTGTTAGATTATGATAGATGTTATAACTCATCTCAAAGTGGATTACTGCCTTATCAGTAGGAAAATATATTATTTAAAAAAGGAATCTACAAACTCGTATTTATTAAACACTTGTAAATCTTCAATACCTTCACCAACGCCTATATATTTTACAGGAATTTGAAACTCGTCACTAATACCAATAACTACACCTCCTTTGGCTGTACCATCCAATTTAGTGACTGCCAACGATGTTACTTCAGTTGCTGCAGTAAATTGCTTTGCTTGTTCGAAAGCGTTCTGACCAGTTGAACCATCAAGAACCAATAATACATCATGAGGCGCGTCGTCAACCACTTTTTGCATCACTCGTTTTACCTTGGTTAGCTCATTCATTAAGTTAACTTTATTATGTAAGCGTCCAGCTGTATCAATAATAACCACATCGGCTTTTTGCGACACTCCAGATTCTAATGCGTCAAACGCCACAGACGCAGGATCACTTCCCATAGATTGTTTTACAATAGGAATATCCACACGATCTGCCCAAACTTGTAATTGGTCTATCGCTGCAGCTCTAAAGGTATCTGCTGCTCCTAAAACAACATTCAGTCCTTGTTTTTTAAATTGATATGCCAATTTACCAATGGTTGTAGTTTTTCCGACGCCATTAACACCAACAACCATAATTACATATGGTTTTTGAGTATCTGGAATTGTAAACTCGGTGGCTTCACCAGAATTTGTTTCGGATAATAAACCTGCAATTTCTTCTCTTAAAATTTGATTTAATTCTGATGTTCCTAGATATTTATCTTTTGCAACTCTAGCCTCAATGCGATCAATAACTTTTAAGGTTGTATTAACACCAACATCACTCGTTACTAAAACTTCTTCTAAATTATCGAGAACATCGTCATCAACTTTAGATTTTCCAGCGACTGCTTTATTTAATTTATTTAAAAATGATGTTTTAGATTTCTCTAAACCCTTATCTAGTGTTTCTTTCTTTTCTGAAGAAAATATTTTTTTAAAAAAACTCATCTACTCTACTTATTTTTTAGTGCTTTAATGAACACTCAACTATCTTCATGTTAGCAAAATCCTTGCCTTTTAAGAAAGTCTGAAGAAATGTCATAAAAACTCATGTAAATATAAAATAAAAGCTGCTCTCTAAAAGAAAGCAGCTTTAAATATCTTGATAATAAAAAATAGAACTTATTTTTTATTCAAAAAGTCGTTTACCTGTTCTGGTGCCATAATTGATTCAACAAACATATAGGCTCCAGATTTTGGAGACTTTACCATTTTAATAGCTTTTGTTAATCTTTTAGATCCAGTTTGTAATGATGCTACTGATTTCTTTGCCATGATTCAAATGTGTTACATTTGAAATTTTACTTACGTAAAATCTCTAAATTATTTAATTTCTTTATGAACTGTCATACGCTTTAAGATTGGATTAAATTTCTTAATCTCCATTCTATCAGGCGTGTTCTTTTTATTTTTTGTTGTAATATATCTAGAAGTTCCAGGTTGTCCAGATTCTTTATGCTCTGTACACTCTAATATTACTTGAATTCTATTTCCTTTTTTTGCCATTGTACTACTATTTAAACTATGAGGCTATTATTTTAAAAATCCTTTAGATTTAGCGTCTTTAATTGCAGCAGAAATACCAACTCTATTGATAGTTTTTAATGCAGCAGCAGAAACTTTTAAAGTTACCCACTTATCTTCTTCAGGAATGTAAAAACGTTTTTTAAGTAAGTTAGCATTAAACTTACGTTTAGTTTTATTCATTGCATGCGAAACGTTGTTCCCAACCATCGCTTTTTTTCCAGTAAGTTCACAAACTCTTGACATGATATCTAACTTTAAAAAATTGTTTATTTTAAAACGAGGTGCAAATTTACGAATTCTTTAGTGTTTGACAAACTTTATTTTATCAATTTTTAAAAATTTCTTTCTGAATCATTTCAAAAGCTTTATTTACAGCTTTATTAATCACTTTTGTACGATGGTTTCCTAGATTAAATATTTCTGAAAAAACCCTATTAGGCGTAGCTATAGCAATGCATACAGTACCAACTTCAACATTTTCATCTCCCCTTGTTGGTCCTGCGTTTCCAGTGGTAGCAATCGCATAGTCTGTTTTAAACAATTTTTGCACACTTTTAGCCATAGCTTCAGCTACTTGAGTACTCACTACTGAATATTCTTTGATAACAGATTCATCAATATTCAATACTTCTATTTTTGCTTCGGTTGCATAACTCACTACACCACCTTTAAAATATACTGATGCTCCCGAATTTACTGTTATCCTTTCTGCAATCTTTCCTCCTGTACAACTTTCTGCTGTTGCCAATGTTTTACCAAGATTTGTGAGTCTTTTCCCAATTAAAACTTCAAGTGCGCCATTTTCTTCAAAACCAGCAAACTCTTTTTCTATTTGAGGGAGTAATAACTCTATTTGCTTATTCATTTCAGCAATGACAAGTTCCTCACTAGTCCCTTTTGCAGATAAACGTAATCTTACCATGCCTAGATTAGGAAGGTAGGCAAGTTTTACAAAATCTGGAAGATTATCTTCCCAATCTTCAATTCTTTCGGCTAACTTGCTTTCGCCTACTCCATAGACCAATAGTGTTTTGTGCAGTATAAAAGGCAGCACAAATTCTTTTTGAAGTCGTGGCAATACCTCATGATTCATTAAAGCCTTCATTTCAAAAGGCACACCTGGAAGCGATATAAATACTTTGTTTTCCTTTTCTAACCACATTCCTGGAGCACTTCCAAAATGGTTCATTAAAACGGTTGCTTTTGAAGGGACTAAAGCTTGATCGATATTAACTTGCGATAATGACTGCTTGATATATTTTTTCCAAAGCTCTTTAATGTTTTGTAAAACAGCATCACTTTGTACTAAAGTATCATTAAAATATTCGGCAAGAGTATTTTTAGTAATATCATCTTTTGTAGGCCCTAATCCTCCTGTAATGATAATGATATCAGCGTTTTCTTCGGCTTCTTTTAAAGATTTTAAAATATGCTCTTTATCATCTTGAACAGACGTAATTTGATATACAGACACTCCAATTTTGTTCAGCTCTTTAGAAATAAATGCTGAATTGGTATCAACTACTTGACCAATGAGAATCTCATCACCAATAGTAATTATTTCTGCTTGCATTATAAATTGAAGTCTGACCTAATCTCTTCTACTGCTCTTTCAACTGCGTTAAGTACAATCTCTAATTTCTCAGAAACATCCTTATCTCGCTGCTCCAATTTACCCCAATCCTGTACTTCTATAAGGTCATCTAGAACACCAAGTTCAAATAAGTCTATAGTAGGTTTCATTTTGTGGGCAGATTTGTAGGCAGCCAAATAGTCTTTACTTACAACAGCTGTTTGCAAAAGACGTGCGTCTTCTGGCACTTCTTCTAAAAATGTCATAGCCAAAGTTTTAATAAATTCAGCATCATTATCAGCCAATTCTCTTACTCTATCGAGTTTGTAATATTGTTCCATTTATTTAACTGTTATTGAAAACATTTCTTCGTTTTCTATAAATCCTTTTAGTTTATCGTTAGCAACTACCTTGCCAACTCCTGCTGGCGTGCCTGTAAAGATAATATCTCCAATCTTTAAAGTAAAATATTTTGACACATATTCGATTAACTCATCTATCTTCCAAAGCATTAGGTTGGTATTTCCATCTTGAACTATGGCATCATTTTTATATAAACTAAACCTTATATTATTAACATCATTAAACCCAGATTTTGGCAGCCACTTCCCTATTACTGCTGCACCATCAAAGGCTTTTGCCTTTTCCCATGGCAAGCCTTTAGCTTTTAGTTGACTTTGTAAGTCTCTTGCTGTAAAGTCTATACCTAAACCAATGTCGTCATAATATTTATGAGCAAATTTTCTGTCTATGTACTTCCCTACTTTATTTATTTTAACTAGTATTTCAACTTCGTGATGTACATCGTTTGAAAAATCAGGAATAAAAAAGGGTTGCTTTTTTAAAAGGATAGACGTATCTGGTTTTAAAAACACCACTGGGTCTTTAGGCTTTTCGTTTTCTAATTCCTCTATATGTTTGGTGTAATTTCTACCTATGCAAATGAGTTTCATATTTTTTATAAGATATTAGTATATAAATCGCTCTGCTTTTAGATGCTAGACTTTTTTGTTAACATTTTTAATCTATATTCTCGTTTCTATTTTCTATTGTCTAGAATAGTTTATTATTAAAGCTACGCAACTTAATTGCTGTCAATACTTTTTTTGTGTATAGCGGAAAATCGGCATTTAACAACCATCCAAAATACCCTGGCTCTTCATTCAATACATCAACCACAAGTTTCCCTTTATGTTTTCCAAAAGAAAAGCATTCTTCTCCTTTTTTGTTATAATTGATAAAACCTGCAAAATCAGCAAACTTTTTCCTAGAGCTAAACTCTGCTAAAAACTTAGTATCGTTTTCTAGCGTATCGTATTTATCTAATTGAGATTTAAGCACTTCATAAGTCGCTTTGGTATCTGCTTCGGCACTGTGCGCATCGTCTAAGCTCTCATTGCAATAAAACTTATACGCAGCACTTAAAGTACGTTGTTCCATTTTATGAAAAATGGTTTGCACATCAATAGCCACACGATTTTTCATATCGAAATCGACCTCTGCTCTTAACATTTCTTCGGCTAATAACGGAATATCAAAACGGTTAGAATTAAAGCCTCCTAAATCAGAATCTTTAATCATGTTATGTACATCCTTGGCAATTTCTTTAAAAGTTGGTTCGTTGGCTACTTTCTCATTAGTAATACCGTGAATTGCAATCACCTCGTTAGGAATAACCATTTCTGGATTTACTAACCACGTTTTACTTTCTTCTGTTCCGTTTGGATATACTTTTAGAATTGAAATTTCAACAACACGATCTTTAGAAATATTTACACCTGTTGTTTCAAGATCGAAAAAACAAATAGGCTTTGTTAAGTTTAACTGCATTAATCAACTATTTTTCTAAATACAAAGGTAAATAGAATAAACAAAAAAGAGGGTTGGTATTTTAAAAACCTTGCTTGACTTTACAAGAAAAAACAACTACCTTCGTTTACTTTCGCTAAATTAGTTTCAGTATTAAAACGATTTTGCACACACTAAAAGTTGTCGTACATTACAAATAAACATTAGCATTTGGAATTCATATTTAAAATATTACGAGAAAATCCTGAGATAGGCGCTCTCTTTATTGCTACTACTTTTACTGCAATAGGTTTTATTTTCAAAACATGGATAGACGCTATTTTAGAAGGTAAGAGATTTAAAAAAGAAATTAAAAAAATCTATTGGACTGAACGAATTAATGCTGCCAAAAAAGCGTCAGAATATTATTATGACCATCAGGAGTTACTTAGTTTGATGATCCATAAAATTGATGTCGTTTTGCGCCAAGACGGACCTGGGACTCTATATGAAACTATCCAAAAGACAATAGAAGTAATATCTCAGAGAACAGTTAATCCGATCTCATTTGAACACCACCATATTCATATGTTTTATGATTTTGACACTGAAGTGTTAGATCAACTGAACACTGAATCTTTTAATATCATTCAAGAGTTAGAAAAAATTGAAATCTTAGAATCAGATTCGACAGAAAGCATCAATGACAAATTAAATGAGGGGCGGAATTTATTGACGAATTTAAAATCTAATCACCAAAAGCAAAAAAAGATTTATAAATCATATTTAAATATGATAAACGAAGATCTTTCAGAATTCATAAAATAATGTACCATAACAATGGCTATAATTCATTGTGGTTTTGTACCTCATAAAATAAAAGTATTAATCAATGACTGAGACCGTTAAACTAAAACATAAAAAATAATAAAGCACAGTTAAAAACTGTGCTTTTGCATTTATTTATAAGATTCCTAATTCACTTCAAGCTTATAACCAACACCATGAACATTTACTAATTTAATAGAATCGTCTTCCTTTAATTTCTTACGCAGTTTTGATATATAAGTATCTAAGCTTCTACCTACAATTACACCATTATCTTCCCAAACGCGTTTTTCTAATTCTTCTCGTTTTATAATTTGATTTGGGTTTGCAACAAAAATTTCTAGCAATTCGCATTCCTTTTTAGAAAGGCTAATTTCTATCGCTTGCTTTACTAATTTATTCTGCTCTGGGTAAAATTGAAAACTACCAATAGACGCAACATTTTCATTGCTTTTTAGTAACGCTGTAGTTTGCTTCTTTTTATTAAAAAACAAATCGGTTAGAAATATTAAAACAATGACTATTAGCGCATATAAAAACATTTGCTGACTAACAGAAGTGCTTCTGTTTAAAAATCGCACATTAATGGTATAACAGTTTTTTGGTAAAAATCTTCCAGCACAAGGAATAATATTCTTATCCTTTTCATTTCTCATTTTATAACTATAAGCCACTTCTCCGTCGGAACATTGAATCACTTCTACTATATAAAACTCTGATAAAACTGCTTTTTTTAAACTTTTTTTTACAATTGAAACTAAACTGTCTGGATTGATTGAAAATTGATTTTGAAATGACAGTTTATACTTTGATTCGTCTAATTTAATCACTGGTAGTACTAAAGACGTTGAATCTTTTTCTGTAAGTAATAATTTGTGTCCAACCTCTCGTAATGCAATTTTTGCAGTTTCTGAAAAGGCTACATCTTGCTCATTAGAGCCTGAAAATATCCACGCAAAAAAAGCAATAATTGCTAACCCACTATATAAATAAATCTTTTTTCTACTCATAACTTTTGTAAATAACATACAATTTCATGACTTTTTACAACTGTTGACACTTCTTTTACATTCTTTTGACATTTTTAAGATAATCTAGCTCTAGTTTAGCATCATCAATTTACATGAAGTATATTATTAATCATAAAACAAACAAAATGAAAAAGAAAGTTTTAATTATTTCAGCAGCAGTTATTACAATAAGCATAACAGTATTTAGTGTTATGTCTTTTAATAATTTAAAAAGCAACGAAACAACACTAATAGAAAACAATCCAGTTGTCATGAATACGGAGGTCAATAATAACATGGCAAATAGAATCTTTACTGATTTTATCTACGATGTAGGTCCAAGGTTTAATCCTATTAAAAAAACAGACTTAGATGCTATAAGATCATTTAATGACCTTATAGACTTGGAGCATGTACAACGAATTGTTGACTACAAATCTATAAGTGTTATTAAAATTATTGATGATAAAGAATCTAATATTCGTGAAACCGGAAACAGTAACACATTAACTAACATACAATTAGAATTTATACAGGCTTCAAATTATTCAACCAATCTAACGTTTTCGGCATATTTAACAGAGAAGAATCCAGAAACTGGAGCTATAGAAAATACGCATTGGAGTCCTTACTTTACAGTTGTTCCTGAAAAACAAGCTGAATATTCAGAAGGTAAAGATGCACTTAAAAAATATCTTAAAGAAAATAGCAAAGCAGCTAGAGATAAAGCAAATATAAATCCTGAAAAACTACAAGCAGCCAAATTGCTTTTTACGGTAACTAAAAAAGGCACTATTGAAAATATTAGGTTAGATAGAACCTCAAACTACCCTTTAGTTGATAAAACTATGATTGAGTTAATAAAAAATTCACCAGGAACATGGAAACCTGCTGAAAATTTTGAAGGTAAAAAAGTAGATCAAGAACTTGTGGTTTCCTTTGGATTAATGGGTTGTTAAGCCTTAATATTAAGTACAAATTATTAGACTAAAACTTATGAAGAAACATATAGTTACAATTTTGCTGCTATTTTTTTGCATGCTATCATATAGTCAAGAAGAGGAAAGTCTTGAAATATTTACAACAGATAGCACCTGGGTAAAAGAAATTATAAAATTCCCAATTAATTTTGCTCAAGACATCAACTATGAAGGTTTTGAAGATTTAAGATTTCCTCAAGGATGGTCAAATCAAAAGAGTCCAAACTTTTGGTCTTATGTTTGGGCTTGGAGTATTAATAGTACAGAAAAGCCATCTGAAAGTGACTTAGAAAAAAATGTGCAACTCTATTTTGACGGTTTATTAGGTCTTGATTTTTACAAAATTAATGACGTTAAAACACCCAAAACAAACGCCGTTTTTATCAAAAAAGGAAGCACACAATATATAGGCAAAGTTAAGACTATTGATACACGCTACACCAAACTACCAATGACCTTAAATGTACTTGTTGAATACCACTACTGTGAGACTCAAAAGAAAACGATTATGGTTTTTAGATATTCGCCAAAACCATTTGATAATGCTGTTTGGGAAACGCTAAATGAAGTTAAACTACGAGCTGATGCTTGTGAGCTTTAATGCTAATTGATAAACACCATATTTGACTTTGTAAGAAAAATTGTCGAACTTCGTTTAACGTCGGATATGAGTCATTAAAACGACGCATATCCGTAAAAATAATGGTATGTAATTGCCTGCGGCACGTAGAATCGCGTTTTGCAAACGCTTCCTTTCTACTAATTACATACCATCGTCCACTGTTAATTGCACCTCGCCAAATTAATTGTATATTTATTCGAGTCTACGAGAACTCCTCACGAAACTACACACATCAGCGTGTATAGCGAATGAGGCGCATTTATGGCTCTCCGTGAGGCGCGCCTCACTACGCCATACACAGTGGACGTTAAACGAAACTCAAAAAATCACTCTCTATCTCGCAGCTTCTTCAACATCTCTAAATACATGTTTTCAACCTTAGTTCGTGCCCAAGGTGTACGACGTAAAAATTTTAAACTCGATTTTACGGAAGGGTCGTGAGTAAAACAACGTATGTTTATATTATAGCCTAAATATTCCCAACCATAGCGATCTACCAAATCATTAATGATTTGTTCGAGTTTTATACCATGCAAAGGGTTATTAGGTTGAGATGACATTATTGTGCAAGCGATTTTATTTTTACAGCTTTTTCAAAATGGTCTAACTGATGCGTTTGTATCCACCATGTAGCGGCTTCCATCAATAGCTTTGGATTATCATTTTTATTTGCAAAAAACGCATAGAAGGACACACCTACATTGTCCCCTTTTTGAGCTATTTTCTTATTACAAACGTCAATAATTTTGTTTCGTAATTCGGCAGTCATAATTAACGTCTATTTTTATTTCTATTACGTTTAGGTTGTCTTCCAGATTGGTTTCCTCCTTTGCTAGCGTCGTTCCTTGTACTACTAGACCTCCTAGAATTCGAACCTCTAGAATTACGCGAATTTTGCTGTTTCTTTTTTGGTGGCGCACTTGGCGCATTTGGGTCAGGTTCAAAACCTTCTACTATTTCTACTGGAATTTTTAAACCAACTAGTTTTTCAATATCGTGCAAATAACCTCGTTCTTCACCACAAACTAACGATACAGCTTCTCCACTTGCTCCTGCTCTACCTGTTCGTCCTATTCTATGTACATAATCTTCCGAAATATTAGGCAATTCAAAATTCACTACATGAGGCAATAAGGGAATATCCAATCCTCTAGCTGCAATATCAGTTGCCACTAACACTCTAACAGAGTTACTTTTAAATCCAGCTAAGGCTTTTGTACGAGCTCCTTGACTCTTATTGCCATGAATAGCAGCTGCCGAAATTCCTGTACTCACCATTTTTTTGCACAATTTATTGGCACCATGTTTTGTTCTTGTAAACACTAAAACTTGTTTCCAATTACCATCAGAAATTAATTTAATAATTAAATCGGTTTTTTTTGCCTTTGCTACACGATATACTTTTTGTTCAATGGCATCAATCGTAGAATTCTCAGGAGTTGCTTCCACCAAAACTGGATGATGTAAAAACTCCCCTGCCAGCTTCTTTATTTCTTTAGAGAATGTTGCCGAAAACAATAGATTCTGTCTTCTTGATGGTATCAAACTAATAATCTTTTTAATATCTCTTAAAAAGCCCATATCGAGCATTCTATCAGCTTCATCCAATACCAAAATTTCAATTTTAGCGAGCGATAATAAACCTTGACTCTGTAAATCTATAAGACGCCCTGGAGTTGCTATAAGAATATCCACACCATTTCTAATAGTAGCTACTTGTGGTCGTTGATTAACACCTCCAAAAATAACTGCCGAACGAATATCTAAAAACTCACTATACGCTTTTACATTGTTATGTACTTGCGCTGCCAATTCTCGTGTTGGTGTTAATACCAAAGCGCGAATAGGTCGTTTGCGCATTTGCTGTCCTTG
This sequence comes from Pontimicrobium sp. SW4, assembly GCF_039954625.1. NCBI lineage: Bacteria > Pseudomonadati > Bacteroidota > Flavobacteriia > Flavobacteriales > Flavobacteriaceae > Pontimicrobium > Pontimicrobium maritimum. The sequence goes on from NZ_CP157199.1 coordinate 2,128,545, forward strand.
AGATAGTTTTTGAAGCATTGGCAATGTAAAACCTGCTGTTTTACCTGTTCCTGTTTGAGCTGATGCTAAAACATCTTTTCCCTCTAAAATTAAAGGAATTGCTTTTTGCTGTATTGGTGATGGTGTTATATAGCCTTGTTTATCGATGGCTTTTAATAAGCCATTAGATAAGCCTAGAGAATTAAATGACATATAAATTATTGTACAAATGACATTCTTATTTATAGCGTCATTTTTCTATTAAGCTGCAAAGTTAAGCCTAATTTATGCTACGTCCTTGACTTTGATTGATTTTGTGATAAAATTTGTTAAAATCTATTTCCTATTTAATATATATGACCTAGTTTTATCACTTCTTATTATATTAAATATTTAAGCCTAGAAAAAAGTATCTATTTTGAGATTATAGTAGATGACCACTATTTTAAACTTTAACGTTTTTAATATTTTCATGATTAGTGCTACAGTATTGGGGCTACTATTCAGTAGTGTTTTGTTATGCTCAAAAAGGTTTAAAAACAAACCTAGCAAGTACTTAAACTATACCATACTATTGATATCAATAAACAATCTTTACTATTGGTTTATTAGCACAAATTTATGGGTTGCATTAGGTTGGAAGTGTTATAAATCACTATTTATTTCTTGGGATTTATTAATACTTCCAATGTACATGTACTTTGTTGCTTCATACTTTGGCAAGAGCCTAAAAAATGCCAAATATTATAAATACCCCTTTTTTATCACAGTTATCGTTCATGTTTTTATTGTAGTTGGCGATTTTACGAATGAGAGTTTCTTTAAAGATTATGGCAAAGTAATTTATATATACGATCTACTCACAAATTACTTCTCTCTCCTATTTGCTGTTTTTGTGGTTTATAAAATTTTTAAACTAATTTTTGATTATGAAAAAGAGATAAAGAATAATAGTAAAAATACTATCACTGCAAAGACCAAATGGCTTAAACAACTGTTAATAGCTTCCCTTGCGTTTAGCTTATTATCTATGATTATTTTAATATATAAAACAGCAAACACCAAGAGCTCAATCTATATCGATTCACCAATAAATGATGATTTTATGTGGGCTATTCTTTCCATATTTGTTTATTGGCTATGCTACGCAGGAATTTATCATGTAGGAATATTTAATCAAAGACAAGATCTAAGAGTTAAACTTGTTTCTGAAAAAATAACACTAAATTTCAAGCCCTATAATGGAAGTATTGATAAATTTAATGACATAGATAGCGCTATTAAAAAAGAAAGATTATATACAAATCCATCTATTAGTTTACAAACCATAGCGCTACGTTTTAATATTAGTGAAGGGTATGTATCTCAACTTGTAAATAAGCACACCAATACCAATTTTTCAACTTACATTAACAGTTTAAGAATTGTTGAAGCGCAACGTATTTTAACTAATGTTAATTATAAAAATTACACAATAGTTGCCATTGCTTTGGAGTCTGGTTTCAACTCAAAATCTGCCTTTTATTCTGCATTTAAAAAATCAGCTGGTATCTCACCTTTAGAGTATAAAAAACAACATAATATATCCTGATTTATTAAGTAGTTAAAGAATCAGGACATCGCATTTTTTCATTTTTATACTTTCGATTTTAATAATAAATCTACTATAAAACCTATATAATCATGAGAAAACAGTATCTATTTATTACAGTATTTTTTGTATGCTTTAATTTAACATACTCACAAGTTGAAATTTTCTATCCAAGTGTAAATCAATTAGATATTGTAATAGATAATGATTATTTATATTTTTTGGATTCTAATTACAAAATAAAACGAGCAGATATTTCCAGTCCATTATTTGTTGCTCCTCCTTCCACTTTAATTTTTGATGCGGACGAACCTGGTTTTGATGGTGGCGAATCGGTAACATCTTTAGGGGTTACAGATGATAACTTATATTTTTCGGTAGGGTGGTTTTTAACCAATAGTAGAGTTTATAAAATTGATTTAACTGATTTAGACTTAGACCCTGTTTTGGCTTATACAGACTATGGTCACTGGATATTAGATATAGATTTTTCGGGTGCATGGCTATATCTAACTAGACTAGGCTATTTTGGAGGGTATCCAGATCTAAGCAGGCTAAATACCTTAGCTACTTTTCCCACTACTCTTTCAGTTTTTGAAGAAAGAGAAACTACTGCGTTAACCATATCTGGTGGCACTATGTATTTTTCAGAATCAATATATACAGGACCTATTACAGACGGAGAAATATTTTTTAAAAACTTGTTTTTAGGAACACCAGAAGTGTCGAAATTCACAGGTGTTGGTGTTATTAACGATTTACTACTGTTTGAAGGCCTACTATACTTTACTGATGATGAAGGATTAAAACGTATAAATCCAATAGAGGCTGTACCAACTTCGGAGCTTTTAGTTTCTGATTCAGATTATGAAAGTCTAGGCAAAATACAAGTAAAATCTTATGACACTGGCGAAAAGTATTTATTTATCACAAGTTATAATGATGGTGGAAGAATATTAAGAGTAGACTTAAATCATCCTTTACTTTCACTTAAAAAAGAAACTACAATGAGTAACAAGGTTTTTCCAAATCCAACATTAAAAAACGTAACCATTAACTCAAATCATAATATTGAAAAAATTTCTGTGTATGATATGTTAGGAAAACTTATAGTAGAAATGTCCCTTTCAAATCAAGTTACCAAATATAATCTTGATGTTTCTAATCTTAATTCTGGAATTTATAATTTACAAATTAAAACATCTTTAGGAATAGAAACTAAAAAAATGGTAAAGCTATAATATTATAGATCAACCACATTAAATTATTTCATGAATAGAAAATAGAAGCTTTTAAAACAAAGTTCTTATTTGACATTGAATAAAAAATTGTCGAACTTCGTTTCATTACAATACTTATTAAAACACTATTCATGAAGAATTTCTTAAAAATCTTAGTAATTATACTATTCATTAGTTGTGAAAACGACAAAAAAGACGCCACAAACTTAGTTGAAGTTGAACAAACAACTATCAGTAACCATATTAAACGTTTAGCATCTGATGAATTTCTAGGAAGAAAACCATTTACAGAGGGCGAAGTAAAAACCATAAACTATTTAAAAGATGAGTTTGAAAAATTAGGGCTTTTACCAGGAAATGGCGATAGTTTTTTTCAAAATGTGCCTATGGTAGAAATTACTGGAACACCTTCAGAAAACATGGTGATTTCTGGAGACAATGGAAATTTTAATTTAGAATCCTTAAAAGATTTTGTAGCTACAACTAACAAGGTAGTAACTGATGTTGGTCTTGAAAACTCCGAACTTGTTTTTGCAGGTTATGGTGTAGTAGCACCAGAATATGATTGGAATGATTATGAAGGTATAGATTGGAAAGGAAAAACAGCAGTCGTTTTAATAAACGATCCAGGTTTTAAATCGGGAGACTCAACATTATTTAAAGGAAACGAAATGACCTATTATGGTCGTTGGACTTACAAATACGAAGAAGCAGCAAAGCAAGGTGCAGATGGACTTATTATTATACATGATACTGAACCAGCGTCTTATGGTTGGAATGTTGTAGAATCTGGTTGGAGTGGTGCTCGATTAATTATAGAAAGTGATTTACCTCAGCTAAATGTTGAATCTTGGATAAGTGGTGAAAGTGCCAATAAAATGTTTGGAATTTCATCTATGAAAGGGCAAGATTATAAAACTTTAGCTAGAAATAAAGACTTCAAGCCTGTTCCATTAGGATTAAACGTTTCAGTAAGTATTAGTAATAGTATTAAAAAAGATGTGTCTAAGAATGTAGTTGCCATGATTCCTGGTACAGACAGAAAAGACGAAGTTATTATTTATTCAGGACATTGGGACCATTTTGGTGTTGGTAAAGCTATAGAAGGTGATTCCATCTACAATGGTGCTGTAGATAATGCTTCTGGAACCGCAGGATTATTAGCTATTGCTGAAGCATTTAAGAAAGATAATCCAACAAAACGCTCTATTGCTTTTATTGCTGTAACTGCTGAAGAACAAGGGTTGTTAGGCTCTGCTTTTTATGCTGAAAATCCTATTTTCGATCCTAAAAAAACAGTGGCGAATATTAATATCGATGCACTTGATAGTCCTGGAAAAATGAAAGATTTAACCATTACAGGTTATGGTCAATCTGAAATGGATGAATATGCCAAAGAAGCAGCCACTAAACAAGGCAGATACATTATTCCAGATCCTGAAGCTGAAAAAGGCTACTTCTTTAGATCTGACCATTTTAATTTTGCAAAAATTGGCATACCCGCATTGTACGCAAGTGGTGCCTACGAAGGGTTTGATAAAAGTATTGAAGAAATAAAAGCGTATAACGATTTTTATCGTATTAATAAATATCATCAGCCTTCAGATGAATACGATCCTGAAATCACAGAATTAAGTGGTATACAATTAGATTTACAATTATTTTTTAATGTAGGATTACAATTAGCTAATGAAGATTATTTTCCAAAGTGGTATGATGGAAGCGAGTTTAAAGCGGCAAGAGAATAAAACAATTCTTTAGAAAATAAAAATAGAGTTCTTTTATTAAAATCTAGTCAATAGATTTGTCTAATTTTTCTTGCTCAAAAATTAGCCACTTTAAAGCTTCTTCCCTATCGGAAAAAATTTTAAGATTCCAAGCTTCTTTTCTTGGCAATTTGTCTAGTATTTCTGTTGTCATACTAGTTAGTCTGCTATATGCTACAACTGCCATAGCAGCTATTTCGCTAATAGTAGCTAATTTTTTTTGTGCATTAAAATCGTACGTATAAGAATACTTCTTATTAATAAGTAGAGAAAACGGTGCTTCTAAATTAGACCTTAGAATATCATGATAATGGTCAATCATAACTACATCCATAACAATCCCTTCATTGATAATTACTTCAGCAATATTTTTTCGTAAAATTATTATTTTACCATATGGAAACTCTAATATTTTCATACCTTTTTTAAATAAAAGATATCCCTCTCTACACATAAATATCTAAAAAAATAGCTCCAAACACAACTAAAAAAACTCAAAATTTTAAAAAGAATAGCTATATAAATTAATATCAAGTTGTTAATACAACCATATTTGCTGTTTATTAAAATTTTCAAGTACATTACCTTTTTAATACTTACTTTTATAAATAGACATAGAAAAAGCATGAACAAGAAAACAACTTATACCTATATCTCAGAATATTTTCAAATAGCATTAGGGATTTTTCTAGCTAGCATTGGTCTAAAGGCTTTTTTATTACCAAACGACTTTTTGGATGGAGGAGTTACTGGAACTGCAATTTTATTAAACTCACAATTTAAGAGTTTTAACGTCTCAATACTTCTAGTGCTTATTAATATTCCATTTTTAATATTGGCATATTTCACCTTATCTAAGCGCATATTAATAAAATCAGTCTTTAGTATTATTGGACTAGCATTAGTAATACATTTTGTAGAATTTAATACTATAACTGAAGATAAATTATTGATTTCCATTTTTGGTGGTTTATTTGTTGGTGCTGGTATTGGGCTTACTGTAAAAAACGGTGCTGTATTAGATGGATCGGAAATTTTAGGTGTGTTTTTAAATGATCGTTTTGGATTTAGTATTGGTCAAATTATTTTATACTTCAACATTATATTGTTTAGTATTACTGCTTTTGTCCTTTCAGTTGAAATTGCCATGTACTCAATTCTTACTTACATTGTCACTGCAAAAGTAATTGATATGCTTATAGAAGGGTTTGAAGATTTTATTGGAGTTATGATTGTCTCTAAGCATCATAAAGAAATTAAATCGGCTATTATTAATGAACTTGGTGCGGGAATGACTATTTATAAAGGTGAAAAAGGATATGGTAGTAGTGGGGAAATGTTAGAGTTTGATATTATCCATACAGTTATAAACAGAATAGATATTAGAAAAATGCACCGTGTTATAGATAAAGTAGACCCACATGCATTTTCAATAGAATTCGATATTAACCATATTAAAGGTGGTGTTTTGCGTCGCTATTTAGCAAAAAACAAAGGAAAACAACTTCCAAAAGAAATTTTAGAATATAATAAGCATAAGTATTGATTAGTTAGACTAAAAAAACACTTTGTATTGTAAAACTCTAAAATCGAACGTGTTAAACTTTGGGTTTTTAGCTTTTAGTTCTTTGTATAAAGGTAATCTACTTATTGAGATATTTGCTGCACCAGAGCCAGAGGTTAGGGATACTGTTTTAATAGTGCGTTTGTCTTTTTGAAATGAGTGAAACGATTGAGAAATTTCTTTTTTTTGAGATTCCTCATATTCATTTGGAATAATAAATTGGTGGATTCTAGGCACTTCATTTGAAATCAACTCCAACTTTAAATTGTAATCTTTAAGATGTTTTCTAAAAAAATATTCAGGTCCATTTTTACTGTTTCCTCCAGTAAATAATAGTGTTTCAACATTTGGATAATCTTTAAGATAGGATATCACGTCACGTAATTTAATATTTTGCATTCCTAAATCGGAAGCATCAATTTTTTCTCGCTCTGCACTTTCAACAATGTCGCAAACACCTATTTTATGCTTTATTAGAAATTGCTTTCTTTGGTCAATAGCTTCTTGAGAACTATCATATCTCAAATTTAAATCATGAATTTTATCAATAAAAAGCCATAATGAGTTATAGTAACTCCCATAACAAAAATTGACATCTTTTTCTAAGAGTTCTCCGGTAGAAAAACGAGGTGGTGGTAGCGTACCAACAATAAGCTTTGTAGTGTCTTTTTGAATGAATGGAGGGTATGGATGTTTGTGAAAAAACATCTAAACAGTTTTTAATAAATTTTCAACTTCAATAATAGTAAATCTATACTTATTTCTATTTGGGCGAGTCATATTTTTAGATTCAGCATAAATTTCATTTAACAATTCTTGAGCATCTTCTTTTTTATCTATCTCTATTAAAAACTTTGCTAATGCTACTCTTTCATTATAATTTGAGTAGCGTTGATCTAATACTCTTAATTGGGTCTCTGCTTCTTCTATTTCTCCTAACTCTTTTAAAGATAATCCATAATAAAATTGAGTACTGGACTTTTTAAACTCTATATGATCTCTAATATTTTTAGAATATGTAACAACCTCTTTATAGTTATTTAGTTTGTAAAAGCATTCAATTAATTGTTTTGCTACGTATAAATCAATCTTAAAATTATCTTCTTGAGCTTTTAAATAGTTTACCTTGGCATTAATAAAGTCGCCTATTTCTAAATAAGCGTCTGCCAAATTAACTCTGTTTTGAAATGTTTCTGAAAACTCTAATATCCTTTCTAAATCCTTAACTTTTTTAGTAGGATTAATAATTGTAGCTATTTCGCTTGTTATTTTCTCGGTATCACGCCTACTATAAACCTGAGTAATAATATAAATAAGACAACCAAGTACTGGAAGAAAAATGATTACAAAATACCAATAATAGTCGTTTCTGTTTTTGTATAAATGATAAATACAAAATACCTGAAGCGCTATAGTTAAATAAAAATACATAGAGAATATTTTGTTTAGTATTGGTTATAAAAATTAAACATAAAATTTTTGTATATTAATGTGAATATATAAAGTCCAAAGATAATGGGAAAAGGTGATAAAAAGTCTAAACGTGGAAAAATAGCAATAGGCAGTTATGGTGTAAGACGTAAACGAAAAAAAACTACTTCTAAACCAAAAGCTGTAGCGAAACCTAAACCTGCTGCAAAAAAACCTGTTGCTAAAAAAACAAAGGAGAAAAAATAAATTAAGGTCTTCGTTACTTTTATCGTATAAAAACTAATTCTGTTTTTGTGGACATAGCTTCACTAAAACCGTACCCCTCATAATTAAAGCCTTTAATATCTTCTATAGTTTTAGCATCAGTATCAATAATATAGCGCGTCATATAACCTCTTGCAAGCTTTGCAAAGGTCATAATCATTTTATACTCGCCATTTTTAAAATCTTTAAAATTGGCTGTTATAACAGGAACTTTTAAGGCTTTCGTATCTATTGCTTTAAAGTACTCATTACTCGCAAGATTAAGAAAAAGCTCGCTATCTTCAAGTTCTTCATTTAACTTTTTGGTTATTTTTTGTTTCCAAAATTCATACAGATTCTTGTTCTTTCCAACTAGAAATTTAGTTCCCATTTCTAAACGATAAGGCTGTATTAAATCTAAAGGTTTCAAAATACCATATAGTCCCGAAATAATCCTAACAGTATCTTGAACTTTATCTAATTTCTCCTGCGGAATTGTATACGCATCTAATCCACGATATACATCGCCTGAAAACGCATAAATAGCTTGTCTTGCATTATCTTGAATAAATGGCAACTGCCACTCTTGGTTACGCTCATAGTTTAACTGCCCTAAATTATCAGAAATATTCATAAGCTTAGATAAACTTCTGGCAGATTTCTTTTTAAGCAGTTTATTTAAACGTTCAGCTTCTTTTAAAAAACAAGATTCTGAAACTTTATTTGTTGGTAATTCACTTTCAAAATTCAAAGATTTTGCTGGAGAAAGGACTAATTTCATTTTGATACTTTTTGTTTCTCAAATTTAAGAGTAACATCAATAAAATGAAACTAATTTTGCAAGTAATTATAAATAGGCTTATAAATTATCTTGATGCTTCGCATACGCTTGCCACTTCTCGATGCATTGCTGCATATCTTCTGGTAACTCTGTAGTAAAACTCATCCATTCACCAGTTTCTGGATGCTTAAAACCCAGTGTTTTTGCATGAAGTGCTTGTCTAGGAAGAATTTTAAAGCAATTATCCACAAACTGCTTATATTTTGTAAATGTTGTGCCTTTTAATATTCTTTCACCACCATATCGCTCGTCGTTAAACAACGTATGACCAATATGTTTCATGTGCACTCTAATTTGATGTGTACGTCCTGTTTCTAGTTTGCAAGATACTAACGTGACATATCCCAAACGTTCAATTACTTTATAATGTGTAACAGCTGGTTTTCCTTTTTCTTCTTCTTCATCAAAAAAGACTGTATTTTGTAATCTGTTTTTTGGATGACGACCAATATTTCCTTCAATAGTTCCTTCGTCTTCTTCAACATTTCCCCAAACTAAAGCTATATATTCTCTTTCACTTGTTTTTTCTGCAAATTGATTTGACAAATGACTCATAGCTTTCTCCGTTTTTGCAACGACCAAAAGCCCACTTGTATCTTTATCAATTCTATGGACCAACCCTGGTCTATCACTAGAGTTATTTGGTAAATTATCAAAATGAAATGTAAGCGCATTAATTAAGGTTCCTGAATAATTACCATGTCCTGGATGCACAACCATTCCAGCAGGTTTGTTTACAACTAGAAGATGCTCATCTTCATAAACGATATCAATAGGAATATCTTCAGGAACTAATAGATTTTCATAAGGTGGATGTTCAAATAAGACCTTGATTTCGTCATAAGGCTTAACCTTATAATTTGATTTAACTGAAACCCCATTTACTTGAATACTGCCATCTTTAGCTGCAGCTTGCACCTTATTTCTTGTAGCGTTTTCGATAAAATTCATTAAGTATTTATCAATACGTAATGGTTGCTGACCTTTATCTACAGTAAAAGAATGATGCTCGTAAAGTTCTGGGGTTTCTTCAGGAAAGTTATTAGCTTCCATCGAGGTATTATTGTTTTCCATTTCCTAAAACCAAGTCTATTTTTGTCGTTTTTTCGAGCATAGTTCCTGGGTTGATTTTTTCGCCTTTATACCTTATCTCAATAACTTGGTCTAAACCAATATCGTTTACACGAGTTATATTTCCAACTTCAAAACCTAAAGCTTCTAATGTAGGTTTTGCTTGTCTAAACGTACGTCTAATAATATTTGGAATACCTACTTTTTTATATCCTGATGGATTTAGCGTCAAGTATATTTTTCGGTTTTCTTTTACCAAAGTACCAGCAGCAGGTTGTTGATCAATCACTGAATATTTAGGATAATTAGGATTATAATTGGCAGAATCTTGCACAACCATCGATAAATCGTGGTCATCAATTTCAATTTGAACCACATTTAAAGTTTTACCTTTTAATTCTGGTACTTCAACAAAATCTCCATGATTAGTTGAAAATTTTAAATACCTAAGCGTAAAAAAACCAATAATTATAAGTACTACAATTGCTAATCCTAATTGCTTAAAAAACTCTTTACTGGTTACAAATTTTAGAATACTCATACTGCTAAAAATATTTAACAAAACTACACAATTTTATAGTTTTATAATTAATTGGCAAACTTTAGTTTTAAGATATACGTATATTAAAACAAAAAGGTTTTGCGTTACATGAATAAATGATATTTTTACAAAACGGTCAAAACGATTGTTTATTGAATCTATAATACTTTAAATTAATGCGACAGAATATTGCGATTATCATGGGAGGTTATTCAAGCGAATATGAAATCTCATTAAAAAGCGGAAATGTTGTTTACGAATCCCTTGATAGTAGAAAATACAATCCTTATCGCATTCATATATTTAAAACTAAATGGGTTTATGTTGATGATAATGATAATGAATTTCCGATTGATAAAAATGACTTTTCAGTATCAATAAATAACAAGAAAATAACTTTTGATTGTGTATTCAATGCTATTCATGGTTCTCCTGGAGAAGATGGTTTTATGCAAGCATATTTTGAATTGTTGAATGTCCCACAGACAAGTTGCAATATGTATCAAGCAAGCTTAACCTTTAATAAACGGGATTGTTTGAGTGTTTTAAAACCTTACGGGATTAAAACAGCTGAATCTTATTATATTAATTTAGGAGACAAGATTGACGAAGATGCTATCGTCAAAAAAGTAGGATTACCGTGTTTTGTAAAAGCTAACAAAGCAGGAAGTAGTTTCGGAATTACAAAAGTGTATAAAAAGGAGGATTTACAAAATGCTATTGACTTTGCTTATGCTGAAGATGATGAAATTATCATTGAATCATACCTAGATGGTGTCGAAGTATCAGTTGGTGTCATAAAATACAAAGGAGCAATTAAAGTATTACCCATCACCGAGATAGTGAGTGATAATGATTTCTTTGATTATAAAGCAAAATATTTAGGTGAATCACAAGAAATTACGCCAGCAAGAATTAGTGATGATATGACTAATAAAGTACAAATCGTTGCAAAAAAAGTTTATGAAATACTAAAAATGGATGGCTTTACACGAAGTGAATACATTTTTAAAGATGGCGAACCCCATTTATTAGAAGTAAATACGGTTCCTGGATTAACTAAAGAAAGTATCTTACCACAGCAAGCAGTTGCTGCTGGAATTTCTTTGGAAGATTTATTTGGCAATGCTATTGAAGAAGCTATGAAATAAAAATGTAAATTTAAATCATGAAACGAGCCATTTTTCCAGGGTCTTTTGATCCAATAACTTTAGGGCATTACGATATTATTAAACGCGGTGTAACGCTGTTTGATGAAATTATCGTAGCCATTGGTGTAAATTCTGATAAAAAATATATGTTCTCTTTAGAAGAACGCCAAAAATTTATTGAGGACACGTTTGTTGACGAACCAAAAGTAAAAGTGGTTACCTATAAAGGTTTAACAGTAGATTTTTGTAAAGAAATAGATGTGGAATTTATTTTAAGAGGTTTACGAAATCCTGCCGATTTTGAGTTTGAAAAAGCTATTGCTCATACCAATAGAGATTTAGCACCTATTGAGACTGTATTTTTATTAACCTCTGCTAAAACATCTTATATCGCATCATCGATTGTAAGAGATGTGATTAGAAATAATGGAGATTACACCAAGCTAGTTCCTAAAAGTGTTCGTGTAAAATAGACTTGTTGTAACAAAAACTCATTTTCCTCTACATATATAGTACACACAACCATCATTTAATCATGTTTGAAAAGCTTAAATATCTGCTTATTGAACTAAAACTTATTCAGCCATCAGAAAATGACATTTACAAATGGCAACATACAAACCAAGTTTTAAAAATAGAGTATGCTTTAAAACATGGCAACTATAAAATTCGTGAGTTTGCAGCAAATGCTCTTGGTGAAATAGGTAGTCACGAATCTGTACCTTACCTTCTACATGCTATTAATGATGAAATTCAAAACGTTTCTATTGCTGCTTTAAATGCCTTAGACAGAATTGAATGTGAAGATGAATTAGGCAAAACTGTTATAAAAAAGCGATTTAATTGGCTTCAAAAACTTAAAGAAAAAGAAGAAAAACGTAGAAAAGCTAATAGCATTAAAAAATACAATATTTATAGATGGGAACGCGCTAGCAAAAAATCTTTTGATCGTGTTAAAGAGCAATTAAAAAAGCCTATGAGGTAGTTCTTAGCTGTAAAAGATATATTCAACTATCCTTTTTGCAAATCTTTTGCTAAAAGTTACGAAACTAGTCTAATTTTCGAGTTTCCATTCCTTTTTCTTAAAACAATACTTTCAGCTATTATTTTTATAAAACTCTCTTCATAAAAAGGTTTAGAGATATAGCTATCCATATCGCAACCATAAATTTTACTCACAATTTCCTCTCTTGAAGCTGCTGTGAGTGCAACTATAGTTACTTTTTTATCAAATTTCCTTATTCTCTCCGTCGCCTGATAACCATCCATTTCTGGCATATGTAAATCCATTAAAATGCAATCATATTTTTTATTTCTAGTAGCTTCTACTGCTTCTTTTCCACTAGAAACCACATCACATTTTAGCTTAAATTGATTTAATATTTTACTTGTTACTAATTGATTAATCTTATTATCATCTACTATAAGGAATTTGCAACTTTTTAAACTTTTTAATTGTTTTTTAAACTCTAAATTTACACTTGAATCCTCTATTTTTTTAGAAAAATCAAGTTTAAAATAAAACTTAGTTCCTTTATTTATCTCGCTTTCAATAAATACATCGCTGTCCATAAGATTAAGCATTTTCTTAACGATATATAACCCTAAGCCTGAACCTTTATATGATTTGTCTCTTTTAGTCTCTTCTTGATAATATTCATCAAAAATATGCTTTTGGTTTTCTTTAGAAATTCCAACACCGTTATCGGAGATACCAAAATATAGTTCTACTTTATTATGATAATTTGATATTAGCTTAACCTCTATTTTAATCTTACCATTAGATGTGAATTTAATTGCGTTTGCAATCAAATTAATAAGTATTTGAGACAGTTTTAAAGAATCTCCAACTATTACTTTAGGGATATTTTCGTCACACTTAAACTTAATTTTGTTATTACTATCCCTTATGGCATAAGATAAAGAATCGGTTATATTAGTTATTAATTCTTTTAAATTAAACTCTATTTGTTGTGTATTAAGTTTTGTAGATTCAATTTTATTAAGCTCCAATACATTATTAATTAATGTTAAAAGATGATTTCCTGAAAAATTTAGAGATTCTAAATATTCTTTATGATCTGGGTTTTTGTTTTCTTTAAGTAATAAATGGGATAGTTTTATAACCGCATAAAGTGGTGTACGTAATTCGTGACTAATCTCAGAATAAAAAACAGATTTTACTTTAGACAATTCCTCGGCTTTATCTCTTTGTTTTTTATATTGTTTCGTTCTATTTACTAATAAATATGATATGATTAGTAATAAAATAATTAAAGCTATTAATATTATATTGGATTGCCTTGCGTTTTTAATAACCTCTTCTTGAAGTTCCTTTTCTCTTTCTATCAATGTTATTTTTTCTGTATTTTCTTTTACTTCATATTCTGTTTGCAGTTTTTTTACATAATCAAATTGCTCAAGTTTTTTTATAGAATCTGCAATTGTCATTTGCTCTAATAATTGCTCATTGGCTTCTTTGTATTTTTTTTGGTCTATGTAGGCTTTAGACTTATGTTCATGTGCCAACTCTACAGGAGCTAAATACTCATTGGCTTTACCGTACTCTATACATTTATCATAATAAAAATGTGCTTTTTCGAAATCTTTTAGCTTCCAATATGTATACCCTAATGCCTCATAAATATCAGCCATTAATCTCTTATTTGTAGAGTTTACAGAAAGTTCAATTGACTTAAATAGATAATCTAGGGCTTTTTGATAATCTTGAGGTGAGTAAAAGCTAAAATTATACCCTAAATTATACATTATGTTGTAGGCAATCCTATTTTTTAGACCACCTAATTCTGGTTTTTTTTCTAGAATGTCTAAAACTTTATAAAAAGACTGTGTTGATTTATCATACTCTTCTAAGTCTCTCAAATGCACACCTATATTATTATATACAACTAATAACTGGTCATCTAAACCATGTTCAATATGAAAATCTTCTGCTTTCTTATAATAGTCTAACGCTTTATCTTTATCAGTTTCAAAGCTACTATGTATTACTCCTAGTGTAATTAATGCTCTACCTTCTAATTTAGGATAATTGCCAGATTTAGCAAGTTTTAGGATTTTGTTAGTTAGAAGTATTGCTTCGCTTAATTTGTTTTGTTGAGAAAGATCAAAAGCATGATCCAATTCTTTTCTAGCAGCTTCTTCTGAGAAAGAAATAGTGTCTTGTGCAAACACATATGTACCTGTAAATAGGGCAATTAATATGTAAGAAAATATCTTCATAATCATAAGTAGGTATATGAAAGATACTTAAAAAATGTTAAATACCAAAAAACATGAGACCTTTTTACTACAAATGCTATAAATTATACTCTCCTAATCCTTTTGTAAACGCTTCAGGGTTTTCTGCTAAATGATAACGAGGGTCATCAATAGCTTCTACTATAATGTCTCTAAACATTGGGCTAGATTTATAAAGTAACACCTTGCAATCTTCACTAAGATGTTTCAACTTAACAGACTTTCCTTCGGCTTTATATTTGTTTACCAAGCTAAAAATTGCTTCAATAGCTGAGTGATCGCTAACTCTTGCTTCTACAAAATCAATTTCTACATGATCCGGATCATTTTTAATATCAAACTTTTCATTAAATGCTGAAATGCTTCCGAAAAATAGTAGTCCCCAAATTTCATAAATTTTAGTACCATCTTCACGCATACGCTTTCTGGCTCGAATGCGTTTTGCATTTTCCCAAGCAAACACCAAAGCACTAACAATAACACCTGCAATTACAGCTATTGCTAAATCGAAAAGCACTGTTAATCCTGACACCAAGATCAGTACAAATACATCTGTTCTAGGTATTTTGTTCATAATCCTGAAACTTGACCATGCAAACGTTCCAATAACTACCATAAACATCACACCAACCAAAGCTGCTATTGGCACCTGCTCAATAAGACCTGATGCAAATAAAATAAAGGCCAATAGAGCTAATGCAGCAACAATACCTGAAAGACGACCTCGTCCTCCACCTTTTATATTGATAATAGATTGACCAATCATAGCACATCCTCCCATTCCTCCAAAGAATCCAGTCACAATATTGGCGCCTCCTTGAGCTAAACATTCTCTGTTAGAGTTTCCACGAGTTTCAGTTAAATCGTCAATTAAATTAAGGGTCATTAAAGATTCTATCAATCCAATTGCAGCAAGAATCAACGCATAAGGACCAATAAACTTAATGGTTTCCCAAGAAAAAGGTACTTTGCTAAAAATATCAGTTTGAAATTGTGGTAAACCTCCTTTTAAACCTTCTCCTCCTCCATCACGAATAAAACTTCCAACAGTCGCTACGTCTAAGTTTCCAAAAATCACAATACCAGAAACTACCAAAATAGCAATTAAAGCTTCAGGAAGTTTTTTGGTAAGTTTAGGTAAGCTAAACATGATTCCCATGGTTAAAGCTACCAAGCCTAGCATAATCCACAATTGTCCACCAGTAAACCAATTACCACTACCATCTTTAAACATTCCTAATTGTGATAGGAAGATTACAATCGCTAAACCATTTACAAATCCCATCATTACTGGGTGTGGAATTAGTCGTACAAACTTTCCGAGTTTAAAAACACCTGCTAACATTTGTATAAAGCCCATTAAAATGACTGTAGCAAATAGGTAATATAATCCTAATTGTTCGCCTTCAGCTCCCATGGCATTTCCCTTAGCAACTAAAGCTACCATAACGACTGCTAAAGCACCTGTCGCTCCGCTAATCATTCCTGGTCTTCCTCCAAAAACAGAAGTGATTAAACCAATCATAAATGCTGCATATAAACCAACCAATGGATCTACTCCAGCCACAAATGCAAAAGCTACAGCTTCTGGCACTAAAGCTAAAGCTACAGTTAATCCGCTTAAAATATCATTTTTAGCATTTGCTGCTCTTCTTCTGATAAACTCAGTCATAATGGTTGCTTTTAAGAAGCGGCAAAAATACAGCTATTATTCAATATAACCCATCTCACGCATCCAATCGTCGTTAAACATTTTACCTACATAACGACTACCATGGTCATGGAATAACACCACCACTACATCATCTTTTGTAAAATGTTCTTTAAGTTGTAGTAGTCCTTTAATGGCTGCACCAGCAGAATTCCCTAAAAACATACCTTCCTTTTTGGCTAGTAATTGGGTGTATACAGCTGCATCTTTATCGGTTACTTTAGTAAACCCATCTATAATACTGAAATCTACATTTTCTGGTAAAATATCTTCGCCAATACCTTCGGTTACATAAGGATAAATCTCCTTCTCATCAAACTCTCCTGTTTCGTGGTATTTTTTAAACACACTACCGTAGGTATCTATTCCCCAAACTTTAATATTTGGATTTTGTTCTTTTAAATATTTTCCAACACCAGATACTGTTCCTCCTGTTCCTACACCTACCACAAAGTGCGTTACTTTACCATTAGTTTGCTTCCAAATTTCTGGTCCAGTACTTTCGTAATGTGCTTTGGCATTACTTGGATTATCATATTGATTAACATACCATGAGTTTGGTGTTTCTTTACCCAAACGTTTAGAAACTGAGTAATATGAGCGAGGGTCGGTTGGTTCCACATCTGTTGGACACACAACCACCTCAGCACCTACAGCACGAAGAATGTCCATTTTTTCTTTAGATTGTTTATCTGAAATTACAAAAACACACTTATAACCTTTTACAATAGCCGCTAATGCTAAACCCATTCCTGTATTTCCAGATGTTCCTTCAATAATAGTTCCTCCAGGTTTTAAGCGTCCATCAGCTTCGGCGTCTTCAATCATTTTTAATGCCATTCTATCCTTTACAGAGTTACCTGGGTTAAAAGTTTCGTACTTAGCAAGTACTAAACAAGGCAAGTCTTCAACCAACTTATTTATTTTCACCAAAGGTGTGTTTCCAATGGTTTCCAGTATATTTTTAGCGTATTTCATTTCATGCTCACGAAAGTGAGTATCTTTTATTTATTAATAAAAATCTTGTGCAAAAATAGTAAATCTTATGGCTATTTTACTCAAAACTCATAGCTTTGACTGGAGATATTTTTGTGATAACATAAGATGGCACTAGCAGCATTATTAAACACAAAATAAACGTCCCAATATTAAGTGCAATAATATATGTTCCGCTTATATAAACTGGCGCTTCAGTTACATAGTATACACTTGGGTCTAGTGGAAAAAGTTTAAAGTACTTTTGAGCAAACAACAACCCCAAACCAATAAGATTTCCCCAAAATAATCCCAACATTATTAAATAAGATGCATTATACAAAAACAATTTTCTAATACTCCAATTACTACTGCCTAGTGCTTTTAAAACACCTATCATTTGTGTTCTCTCCAAGATTAAGACTAACAATGCCGTAATCATGTTAATACCAGCAACAATAATCATAATACCAATAATGGCATATATGTTTTTATCGAAAATGTTTATCCATTCAAATACTATAGGGTATTTCTCTTCTACTGTTTTAGATGTATAAAAGGAAGAAATGTTTTGGTAGATTTCTTCTTCCTTTTGCACTATTTGAGAATAATCGTCTATAAAAACTTCAAAGTGTCCAATTTGGTCATCTTCCCATTTGTTAAAAAACTGAATATGTCTAATATCCCCTAATAAATACGTTTCATCAAGTTCTTGAAAACCTGAATTATAAATCCCAGAAACTTTAAATGTTCTAATAAAAGGTAACTTATCAACCGATTCTTTACCAAATAACATTTGAAAAGTATCACCAACTTTAAACTGTAATCTGTTAGCTAAATACTGCGATATTAACACCTCATTACTAACATTATCTTCATATATCGGTAATTCGCCTTCTATTAAAAACTCTTGAAAATAATGCCAATCATAATCCAATCCAACTCCTTTTAATACTGCTCCACCAAAATTGGTTTCAGTCCTAATCAAACCCCATTTCGTGGCAATGCCCTGAATATGAGTAATCCCATCTATGTTGGAGAAGTTTGGATAGAAATCTTGATTGATGGACAGTGGTACTTCCGACTCATCAGAAGCATTAGAATTAAACGTTGTAATAGTAATATGCCCATTAAAAGCGACTGCCTTATCACGAATTTTTTGTTGCAAACCAATACCTGTTGCAATAGCAATCATCATCACTACCATGCCAATGGCAATAGCAGTAATTCCAATTTTTATTATTGGTGCCGATACACTACTTTTATACGACTTGCTACCAATAATGCGTTTAGCAATAAAATACTCGAATTTCAATTTGTGATAATGATTTTAAACGTTTTCAAAAATACAGTTTTATTCTTTCTTTTGGCATTCATTTCATGTGGTTCTAAAACTAAAAATGAAATTATTAAAAAGAATGAGATTCTGAATCAAGTTCAGAATGACAAATCAATAATTGTTGGTGCCAATCAAACTGAAATCTATTTACCACTTTTAAACGGAAAACGTGTTGGGATTGTTGCTAATCAAACTTCCGTTATTTTTAAAAGTGATAATACATATACACATTTAGTTGATTCGTTGGTTGATTTAAACTTAGATGTAAAAAAAGTATTTTCTCCTGAACATGGGTTTAGAGGAAATGCTGATGCTGGTGAACATGTTGCTGATGGTGTAGATATTAAAACTGGTTTGCCAATTTTTTCACTTCATGGAACAAGCAAAAAACCAAGTAAAGAACAGCTAAAAGGCTTAGATATAATGATTTTTGATATTCAAGATGTTGGTGTTCGCTTTTACACTTACATTTCAACGTTGCACTATATCATGGAGGCTTGTGCCGAAAATAACATTCCGCTTATTATTTTAGATAGACCAAATCCTAATGGCCAATATGTTGATGGTCCAACCTTAAAAAAAGAGCATCAAAGTTTTTTAGGGATGCACCCAATTCCTTTGGTTCATGGTATGACTATTGGTGAATATGCTCAAATGATTAATGGTGAAAAATGGTTATCAAATGGAATTCAGTGTGATATAACTATCATTTCTTGTAAAAATTATACTCATGATATGTCCTATAGTCTTTCTATAAGACCTTCACCAAACCTTCCTAATGACCAATCCATAAAGCTGTATCCAAGTCTCGGCTTGTTTGAGGGCACCAATATAAATGCTGGACGAGGCACCGAATTTCAATTTCAACGATATGGAGCTCCTTTTTTGAATCCTGAAACAATGACATTTACTTACACGCCTCAATCAAATTTCGGAGCTAAGTACCCAAAATACAAAGACGAGTTGTGTTATGGTGAAGATTTGAGTAATGTAACTGTAACAAATGAAATGACTTTAAAGTGGATTATTAAAGCGTATGAAAATTCTACAGACAAATCCCTTTTCTTTTTAACAGACGGATTTACAAAACATGCTGGAACTGCAACGCTTCAAAAACAAATTGAAGTTGGAATGACTGAAGCAGCCATTAAAGTGATTTGGCAAGAAGATCTAGACGCTTTTAAAAAAATACGAAACAAATACTTAATATATAACTAATGAAAGCCCATAATGGGCATTTGGCAGGTAATGGTTTTAACAATAACTAAATTGTTAAAATTTGAATAATTACAAAATCTTAAAAAAATGAACAAACTAACTTTTCTATTTCTACTATTCACTGGTTTAGCATTTAGTCAAACTTTTGATAAAGCATACGCCGAAAAAATTGAGAATGCTCAAGAGATTGCTAATCAATTTTTAAACGATGTGAAAATTCCTGGAATGTCTATTTCGGTTTCAAAAAATGGTGAACTTATTTGGTCTGAAGGTTTTGGTTACTCAAACATAGAAACCAAACAAAAAGTGCTACCAAATAAAACTCAATTTAGAATCGCTAGTATTTCGAAATCAATTACGTCAGCAGCTTTAGCAAAACTTGTGGATGATGGGAAGCTAGATTTTGATGAAAGTATTTATACCTACATTCCAGATTTCCCGAAAAAGACATACGATTTTACGGTTCGTCAAGTTGGAGGGCACATTGCAGGTGTAAGACATTACAATGGCAACGAATTTATTTTAAACAAAAAGATGAGCATTGTCGAAGGGCTTGATATTTTTAAAGACTCTCCTTTGAAATTTAAACCAGGAAGTAGTTATAGCTATAGTACTTATGGTTGGAACTTACTAAGTGTTGTTATCCAGAATGCCTCAGGAGTTGAATTTAATAAATACATGACTGAAACCATTTTTGACCCTTTACAAATGAATAACACCGAATTAGGCCTATCTGATGTAGATATGCCAAATCGCACACAATTTTACATTAAAACAAATTCTGGAGATATTAAACTTGGTGTTTCTGTAAGCAACGAGCATAAAGTTGCAGGTGGCGGATTTATTGCAACCTCTGAAGATTTAGTGAAATTTGGAAATGAAATTATTAATCCAACTATATTATCAAAAGCCTCAGTTAAAGAATTAGTAACGCCTTTATATACAGATGATGGCAAAAGCACAGAATATGGTATTGGCTTTGGGATTGTAAAAACAAAAAACAACACACCAAGATATAGTCATTCTGGTGGAGGCATGGGAGCAACCACTTTTTTAATGATGTATCCAGAAGAGAATATTGTTATTTCTATTGTTACAAATCTTTCGCAAGTACCAATTAGGCAACTTACGACCAAGCTAGAAGATGTATTTATAGACTAAATTACTTCTTATTATTAGAAGCAGTTATTTTTTCAACCTCAACTTTTGAGAATTCTTTTCGGTCTTGTAATACTCTTACCACAAAAACAATTTTTAATGGTACCTGTTCTACAACAAAAATGTGCTTACCTTTACTTAAATGTGTTAAAGGCACTTTAGCCGAATTAGCATCAATCAATTCTTGAGTCTCTCGCTTATAATTGGTATTAATTGAATATACGTTTCTAATACGCTTATCTCCATTTAGGACTAAGGTATCTTTAGTTTTATTCAAATCGTGGAATAAGTCACTGGCAGTAATATTCACGTTTTTTTCGATTAACGCAAAATCCTTTTTTTGTGCTTTTGCACGATTACATAGAAGGCCAGAGCTTGCTATTATTAGCACTACGAGAGTTTTTTTCATAGAAAAACTGTTTTAATTTCAAAATAATACTTGAATTAAATAGCAATTATAGACCCTCGTCGGCTAATCTAGGTAAGATCAATACACATTCAGAAAAAAAATCTATGAACGGTACAAAATATTAGAGGAACGTCCTCTGATTGTTAATAAGTATGTTGAAAACTTAAGAAGCGCTTATTTTTCTTCTGGAAGAATTGTTGGTTTTTGATATTCTTGAAATGGCTGCTTTAATAACTCTATAAGGTTACCATTTTTGACTTCATCTGGAAATACATCTACACCATATATTATCTTTTCTCTATCCATTTTCATATAGGTTCCAAAGAGTCTGTCCCAAATAGAAAAAATATTGCCATAATTAGAATCGGTATATGGCAATACGTAATGATGATGAATTTTATGCATATCTGGAGACACCAAAATATAACTTATAAAATGATCTACCTTTTTAGGTAATTTAATATTTGCATGACTAAACTGAGTCGCCACTAAAGACATAGATTGATACAACATCACGATACCTATTGGCGTCCCTATAATGATAACACCAGCTAACGTAAAAGTATAACGTATTAAACTTTCTAATGGGTGATGCCTATTGGCTGTTGTTGTATCCACCTTATGGTCGGTATGATGGACTAAATGTATCATCCATAATGGTTTTACTTTATGCTCTACATAATGTGCTAGATAAGCACCAATGAAGTCCATTAACAACACACCAAGCAACACATACAATGCTAAAGACATTTCTGGTAGCCAATTAATAATTCCGAAATCATTTACAATTACCCAATCGGATGCTTTTAATAACAAGAATGCTAAGGCAAAATTTATAATAATTGTTGTAAAAGTGAAAAAGACATTAGGAACAGCGTGTTTCCATTTATGATATTTAAACCTAAATAAAGGTACAGCACCTTCTAGTAACCAAAAAAAGGTCAAGCCTCCTATAAGTATTAAACTTCTATGAAGTGAAGGAATGGTTTCAAAATAATTGATGATGGTTTCCAATAATAGTATTCTATTTGTTAGACAACTAATTTAGTGATTCTATGTTTAATTGAAAATCCACGAGGGTTTTCGTAAGTAAGATAGAACTAAATTAATTATACAATCTGCTGCGCGTTGGCTTTATTCCGTTTTGATTTCAACAAGAATTAGTTTGTCAGACTTTAATTCCACTATTCTATAAACAGTTCCTTTTCGATTAATTGGTTCAGTAGTAGTAATAATCCATTCTTCTTTATCTAGACTCCATTTTCCGATATAATTATGAGTCCATAACATAGAGTCATTTCCGCAAGGTGCTGAATATCTATTACGAAATTCTCCGTTTATAAGTATTTCGATTCTTAATCCGTATTCATGTCCAGTTGTTACTTTTTTTTCAAAAACTAAATCGTGTTTTCCTCGATTATATTTTGGATACCATACGCCAATTAAATCATCCGAGTTAAAGTCAATCAATGACTTTTCCTGCCCAAAACTTAATTGATAGCCAAACAGAATAGTCAAAATCAGTAAAAAAATTTTGTTTTTCATAATGTTATTTTCAAATTCCAAACTTCCCTTTTCCAGATTTCGATTCAACTTCACTCTGATATTTATATAGATACATTACTTCGGTTACATAAGAATACCAATTCCAGAATTTTAATGGATTTCTCTTAAATGTCCTATATAATTCATATTTATAGTATTCTGGATGAGTTTCCTTAAAGTGAGAAAATTGTCTTTCCATCATTCTTACATCTCTATCTTTAGCTGGCATTGTCGTAAATTCAAATTCGGCATTCTTAGTCGTTTCCTTTTCATCAAATAAATCAACTACCACTACTATCAACAATCAATTCTGCTTTTTTTAAATCTACTGTTGAGAGCTTATCCTTAAATAAAGCCGCATCATCTTCTTTTTTTAGTAATTTAAAAGTCGTGTAGTTTAAGAAATTGTATAATGATAAGTTGGTTGAATCAATTTCAGCTACATCGATCTTTTTTAGTAGTCTACGTGCTTTACCTGGATTATTTAAAATTAACGCTTTTTCAATATCGAGAAAATCCAATCGCTGTAAAAAGCCTAATTTATTATTTATTGTGCTTTCTTCTAAATATTCCTTAGCTTCATTAAAATAAATATCTACCAATCTAATTATTTCAGACCTAACATTTTTTTGCACATATATTGAATAGTCTAAATATTTAGACCCCAAATTAAACGCTGTAGTGACATTTTGTTCTTTTGAATAGTTATTAAGCTCATGCTTCAAAAAAGAAGTATTTAAAGCATATTTTTTGATTAATAACGTTAGGTTTTCCATTTGAACATCTTCTGGCTCAACATTTAAAATATTTCCGTTAGCATCCATAATCTTAATGCTATCGTCTTTTAATTTATCTAAATACCATGTGCTTCTATTTTTTTTGGCTTTATTATAAAACTCATCGTAGTTAGATTCCAATAAAATAACAGGAACGAAATGTTGCCAAATTAAACTGTTAACCTCATCGTTTTCATTTAAATCTACAACAATCGAAACACCTTTTTCTCCTTTCAAAGTTACAGGGTATGGATAATCTAAGGTATTTTGCCACATGACCAATAACATTTTATCTTGTACTAAAGCCAAACGTTTAGCAACATCAAAAGAGGTAAACCACTCTTGGGCATTACAAATAGTAATTGAGCTAAATGCTATTAAAAAAATAAGGATTGTTTTTTTCATTTAATGTTCTTTTTCATTTCTTCAACAATATTAAAAGCAGCTGGACAAATAGCCACATTTTTAAGGGTTAAGTTAGTAATTTGCTGAAACTTTTTTCTATTAGTATGCGGAAATTCTCTGCATGCTTTTGGACGCACTTCATAAATTGTACAATAATTATCACTTCCTAAAAACGTACATGGTACATTTTGTAACACATAATCGTTGTCTTCATCTAGTCTCAAAAATTGTTCCGTAAATTGCTGCGGTTTTAATTTAAAATGTTTTGAAATTCGCTCGATATCTTTACTAGTAAATAAAGGTCCTGTGGTTTTACAACAATTAGCACACTCTAGACAATCTGTTTTTTTAAATTCCTTGTCGTGCAGGTCTTGCATGATATAGTCTAATTGTTTAGGCGATTTCTTTTTTAGCTTTGCAAAGAAGGTTTTATTCTCCTTATGTTTATCTTTGGCGAGCTTTGGAAGATTATTAATAATGTCTTGCATAGTGTAAAAATACTAAAGTTCTCGGTACATCCAGACCAAAAACGTATGGATACTTGAACTGATATAAATAAAAAAATTATCGTTCTGAGCAAAGTGGAGCATCTAATCTTATGGTTAAATAAGATGTTTCGACTGCGCTCAACATGACATCGCTATTAATAATTAGATTGCCTCAACTTCTTAGAAGTCTCGCAATGACAAAAAGAGATTCCTACTTTTGCAGGAAATAGATATGAAAGACGTATTTGGAAAAGCCATTTTAGATTATCAAAACGGAAGCTACACAGAAGACATTATTACTTCTACAAGTATTTCGGATGATGATCTGTTACCCATTCCCTATTTATTTAGAGATTTTTCTGAAATGCCAAACATTGAAAAAAAAGCTTTAAAACTGGCTAAAGGAAAAACTTTAGACGTTGGTTGTGGTGCAGGTTCGCATAGTTTGTATTTACAAAACATAGGCTGTAATGTAAAATCTATTGACATCTCAAAAGGCGCTATAGAAACTTGTAAATTGAGAGGCTTAAAAAATGCTCATGTATGTGATGTATTAGATGAAACCGAAACCTTTGATACTATTTTAATGCTTATGAATGGCTCTGGGTTCTTTAAAAGTTTAGAACAAACTCCGCATATTTTAAATCATTTAAAAAGCCTGCTTAACAAAAATGGACAAATACTTATTGACTCTTCGGACATTAAATATATGTATGAAGACGATGATGGTGGTATTTGGATAGATGCCAATAGCGATTATTACGGCGAATTAGAATATCATATAACATACAAAGGTGAAACCGAAAGTTTCACCTGGATGTATTTAGATTTTGATAACCTTAAAACTGCTTGTGCTATTGTTGGCTTACAATGCGAACTAGTTCTTGAAGGCGAACATTATGATTTTTTAGCAAGAATTACTATTTAACTTTTTTAGAAGTCAAACTTATAAGTCGTACCAGCTATAAACTGAATGCCTTGAACTGGATAGTTTAACCATCTTTTATAATCTTGATTAGCGATGTTATTTGCTTTACCATATACTGACCATTTATCGTTAATACGATAACCTAAGTGTGCATTGGCGTCGAAATAACTTTCTAGGGTGTGTGTTGTTAAACTTTCGCTTGGATCTAACGAACCTTCAATAGAACTTTGGTCAAATCGCTCACCTATATAAAACAAATTAGCGCCTGCAAACCAATGCTCATCAAATTGAATATCCATAAAGAGCGAGCCTTCAAAATCAGGTAGATTCCATAGTTTTGCTTCGTTTTTGGTATTGTACGAGAAATATTCAGCTTTTATTCCTAATGTAAAATTTCTGTTTACATCCACATTTATTTCACCAAAAACACTTAATGTTGAGACATTATCATAAACCACATTATAAGAATTTCCTTTATTGTAATTATTATTAGCTGTTTGATTCATGTCTTTATTATTCTTAAATAAAGCTTTATCATTTTCTGCATAATACTTACCTCTAATATTATAACTCATATTGTTAGACAACTTTCCTTTTAAACCCACATAAGCATCATATTGTTTGTCTGTTGGCAAAATATTTAGCGTTGGTGACACATATGGGTTTCCTTTAGCAAACTCATGATATGTGTTTTGAATTAAACCACCTTCAATACCTCCATAAGCAATTAATAACTCATTTACCAATCTGTAAGTTGCAGTAATATTAGGATAAATATATATTTTGTTTTTTCCAGCTTCGGTATCGTTTAAATAAAACACTGACGCTCCAAGATTAAGTGTTAAGTCATCTTGTTTCATTTGATAACTAGAAGATACACCAACATTAAAATTACCATATTTTAATTTATCGGCTGTTTCATACGATTGGTTAAAAGACCCATTTAAATAATCTAATTTTATAGTTGAATTTAAATCGCCATCGTTTAATGGAATGTCAAAATTTGTAGACATTGCAAAATGATTTTCTCCTGAATCGTAATCGTCAGCAAAACGTCTAAAACGCATATTACCATTATTGAATAATCTGTCGTCAAAGTCTATCTTTCCACCAAATTCAAATGTAAAAAACTTATGTTGCGGTATCATAGGGTCTGCAAATGCTTGGTCGTATTGAGGCTGCGGTAAGCCATACCAATTAAATACTTGTTGCTGAAAGCCTGCATCTACATTCCATGAATAATCCCTGAGTTTTCTTGCGTAGTTTGCATTGATTTGGGTGTTTGAAAATGCATCATCCAATAATACATCTTCAATCCCTCCTTGAGAAGAATGATGGCTCACATAACCTCCAACACTTTCAGTTCTATTAATAGCATGATTTAAATAGACTTCGCCTAAAAAACTAGTATAAGAGCCAACTCCAAACGATGCATAATTGTCATACAATTTTGCTTTCTCTCCTTTATCTACTTCGGCTGCTTTTCCTTTTGCTGGTGTAAAAGTAGACGCTACTGGAATTGAAAAAATATTATACTTAATTACTTTTTTGGTCATTGTGGTTTCATCATCTAACGACGGAATTTCCTTTACCTTAAAAGCATCCGAAATTTTTGGCGTATAAGGTTTTACCACATTCACAACCTCGGTGTTAATAGTATCCTTGGTTTTTCTATTTTCTTGTGCAAATGTTGTAGCAGTTATTAAAACTGCTATTAAAAACGATAAGCTATTTTTGAATTTATACATATTCATTGATTGTTTTTGTCTAGATGCTTCGACTGCGCTCAGCATGACATTACGTTTTTTGATTTTAATTTCCATTATCGGTTTCTACTGAAGCATTTGTTTTTGCTTGTTCCGATTTGATTCTGCGAAGTTCTGTTCTTGCTTCATCAACTACATCGTCAAACTCAGCAAAGTTTTCAGTAACACTCTCTAAAATATAAGTTGCTTGATAAGCATCACCTAAAGCATAAAAATTCTTTGCCATAATTACTAAGCCTTTTGCACCATATAATTTATACCCTGAATAATCTTTAGCTAATTTTTGAACTACTGTATTTGATGATTTATATTGTCCTTCTTCATTTTTAAAGTAGGCATTATAGTATAACGCTTCGGCTGCCAGCTCACCAGATGCGATTCTTTCAACTTGAGCGTACGCCGATTTTGCTTTGCTTTCGTCGCCTGTTTTTATTGCAGAACGTGCAATAATAACATGTGCATCACTTTTAACATTTTTATCGGTTCTAGAGCTTGCTAGTACTTTTTCGGCATAGGCTACAGCTTGATTGTAATCCTGTAACTGGTAATGTACTTTCATTAAATTAGATTGCGCAAATACGACGTTTTGTGGGAAATCTGCTTCGTTTTCCAAACGCTCTAAAATCGGCATTGCTCTCGTAACATCTTTCTCATTCAAATAGATTTCTCCTAATCTCGTTAAGGCTAGTTCTGTGAACTCACCACTTGATTTATTAACCACATATTCGTAATGAGGTGCTGCATTTGTTTGCAAATCATCTTTATAATATAACTGTGCTAAATAGAAATGAGATTTTAAGGCATGTAAGCCATTTGGGAACTCGTTTAAATAACCGTTAAATAATCTAATTGCTCTACTTGTGTCTCCCGCTAAATATTGCTTTTCGGCAGATTCGTAAGTTGTATTATCTAAATCGGCATCAGAAACATTCACATAATCCAAACCTTTTACCCAACGTGCGTATTCATCTACACGACCAAGATCTATATAAATTAATCTCGCAGTAGACACAGCTTGCATACCTTCAGGAGATCCTGGGTAATTATTGGCAACATTTTTAAACTTGGATAATGCATCTTCATTTTTGCCAGCATTATAATACACTAGCCCTTGTCTTAACAGCGATTTAGATGCATAAGGACTCGACCTGTATTCTTTATTTAGCTGATCGTATAGCTGCATTGCTCTATCTTCCTCACCTTTCTTAACATAGGAATTCCCTAGTTCGTAAAGTGCGTCATCACGTAGCGGCGACCTTTTATATGTAGTAATAAATTCTTCTAATTCCTTAATTTTTGTGCTTCCTTGACCTATATAACCATAGCTTATTGCTTTTTGAAAGAAGGCATAATCTGGTTCAATCTGGTTCATTTTAATTGCTCTTTCGTAAGCATTTATCGCTTTGTTGTAATCACTGGATACGAAATGACCATCACCCAAACGTAAAAAAGCATCGTTGATTCTTAACTTATCTTCAGAAGTATTTGAAATGTACTTTTGAAAATGCTCTGTTGCTTTTGCATAGCTTTTTTGCTTGAAATAGGTATAACCTAAGTTATAATCGATGTTTTTAATTTCTGGAGTTCCTGATGATTGGTTACTACCTTGAAATTGCTTAAAACCGACTAAAGCATCGTCATAATTGGTGAGGTTGTAATCAGTTTCGGCTTTCCAAAAAATAGCTCTAGCTAAAAATTTCTCGTCTCTTGGCTCAGCAATAGACTTATCAAAATACGATTCGGCTTCTAAATATTGACTTTCATTATATAACTCGACACCTCTATAAAATGCTACTTTTTGGTAAGCTACTTTGTTCTGGAAACTTTTTCTTCCTTCTAAAAGATTTAAAGCTTCTTTGTAATTTTTTGATGTAATGTAAGAATCAATCAATAAAGTTTCAATTTCTTCTTTATAACCTGTATCTGGATATTTATCTAAATAACCAGCTAACACTTGTGGCACCGATTGATATGGATTTCCAATTTCGTAACTAATCTTTGCATAATTTAACCATGCATCTTCTTGAATTTTTAAATCATAATCCATTTCCGACGCATTTCGAAAGGCATTTAAAGCCTCTTGTTTCTTATCTACATTAATATAGCTTTCTCCTAAATGGTAATAGGCGTTTTGTGCTACAGAATTGTTTCCATCAATAATCTTATTGAATTCTGAAATCGCATTTTCGAAGTCGTTCTGCTTATAGTAAGCATATCCTAATAAATAATAATCGGTATTATTCCAACGTTTACGCTTTCCTTGATAAGCTTTTAAATAAGGAATAGCTTCGGCATATTTTTCTAAGTTAAAATAGCTTTCACCAATTATTTTAGATAATTCTGAAACCTCTGTATCATCACTTGTTGGTAGTTTTTCTTTTGCTAATTCTATTGCCTTTTCAAAGTTGCCTAGTTTAAAGTTTAAATCGGCTTGATAATATGATAATCCTTCTTGATACTTTTCATTGTCACTTACTTGTTCAAAATACTCTGAAGCCTTGTCGTAATCGTCACCTTCATACGCCATATAACCAATATAGTACTTTGCTTGAGAACCATACTTTTCTGAGTTTTCTACTCTTGATAAATATTTTTTGGCACCTTGTGCATTATTGGTCGCATAAAAAGAATAGCCATAATTAAAATAGAACTTCTCGCGCTCACTTCTAGCTAAGGCTTCTTCATCCACTTTATCATACCACTTTCTTGCGTAAGCAAATTTTGAGTTTTCAAAATAGTAATCGGCCACATCAATATATGCTGTGTTACGTTTGGTACTCGTAGGATAATCGTTTACAAAATTCTGAATTAAATCGTCGGCATTTTGTTGATTTAATCGCACTGCACAATTAGCAATATAGTAGGCACAATCGGACTTAACAACTTCATCCGTTGCTGTGTCCTCAATTTTATCGAACATAGATTGTGCTGCTAAATATTGCTTGCTATTGTAAAGTGATAATGCTTTTTGAAAGTCTACTAAGTCGCTTGTATAAGCTGCTGTTTGTTGTGCAAAAACACCAAGATTAATTGTCAGTGTCAATACAATTGCTAATAATCTTAATTTAGTCATTAACTTCGTTTTTTGTTGAGAAATTATTAGTATAAACTAATGTGATACTTTTCTTAGTAATCAATATTGATACCAAAAATACTTTATATCGTTTTTATAACGTTAGAAATTTATGATAATTATAAACCAAGTTATTAAATGTTAAAAAGTTGTCAATTAACTTGGTTTAAATACTGCGTATTTTTTGAGTAATTCCTTATTTAATAATACATTTACAGTACTTTAAAACTAAAATATTTTATGCCTGAAACAGTTTTACAATTAAAAGATGCGTCCATTTATCAAGGTGATAGTTTAGTGCTCGCCGATGTGAATTTTGAAATGAACAAAGGCGATTTTGTCTATCTAATTGGTAAAACAGGCACAGGTAAAAGTAGTTTTATGAAAACGCTTTATGGTGACTTAGAACTCACAAAGGGTGAAGGCAATATCGTGGATTTTGATTTAGCAAAATTAAAAGAAGATGACATCCCTTTTTTACGAAGAAAACTTGGTGTTGTGTTTCAAGATTTTAAATTACTAAACGACAGAACTGTTAATGCAAATTTAGAGTTTGTGCTTCGAGCAACAGGATGGAAAGACAAAGAGGAAATCGCCGCTAAAATTGAAGATGTTCTAAATCGTGTTGGTATGAAAACCAAAGGATTTAAATATCCTTACGAGTTATCTGGTGGTGAACAGCAACGTATTGCCATTGCAAGAGCCTTATTAAACGACCCTGAATTAATTCTAGCAGATGAGCCGACTGGAAACCTAGACCCACAAACTAGTATTGAGGTTATGGAAGTACTGCAAGAGCTCAACAAAAAAGGACACACTATTTTAATGGCAACACACGACTATGCCTTACTTTTAAAATACCCAAGTAAGACCCTAAAATGTGATGATAATAAAGTGTTTGAAGTTGTACAACGTAAAGGATAATTACAACTAAAAAGAACTAATGAGGCGATTAATTACTCTCGAAGATTTTATTGATTTATATACAAAAATCAAACTACGAGGATTGCCTTTTGTTCTATCAAAATTCAACCTAAATAATACAAAAAGAACTCGAAGTGCGTTTAATGAGCTGAATATTGATTCTGCTCATAGTTGGGTAATTTCCAAAATGCATGAGCGATGGAACCAACTCATTACTGGAAATCCCAAAATAGGATTTAGAGACTTTATAATTGATTTTTTCAAGGAAAAACAAGGCATAAAAATGTTATCCTTAGGAAGTGGAAATTGTTTCCATGAATTAGAATTTGCATCACATTCAAATTTTTCAGAAATAGTATGCATGGACATTAGTGATGAGTTAATTAAAAACGCAAAAACTACCGCTAAAAAAAACAATTTGACCAATATTACATTTAAAGTACAGGACGTTTATAATTATGATTTTCCTGAAAATTATTTTGATATAGTTTTTTTTCATGCATCACTTCACCATTTTAAAAACATCGAAGAGTTTCTTAAAACCAAAGTAAAACCTACTTTAAAAAGTAATGGGGTTTTAATAATGAATGAGTACGTTGGCACCAATAGACTTCAGTATCCGAAACATCAAATAAGCGCTATAAATGAATGTTTACAATTGCTACCTAGGAAATTTAAAAAGCGATTCAAATTAAACTTATACAAGAATAAATACTACGGCTCTGGAATTATTAGAATGATAATGGCAGATCCATCAGAATGTGTGGATTCTGTAAAAATCATGCCAACCATTCACAATCTATTTACTCCAATTTATGAACGTGATTTTGGCGGGAACATTTTAATTCCTGCTTTAAAGGATTTAGGACACCATTTTGTAACTCTTGATGACGAAAAAGAAAAAATATTAGAACAATTGTTTAAGTTTGAAGATGCTTATTTAAAACAATACAAAAGCGATTATGTGTTTGGCATCTATAAAAATGAAGCTCAATAAAACGATATGATATCTGTATTAATTCCTGTTTATAATTATAATATTGCTGAGTTAGTAAATGAGTTACATAAACAGCTAGTAGCTTCAAATATTGATTTTGAAATTATTTGTTTGGATGACAAATCCAATCAATACATTATAGATTTAAATTTAAGCATAGGCTCTTTATCAAATACCATTTATAAACTATCCGACAAGAATAATGGTATAGCAGTAAACAGGGAAATTTTGGTTAATACAGCAATTTATGACTGGATTATACTTATTGATGCTGATGTGGAATTGATAGATGATAATTATATTTCAAATTATTTGCAAGCGATTAAGAATGGTCACGAAGTAGTTTTTGGAGGTATTTCATATAAAAGCACACAACCAGATACTAATAGTATTTTAAGGTGGAAATATGGTAAACAATGCGAAGAACTGGAAGCCAATAAACGCAATAGCCATCCATATAAAGTGACTTCAGCAGCCAACTTATGCATAAAAAAAGATGTGTATAAACAGTTTGGTTTAGGTGACATTGGAAACTCTTATGGTATGGACATCTTTTTTGGACCTCAACTAAAACTAAACAAAGTTCCTGTAATACATATAGATAATAGTGTTTATCACTTAGGTCTCGAAAGCAGTAGTAAGTATTTAGGCAAAGTAAAATTTGCTGTTTCTACATTGCTTAAGCTTCATTGTAACAATAAAGTTAAAGAACACGAAAATGATTTACTTAAAACATTTCTGTTAATGAAAAAAACTGGTCTCAACTATATCTGTTCGGGACTTTACAAGGTTCTTAATTCTGGAATTAAGAAGCAATTATTGTCAAAAAAACCTAAAATTACATTGCTACAACTTTATAAGATACTATATATGTGCTATTACGATTTGAACAAAAGATAAATCTACTCGCCTATTGATTGAAATAGTTGATGCCACTGCTTCATAATCACATCTATATCAAATTTTTTCACACTCTTTTTTGCATTCTTACTTAGTTCTCTTATTAATATTTTATTATCAATTAACTGTTTTACTTTATTAGCATAAGCATCAATATCAAAGCTTTTAATCAAGTAACCATTAGCATCATTATCGATTAACATTTTTGGGCCAGAAGCACTTTCAAATGCAATGGCTGGCAAACCATAAGCCATAGCCTCAATAATCACCAATCCAAAAGCTTCTGAGGATGATGCATTTAAGAGCATTGAAGCATTTGCATATTCTGCTGTAATATTTTTTGTTGGTGGATGAAGTTCTACCTGAGTACCAATCTCTAGCTTTTTAACCAATGTTTTTAGTGTCTTTTCATTATCACTTTCACCAAAAATTTTAAGGGTCCAATCAGGATTATCTTTAACTACCTTTTGCCATATTTTTAATAGTAAGTCAAATTGTTTTTCTACCGAATGTCTTCCAACAGCTAAGACTATTTTATTGTCAAATTTAGGATCTTCTAGAGGTGGCTTAAACCAAATTGGGTTGTAAATTAACTTAACATTGTTGCTTTTCCAATCTTTTCTATCATCATCATTCGAAACAGCAAAAACTTGATATTTTTTAATACTTTGGTCAATTACAAAATTGGAAGTTTTTTTCTTAAGGTATTCTACAAATGTTTTTGTTTTGATTTGTCTGCTACCATGTCTTTCATAAACTAACGACGCATTAGATTTAATCAAAAGAGGAAGCAGAGTTCCTTTAAAACCATTGTCACAATTAATAATAATATCTGGTTTCACATCATTAATTATACTTTGCAGCATTTGTTTATATTTCCTTAAATGCCAAAATCCAAAATCTTTAATATCAATTTTATGAAACTTAATGTTGTTATTAAACTCATAAAAAAAAGTATTGGATTTATTGTTGGTTGTAATTACATAAATATTATAACCATAGTTTTCAATTAAATAATTGAGCTTCACCGAAAGCAACCTTGAAACACCTCCAGAGCCTTGTAAATTCGTTGTTATATATAATAATTTTGGTAGCAAACTAATTTTTATAATTCATTAATTCTAACCATTGTTTTCCAATTGTTTCAACCGAAAATTTCTGAGCTGTTTTAAAAGTATTCACCTTACAGGTTTCATATAATTTACTATCATACATCATTGTATTGATTCCTTCGGTTAAAGCTTTAATATTTTGATGTTCTATTAAAAGCCCATTTTCACCATGACTAATCACTTCTTCTGGACCAGTTGGACAATTAAATGACACGACTGGAGTTTTACACGCCAATGATTCTAACAAAACCATAGGTAAACCTTCTAATTCACTAGATAATACAAAGAATTTAGCATTCTTAATATACTTGAAAGGATTATTTTTAAATCCTAAAAAATGCACTAAACTTTCAACATCAAAAGATTTTGCAATAGACTCTAAATATTCCTTCAATTTTCCTTCCCCTAATATTACTAAAGCAATTCCTTGCTTAGGCAATTTAGATTTTGCGAATGCTTCAATAAGTTTATCAAACTGTTTTACATTAGTATCGTACTGGCCTACTCCAACTATATATTCAAAATCCAATTCGATTGTATCTTGACTTTTAGCTACAATATCATCAATATCTATAGAATTATATATTGTCGATACATTATCTAAATGATGCTTATCTTCAATTAATCGTTGCATAGTTTTTGTAATAGCAACATTTTGAAATGCATTACCATACATTAATCTAGTTAATGGTGAAAAATTTGGTATATAGCTATCAATTTTTGAACTATGCACCGTAAATATCGTTTTGGTATTATAGACCCATTTAGAAATTATTAGTTCTTGAATTGGTTTAATTCTGAATCTAAAGTCAATAATAAAATCAAAATCATGCTTATTTAAATAGTTCTTTAAAGCAGCTAATCTTTTAATCTTGTTAAAAATGCCATTATGCTTGTTTTTTAACTTTCCTAAATTAAAAACCTCGCCAGAGTGAGGGTACTTTATGTCATCAAGTACAATTATGTTATGAACTTCAACATTGTTAGCATGAAAAAAGTTAGATAAATTTGCCATTACTCGTTCAGCACCTCCTCTATTTAATCGATATCCTACTAAAGCAATTTTTGGTCGACTCATTATTAAAACAACGTTTCTTCAAAAATAAATGATTAATTCATTTATTCTATTTTTCTTTATTCTAAATTTATACAATAAAAATAGTTTTCTTGAATGATTTTGCTTTCTGTACATCTTATAACTTATAATAACGAGCATCATATAGAAGAGACTCTTCAATCCATTTTGAAACAAAACGTTGATTTTGATTATGAAATTGTTGTTGGTGATGATTGTTCAACAGATGGCACTTTAAATATTATTGAGACTTATGCTGCAAAACATCCAAACTTGTTCAATATTAAAAAGAATAATGAGCAATTAGGAATTCTAAAAAACTTTAAAACAACTTTAGATAGATGTAGTGGGACTTTTGTGTTTGATATTGCTGGCGATGACATGCTTAAAACTACTGATGCCTTACAAAAAATGGTAAATGTATTTAAGGGCAATCATAATTTAGGTTTTGTTGATACTGGGTTTGATAGTTATTACGAAGACACAAAAACCATTAGCGTTTTTAATAATGAATCAATTATTTGTAGTACGAAAGAGGCATACAAAGAAGCTGTCCTACTAGGTAATATTGCTCCTATTGGTCACTGTTATAGAAAAGATGCATTGCTCAAATATGTAGATTTTGATACCTATAAAAATATGGACATAACCATTGAAGATTATCCCATTTTGGTTGATATGGTTATGAATACTGAATTTGAAAGAATAAATGAACCGTTGTGTATTTATAGATCACATGATGCTTCTTTCTCACATCAAAAGGATATAAATACGCTTGTTTTTCAAAAACTTCAAATGAAAAAGCTGTTTGATTATTTTGCAAAAAAATATGCGTTCCCTAATGAAATAAGAAAAAGTTATTTAAGCAGTCACAATAAAGCTCTATTATTTTATGCTGGTTATTTTAGTAATAAGAAACTAGGAAAAGAGTTCTATAAAGCCATCAAATCAAAATCCTTAAAAGATAGGATTCATTATTTGGCGAGTCAATTTCCTTTGCTCAGAAAATTAATTTCTTTAAGAAAAAGAATTAAATTTAACTAGATAGAAACTCATCTAAATCTCTAATATAGTCGTTTTTATCATAAATTTCCGAAGCAACAACTAAACAAATAGCACCTGAAGAAAACTCTTCAATTTCTCTCCAAACCATATTAGGAATCAATAAACCTTTATTCGGTTTGTTTAAAGTAATTGTTTCTTCTTTTCCGTTTTTATCCTTTAAAACCACATCAAAACTTCCACTAATAGCGATTAATAATTGTTGCAATTGTTTATGCGCATGGCCTCCTCTATAAGAACCACTTGGGACATCGTATAAATAATAGACACGTTTTATATCAAATGGAATAACATCGTTTTCAATAACTGACAGGTTACCTCTAACATCTGTTATTTTTGGAATGTCTATTATTTTAATATTGCTTAAACTCAAACTATTTATTTTTTGTTATTCGTTGTTTTAATTCCTTTATTAAATCTGTTTTTTTATCTAACCTATTAATGCTAAAAATAATTGATGCAACAATAAAAACAAATAGTATTCCGTATTTTAAATATAAACTGTCGAAATATGTTGCATAAAAAGCACCTAAGCAAAGTACCATACAAATAAGAAAAACTTGATAAAATTCATTTTCAAATTTAAATTTATATTTACTATTTGTTATGATTTTTATTCCGATTAAATATATTATATAATACACCAAATAACTCATACCAACACCTGTAAGTCCTCCATAAATATATCCAAAAGCACTTATTAACAGTAGTAACACATTAAAACCTACTTCAGTTTTTATATAAAGTTTAGAATCTCCTTTAGCAACAAGAATAAACCCCATAGACCATGATACTGCTTTGAATAAAGTGGCTAATATTCCAAAAGTAAGAATACCAATAATTGGTATAAATTCTTTAGTAAACAGAATACTAATAATAGTAGGAATAAATGCGAGAAAGATTACTATTATAGGGGTTAGCAACAAAACAGCTATATAAGCTTGCTGATTTACCACTTTTAGCATTTCAACTTGTTCATTAACAACAGAAGATAATCTTGGAAAATAATCCTTACTCATAGCGGTAAAAATCACACCTACATATGCATTAATTACTATAAAGGCTGCATTATAAAAACCAACCTCATCAACACCTCCTTTATTGGTTATAAAAATTTGAATAGCAAAAATGGTTAAAATGGTTGCTAGACTCCCTAAGCTTAACACAAAGCCTAACTTAATCATAGACTTACCCTCGCTTAAAGTTTCTTTTAAAGAAAGTTTTGACTGATTAACAAATTCCTTTTTTGCATAAAGCCATGAAAAGAAATAAGTAAATACGGAAATTAAAATAATAGCTGGCACAATTCCTTCGATACCGTAGTAATAATACAAAGGAATAATCACGATTAAACTAAAAAAGCTTCCCCATAAAGAGGCTTTAGCTAATCTTTTCAACTTCCTTAATCCTTGCAAAATAGCTAGGTTTCCAACTGTTAATTGATTAAACAATACAGCAAAAGATAACAGCATAAACGAAGTGGTATGCGACGAATCTCCAAAAGTCAACTTACTTAACCATGATGAAAAAACAAAAGTAATAACAGCACCTAATAACCCTGTAATCCAACATAATCGTCTTAAAACATCAATTATTTTTATTGCTCTACTCTTATTTTTTTCATTTAAAGCAGAGATTTCTTTAACTGCACTTACATCTAAGCCTAGCTTAGAGAGTCCTACTATAACATTTAAAGTTGAATTAAGCAGTCCTAGTATACCAATTCCAGCAGGACCAATTAGTATGGCTGCTAATTTTGATTTCACAATAGATATTAAAACGTTCAATACCTGAACGCCACTAAATAAAGATGTGGTTTTTAAAATATCACGATATGAATTTTTATTC
Source organism: Pontimicrobium sp. SW4 (assembly GCF_039954625.1). Lineage (NCBI taxonomy): Bacteria > Pseudomonadati > Bacteroidota > Flavobacteriia > Flavobacteriales > Flavobacteriaceae > Pontimicrobium > Pontimicrobium maritimum. The sequence continues at coordinate 2,166,934 of NZ_CP157199.1, forward strand.
GTCATACTCAGGGATTACACCAAATAGAGAACTGCTAAAAATTATTAATATAATTACAAAATACATAACATAGCTAACAAAATGTGCGATGTTTGCGCCAACCACTCCATATATATCTACAAAGTACAAGCTTGTAAAATAAGTTATAAAGACTAAAAACAATTCTGTTATTATAAAGTGCCAAAACATTTTCTTAGCTATAAAATTATACGCTATTAAAACTGATAGAATCTTTATAAAATCTCCCAATAATTGCCATCCAAACAATTCTTTAACAGGCGTAAAATCATCTGATAAAAACAATACAATTACAAATGGTTTAAGCAAATAAATAACAAAAAGGCCTAACCCAAAGACTGGAGCAATATTCTTATAAAAACTAAACACCTCTATTCTAAATTCCTTTTTATCCGTTATTTCGGCAAATCTTGGGAGAAAATAAAGTGTCATTAGAGAATTTACGAACATTAAATAATATGTTGAAATTCTGTTCATTGCCTCCCAATAGCCAGCACTATTCATTCCTTGGGTAGTTATTATATAATTTCTAATAGCAATAGTAACCAAAGGTAATGCAATACCAGACACTAAAGCCATTAATGCAAATGGTCCAAATTTCTTAATCTTTTTAAAGTTTATATTTTCGACCTTAATTTGACTTATTAAACTTCTTCTGTTTAATATTCCAACTAGTGTAATTAAAAATATTAACGATGGTGAAATAACTACTGAAATTAGTGCACCATCAATATTATTTTTCCAAATCAACAACAAAGTCACTCCTAATCCCATGATTTGCCCTATAATATTGATTACTAACAAAATTTTATACTTCGAGAATCCATTCATTATAGAAAAGCAAAACATATTCAAAGAATAAAAAGGAATAGCAAGTGCCATTATTTTTATGATATAGATAAAATCATAATTTTCAGAAAATAAAAAAAAGTTAACTCTTTCAGCATTATAATAACACATTAAACTCACTAAAAAGGTTGCAAAAAATCCTAAGTAATAAGCTGTAGAAATGGTTTTTCCTAGCTTAACAGCATCATCTTTAAACTTACCTATATATTTTACAACACCATTGTAAAGTCCAACGGTTGCAAATGTTTGAATAGAAGTAAAAAAGCTTCTTAAGTTACCAATTAAAGCCATCCCTTCGGCTCCTATAAAAATGGCAATAAACTTTGTAGTTAAAAATCCGGAAATAATTTTAGTTAAAACTGTTGCAGAATGTAACCAAGCAATTTTAACTAAAACTTTGCTATTAATATATTTAATTAACTTTTTCAATTAGTAGGTATTTAAAAGTTCTATTACTTTTTGTATATCTTGGTTTGTCATTGTTGGGTACAATGGCAAACTTACAACTGTTTTATGAATTTTTTCGGTAATTGGAAGATTTAAGTACGAAAATTCTTCTAAAGCTTTTTGTTTGTGAGGTGGAATTGGGTAATGTATTATTGTTTCTACTACATTTTTGTTTAAGTAGTCTATAAAATCATCCCTAGTTTCTACTCTAATTACAAATTGATGAAAAACATGATTACCGCGCCCAGAAAAACTAGGTAAGGTAATTTTCCTAGATGTTATACCTTTCACATATTGCTTTGCTATTTCAATTCTACGACTATTATCTGAATCCAGTAAAGGCAATTTAATATTCAAGAACATAGCTTGAATTTCATCTAACCTAGAATTAATGCCTTTAACCTCGTTTACATATTTTGAAATAGTTCCGTAATTAGCCAACATACGAATCATTTTAGCTAAATCTTGATTATTAGTAGTAACGCAACCTCCATCACCTAATGCTCCTAGATTTTTACTCGGATAAAAACTAAATCCTGCAGCATCACCAATGTTTCCGGCTTTTTTGCCTAACTCATTTTTTGCACCATGAGCTTGAGCAGCATCCTCTATAAGTAATAAGTTATGTTTTCTAGATATTTTTTTTATTGGTTCTACATCTATAAGTTGTCCATACAAATGCACTACAAGAACAGCTCTAGTTTTCCAGGTAGTAGCATTCTCAATTTTACTAGAAGAAAGGTTAAATGTTTCTAAATCAGGTTCTACTAAAACTGGTTCTAACCCCGCTTGAAGAATTGCTAATATTGATGCTATATATGTGTTAGCAGGAACAATTACTTCGTCTCCTTTTTGCAGTAAACCAAGTTCAATATACGCCTTAAAAATTAATGTTAATGCGTCTAAACCATTTGCTGTTCCAATACAAAATTTTGTACCACAGAAATCAGCAAAATTGGTTTCAAAATTGTCTACTTCCTTACCTAAAATATACCTGCCTGAAGTTAAAAACTTAATATAAGCTTCTTTAAATTCTTTATCAAATCGTGCATTAACACTTTGTAAATCCATAAAGCGTATCATACAAAAGCTGAATTAAGTTCTACATAATTCTTTGTATCAATCTTATAAAATTCATGCACTATAGTTCGTGCGCCAAAAGATTCTTTCCAAGATAGCAAGCCTTTATTTATTTGCTGACCTTGATTGACATTAGAAATGCCAAAATCGAAATATTTTTTGTTTTTAAATATATCATTAATAAGATGTTGAAAAAGAAAATCTAAGCTCCCTAATTTTTGTTTGTCATCATTAGCTGAAATATACTGTACATGAGCTACATGTTTTGTGTCAAAAACAGTTACTCCAGCAACTATACTATCTTCATGATAAACATTGAACTGTCTAATGTTATTTGGAAATTTAGATTTAAGATGTGTGATTTCTAAAAGTGAGTGTACTGGATTTGTATTATGTGTCTTTTTCAAGTTTGGAATTAAAATAGTATTCCAAAAATCTTCAAAATTATTTACTTCTTTGACTTTTAAACCATGTGAAATGGCTTTTTTCAATCCTCTCTTTCTGTTTGTTGATTGCACATGCAATTTATATTTTGCGTCAATAACCGAGGTTAGATCTCTCCTAGTTAATTCTGCTTTACTTTTAAAAAGCAAATAATTCATTTCATCACTTGGCAAGGTGTGATAAATTTTTGGGAGTAATTTTATATAAAGCTGGTTAATACCTTTCTCATTTAGAAACATTAGTAGTTCCTTATATGCTAACAGCACATCTTTAAAAGCAATTTCATCGCTAAGAATAAGTCCACCATAAGTTAATCCTTGATGCGAATAGACATTATTATCATCCTTATTGGCTGGAAAAACTGCAATGAGTATATCATCTTTAAAAATTAACAATGAAAAATCAAGAAATCTATCATTATGATACTCAATAAAATCCCTATAAAACAAAAATGTAGCGTTTTTTGATTTTGCTACAAAATCATCCCAAAGAGATTTGTAATTATCACTGTATTTTTCTATTGAAAAAATAGTTGTAACTCTTAAATTATTGATAATGTGAAAATACTAATTTTTCCTCACAAACAAATAGTAGAAGTTTATGCAAATTATTGCAGAATTTGTAATTATAATAGGCCAAGAAATATCAAGCATAAAGCCATAAAACACAAATAATGCACAACCGATGGAATTAATAATACGAAGTTTTTTTACATCTCTCATCATAAATGAAATTAGTAATGCAAACATAGCCGCATAACCAACCCATTCGGTCAAAGTAATTCCAAATATCTCCATTAGATGCTTTTAGATCGCTTTCTATCAACTTCCTTCAGTAAAACTTTACGTAAACGTAAGTGATTAGGTGTAACCTCTACATATTCGTCTTTTTGAATATATTCTAATGCTTCTTCTAATGAAAATTTAATCGCAGGAACAATTTTAGCTTTATCATCTGCTCCAGAAGAACGAACATTACTTAACTTTTTTGTCTTTGTAACATTAACAGTCATGTCATCACCACGAGAGCTTTCACCAATAACCTGACCTTCGTAAATATCTTCACCTGGATCAACAAAAAACCTCCCTCTATCTTGTAATTTATCAATAGAATAAGGAATAGCTTGTCCTTTTTCCATCGATACTAAAGATCCATTTTGACGCTCAGGAATACCTCCTTTTATAGGTTGATACTCTTTAAAACGATGTGCCATAATAGCCTCACCAGCTGTAGCAGTTAATAATTGATTACGCAAACCAATAATACCTCTTGAAGGCACTATAAACTCGCATACCATACGCTCTCCTTTAGCTTCCATACTCAGCATTTCTCCTTTTCGCATAGTCACCATTTCAATTGCTTTACCAGAAACTGCTTCAGGTAAATCAATGGTCATTTCTTCAACAGGTTCACATTTTACACCATCAATTTCTTTAATAATTACTTGTGGTTGACCAATTTGAAGTTCATAACCTTCACGACGCATTGTTTCAATTAATACAGATAAATGCAATACACCACGACCAAAAACTAGAAATTTATCAGCACTATCCGTTGCATTAACACGTAGTGCTAAATTCTTTTCAAGTTCCTTATCTAAACGCTCTTTTATATGTCGAGATGTTACAAATTTACCATCTTTACCAAAAAATGGTGAATCGTTAATTGTAAATAACATGCTCATAGTTGGCTCATCAATGGCAATCGTTTTTAACCCTTCAGGGTTTTCTATATCTGCAATAGTATCACCAATTTCAAATCCTTCAAGACCAACTATTGCACAAATATCACCAGCTTGTACCTCATCAACTTTTTTACGCCCTAAACCTTCAAAAATGTGAAGCTCTTTTATTTTCGATTTTACAATACTTCCATCTCTTTTAACCAAAGAAATATTCTGACCAACTTTTAACTCTCCACGTGTTAAACGCCCAATAGCAATTCGTCCTGTAAATGACGAATAATCTAAGGATGTAATTAACATTTGCGTAGTTCCTTCTTCAATTTTTGGAGCAGGAATATGTTCAATAACCATATCAAGTAATGGTTCAATGTTTTCTGTTTCATTTTTCCAATCGTCACTCATCCAGTTATTTTTGGCTGAACCATAAACTGTAGGGAAGTCTAACTGCCACTCCTCTGCTCCAAGTTCAAACATTAAATCAAAGACTTTTTCATGAACTTCATCAGGCGTACAGTTTTCTTTGTCAACCTTATTTATAACCACACATGGCTTTAACCCTAAATCAATAGCTTTTTGCAACACAAAACGCGTTTGTGGCATTGGACCTTCAAAAGCATCTACTAACAATAATACACCATCTGCCATGTTTAGCACACGCTCTACTTCTCCACCAAAATCCGCGTGACCAGGAGTATCAATAATGTTTATTTTAGTATCCTTATAAACAACAGATACATTTTTAGAAGTAATAGTAATACCACGTTCACGTTCTAAATCATTATTATCTAGAATTAAATCTCCAGTATTTTCGTTTTCACGAAATAACTGACAATGATACATGATTTTATCTACCAAAGTAGTTTTACCGTGATCGACGTGAGCGATAATCGCTATATTTTTAATATTGGTCATAGTGCCTTATTTTGAGCGTGCAAAGGTAAGCTTAATTTTAATACAATTAACTATGAAATTAAATTTCATTAAGATGTTAAATATTTGTTATTCGCCTTAAGAGATAAAATATTGACACCGTGGTTGCGTTAAACAGTAAAACTTTGTAAATGAAAGATTTAAATAAATACATAAAATATACTCCTTATTTATATTTCTTGAGTTTTATAATACTTTGGTTTACCGATGTAAATAGAAATTTAGGAGTTTTTGCATTTCCTATTTTAATATTTGGAATTCCATTTATTTGGCAAATCGTTAAACCTAATAACAAGTTGAATTTTGCTCTAGGTACCACGTTTGTCTGTATCTCTTCATACTTTGTACTAGCATATTTATCAGATGTTTTGGATATTATTTCTTTTGGAAAAACTGCAAAACAGTTTATTATTATTGGTGGCTTACTCTCTTTAACTAATTTCATCATGTCTTTATGGATTATTAGAAATAGTTTAAAGCGTACTTTCTAAAATGTGTATCTTTGTGGCTTGATAAACTTTAGTAAATGACGCTTCAAGACATCCCAAAAATAAAAAACACGGATTCAAATAATTTTTTCCTTTTAGCTGGACCTTGTGCTATTGAAAGTGAAGATATGGCAATAAAAATTGCTGAACGTATTCTTGAAATTACCAATAAATTGAAAATACCCTTTATTTTTAAAGGCAGTTTTAAAAAAGCTAATAGAAGTCGCATTGATAGTTTCACAGGAATTGGCGATGAAAAAGCACTTGAAATTTTGAAAAAAGTTTCTGATAAATTTGATGTTCCAACAGTTACAGATATTCATGAAGTATCAGATGCAAACATGGCAGCAAAATATGTTGATGTGTTACAAATTCCAGCCTTTTTAGTTCGTCAAACAGATTTAGTAGTAGCTGCTGCCAAAACAGGTAAAGTAGTCAACCTTAAAAAGGGGCAGTTTATGAGTCCTGAAGCAATGAAACATGCAGTACAAAAAGTAAAAGATGCTGGAAACAATAAAGCGTGGATTACAGATCGAGGTACTATGTTTGGTTATCAAGATATGATTGTTGACTTTAGAGGCATCCCTACCATGCGTCAATATGCACCTACAGTTTTGGATGTTACGCATTCTTTGCAACAACCAAATCAAAGCATAGGTGTTACTGGAGGTCGACCAGATATGATTGAAACAATTGCAAGAGCTGGTATTGTTAACAATGTAGATGGATTATTTATAGAGACACATTTCGATCCTGCTAATGCGAAAAGTGATGGTGCAAATATGTTACATTTAGATAATTTAGAAAAACTTTTAACCAACCTTGTTGCTATTAGAAAAACAGTCAATAATTTAACTTAGATAAACCAAGCTTTCTTGCTTTTTTTAATTGAATTAACTGCAGCTTTTAATAAATTAACAAACTCTAACTCATCAAACTCTTCTAAGGACTTAACTTGAATAGATCGCACTTGTTTTCTATTATTATAATCTTTTAAAATTGGAAAATCCTTTTCTAATAAAATTCCTTGCACAAAAGCTACATCTACAAAATTGGTTCCCTTTAAGATATTTAAATACAACATTGGTTTTTTATCCACATTGTAAAAGGGAATCTTATAGCTATACCGTTCTTTAACTTCAGGCAAAGTTTTAAGAATAACACTTCTAACATATAGAATAATAGATTGATAAGGTTCTTCTTGACGCAATATGTAATCTTCTACTGGTTTCAATTTGTTTTTTATTATATTTACTATATGCGTAATATAATCTGTGTTTTCTTTTTTATTTGCACTACAGCATTCTCTCAAAACTACGAATTAGTTGATAAAATTGTAAGGAATTACCCATCATATTCAAACTTAGAAACTTTAAGTAAAAGAATTAAAAACGATTTTAAAACTGAAGCTACAAAAGCAAGAGCTGCATACACTTGGATTGCAACTAATATAAACTATGATATAGAAACCACAAAAAAGCCTAAAGTCTTTAATACTTATATGTATTTCTCTGAAAGAGATTATGAAAGACAAATGAAAGCACGTTTAAAACGTAAAGTAAAAATGGCATTAATGACAAAAAAAGCACTTTGTGAAGGTTATAGCGCTATGTTTGTAGAGTTGTGTGATTTATTAAACTTAGAATCTATAATAGTAAAAGGTATTGCAAAAGTTCGTCCTTCAGAAATCAACTCCTATAAAAAAACAAAGAACCATGCTTGGAATGCTATAAAAATAGACGGTAAGTGGGAATTGGTAGATGTTGGCTGGGGAAATGGTTTTATAGATGATATTTCTGGAAACTGGATTAATGATTTTAATGACTTTTTCTTCTTTACTAAACCAGAACATTTTATTACTTCTCATTATCCCGAACTAAAAAAATGGCAATTATTAACTAAAACGATAAATATAAAATCGTTCTATGAGAAACCTATTTTCTACCCGCATTACTTCAATAGTAATTTAGTTTTAAATGAACAACAAAAAGGTAGTATAAAAGTATCAGAGCGACGAATAATTTTAAATTTTAATAAAAAGAACAAAAAGGATAATCTTTTTTATAAACTTTCTGGAGATAAGTATATTAAAAGCCTAAAGGTTATTAAAAACAAAGAAGACTCTTATAACGCAATTATCTACCACAATAATAATACCAACGATATACTTACACTTTATGTAAACTTAAATCCTGTATTAGGCTTTAAAATAAATTAAGCTTCAATACAACATTTCTTTATTAGTATTTAAAAAAGTCTAACTTTAATGCATTATTATTTTTCACAAACAATATTCAAAATGAAATTACATTTCAAGCAGTTCCTATTCTCTTTTTTAACTTTTGTTTTTTTACTAACAACTTCACAATTTGAAGCTCAAACATACGCCAAAAATGGTATGGTAGTTTCAGCTAGTAAAATAGCCTCACAAAAAGGTGTTGATGTTCTTAAACAAGGTGGAAACGCTATAGATGCCGCAATTGCAACCGCTTTTTCATTAGCTGTAACACATCCAACTGCTGGCAATATTGGTGGCGGTGGTTTTATAGTTTTCTTAAATAGTGAAGGAGGAGAAACCACAACTATTGATTTTAGAGAAAAAGCACCTTTGGCTTCATCAGAAACCATGTTTTTAGATGAAAATGGAAATATAAAAGATAATAGTAATCATAGAGGTTTGTTAGCTGTTGGTGTTCCTGGTACAGTTGCAGGATTATATTTAGCACATCAAAAATACGGTAAGCTTCCGTGGAAAGATTTAGTACAACCAGCTGTAGATTTAGCAGAAAAAGGATTCTCTTTTAATTGGAATCTATATGGAGCTGCTATGAATTTTAGTAATATGGCTGATGAATATCCTTTTATGGCTTCTTATTTTAACAATGAAAATGGGGAAGTCACACAACCTAATGAAATTTGGAAACAGCAAGCGTTAGCTAATACACTTAAACAAATTAGAGATAAAGGTCGTGATGGGTTTTACAAAGGTAAAGTTGCCAAAAAGATTGAAAGTTATATGAAGGAAAATGGTGGTATTATTACTACCGAAGACTTAGAAAAATATGATGCTATTGAGCGTAAACCAGTAAAAGGAACTTACAAAGGCTATGATATATATGGTATGCCACCTCCTAGTTCTGGTGGAGCAACCCTTATTCAAATGATGAATACCATGGAGTTGGTAGATTGGGAAAATATAGAGTTTAATTCAACTGAATATGTACATGTGGTTGCCGAAGCTATGCGTCGCGCTTATGCTGATAGAGCCGAACACTTAGGTGATCCCGATTTTAATCCAAATATGCCTATAGATAAACTACTATCTAAAGAACATGCGAAAAATCGCTTTGAAAACTTAAATATGGAAAGAGCTTCCGTTAGTGATTCATCAAAATTTGGTCAAATTTATGACGGGAAAAATACGACTCACCTTTCGGTAATTGACAAAGATGGTAATGCTATTTCTATGACCTATACACTCGAAAATAGTTATGGTGTTAAAATGGGGTCTAAAGATCTTGGATTTATTTTTAATAATGAAATGGGCGATTTTAATCCAGTTCCAGGTGTCACAACTTCTGGAAGTCAAATTGGCACAAAGCCCAATTTAGTAGCTCCACAAAAACGTATGTTGTCAAGTATGACACCAACTATTGTCGCTAAAAACGGTAAGCCCTATTTAATTATAGGAAGTCCAGGAGGGCGAACCATTATTAATACAGTTTTCCAAACGACTCTAAATGTTTTAGAATTCGATATGCGCATTGACAAAGCTATTGAAGCAATGAAAATTCATCATCAATGGTCGCCAGATGTACTTACCTATGAGCGTCATTTAATGTCGCCAGATACTCGAAAAGCTTTAGAAGCCATGGGACACACTCTACGTGCCACAGGAGGTTTAGGTGCTTTAATGGGAATTACCTTCGATGCACAAAATAATCTAATTATTGGTGCTTCAGATTCTTCAAGACCAGAAGGTGCTGCGATAGGATATTAATTTATTTAACAAAATATTAGTTGTAGATATGAATTAGTTTTATTTACTTTGTAATTCAAAGTACTTTTATATGAAATCAAAAGACTATTTACAAGACATTAATGAGATTAAACATCTTATGAATAAATCATCACGATTTATGTCGCTTAGCGGTTTATCAGGAATACTAGCTGGTATTTATGCACTTATTGGAGCTTACCTAGGATATACTATAATTTATAGAGATAATGTAATCTCAGACGATGGTTATAGAACATTGATAATAGATGGAAAGGATATCATAAATATTGTTGTTATAGCATTTGCTGTAGTTATGTTATCAATAATTACTGGAGTTTATTTAAGTTGGAGAAAAGCAAAAACCCAGAATGAAAGTTTTTGGAATTCTGCCTCTAAACGTTTATTAATTAATTTTTTAATTCCTTTAGCAACTGGAGGGTTCTTTATACTTTTTTTAATTGAAAAAGAAATCTATGCATTTGTAGCACCATTAACTCTTGTTTTTTATGGTCTTGCATTAGTTAACGCCAGTAAATACACATTAGGATACATTCGATATTTTGGAATTACGATGATACTTATTGGTTTAGCATCCGTTTGGTTTTTAGGGTATGGTTTATTCTTTTGGGCTTTGGGCTTTGGAGTATGCCATATTATTTATGGAGCTTTAATGCATTTTAAATACGATAGAAAATAATATAAATTGAGAATCATGATACAAAATAAACGACTCACTTATATTTTCACATCAATAGCATTTATACTTTTAATGCCATGGGTAGCCATGCAGTTTACTAATGAGGTACATTGGACTTTATCTGACTTTATAATAGCTGGCGTATTACTTACAGGAACAGGGTTAGTATGCGAATTTGTAATGAGAAAAGTAAAAACAAAAGAAAACCGAATAGCTCTAATTGTAATTACTCTTGCATTATTATTATTGATTTGGGCAGAATTGGCTGTTGGCATTTTTGGAACGCCTTTAGCAGGAAGTTAAACTAAAAGAGATTCCTTGGTTATACAGGAAGTAATATGAGCTTACTAACAAACATAAATAAAGCATTCGATCATCGTATTAGATTAGGCATTATGTCTATTTTAATGGTTAATGAGTATGCCGATTTTAATACACTTAAAGAATTGCTTGATGTTACTGATGGCAATTTAGCGAGCCATTTAAAAGCCTTGGAAAAAGAGCACTTCATAAGTATTGAAAAGCAATTTATTGGCAGAAAACCAAACACGCGCTATAGTGCCTCCAAAATTGGAACAATAGCGTTTAAAGACCACATCAATGCTTTAGAACGTATTATTAATAAACAGAAAAAATAATGAAAAAATTAAACGTCTTAGAAGTAATTAGCCTACTATTTGGTTTAATTTTATTGACTATTGGTATAATGAATATACTTAAGGTTCATCCAGTTCCAGGAATCATTTACATAACTTTCTCAATTGTATTCTTTCCTCCTACTAAGGTTTTTTTTAAAAAGAGATTTAACTTCACCGTTCCATTTGGAATAAAAACAATTCTATTTATAATCATTATGTGGTTTACTTTAGGTGTTAGTGACCTCGCTGAAATGTATGGTTTATAAAAAAGCTATACAAGAATAAAAAATTTATCAATCAACTTTGAAATTCAAAGTAAAATCTAGTATAAACAACATGAAACACATAATAATAATTATCTCATCCATCTTATTTAGTACTTTATTCTACAATCAACAAATTGGATTGAACATTTCAATTTTTAGTGTATTAACCGTAATAATACTAGCAGTTAGCAATACACATAAATTCAAAAATAAAACTGCCCTATTATACATATTCATTTACTTGTTTACAGCAGCTTTAGTATTTATTCAATACACTAATTTGTCAATACTAGCAAACATCATAGCCTTTTTGACCTTGATTGGAAGTGTAACGGAATCTAAATCATCCATTTATGTGCAATGGTATAATGGCATTTACACAAGTATTGTAGGTTATTTTCACAGAAGATTTATAAAGCAAAACATAAAAAAAGGACACACACAAAAAAAGACAATAGATGTTTTACATTTAAGTAAGCTCATTGGTATTCCTTTGGTATTTATTATTGGTTTTATAGTGCTATATAAAAATGGCAACCCTATTTTTAACGATATAATATCAAAAATTAATTTCGATTTTATTAATCTGCAATGGCTACTATTTACAGTATTAGGCTATTATTTATTTAGCAATATATTTAATCCTGTTCAAGTAGATTCAGTAACTAATATAGATTTACAAACTGGTAACACATTACATCAATCTGAAACATTTTCAATTGAAGCACTAAAAAAAGAGAAACAATTAGGCACTATACTATTATTACTACTTAATTTACTTATTGTTTTCTATTTAGCTACAGATATTATTTCATTAAATACTATTAATTCAACTCACGCTTCAGTCCTTTCTAGTCAAGTTCATAGCGGAATAAATACATTAATAGCTTCAATTGTCATTGCAATTGTAATAATACTCTATTTTTTCAGAGGAGACATCAACTTTTTCAAGGATAATAAAATGTTGAAAAAATTGTCTTATACTTGGATTTTCTTAAATGCAGTGCTTGTCATTTTAATAGCCACAAAAAACTATAATTATATTGCTTTATTTGGACTAACCTACAAGCGAATAGGAGTTAACATTTATCTATTTCTAACTCTTATTGGCTTAATCACAACATTATTAAAAGTTTCTAAGGTTAAGAATTTCTGGTTTTTATTGAGAATAAATACACGAATAGCATTTGGGCTTCTTATACTTTTTAGCATAATTGATTGGGATTATTCCATCACAAAATACAACATTAATCATGCGCCTTCATTAGACTTAAATTACCTCATCAACTTATCAGATAACAATGCTGTTTTACTTAATAAATATAGAGAGTCAAATAACCTCAATACAGAACAAGATAATAGGATTTTCATTAAGCATCGTGATTATGTAAATACAGTTAATAATAGAAATTGGCAAGAATACACCTATTCTAATTTTAAATTAAAAGCAACTGCTAATAAAAAATAACAAATGCATATTCTAGGTAATATTGGGAAATCATCACTTTTAGCTGCTTCAATATTTTGGATGATTATTTTATCCGATACTTTTGACTTGGATATGGTACCATATATTTTTCTTTCATTAATTCCAATATATATAATTTGTGCACTAACCATTTTAATCACTATCTGCCCAATATTTTGGTTTTTAGAGAACGATAACTATAGTAAGCAAAGAATTTTTAAAACTTACTTCCCAATATATACAATAATAGCATTTGGGTTCTGCTTATATAGTATTTATAAATCTTCGTTTGATGTTTTTGTTTTAAGTTTTTATGTATCTGCGTATATTACAACTACACAATCTTGGGTATGGTTTTCAAAAGAAAAGGTTGAAATAAAATGAAATTCTCAAAAACATATTTCATACTATTCTTAATGCTATTTGCTATAGAAGCATGCATCGCTTATTTCTTAAAAAGCGGCTTCATTCGTCATACGTTTGGTGATTTTCTGGTGGTCATTATGCTGTATTGTCTCTTTAAAAGTTTTATAGACATTAAGCCAACTACTTTAGGCTTAATAGTCCTTTGTATTGCTTTTATTGTAGAGTTTCTACAACTAACACCATTATTGGAATTGGTGAATTTACAAGACAATAAGGCTGCAAAAATTGTTTTCGGCAGTACGTTTCATGTGACAGATCTAGTAGCTTATACTTTAGGCATCGTGACTACTATAATAATAGAAAAGAAATTAAACCATGACAAATTTAAAAACACTCATAAATTCTAGATTTCAGTTACTAACTTACATGGCATTGTCAATGATGCTAAGCGGATTTCTACTCTTACTTAGAGTAAAGCTAAACCAATCGTTTTACTACTTATTTTTAGTGTGGAATTTGTTCTTAGCTTTTATTCCATTTTGCATGACATTATATCTTAAAAGCAAAACTAGAATAACCAAAACAAAGTTACTTGCCTATTTCACAATTTGGCTATTGTTCTTGCCGAATGCACCTTATATAATCACTGATTTATTGCATTTTAAAAGAAGTACAAGCACATTTTTATGGTTGGATATTTTAATGGTAACATCATTTACTATAAATGGATTGGTACTTTTTCACTTAACACTTTTGGATATGGAAACTCTGTTGAGAAAATTCATAAGTATTAAGAAAACCAACTTTTTATTTTTATTTGTTTTCTTCTTAACTGGATTTGGAATGTATTTAGGTCGTTTTTTAAGATTTAATTCTTGGGATATTTTACAGCATCCAGATTTATTAATTAATAATATATGGGAGATAATAAGTAATCCAAATCAACATTTCGAAGCTTGGACTTTTACATTCTGTTTTGGTGTATTTTTAGGCTTAACTTACAAAGTTGTTAAAACACTTAAACAAACCAATTTTTAATTTAATTATACTAGCTTTAGAGTTAAGCGGATTTCCAAAAAGGAACATAAGTAATTATCTATACAAAACATAACAAAGCTTTGTTGTTACTCTCTTTATTTAATTCTGGCTAAATAGCTTCTCTTTGAAATACCATTAAAATTATTGGCTTAATCCTATATGTAGTTAATCATTTCTGTTTTTTTCTTGAATTATTCTAACAATAGAAGTTGCTCTTTTTCTGGTAAAAACGCGTGGTAATATTGATAAAAACTTATTAAACATTCCAGGTATTGCAACAATTCTTCCTTTGTGCATTGCTTTATAACCATATAATGCAACTTGTTTTGGACAAGCCATATTAAATCCAATTTTATTATCCGCAGATGAATCTGAAACAGTTGATTGAAATGATGTTCTTGTTGGCCCAGGACACAATGCTGTTACAGTAACTCCTGTACCTTTAAGTTCATTTGCAATAGCTTCTGAAAAAGATAAAATATAGGCCTTTGAAGCATAGTATAAAGACATTAAAGGCCCTGGTTGAAAGGCCGCAAGTGAAGATAAGTTTAATATTTTACCCGACCCTCTTTCAATCATGTCTGGCAGTAATAGCTTTGTTAGTTGTGTAGTAGTAATAACATGCAGTTGCAACATCTCCATTTCACGATTCCAATCTGTATTCGAAAAAGAACCAAATAGTCCAAAACCTGCATTGTTTATTAAAACATCAATAGGCGAACTCATTTCAGCAAAGATATCTTCTGCTATATTTGGTAGACATAAATCTTTCACTAATAGAATAACTTCTATATCATGTAAACTAGTAATTTGTAATTTAGCTTTTTCAAGATTAACAGCGTCAATATCAATTAAAATTAGATTAAAAGAGTCTTTTGCTAACAGTAATGCTAACTCTAATCCTAATCCCGTAGCAGCACCAGTGACTAACGCTGTTTTATTCATATACATGTTTTTTAAGATGATAACCTACTAGTTGGTCTTTTCAAACTTAAAACCACGTAATAATAAGATTTAGAGTTAACTATCTTGCTTAAATATAATATATAACATTAAAATGTTTTATACATAAAAACAAACTAATCTCTAACTTTTCCTGCTAGCACACTTACTTTAGAATTAAATGGATTACCCGAAGTACGTCTGTGTGTAATCACTTGCCCTACATGCCATAATGCATCAGATATTGGGCCATTAATTTGATTCCAAAAAGGGTATTCAGTTGTATTTGATCCTCTTTGAAATACCATAGTAAATTCTGATAAATCATTACTTTCACGAAAAATATCAGCGGCTTGTTTTAATAAGTTTAAAGTCTTAGCTCTTTTTTCGGCAAAAGTCATTTTAGGTTCTTCTATAGGTATATTTGGTTTTTTTAATGCTGAATTAATAATAGTTTTTGTCAATCCATAAATATGATCAATAGTTTCATCTGTAGTTCTACCTTCTGCACTTGGCTTAAACTCCAAATCTTCAGCTCTTAAACCTTCAGTTGCCCAATAGTATCTAAACCCTAATCCATCTATCAATCTTGCAACGACAGTGCCTTCATTATATTCGGAAGGATAATCAGGAATTTCATAATATGGTAGCTTTTCCGTTTGTGCACTTATAAGGTCCACTATTAATAAACATACTATAAGTAGAGATGATTTTATTTTCATTTAAGTCGTTTTAATTAGTTCATAAAGTTATCAATAAAAAACTAAATAAAGTAAAACCCCTTCAAGAATATACTTGAAGGGGTTCACCGAATTAAGAACCAATAAAAATTGGCACCAACCTTTTTCTTAATTCATAGCTATAAAAATTATTCTTAGTTTAAATTTATTTTAGTAATCAGGGTTTTGACTTAACAATGGGTTTCTATCTCTTGCTGATTGTGGTATTGGAAAAATCAACTTGTTGTCGTTATAAGGCATTCCACCAATATCACGTTGAGTACGCTTATAATCATGTAATACAAATCCTTCTAACCCTAATTCTAATTCTCTTTCGTTTAGTATTAAATCCAATGTTAATGCTCCTAAAGCTGGCGCAGAAGATCTAGCTCTTAACGTATTAATCTCTACTAAAGGATCTAAGCCTAATGAGGTGCTTTCTCTAAAATTACATTCAGCTCTAATTAAATGCATCTCAGCTAATCGTACTTGCTCAGTATTGGCATATTGACGAACATACTTTGAACTTAATGTTAATCCTGCATCCGTGTAATAGAAGTTTCCTCGTTCATCTAATGGAGAATCGAATTTGCTTAAATATGCTGGTGTTATAGAAATATCTCCTCCTCTACCACCTAAAGCTTGAGTTGCAAAATGCTGAACGTGTCTATTAACACCTTCTTGCGTAGTAATTACCCAAGAAAAAATAGTTTCTGATGTATTATCATCTGAATCAAAAACAGCACTAAACGTAGGCATTAAAGTATGTCCACTATTTTCAATAACATCATGAGCCGCGTCTCTTGCCGCACTATAATTGCCTTGTTGTAAATAAACTCTTGCTAATAATGCTTGAGCTGCGTATTTATCTGCCCTATTACCATTATCGTCAGGTAAAATAGCATAAGCATCCGTTAGATCGCTTATAACACGAGCATAAACTTCTTCAACTGTATTTCTAGCAACTTGCCTTGTAACATTTGGCGGATCTAATACTATTGGAACTGCCTCTTGAGTATTTCCTCCAGCTGAATTATACTGCTGTCCAAAAAGACGAGCCATATCAAAATAAGCAAGACCTCTTAAAAATTTAGCCTCACCTTCAACACGATCTTTTCTATCAAGATCAGTAAACTTATCCAAATTTGCTAAAACTGTATTAACATCTCCAAAGAGTAAATAGTAGTTGCCATAAATAGTATTTGCAGATCCATTATTATTTATCATTTGCTTAAAATAAACATCTCTTAGATTAGCAAAAGTTCCGTTCCACTCAACTTGATCAGTATTACCAAATAGCACACTTATGTTTGCTATATCTCCATCATAATTTCCTCTTCCAGTTGCATAAGCACCAACTAGGATTGCTTCAATATTATCAGCAGTTGCCGTTGCAACATCTTCACTAACACTTTGTTGTGGCTCTATATCTAATTCGCTTTCACATGAAACGATGCAAAACGAACATAAAACAATAATTAAATATTTTATATTTTTCATAACGTATTTTTAAAAGGTTAAATTAACTCCGAGTGTAAATGTCTTTGCTGGCGGTGCCGAATAGAATGTATTACCTACATTAGTATTTGTATTGGCATCATCATTCGATGATTCTGGGTCATAGCCTCTATAATCTGTAATGGTAATTAGATTTAAACCAGCTAAATACACTCTTACTTTACTAAAACCGATATTATCTAAAACACTCTGTGGTAATGAATACCCTAATGTTATATTTCTAAGTCTTATAAAATCGGCATCTTGTAAATATCTAGAACTAGCAGAATGACCATTGTTATTAAATAACCTTGCTTGTGGTACATCTGTAACATCTCCAGGGTTTTGCCATCTGTTTTTGAAAACATATACATCCTGATTATCCAAACCATTACCAAAACCTGTCTCTTGATACTGTCCAGCATTGTTATATAAACTTGCTCCCCATTGACCTTGGAATGTAAACGAAAAATCGAATGTTTTATAAGTTAAATTACTTGACAATCCTCCAATAAGATCTGGGTTTGGATTACCCATAATAATACGTTGCGCTTGAGAAAAATTATTAGTTTTCGTTTTATCTAAAGAACCATCAGAATTTTCAGTATTCAAGTAATATAAGGCATCACCATTTGCTGGATCAACACCAGCATATTCAACCATATAAAACGCATTGATAGGTTCGCCTTCTCTAAGAATATTTCGTCCTGTTATAAGGTCTGCACCATTTGGCAAATTAGTAACCTTATTCTTATTGGTTGCAATATTAAAACTGGTTTTCCATGTTAAATCATCTGTTTGAATGTTGGTAGTATTTAAAACAAACTCGAATCCTTTGTTTTCAAGATTTCCAACATTTTTTAATATAGCATGACCTGGAGCTCCAGCTTCAAACGGAATACGCTCATTAAATATTAAATCATTAGTTTTCTTTACATAATAATCTATCTCACCGCTTATTCTGTTATTAAGAAATCCGAAATCGATTCCAATATCAGTTTGGGCTGTTTCTTCCCATTTTAAATTAGGATTTTCAATTTGTGTAAAAGCAATACCAGATACACCATCATAAGCAGTCCCTCCATAAAGTCCTAAGCTTCCAAAATTTGAAACTGGTGTATTACCATTTATTCCCCAACTGCCTCTTAGTTTTAAATTTGAAACTACATTAGAGTCTTTTAAAAAATCTTCTTCCGAGATAATCCATCCAGCTGATGCTGCAGGGAAATATCCATTACGTTGGTCTGCACCAAATCGAGACGATGCATCATTACGAAGTGAAGCCTTTAATAAATATTTATTATCATAACTATAAGTCGCTCTAGCAAAATAAGATACTTGCGCCCAATTTGTAAATGTTCCTGTTCCCGCTGAAATTGTTGCAGCACTTGAAACAGATTTAAAATCGTCGGTTGGAAATCCATCACCTGTAACCGAAATTGCTCTGTTTTTTAATCTAGTATACGTCATACCAGCTACAACATTTAAATCTGATAATTCTCCAAACGTATGGTCGAACGTGAAATAGTTGTTTGTTGATATAATTTCAGTTCCATCATTAGATGCAAATGTTTGCCCATTTGTGGATTGAAATGGTGCTAGTCGTCCTGTATTTCTGTCAACTGTCTGACTTAAATAATCATATCCAAACTCAGTTCTAAAACTTAGAGATGGTAAGAATTGGTAATCACCAAAAACCTTACTCAAAATTCTTCTTACAGATGTTTTTCTAAAAGAATGTTTGTCTTGTAATAAAAAGTTTGCATATAGTGTTCCATCATTTGGATCACCATTATTTAAATACACTGGTGATGTTGGAACTTGGGCTATAGCTTGTAATGGTGTAGTAAACGAATTATCACCTGAGATTCTATCTATAATCGTACTGGAATAATTTGCATTAAGGCCTACATTAAATTTACTACTTACTTTATGATCCAAATTTGCTCTTAAACTATAACGCTTTAAATTGTTTCCTCTTACAATTCCTTCAGTATCATTATAAGCTCCAGAAATGTAACTTGTTGTTTTCTCATTTCCTCCAGAAACAGATACATTTATATCCTGAGTGATACTATTTTGAAAAGCTTCTTCTTGCCAATCGGTATCTACATTTCTCCAATCTTCATCACCTTGATACCTTGGTAAACGACCATCTACCCATGCATCTGAAGCTGTTTGATCTGCAAAAAAACCACTGTTAAAAGCCGACTCTCTCAATAACTCAACATATTGTTCTGCATTTAACCAATTTCTTTTATTGGTTGGCTCTCCTACTGATGTCGAAAAATCTACAGAAACTTTAGAGTCTCCTTGTTTTCCTCTTTTAGTAGTAATTAAAATTACACCATTGGTCCCCTTTGCTCCATAAATAGCTGTTGCTGAAGCATCTTTTAGAATATCTATAGAAGCAACATCATTTGGATTTAGAGATAATAATGGATTTAAATTTGCTCCAATAGAAGAAGTGTTTCTATTGTTCATTTCAATACCATCAATTATGTATAATGGCTCTTGAGAAGCTGAAACCGAAGACAATCCTCTAATAATAGTTTTTACACCACCCTCAACTTTACCATTAATTTGTGTGATTTGTACACCTGCTGCCTTACCAACAATGGCACCTTGAAAACTAGGTGTTGAAACGCCTTCAATTTGACTAGCGTCAATTTTTGCGACATTATCGGTTAATAATCTTTTAGATTGCGTACCGTAGCCAATTACGACAACCTCTTCTAACGCTGCTGCATCTTCTTCCATAGTAACGTTTATAGTACTGGAAGATGCTACTATTACCTCAACAGGTTTAAGTCCTACGTACGTAAATGCAAGGGTCTGTCCTTCATTTACATTAATTGAATATTTACCATCGAAATCTGTTTGTGTTCCATTCGTAGTGCCTTTTACAACAATATTAACTCCAATAAGAGGAACTCCCGATTGGTCCGAAACTGTTCCTGATACGGTTTTTTGTTGCGCAAAAGCAATAGAAATGTTTAAAAACAATAGTAAGAAAACAACTTTGCATTTTTTTTTCATAATTAAATATTTAGTTATTAATTCAGTTTTACAACCAAAAAAAGCCTGAAGTAAAGCGAAGACTAATTCAAATAAAATTCTTCCAATTAGAATTGATTAAAAACAAAGTTTAATGGAAGGTGTAAAAATTACGACAAGCTTTTTTGATTGATTGTATATCAAAAGAACTTGTTATTACTGTGTTTGTAGGGAAACCCCATAAGAATTAACCAAAGCCGAAGAAAACTTACTTTTTATTTACGCTCTTATAGATTTAATGTATTGTGTTGGCGTAAGAGACAATTGTTTTTTAAAGGACTTATTAAACGAGACTTTATTATTAAAACCAACTTCGTATGCTACCTGTATAATACTTAAACTATTATACTCATCTTTCTTTAAGATTTCTGTAGCTTCATCTATTCTATATTGATTCATAAGCTCAGAAAAGCTCATGTTAAAATGCTCATTAATTACTTGAGAGGTATTATGTCTTGTTGTTCCAAGCTTATCAGATAATGATTCCAAATTCAAATCATTGTCCAAATATATTTTCTCTTCGCTGAGAAGTCTTAAAAGATTTTCTTTTAACTCCAAAGAGAAAGACGGTGTTAGTCCAGATTTTTTATATTTAAAAAAGTTAATAGGATCTAAGAGTTTTACCTTTCCTTTAAAAATTTCTGGTTGTCCGTAAGCTATATATGCAACATAAAATACCA
Source organism: Pontimicrobium sp. SW4 (assembly GCF_039954625.1). Lineage (NCBI taxonomy): Bacteria > Pseudomonadati > Bacteroidota > Flavobacteriia > Flavobacteriales > Flavobacteriaceae > Pontimicrobium > Pontimicrobium maritimum. The sequence goes on from NZ_CP157199.1 coordinate 2,188,242, forward strand.
CACTCACCATTACCAAAATTTGCAAATGATACAAGGGTTGAAAATTAATTATTTTAACAACTCCTCCTACATATATTATATAAGCAATTGTATAGATTATGTGAAGCGTTAATAAATTTCTTTGCCAACAAAATATCACTTTATTTTTATTATTTACAATCTTTTTATTTTTTCGATACACTTTTAAAATTAAAAAGGCATAAATAGATAAAGACAGTATTTTAACAACAATTACAGTATAAGCAGCTGGAAGCAATTCTTTTCTTCCATCAAATAGAATATTAAACTTCTCTAATGAAGACATAAAATAATAAGGCAAAATTGATATCAAAAGAATTATTGATGGTATCAAATGTAAAATATCTATTAATCTAAACTTATAATTATAATTAACCCTCTTAAAATAAAAGTAGAGCAATGGTCCATATAAAAAGGAAAATGTTATAGTCATCATCAATGCTTGTGGTATGTGGTATTGATAATTAATTATATACAGGCTTAAATGTAAAATAAACAATGAGTTAAATAATACGAATAGACTAATTAAAAAGGTACCTACCCTGTCCACTCCCTTTTTTATATTTAGTATTACAAAAATAAAAATCCCTAAAAAGCCTGCATAAAAGTAAATTATTGCCATAAAATTAAATTTTGGCAAGTATTTCTGCTTAAATGCTATATACTTCTCAGCATTATTAATGTTTGAAAATAGATGGTCGTTTATTAAAGATAAATCTGCAGTAGCTCCTATATACTTCTTAATATATACAATAGCATTATCTACATCATTCTTACTAGAATATTCTACAGCCAAATTTCTAAAATACAATATAGAATCCTTTGATTGCACTAGATTAGAATCCAATACAAATGAAGAGTCAAAAAAAGACGGAAACTCTAATAAATTCTTTTCAGCAATTTTCACGTCTACACCTTCAATAAAGTACTGCTCCAATGCAAAGGCATTTGAAAGCAAGGCAAGAAAAATAATTAGAATAAAGTCTTTTTTTGGATAAACTATATGTTTTTTAAGCTTTTCCAAAACGCAATTTTTACACTTAAAGATACAATATGTTGAATTAAATAAGCTACTTTAAAGTAAAACCCGATAATTTTTTACTTAAATTTTAGCATAATTTTAAGACATATAACATATATATCAATGATCACAAAAAATTGTGACTGTATTTTAGTCGTATTAATTAGCTATTCATTTCACTCCATATTTATCATATAGATAAACTAAAGCTGTCATTGTAGCTGCTCCTAGTTCTAATTCTCTTTTATTAACAGCATCAAAAGTATCATTTGCTGCATGATGATAATCAAAATAACGCTGAGTATCTGGACGCAATCCGACCAAAACTATATCTTCATTTTTTAAAGGCCCAATATCTGCTCCACTTCCTCCTTGTTCAAAAAAATGAACTAAATAAGGCTCAAACAAATGTTTCCAACTTAATACTTGTTTAAAATCTTCATCATTACAATCGAATGAAAACCCCCTAGGTGTAAAGCCTCCTGAATCGCTTTCTAAAGCAACTATATGATTTTCCCCTTTTAGTTTGGCTACTTCTGCATATTTGCGTCCTCCTCTTAAACCATTTTCTTCATTCATAAAAAGTACTATTCTAATAGTACGCTTTGGTCTTATTCCTGACTCCTTTAATAATCTAACAACGTCCATAGATTGTGTGCAACCTGCTCCATCATCATGCGAGCCATCTCCTAAATCCCATGAATCCAAATGACCTCCAACAACAATTATTTCTTTTGGAAATTCACTTCCTGTTATTTCACCAATGACATTATAAGATTGTACATCTGGCAATTGTTGACAGTTTTGCTTGAAATAAAACTTTACATCGTTATCAAGTTTTATCATACTGCTCAATAGCTCAGCATGATTGGTACTAATAGCTGCAGCAGGAATACGCTCACTAATTGGTGTATCTCCATAATTTGTCCCTCCAGTATGCGGAAAATCGTCAAGACGCAAATTCATAGATCTCACAATAACTCCTACAGCGCCATATTTAGTTGCTTCTTTAGCTCCTGAACCACGTTGGTCGACGCAACCTCCATAAGCATTAAAAGTATTGATATGTGTTTCATCCATAGGTCGATTAAAGAATACAATTTTTCCTTCTAATTTCTCGCGACCAAGGATTTTTAGTTCTTCAAGGCTTTGCACTTCAACAACGCTTGCTTTAATACCAAGTGTTGGTGTAGCAACCGAACCTCCCAAAGCACAAATATTTACACTAATTGTTTCTCCTGGTCTTGTTTCGATGTATGCATACTCAGCAGCTCCTCTAACCCATTTTGGCACCATTACTGGTTGCAACCAAACTTTATCCAATCCTAATTTGTCTAATTCTTCTTTAGTCCATTGTACTGCTCTTTCTGCATTTAGTGACCCAGATAATCTTCCTCCTATTTGATTTGATAAATGGTCTAGCCACTCATAGCTTTTACCATTTGATAATGATGAATCATAAATAGTTCTAATAACTTCTTTGTCTGTCTGAGAATATGAATTTACTCCAATTAGGAATGCACAAAATAATATTACTTGCTTCATTTATTGTTTGTTTTATTATTTAAATATACTATTAATAGACTTATTGAGTGGTAATGAGTTCATAAAAAAAATCCAGCATAAGCTGGATTTTTAGAATAACTGTAAAAATTAACGTCTTAACAAAAATCACCTAATTAAGACACTATCTTAATATTAAGACTTTTATTGATTTAAAAAGTTTAAAATTTTCACTCATTTTCTAATTGTGCTTTGTAAATATCTATGCTTGCTTTTACATCGTCATCCAATTCTGGTTCTTTTATATCTTTATAAGTTTTAAGTGTTTCTAATAATATTTTTGCAACTATATAACGTGCTGTCGGTTTATCATCAGCTGGAATCGTGTACCAAGGCGCATGTGCCTTAGATGTTCTATTTATTGCATCTTCATAACACTCTTTATATTTATCCCAAAGCTTACGTTCTTTTAAATCGCCTGGAGAAAATTTCCAATTTTTTTCTTGTTTGTTGAGCCTTCTAAGCAACCTGTTTTTTTGTTCTTGTTTTGATAGGTTTAAAAAGAACTTAAAGATAATAATACCATTATCTGCTATATGCTTTTCAAAATTGTTTATTTGCTCAAAACGCTGGTTCCAGAAATCGTCATTAATATCATCAATAGAGTTAACTGAAGGAATATTTTCTCCAAGTATGTACTCTGGGTGTACTCTAGTTACCAGTACATTCTCATAATGTGTTCTATTAAAAATTCCAAATTTTCCTCTTTCAGGTAAAGCAATATAATGCCTCCAGATATAGTCGTGAGATAACTCTTTTGGTGTTGGCACCTTAAAACTATGAACAATGATACCTCGTGTATTAAAATCTTTAAAAACCTCACGAATCATACTATCCTTACCAGCAGTATCCATGCCTTGAATACAAATAAGCACTGCATATTTACCATGAGCATACATTGTATCTTGTAACTTCCCAAGTTTTTTTCTAACCCTTTTAAGCTCTTTTTCTATTATCTTACTGTCTTCTCCTAAATCAACAGTTGTCGATATATTTGATAGATTTATTTTTTCCGAAACTTTAAACTCGTTAATATCAATAGATTTCATATAAGATTTATTTTCTCTAAATATAGCGAAGATTTTGTAGTTTTATGGATTACTAAATCCTTGCATGAAGAATATTACTTTTATTACTTTTCTGCTTCATATTCTTTGTGCAACTGTATATTCCCAGGAAATATATTCTACCCACGTTACATTAAAAAATGGTATTTCAAAACCTAGTGTATTATCAACACATCCTTTTGGAGTCTTTTTTTCTAGAATTCAAGGTAATTTTAAAATTCATCCTACAAAGAAAACTCAATTAAAAATAAATTTGGAAAGTGGGAATGTTTGGGGTACTCAAATAAAAACCTACGTACCTAATAATATTGAAGTTAGAAACGAAGTAAGGAAACATGAATGGCATCAGGCACAATATTTTTTTGATGAAGAAACTCTTGACACAAAATCTTATGAATTACAAATAGATGGAGTAATTAAAGGGTTACGACTTAAAACATCCCTGAATTTAGGAGGCAAACAAGAACTTAATATTGGTCTCAGATTATTTATGTTATCTAAAGGGAAAGCTCCATTTTCTATTATAACCAGTGATAGATTTATTGAAAATTTTCATGAAAAAATAGCTGGTGGCTCAGATCCATTTGATAGAGAAGTCTTTGGTTACAATAAAGCTTTAATAAAGTATACAGATAGAAATGGAAACACATTAGAATTAAATAATAATGATTTGTTTGTCGGTGGATTAGAAACTTCATATTACTATTATCCAAACAGTTTAGTTTCTAAAACATATTCAATGAATTTTGGAGCGCATTTGGGTTACAACTTATCTTCATATAATAATTCGCTAGATTTAGGCTTATCGGTTAATGCAATTAAGATTATTCATGTTAATGATAATCATTATCTTCAAATAGGTTTAGGAACTGGGATTTTAAGAAAAGAACTTGTAAGCTTTAATAGTAATAATATTGATTTTGGAACTAATAATTACCTAGGAAACCTAGAAAGTATTATTGAATACAATATCATTTCAAAAGGAAATACTACACATTCTATTGGCTTAGACTATTATTTGCAAACCAGCTTGAATAGAAGAGATGAATTAGAGTATGCTATTCCAATAAGACATCCTAATGCGCATAAATCTTGGGGACATGGTGTAACCAATTTATATAGAAATAACAACTACTGGTCACTACTTTATTCAATCACTAAAAAAACATCTTTAACATTCTATCTACAACAAGACTTTGAAGTAAATAATAACCCTGATATTCAAACAGGTATAAGTTACAGTTTTACTTTAAAGTAATCACAACACAACACTTTATCGATAAAATGCATAAAAAATACGTTTAATAGCTATTTTTTATTACATTAGCTTCAACCTACTTAATGTATTAACCCAAATGCCATGAAAAAAAACTACTTATTTTTTCTATTCTCACTTACTTTTATTTGCACCAATGCGCAAAATAAATGTGAAGATGCTCACTCAGATGCTATCTACGCTTATTCTCATGTGAAATCTGCTTATGATTCTAATAACATTTCTCATTTAAAAGATTATTCAAAGCGTTCAACTGAAGCCTTTAGTCGTGCAAAAAAAATACTAAATGATTGTGGTTGTGAAACTTCATATAATTATGCTTTTGATGCCCATGAATTACTAAGCAAAGTTGAAAATGCAAAAACATTTGAAGATGGCCGTTTTTATGTAAAGCGTGCTCGAGATATTGCAAAAAAAGTCATTAACGAGTTAGAAATATGCACAAAACCAACACAGGAAGATGAAGCACTAGCTGCATTAGAATATGATCGTTTAAAACTTAAGCAGCAGCAAATTGAATTAAACTTAAAGGAAGCGGAGTTAAAAGAAAAGTTAGCTAAAAAAAAAGCTGCTGAACTTAGACTAAAAAAAGAACAACTCATCTCAAAAAATGATTTGGCTTTAACCTCTAATTTAGAAAGTTTTAATAGTATTTTAAATGTTTGCGATTGCGATCTAGAAATGCCTGAAATTAATTATAAAAAAGAGGCATTACTATCTAAAAACCTTAATGAAATTAAGAAAGAGTACTTAACAATATTCAAAAATATGACAAGTAATTACCTTGATAAACTAAACGCTTGTAATGATTAAGTGTTGTCTGTAAGAGGTCTGAGGAAAAAGTATGAATTAGTTTCAGACCTCTTTCTTTTTATTTACTAGCAAACATTTTAACATCTGCTTCACTAACTTCTGTACCACCAAGTATTATAAGTCTTTCTATAACGTTTCTAAGTTCTCTAATATTTCCTGTCCAATCATATTCTTGAAGTAGTTTTATGGCCTTTTTAGAAAAAGATTTTTTAGAAATTCCTTGTTCATTTGCAATTTTTGAAGAGAAATATTCAATAAGTAAAGGAATATCCTCTCTCCTGTCGTTTAGTGCTGGAACTTTTATTAAAATAACAGCTAATCTGTGATACAAATCTTCTCTAAACTTACCTTCTTCAATTTCCTTACTAAGATCTTTGTTAGTTGCAGCAACAATTCGTACATCTACCTTAATGTCTTTATCACTTCCAACTCGTTGAATACGACTTTCTTGCAATGCTCTTAAAACCTTAGCCTGAGCAGATAAACTCATATCACCAATTTCATCAAGAAAAATCGTACCTCCATTAGCAGCTTCAAACTTTCCTGCTCTATCTTTATTTGCACTTGTAAAAGCACCTTTAACGTGTCCGAATAATTCACTTTCTATAAGTTCGCTAGGTATAGCAGCACAATTCACTTCTATCATTGGCCCTTTTGAACGTTCACTTTTTTGATGTAACCAATGTGCCACTAATTCTTTTCCTGTTCCGTTTGGTCCAGTAATTAAAACACGAGCGTCAGTAGGCGATACCTTATCAATCATTTCTTTAATTTGTGAAATAGCATCACTCTCCCCAATCATTTCGTAGTTTTTACTTACTTTTCTCTTTAAAAGTTTATTCTCAACTACTAGTTCTTTTCTGTCAAGTGCATTTCTTACGGTATTTAACAAGCGGTTTAAATCTGGTGGCTTCGAGATATAATCAAAAGCTCCTAAACGCATAGTATTTACAGCAGTATCTAAATCGCCATGACCAGAAATCATCACCACAGGAATTTCTGGTTTAATCTTTTTAATAGCTTCAAGAACTTCCACGCCATCCATTTTTGGCATCTTAATATCGCAGAGTACCAAATCGAAATCTTCTTTTTTTATTCTCTCAATACCAATTAATCCATCTTCAGCCTCTTCGACATTATATGTATTACTTTCTTCACTTAATATTTTTGTTAAAACGCGTCTAATTGCGGCTTCGTCTTCTATTATTAGTATTTGTGGCATATTATTTTCTTAATTGTTATATAAATGAACGTCTCTTTGTGGAAACGGTATTGTTATATTGTGTTCTTTAAATAGTCTGTTAATTTCAAAACGGATTTCACTTTGCGGTATTACTGCCTCAAAACTATTATTTAATGTAAAAACAAGTTTAAAGTTTAATGAACTGTCACCAAAATTCATAAATAATACTAAAGGAGCCGGATGTTTCATTACTTTAGGATGCGTTTTAGCTGCTTGTAACAACAATTCTTTTACTAACTCTACATCACTTCCATAAGCAACTCCAACACTCACACTTTCTCTTGTTTTTGTCCCATTTTCAGTCCAATTATAAAGTATTGAAGTTAAATATTTGTGATTTGGAATTACCAGCACTTTATTATCTATGGTTACAGCTCTTGTCGTTCTCAATTTAATTTCAGCTACTCTACCAACTTTACCATCTATTTCTATAATATCTCCAACGTGAACCGATTGATCGAGTAAAATAAAAATACCAGAAATAATATCCTGAAAAAAAGTTTGTAGTGCCAAACCAATACCAACTAGAAGAGCTGCAGAAGCTGCTAAAATAGCAGACATTTGTACACCCATATTTTGCATGGTAATAAAAACTACCACTAGATATATAAAATATCTAGCAAATGAGAATACAGACGTAAATTTTAGCTTGTCTTCTTCAGGAAGCTTTCTAGTTGCTAGCCTTTTTATTCCTTTTAATATAATAGCTGTAAGAATAAAAACAACTATTACAACCAAAATTGTTTTTACCGAAATATGTATATTTTCACTAAACTTAAAATCATAATTTAAAAAATTTATAATCTTCTCCATTCACTAATATTTTAACCACTTGTAGAGCTCTTTATAGCTAGGCTTTTTACCATACATTAAAATTCCAACTCGATATATTTTGGCAGCAAACCAAACTGTAAACATAAAGGTACCAATTAATAATAACACCGAAACTACTTGTTGCCAAATTGGGACTCCAAAAGGAATACGCATAAGCATTACAACTGGTGAGGTAAACGGAATAAATGAAAACACCGTTGATACTGTACCATGAGGGTCTTCAATAACCGTAAAAATCCCTACATAAACCGCTAAAATTAGAGGCATTAAAATTGGCAGCATAAATTGTTGCGTATCTGTCTCATTATCTACTGCTGCGCCAATTGCAGCATATAATGAGCTATACAGTAAATAGCCTCCAACAAAGAACAACAAAAACATAATCACTAAATTGGTTAGTGGCAAATTATAAATGGCACTCATTAAACTTTGAATCTTCATATCTGCACCTTGAGCTTCCATAGCCTGTTGCATTAATTCTTGCTGCGGTGCTTGCATTTCTGCCATGTTTATTCCTAATATAGCTGAAACAACAGTCATTAAAACACCTCCAAGAATAATCCAAATAATAAATTGAGTAATTCCTGCTAAAGAGGTCCCAATAATTTTTCCAAGCATTAATTGTACTGGTTTTACTGAAGAAATTATAACCTCAATTATCCTGCTAGTTTTCTCTTCAATAACACTTCTCATTATCATGTTTCCATAAATGATGATAAACATAAACAACATATATCCAGCTAAGCCTCCAAAAATGAGTTTTACAATATTATCAATTTTAGAAGTTTTTTCTCCCAGAAAACTTTCTTGAGCAATGCTTATTCTAGCTTCTGATGATTTTAATTTCTCAATATCTACGCCTTGTTCTTGTAGTTTTAAATCTGTAAATTTTCTCTCAAGCTTATTTTCGAGGCTTTCCATTAAAGTTATTGAAGGTGTGTCTTTTGAGTAAAACTTTATCCCTTCAAGAACATTATCTATACTTTCACCCTTAGAAATATGAAGCAAACCATATTGCTCTTTTTCTTCAACTTGTTTTTTTGCCTCATCTATTGAAACCTCATTTAAAATTACATAATTTGTATTCTCTGCACTTTTAAATATACTTTCAACTAACCCAGACTCATCTAATATAGAAATGGTTCTTTGCTTGTTGTTATTGAGCTGTGATAAATATGCAACAACAGCAATAAGAGCAATCATGATTATTGGACTTAAAATAGTCATGATTATAAACGATTTATTTCTAACCTTAGTTAAATACTCTCGTTTTATAATTAATGGTAAATGGTTCATAATTAACTATTCTTAACTGTTTGTATAAATATATCGCTTGCTGTTGGTACCAACTCATTAAAATGATTTACTTCTGCTTTCGAAGTTAAAAACCTCAATAAGTCATTAGAAGTATCATTATCATTAAGCTTTATTTTTAATTTTAAATCGTCGTTTAATGATTTATAACTCGCTTTTGAAACCTCGAATTTTTCTTTTATTAAATTGGTTAAACCTGCTTCATTATTAGTCACAAGACCAACCTCAAAAGTATTCGTTTTAAACTGCCTTTTAATATCTTGAAGCTTACCATCCAATATTTTATTAGATTCATGAATTAACGCAATATGGTCGCATAATTCTTCAACCGATTCCATACGATGCGTAGAAAAAATAACAGTTGCTCCTTCTTCTCTTAATTGAAGAATTTCATCTTTTATCAAATTAGCATTTATAGGGTCAAAACCTGAAAAGGGTTCGTCAAAAATCAATAACTTTGGTTGATGCAAAACAGTTACTACGAACTGAATTTTTTGTGCCATACCTTTAGATAATTCCTGAATTTTCTTATTCCACCAATCACCAATTTCTAATTTTTCAAACCAATATTTTAAACGTTTTTTTGCTTCGCTTTTGCTCATACCCTTTAATTGAGCAAGATATAAAGCTTGCTCACCAACTTTCATAGATTTGTATAAACCACGCTCTTCAGGCAAGTATCCAATATCTTTAATATGATGCGATTGTAAAGGTTGCCCATCTAGCATAACATTACCTGTATCTGGCATTGTAATTTGGTTGATAACTCTAATTAAAGTAGTTTTTCCAGCTCCATTTGGCCCTAATAAACCAAATATGCTTCCTTTTGGAACCTCAATAGATACATTATTTAAGGCTGTAAATTTTCCAAAGTTTTTAGAGACCGAATTGGCCACTAATAAGTTATTCATTTAAATATATTTAGTGTTTAAAATAAGTCTTGTAAAGATATTAAATGTTACAAGAACTTATCCTTTTTTTAAAAATAGAATTGTATAAAAACAAAACCCACCCTTAAAAAATTAAGGATGGGAAAAATTGCTATGAAAAAGAAAAATTACTACTAATTAAAACTAGTAGTAATTCAAATATACAGTTTTTTCTTAAATAATTCTTAAAATGAGATATTATCTTAAGCAATACTCTAAATAGAAAGAAATATATTACAATTTAGAATAACTTGATATTATATTAAGAAAACATGTCTTTAACTTTTTCAAAAAATGACCTATCTGTGCTTTCAGGTTTAGGCTCGAAATGCTCATCATCTCTCATATTTTCGAAAAACTCTTTTTGCTGTTTACTTAGTGTTTTAGGTGTCCAAACATTAACATGTACTAATAAATCGCCTTTACCATAACCGTTAATGCTAGGAATTCCTTTACCTCTTAAACGCAATATTTTTCCAGATTGAACTCCCGCTTCTACTTTAATTCTCACTTTTCCAGTAACAGTATCTATTTCTTTCGAAGTTCCTAAAACCGCATCTGGATAGCTTATATATAAATCGTAATGTAAGTTATCACCTTCTCGCTGTAATGTTGAATGATCCTCTTCAGAAATAGCAACTAATAAATCACCAGAAATTCCATTTCCAGGAGCTTCATTTCCTTTTCCTGAAACCTTTAATTGCATACCATCTACAACTCCAGCTGGAATTTTAATAGATACTGTTTCTTCTTCAATAATTAAACCTTGTGCATCTGCTCCAGCAGGTTTTTTATCAATGGTTTGTCCAGCTCCTCCACATACATTACATGGTGCTGAAGTTTGCATTCTTCCTAAAATAGTATTTGTAACTCTAGTAATTTGACCAGAACCTTGACAGGTTGGACAGGTTTTATAAGTAGTACCTTTGGCTTGTTTTTTTCGCTTTACTTTTACTTTTTTCTCAACACCATTAGCAATTTCTTCAAGTGTTAATTTCACTCTAATACGTAAATTACTTCCTTTTATAACACGTTGTCTTTGACCTCCAAATCCTGAAAATCCACCACCTCCAAAAGCACCTCCAAAAATATCTCCAAATTGACTAAAAATATCGTCCATATTCATACCTCCACCACCAAAGCCACCTGCTCCATCAAAGGCTTGATGACCAAATTGATCGTAACGTGCTTTTTTATCAGCATCACTCAATACTTCATAAGCTTCAGCAGCTAATTTGAATTTTTCTTCAGCCTCTTTATTATCTGGGTTCTTGTCAGGGTGATATTTTAAAGCTTGCTTTCTATATGCTTTTTTTATTTCAGCAGCAGTAGCTCCTTTAGTTAGCCCTAATATTTCGTAATAGTCTTGCTTTGCCATATATTTATTGTCCTATAACCACTTTTGGAAAACGAATTACTTTGTCACCTAAAGCATATCCTTTTTCAATTACATCTATAATTTTACCTTTAAGGTCTTTACTTGGAGCTGGTATTTGAGTAACAGCTTCATGATTATCGGCATTAAACACATCACCTTTTTTTACTTTAATTTGCGACAACCCCTTTTGTTCCAAAGTAGTTAGCAATTTTTGATAAATTAGTAATACACCTTTCCTAAGTTCTTCCGCTTCTTTGTCTTCATCAATATGTAACAATGCGCGTTCAAAATCATCAAGTATAGGTAACATCGACACCATAACATCTTCTCCTGCTGTTTTAAATAGCTCTATACGCTCTTTAGCAGTACGTCTTTTATAGTTTTCAAACTCAGCAAACAAGCGTAAGAATTTGTCTTTTTCAGATTTTAATTCTTCTTGTAACTGCTCTTCAGCAGTTTGTTTTGGCGCTTCCTCAACCTGTGTCTCTTGCTGCACATCTATTTGCTCTTCTATCACTTCTTCTTTTTTACTTTTCTTACTCATGTTTTTTCAACTAAAGTTTTAAAAAATCAATACTTAATACAGTTGGCAAAAGTACTGCCATTATTATTAAAATGTCAAAATGTCACAAAATATTTTCACATCTTTTTAACTTTTCTAATGTATCGAATTAGTATTTTTGCTCAAACACTATAAAAAACAACAACTATGAACAAACCAGTTTTAAAAATTTTTACAATTTTAATGTTAACTATAGCTTTTGTAAGCTGTAAAAACAAAGCTGAAGAAGCTAAAACTACCGAAGCAACTGAGACTACTGAAGCTCAAGCTACTTCAATAAAATATATGGCAAATCCAGCTAACACATTAATTGAGTGGGCAGGATATAAGCCTACTGGACAACATAACGGAACTATACTATTAGAATCTGGAGTATTTACAGTAAATAACGGTAAAATTGAAAGCGGAACATTTATAATTAATATGACTACATTAAAAGATTATGATGGAAGTGAAAGATTAGAAGGTCACTTAAAAAGTGCTGACTTTTTTGATGTAGAAAAATATCCAAATGCTGCTTTTGAAGTAACTGGTTTAGAAGAGGTTGATGGTAAAACAATGCTTTCTGGAAATTTGACTCTAAAAGAAAAGAAAAATAACGTAACATTCCCTGTCACGTTTAGCGAAAAAGATGATATTTTCACATTAACAAGCGAAACATTTACAATAGATCGCTCTAAATGGGATGTAAAATATGGATCAAAATCGTTTTTTGATAATTTAGGAGACAAATTTATTAACGATGACATTGAATTAAAGATTGTTGTTAACGCAAAGAAATCTTAATATTAAGAAACCTTTAATTTTAAAAAAGCCACTCAAATTTGAGTGGCTTTTTTAATTTTCTAATAACCTTAACTTAAATTCAAATTGCTCATAACGCTGTTTCTTTGCTTTACTAAATAACTAAAAAATGAAAAAAAATATTTTAATAGTTGGGTTATTAATTATAGCTCAATCTTGCACTATTAATGACACCAATGAATTAAACAGCAAAACCACAGAAAGCTGGGAATTAGTAAGTATAAACGAAAATATAACTACTTCTCAAACTAATAACCATTTAAATATACATGAGCAATTGGTTTTACTAAATGATAGCCTTTTCTCACGAACTAGACAGTCCAATTCTAATTTTTGGAGATTAAATGGCACTTACAACTATATGATAGTAAATGGCACAAAATATATAGTGTTTCAATACAATGAAAAAAGTAGTATTATTGGCAATTGCTCTAAAAATCTAAACGAAGTATTTGTTTTTGAATCTGAAAATAGAATTAGTAATACTTGGTATGAATGTGGTGGTCCAAAATTAATTTATCACAAAAACTAATTTTGACACATAGTTAAAACTATCTTAAGCTTCACTTATCATAAAAAATTATATAGTATTTTCATTATTTAAACATTAAACCGTTTGATAATGAAAGTCTTGTTTTTATTTACTGCTTTAAGCTTGGGTCTATCTATTCAGGCACAAGTTAATGACAAAATTACCACTATTGAGTTTGTTGAAGTTGTTAACAACAACAAAGAAGAGGCTTTATTCTATTTTCGAAATAACTGGAAAGCACTTAGGGATAAAGCGATTACAAAAAACTACATACACTCTTATCAGCTACTAGAAACACCGAAAAGTGATGAAGCTCCTTTTCAAATACTATTGATAACCACTTACTTAAACAAAACACAATACGATCAACGAGAAAACCATTTTCAAGAATTAATTAAAGAAAAAGGAGACCTGAAATTATTAAATAATAAAAAGCCTAAAGAGTTTAGAAAAAGCTTATTTAGTAAAGACATGGTAAGACATTGGAATTAATACAATCAAGAAGCCTATATTTTGAAAATGGTGTTCATCATGGGGCTTCACTGTTAGTAAATGAGCGAGTTGAGAACTCTGTTGATGAAAACTAAAAAGCTGTTAAAACATTCTAGATAAATTATAAAAACTAAAACTTATTAAGCATAAAAAACAGCTTACAACCTTATTTAGTATTTACATACATAAATGCATTAAGATAAAATGATTATATTTAAACTTCTTAGCTCCCTCTAAGATTCTTCTTAATAGCATATAATTTTCTAAAAAAACATGCAATGATTTTACTTTTTAGTAGAGATCATAGTGTCAAATTGTAACACTCTAAGAAAATAGTTATGTCTAATATTAATAAAGATAAAAAACTAATCAACGCTCATACACATGTCTTTACAGGTAATTTTGTACCTCCATATTTAGCAAAAACGATAGTTCCTTGGCCTTTTTTCTATCTTTTACATACAGGATGGATTATTAATCAGTTTAAAAAATACTATAAAGAAAAGTATAAAAACCAATTTGGTAATAGTACTGATGAAGATGAAAAAGATATTCTATGGAAAGCCATTTACAAAGAAAAACACAAAAATCGAAAAAATGTAAATAGACGTTTCTTTATTTCGAGCCGACCATACCTCAACATTCCGTATAAAATAATAGTTTTTTGGCTTACTGTTATTGCTGTTCTATTTTTGATAGAATTTCTCACACATTTTTTCCCTTTAGCCGAAAAAACTTCAGAAAAAATAGCAAGCTTTAAGGATACACTACACTCATACTACTTATATTTTGATTTCAGTAAAATCATAAAAGCAATATGGGTTGCAGCTGTTCTATGGTTTTTTAAACCAAGTAGAAAAACAGTATTTCTAGTGCTTAAAAGTTTATTCCCAATCGTTAAAAAATTGTCTAGCAAAAAATTAAAGCATCTTTTAGACCGCTATTTCTTATTAGGACGCTTTACTTTTTACGGAACACAAAGAAAAATAGCTCAGCGTGTATTACATCAGTTACCTCCAGATTCTGGTATCGTTATTTTACCAATGGATATGGAATATATGGGTGCTGGTAAGAGTAAAATGACTAAAGAAATTCTTAAAACTAAAGAGGCAAATATTTTAAATAAAGAAATTGAAGAGGGAAATCCTTATGATAATAAGTGGACAGAATACGATTATCAGGATATTTATAAATACCAAATGCGTGAAATATGGCAATTTGCTAAAAAACCAAAAGATAAAAAACTAAAAAAATCTTACTACCCATTTGTTTTTATTGATCCACGCCGTGTTGAAGAAGAGGGCAAAGGCTTTTTTGACTATGAAATAGTAGGTAACAGAATGAAACTTAAAGATTGTTTTATTAAAACTTACATGGAGAATCGTAATTTTAGCGGATTTAAAATTTATCCTGCACTAGGCTATTATCCTTTTGATCCATATTTATTACCCATCTGGCGTTATGCATCAGAAAACAATATCCCTATAATGACGCATTGTGTTATGGGAACAATTTATTATCGTGGATCTAAAAAGAAATCATGGAATTATCATCCAGTTTTCCAACAAGAATATAGTAAAGATGTTTATGAACCAATGCTTTTGCCACAAGTTAAAAATGTAGATTTTCAATTTAATTTTACGCATCCATTAAATTATTTATGCCTTGTAGAAGAGCAATTCTTAGCAACAATAATTCGTGATAGCAATCCAAAACATGACTTAAAAAAGCTTTTTGGTTATTCCGAGACTGATGGCACTTTAGCATATAATTTATCCAATCTAAAAATATGTTTGGCTCATTTTGGAGGCGAAGAAGAATGGGCAAAATATATGGAATCTGATCGCCACACGTATAGCCAACGCTTGATTCGTGAACCAAAAGAAGCCATAAACTTCATGAAAAATTCTAGCAAAGAATTTTCATGGTATAAACTCAATACACTTTGGGATGAAACCGATTGGTATTCTCTTATCTGTAGTCTACTAATTAACTATGAGAATATGTATGCCGATATCAGTTATATTATAAGCAAGCCATCTATTTATCCTTTACTGAAAACTTCTCTAGAAAAAGGTGAGAATTACCATAAAGAACATCTAAAATATTTGGCCGAACCTTTAGATAATAAAAAAGCAAAACACTTAACAGGAAAAAATAAACTGAGAAGTCGAATTTTATTTGGCACCGATTTTTATGTTGTTCGCAATCATAACTCAGACAAAGATTTATATACCCAAATAACCTCCTATTTAAGTCAAGAAGATTTTAATCTTATAGCTAGAGAGAACACGCATAATTATTTATCCCGCAATTAAAACAAGACAGCATGATTTACGTAGACAGAAACAAAATACCAATACCCTATTTACTTTTAGAATCTAGTAGCAATCGGTTTGATTTAGAAATTCGAAATCGCCTTGAGAACACAGGAAAATATAAGCAAGCTCGATATAAAGCCAATCATAACATTTTACAAAAGCTAAGACCTGATCTTGAACAATTATTTAATGGTAAATGCTGTTATTGTGAATCCCGAATTGAACGAAAAGATGTAGATCACTTCAGACCAAAATCTAGTGTTGTTGATGATAATAAAGGAGCCAATGATGGATATTATTGGCTAACTTATAAATGGTTTAATCTTTATTTAAGCTGTACAGTTTGTAATCGTTATAAATCAAATTACTTCCCCGTAAAAGGGAAACGTCTTCTACCTCCAAATGTTTCAACATACCTTGACTACGAAGCTTTAAAACAGTATGTCGAAAAAGAGGAAGCAATGCTAATTGATCCCTGTGACCCACGAGCACATGAAACATTAAATTTTAAATACGATGCAGATGGTAGTATTATTCCTCAAAATGAAAAGGCAGAATATAGCATTCAATTTTTTGGACTTAACAGGGAAGATTTAGTAAAGAATAGAAAAGAACTCATTAATTATATCAAAGTTATAATTTCGTATATCACATTTACTAGTAATCATTCAAATCATCTTAAGGATCTTTTAGGTTTATTAGATGAAAAAAGCGCTTTTCTTGGGCTATCTAGACAATATATTGCTGAATGGTATGTCGCTAATAAAAAGTTGATTTTTTCTGAATACCCAGACTTTAATAAAGAATTTTTAAAAGCCCTTGAAAATAATATTCCTTCTCTAAATACTCTCACAGGAATAACCGAGTTAGAAGTCGAATCCTCAATTCATAAACAGTCTATCAAAAGCCCTGATCTTGAATCAAAAACTAAATTTTTAAAATTTATAGATTGGATTGAAATCAAAAATTTTAAGTGTATTGATGAAATGACTTTAAAAATTGATACACCTATTGAAGGTAAAGGCGAAAACAGTATTTTACTTATTGGTGAAAATGGTGTTGGAAAAAGCACGGTACTTCAAGCAATTGCTTTAGCCATGATAGGTCAAGAACAACTTAA
Organism: Pontimicrobium sp. SW4; assembly: GCF_039954625.1. Classification (NCBI taxonomy): domain Bacteria; kingdom Pseudomonadati; phylum Bacteroidota; class Flavobacteriia; order Flavobacteriales; family Flavobacteriaceae; genus Pontimicrobium; species Pontimicrobium maritimum. The sequence goes on from NZ_CP157199.1 coordinate 2,205,529, forward strand.
TAAGCTTAACCTTGGTAAACTTTCAAATCTTATTCGTCGAAATTCCAGAGCACGAAAAGCAACTATAAGAGTAAAGTTTAATGATGATGATATTGTTGAAGTTGTTATAACTAAGAAAGAAATAACGACAAATAGAGCAACTCTTGTAAAGCCAACGGTTGGCATAGGATCCATTAGGAGACTTCCAGAAAAAGAAGAATCTGTAACTTTTAATAGTGACCCATCTCGAATAATGAGCCTTTTTAGACATGATGTGATTTATCCAGATATTCAACCTTGGTTAGGCAATACCGAACTGGTAGATACCGATCAGTTTAACGAAGCTGCTAAAACCATCATTGAAATGCTCATGATTCCAACAGAATTAATTGGTAAAGAGCGTTTATTAAACCGTAAAAATGGTAAGCTTACCATTAATATTGGTAATGGACCTGAGTCTATTAATAGCCTATGCGATGGTTATAGATCTGTGATTGCCTATGCCTTATATATCATGCGTTCTTTTTCTGTACATTGGAGCAGTACTTATAATGCTGAAGGCATTGTTATTATTGACGAAATTGGCAACCATTTACATCCAACATGGAAAATTAGAGTTGTATCTCTATTACGTGCATTATTCCCAAGAACAATGTTTATTATTAGTACACACGACCCTTTATGCTTGAGGAGTGCTCGACCTGGTGAAGTTTGGGTAATGAATAAAGATGAAGAAACCAATGACATCGTTATTAACCAAAGAGATATTCCACCTGGAATGCCTATCGAAGATTTACTTCTTGGCAATTGGTTTAAGATGGAAACCACACTTGACGAAAGCACACTTAATATTATCAACAAACACAATTCTCTCATGCTGGAGAATAAAAATACTAACAAAGCAGAAATAAAAGATATTGAGAGTCAATTGGAGGATCGAATGAAGTATGTTGGTGGTCAAGGACTTTTTAAAAGTTTCGTAAAGACTATGGATAGTGTCTTGGAAGACACCGACGAGGCTTTTGACAAAAGTCTGATGCAGAAAAAAATACAGGAAAAATTAGAACGAAAATTAAAACACTAGTCAATGTTAGCTCTAATAAGACCAAAAAGACCTTGGGGTTTTCAAACCAAAGCTAAAGAGGAATTAAAAAAAGTTGAGAATCAACTAGCTTCAGATCCTAAAAAAATTGACTTTAATGACAGTTTTTGGGGAAAATATAAGCCCTTTTTTAATGAAAGTCAATATCGCAAATGTGGCTATTGTGAGTCGTATATGAATGATTATGGTGATGTTGAACATTATCGTCCAAAGTCTGTAATTCAAGAAATTAAATCCGAAGGTGAAGAACAGGAAGATGCACAAAACGTACGTCAAAGGCGCTTTAAAAATGCCTGTAAAAGAGGGTATTGGTGGTTAGCCTATCATTGGGATAATTATCTACTTTCATGTAAGTTATGCAATCAACCATGGAAAAGAGCCTTATTTCCTATTTCAAATGAAAGACCAAAAAATACAGGTCCAGACTTAACAGATTACCCATTTAGATCGCCTAAAAAAAGTGATAACGAAACACCTCTCCTTCTAAATCCGTTTGATCATACAGATTTTTCCAAGCATTTTGAGTTTACAGATACTGGACTCATCAAACCATTTAATGGTAGTGAGGTTGGTTTAAGCACCATAATAACCTGTGGTTTACATCGTCCTAGTTTAGTGCAATTTAGAAATAGAACTGCTAAAAGCGCCTATCGTTATATGATAAAATTTGCGATTTCAGAGGCTGGTAGTGAGGATGAGATTGAAGCAGCCACAGAACTTATTGAACTAGGACATCATGAAAATAATTACGCAGGTATGGTACGCATTATTTTTGAACAAGAATCAGGTAAAAGCTGGGAAGAACTTGTGCAATTTGTTGAAAATTTTGATAATAATTAAGATGATAAACTATTTGGAGTATAAGACATTTAAATTATTGCCTTTGTAAGAAAAAACCACTAACTTCGTTTAACGTCTGATATAAAACATTAAAACGTTGCATATCAGGAATTACAATGGTATGTAATTGCCTGCGGCACGTAGAATCGCGTTTTGCAAACGCTTCCTTTCTACTAATTACATACCATCGTCCACTGTTAATTGCACCTCGCCAAATTAATTGTATATTTATTCGAGTCTACGAGAACTCCTCACGAAACTACACACATCAGCGTGTATAGCGAATGAGGCGCATTTATGGCTCTCCGTGAGGCGCGCCTCACTACGCCATACACAGTGGACGTTAAACGAACCTCAAAATATTATAGCAAATCCTCCAACGCAGGTTGTAAATGGTGATATTTAAATTGAAAGCCAAAATTTTCAACTTTTTGTGAGCTCACTCGTTGGCTCTCTAATACCACTGCACTCATTTCTCCTAATAATAGTTTTAGTATAAAGCTTGGAACTTTAGGTAATAGTATTGGTCTATTTATAGTCTTTCCAATAGTTTTTACCATTTCGCGTTGCTGTACAGGGTTTGGAGCCACACCATTAAACACACCTTCTAGTTTGTTAGCAATAACATATAAAAATAGTTGAGCAAGGTCTTCAATATGAATCCATGATTGCCATTGGTTACCTTTTCCTAAAGCGGTTCCAACAAAGTTTTTAATAGGTGTGACTAATTTAGGTAATGCACCACCATTTTTAGACAAAACGATTCCAATTCTAATTAAAGAAACATCAATATTTAGTTGTTTAAATTGTAGCGCAGCAGTTTCCCATTGCATTGAAACCTCTGCTAAAAAGCCTGTTCCAAATTCATTATAAGCTTCTTCGTAGTAGTTGGTATTAGAGTCTGGATACACACCAATAGCACTTGCAGATACCAATTGAGCAATAGGAATATTATGTTCTTGAATGGTTTTATACAATAGGTTTAGCGATTGTAAACGACTATCTAAAATCTCTTTTTTGTAAGCTGCTGTCCAACGTTGTGCAATAGATGCTCCAGCAAGGTTTATAACAACCTCAACATCTTCAAAACAAGCTACATCTATCTCATTAGCCTCAGGATTCCAATAAAACCCTTTATAATTAGGCTCATTTTTAAGCTTATCTTTACTTGTTGATAGATAGCTAACTGCAATATTTTTTACATGGCATTGCTTGACAATTTCTTGTCCAACCAACCCCGTTGCTCCTGTAATTAGAATCCGCTTCATAGTACAAATTTAAGCATTAACAGGCGCATCAAGATTGTAATTAAGTTAGGTTTAACAGTCTCTATGAGACATTTAGCAATTTATTTGGTTGCTCTTAACATGTGACGCTTTCCAGGAGGTCCTTGAAGGCGTTCAACAGTAAAACCAAGTGACTTCATAGCTCTTTTTGCAGTACCAATAGCAGCATAGGTAACCAATACGCCTTTAGTTTTTATGGCATTGTACATTAATTTAAAAATATCTTTTGTCCAAAGTTCAGGTTGTACACGAGCACCAAAAGCATCAAAATAAATAACGTCGAATTGAGCAAGATCTTTAATATCCGAAAAGAACTGTTTTCGTTTAGTTAACTGAAAAGAATTATTTATAGTGTTTACTATTTCCCATTTGGTTGAATGGAGTTTATCGAACAAATTCTTTCGATTTCCATCCAATTGTTGCGGATAATTTAATTGCGAAATTTCAGTATCAGAAACAGGATATGCTTCAACACCAACGTAATTAATATGTATGTTTAACCGTTCTGCTTCTAAAGCAGTAAGAAACGCATTAAGTCCTGTTCCAAAACCAATCTCTAAAATAGAAATATTAGTTGCTTTAGGGTGCAAATGATAAAAATGAAGCAAACCACTTTTAATAAAAACGTGTTTTGCTTCATTTATAGCACCATGTTTAGAATGGTATTGTTCATCCCAACCTTCAATCTGAATGGTTTTAGAGCCATCTCCAGTTGTGATTATTTTACGTTCCAATTTACTTTATTAATAACTTCTTAATTCTTGGTATTGGCCCTATACACTTTACTTGGTGACAAGAAATACAAGCATTAATAGCGTTATTATAACTCGTTGTTAAATCTTCTTTAGGAGCTTCAAAAACAGCTTTTTGAGCTTCTAAAAAAAGTTTAGAAAACGATTCGAAATTTGAATCTCTATCACTAGGGCTTGTTAATACTGCAGAATGAATATTGGTAAACTTTTCTGGGAAACTATTATCGAAACTACCATCAATAATTTGTTGTTTGATGCTTTCATTATAGGCATACATCTCGTTCATGAGTTGCGCCATTTCAGACGTTTCAACCATTACCAATTCTTTCTTTTTTTCTGGTTCTTCAGAAGTGTTTTTACATCCAAAAACTACTAAAACAAAAAGGTAAATTAGGTTTTTAAAACGCATATCTATTGCTTCAATAAAACACCATCTGCTTCGAAAGCCATAGTTCTTTCTGACTCAGTAATAGCTTCTATTTCTTCTTTGCTTTTTCCTGCATCTTCAGCATAATGACGTAAATCCTCAACAGAGGTTTCAGTTATAAAAGCTTTACCGTTAATAATAACATCGCCTTCAGCATTTAAAGGCATAAAGAAACCATAATCTTTAAAAGTCACTCTAATTTCTTCGTCATTACCAAGATCTAACTTCATCCAACACCCTTTTTTAGAACACACTTCGTTAATAGACGCAGCTACTTTAGCTTGAATTGTGTCACCAACTTTTAGTGTCTTATACTTTTCAGCCATTTGTTGAATAGTTAAAGCATTATCTGCTTTTATTTCATCACCAAAAGACGCATAAGCAATCTCTTGGGTCTCTGTAGTCATGGTTTCTGAAGATTTCTCATTTTTACAAGAAAACACTAAAGAAATCAACAATAATAGTGCAAAATATTTTTTCATAATCGTAGGTTTTTTGTATAGCTTTTAAAGAATACCAAATATACTATATTTAAGTGGATTATGTGTTTTTTATAAGATTGAATTTGCTTAATTTTGCGCCTTAAACAGATAAAAAATGCTAAACCAATCTAAGAATAACATAGAGGTAATTAAAGTTGAAAAATCCAAAATCAATGATGTAGATTTTGAAAATTTAAGTTTTGGTAGTGTGTTTTCAGATCACATGTTATTGTGTACTTATAAAAATGGTAGTTGGAATACGCCAAAAGTAGTACCATACCAACCACTTACTTTAGACCCTTCAACCAAAGTATTTCATTATGGTCAAGCCATTTTTGAAGGTATGAAAGCATACAAAGATGTTAACAATGATGTCTTTTTATTTAGACCTGATGAAAACTGTAAGCGATTAAACATTTCGGCAAAACGTTTAGCTATGCCTGAATTACCTGAATCCTATTTTATGGATGGTTTAAAAACCTTATTGCAAGTTGACAAAGACTGGATACCAACGCAGGATGGAAGTTCTTTATATATTAGACCTTTTATGTTTGCCTCTGGAAAAGGGTTTCATGCGTCTCCATCGGATGAATATACCTTTATAATTGCCTGTGCGCCTTCTGGAGCATATTTTTCAGGAAAAGTAACTGTACTAATAGAAGAGCAATATTCTCGTTCGGCAAATGGTGGTGTTGGTTATGCAAAAGCAGCTGGAAATTATGCTGGACAATTTTACCCAACACAATTAGCAGTAAAAAAAGGTTACAACCAAGTTATTTGGACAGATGACAATACACATGAGTATATTGAAGAAGCTGGTGCCATGAACATTTTTGTGAGAATTAATGATACTTTAATTACAAGTCCAACAAGTGACCGAATTTTAGATGGTGTTACTAGAAAAAGTATTATTAAGATTGCTAAAGATGAAGGTATTGATGTTGAAGTAAGAAAAATAACTGTGAGCGAAGTTATTGAAGCAGCAAATAATGGAAGCTTAAAAGAAATGTTTGGAGCAGGAACAGCAGCTGTTATTTCTCCTATTTCTGGATTTGGCTATAAAAACAAAGACTATTCGTTGCCAGAACTTGAAAACCCTTATGCAAGTAAACTAAAAAAACGAATTACGAATATACAAACCAATAAGGCTGAAGATACATTTGGCTGGAGAGTTAAGGTTTAAAAAAAAGAGAAGCAATTGCTTCTCTTTTTTTATTCACCTAATATCTCTTTAATATTTGGTTTAAAGTAATTTGGTCCTTTTAGCACTTTACCATCTTCTCTATAAATCGGTTCTCCATCCTCACCTAACTTACTCATATTGCTACGCTGAATTTCGTTAAAGACCTCTTCTATTTTATATTGCAATCCATGTTCTATAATGGTTCCACAAAGAATATAAAGCATATCACCCAAAGCATCAGCCACTTCAACTAAATCATTATCATTCGCTGCATCAAAATATTCTTCATTTTCTTCACGCATCAACTTGTAACGCAACATGTTTTTATCTTGTCCAAGATCTGCCTTTGGTGTTTCTAAATAACCAATTTTAAAAGCTTTATGAAAATCTTTTACCGCTTCAATTTTATTCTTCATATTATTCAATTAATTTCGCATAAAAATATAAAAATATGTTCAGCCAAGGACAAATCATTTTCGGAATATTATTTGCAATCGCATTTATCATCGTTCTTATTTATGCTTACCGAAAAGATATCAAAATACATAAGCGATACTTTAAAGGAAGTTCCTGGGTTTTATTAGCATTCATTGCTTTTTTATTATTCATTGTGGCTATTAAATTTGTTTTCACTGATTGATTTGCTTTTTAGGTTATTTACATTTTTTAAAAATCAGTATCTTTACATAAACCACTAAAGTAAGAATCATGAAAACTGCAAAAGTCATCATTATCATTTTATTGATATTCATAATTGGTTCTTGCGGATACATTGCCGTTCAACCAAATTCATATGACATACAAAGGTCAAGAGTTATAAAAGCACCTGCTGAACTATTATTTAACCAAATAAACGATTTTAAAAATTGGGAAAGTTGGTCTCCTTGGGTAGAAAAAGAACCTAATTTACAAATATCTTATCCTGAACAAACAAGTGGTGTTGGAGGTTCATATTCTTGGATTGGTGAAGATGGTCCAGGAAATATGAAAACTTTAGCAGTTAGTCCTTTCGACTCTATTTCTCAAGAAATGCAATTTGACGATTTTCCACCATCTAATGTTTATTGGAAATTTGATAAAGTAGATGAAGGCACAAAAGTGACCTGGGGAATGAAAGCAGACGAGGTTCCTTTTTTATTAAAATTCTTTGCAGCTATAAGTGGTGGCATGGACAAAATGGTTGGTCCAGATTACGAACGTGGCTTAGAAAAATTGGATAGCTTAATAATAGATAGTATGAGCAAATTTGAAGTTACTATTCAAGGTATAAAAGAATATGGAGGAGGGTTTTATCTATATAAAACCACCAATGCTACTAATGAGAATATTAGTGCTATTATGGGAGAACAATATGGTAGTATTCATATGTTTATGGCTAAAAAAGATATACAAATGAATGGTATGCCACTAACTGTTTACCAAGACATGAATATGGATGACGGAACAGTTATTATGAGTAATGGTATTCCTGTAAGTGAAAAAATAACTATTACTGATGATAGTAGTGGTGTACTTTGTGGTTACATTCCTAAAACCAAAGTAGTTAAAACTACTTTAAAAGGAAATTATACGAATTTATCAAAAGCTTGGGAAGAAACGATGAAATATCTTACTGACAATAACATAGAACAATCTAATATTAAGCCTTTTGAAATATACACTAATGATCCAGGTAATTTTCCCAATCCTGCAGATTGGATAACCGAAATTTATATTCCTATTAAAGAATAGATGAAACAACTTTTACTCGTATTTATTGGTGGTGGATTTGGAAGTTCACTACGTTATCTTTTAGGAAAGTACTTAAATCCAACAGATACTGGAATACCTTGGGGAACTTTCACAGCAAACATTTTAGGAAGTTTACTCATTGGAATTATTCTTGGATTAGCTGCTAAAAATGATGCTTTATCATCAAATCAAACACTACTTCTAGCCACTGGCTTTTGTGGTGGTTTTACCACATTTTCAACCTTTGCTTATGAGAATCATGTGTTTTTAAAAGCAGGTGATTTTACTAGTTTTGCTTTTTATACTATTGGCAGTTTTGTAGTTGGTTTTCTAGCTGTATTTTTAGGACTATTTCTAGTAAAAAGCTTTTAGTCTTTCTTATAATTTTTCACTCCAGCTTCAATTTTTATTGGCAAATAATTGACTCGTGGCACTATTGGACAAGAATACTTTTCATTATAAACACAATAAGGGTTATATGCCGAATTAAAATCGATTTCCATACTATCGCCTTCAGGAATTCTTAAATCAATATAACGTCCTCCTCCATAAGTACTTTCTCCATTAGTAGCATCTAAAAAAGGTAGAAATAGATAATCTTCATAACCTTCAGTTTGCATGTTTTCTTCACCTTGATAGACATTCAAATTATACACTTCATTATTAATATTGAAAGTAAGCACACCATAAATGCGCTCTTTCGACACGCGGTCTGTGGTAGTTTTCATATTAAAAAATTCGGTGTCAGGTGTTCTTTTCAAATCTGCTATAACTAAAAGTGTTGAATCGTACTTAAAAAAATCTAAACTCTCAAAATTTTCTCTGTCCCTATCCTTTAATGGCGATGTTGAAGCATCTTTAAACAATGCATTTTGCTCTTTTTGAAACTCGGTTTCTCCAAGTATAGGTTTCTTTTGTTGAGAACAACCAATTGTTACTATTATTAAAAACAACCAACTAATTTTTTTCATGAGTAATTTTTCTACTGTAAAAATACAACTTAAGAATATTTTACATAGTTTTGAATAACTAAAAAACAAAAATGAGAATCATCGTAAATATTTGTATTCAAAAAACCACTTATAAACTTAGTGGTCGGACGTTATATATATTACGATGATATAAATATAAGATATTACAATATATAAAAGTCCGACTTCACAGTCGGACTTTTTACTTTTATATACCAATCAAAATTATGAAAACACTATTCAACAATTACTTAAATACTTTTAGAGGGCTCTCTAAAGAAGTTTGGTGGTTATCATTAATTACATTAATAAATAGAGCAGGAACCATGGTTATTCCATTTCTCTCTTTATACCTAACAGAAGATTTAAATTTCACACTTAAAAATGTAGGTTGGGTTATGACCGCATTTGGCTTAGGTTCAGTCGCAGGTGCTTGGTTAGGAGGAAAATTAACAGACAAAATTGGGTATTATAAAGTAATGGTATATAGTTTATTCTTAACAGGCATCATGTTTATTTGTTTGCAATTCTTAACAACTTTTGTTTCTTTTTGTATTGGAATTTTTGTCGTTATGGTTGTGGCAGATATGTTTCGACCTGCAATGTACGTAGCCTTAAGTGCCTATAGCAGACCAGAAAATAAAACGAGAAGTGTAACGCTAATTAGATTAGCTATAAATCTTGGTTTTTCAGCTGGTCCAGCCATAGGTGGTATTATTATTTCCACAGTAAGCTATGCTGGATTATTTTGGGTGGACGGAATCACTTGCCTTCTGGCAACCATTGTATTACTAAATGTTTTAAACCCAAAGAAATCTAAAACTCTTGACGAAATTAAGGTTGAAAATCCAGATTCTGCATATAAAGATATTCCATTCATTATATTTTTAGGAGGAATGCTACTTTTTGCTTTAATATTTATACAGTACTTCTCGACCATGCCATTATATTATAAAGATGTTCACGAGTTAACTAAAATCGATATTGGATTACTTCTTGGAATGAATGGTTTTTTGATTTTTATATTAGAAATGCCCTTAATTAAATGGCTAGAGAATAGCAGATTTACTATTAGCGGACTAATGCTCTTTGGAGCCATACTAACAGGACTAAGTTTTGTGGTTCTAAACATGACTTCATGGATTGGTATTTTAGTAATTGGGATGATATTAATGACTGTTGGAGAAATGATTGCCTTTCCATTCTCAAATACCTTTGCAATGCAACGCGCTAAAAAGGGCAATCAAGGTGAATATATGGCACTTTATAGTATTGCATTTTCAACTGCGCATATATTCGGCCATAATTTAGGAATGCGAATGGTAGATAATGTTGGATTTGACAATACGTGGCATATAATTTCACTAATAGCAGCTCTTTGTGTGTTTCTATTTTTCATATTAAAACAATCATTAAAAACAAGTAAACTGTAATGAATTTAAACCAAATAACCCTTCCATCTTTAGATGTTGAAAAAGCAACATCATTTTATAAAACCTTAGGTTTAAATCTTATTGTCAATGCTTTACCACGTTATGTGCGTTTCGAATGTGCTGATGGTGATACAACATTTTCAATTCATAAAGTAGATAAATTGCCCAAAGGAAATGGCGTCACAATCTATTTTGAAGATGAAAATTTAGATGAGTTAGTTTTAAATTTAAAACAAAAAGGAATTACCTTTATAAGCGATCCAGAAGATAAATCTTGGCTATGGCGTGAAGCACATTTAAGCGACCCTGATAGCAACCATATTATTTTATATCATGCTGGTAAAAACAGAAAAAATCCACCTTGGAGAATTAACTAGTTCTCGATACTAAATTGCTTTGCAATTTCACTCGAACAGACAAAATATAAAAATGTCACATCGAGTGATTTTTGAAGAAAATCGTATCGAGATGCAATAAAAAATATTCAAATGAAAAATATTTTATATATCATAATCCTAAGCTTTATTGTAAGCTGCAACTCAAGTGAAAAAAGAAAGGAAGAGCAAATGAAAATGTGGGAAGAAAGAATTGAAGAGTATAGATCAATTACAAAGACTCCTCCAAAACTAGAACCCAACAGATACAATGTGGCTTTCTTAATTATGGATGGCACATTTAACACCGAACTCACAGCGCCCTTCGATATTTTTCAACACACCATTTTTCGAGAAGGCATTAAAGCTATGAATGTATTTACAGTAGCAAACACCAATGACGCTATAACAACTTTTGAAGGTATGCGAATTCTTCCAGATTTTAATTACTTGACAGATGAATTACCATTGATTGATATATTGGTTGTGCCAAGTGCTGAAAATCATTTAGGGAAAGACCTTGAAGATGAAGCTATGATAAACTTTGTAAAGCAAATTGATAAAGAAGCAAAATTTGTTACCTCACATTGCGATGGTGCTTTTGTATTAGCAAAAGCAGGATTGCTTGACAATGTTATCTCAACCACTTTCCCAAGTGATATTGATAAAATGCGTGATATGTTTCCAAGTTTAGATATTCGTAAAGATGTACTCTTTGTGCATGATGAAAAATATATTACCTCTGCAGGAGGTGCAAAAAGTTTTGAAGCTGCCTTATATTTATGTGAATTCCTTTATGGTAAAGAGGTTACGCAACAACTTGCAAGCGGATTAGTAATTGATTGGGATGTTAAAAATGTACCTCACCTTGTTATAAAAAAATAATATTCCAAATCAAGGAAGTCTAACTTAAAAGACACCTTAAATAGGTTTAACAATTTCTCTTATCATTATTAAAAATGTTAAAAATTATTCATTTAATTCTAAAACAACAATTAATAGTTATTTTTAGGTTGTATTTTCTTAAAACCAACCAAATGAAACTAACAAAATTCGTTTTTGCCATAGCCTTTTCTGTGCTTATGGTAAATTCTGCAACTGCACAAGATTACTTTTTTAAGGATAAAGCACCTTTTGATGCTTCAATCCCAACACCTGAAGAATTTTTGGGTTATCCAATTGGAAAACAACATACGAGACACGATCAAATTGTTGCTTATTTCTACAAACTAGCCGAAGTATCCAATCGTGCCAAAATAGAAGTTTATGGATACACGCATGAAAGACGTAAGCTAGTTATATTACATGTTTCTACTCCTGAAAACCTTAACAACTTAGAATCAATAAAATCTGAACACTTAAAATTTGTTGACCCTAATCAGTCGCCAACAAATTATAATGATGTTCCTGTGTTTATTCAGTTAGGTTATAACGTTCATGGCAATGAGCCTTCAAGTTCTGAAGCTGCTTTACTTACTGCTTATACTTTAGTGGCTTCAAATAATCCTGAAATTACCAATTACTTAAATAATTCTGTCATTTTTATTGACCCAACAATTAATCCTGATGGAAGAGATAGACATACACAATGGGCAAACCAATTTCAAGCAAAATCTTTAGTATCAGATGGTACAGATGCTGAACATAATGAAGCATGGCCTAGAGGTAGAACCAATCATTATTGGTTCGATTTAAACAGAGATTGGTTATTAGCTGTAAATCCTGAAAGTCAAGGAAAGCTTAGTTGGTATCACCAATGGTATCCAAACGTAGTGACCGATTTTCATGAAATGGGAACAAATAGCAATCACTTTTTTGAACCTATGAAACCTATTGGCTCTCAAGATCCAATTATGCCAAAAGAAAATTATGAAGATTTAAATAACATGTTCGCTCCTTATTTTGCTAGTGCCTTAGATAAAATAGGATCTTTTTACTACACGAAAGAGTCTTTTGATGGCACCTATCCAGGTTATGGAAGTTCTTATCCAGATTTACAAGGTGGATTAGCATTGCTATTTGAACAAGCAAGTTCTAGAGGTCATGTGCAAGATACCGATTATGGAAAAATGACGTTTGCTTTCACTATTAGAAATCAATATGTTTCTGGAATTGCGACTATAAAAGCAGCTGTTGAAAACAAAGCATATTTGAGAGAATACCAACAAAAGTTCTTTAAATCTGCAATGACTAAAAAAGCACCAACAGGATTCTCAGCATATGAGTTTGGTGATGCCTATGATATGAATAGAAACAAAGCATTTGTTGATTATTTATTGAAACATAAAATAAAAGTCTATAAAAACGGAGACAAGTATACAGTACCATTAAAACAACCACAGCATAGAATGGTACAAACCATGTTTGAGACTTACAATAAGTATAGAGATAGTGTCTTTTATGATGCTTCAGCTTGGAGTGTTGCTAATTTTTACAACATGAAATATCGTGGATTAAAAAGCGCTAATTTAGGCGTAGAAGTAACTCCAGAAAACAACACAGTAACTGTTGCTAAAGTACAACCAGCTGATTACGCTTACATTATAGATTATGATGACTACAATGCGCCTGCAGCTTTATATTATATGCAATCTAAAGGATTAACAGTAGCTTCAGCATTTAAGCCATTTTCAATAAAGACCTCAAACGGAAATAAAAGTTTCAATTATGGTACACTTCTAGTACCTGTAAGTAAACAAAAAAAATCTAGTCAAGAAGTTTATAAAATTATTTCTGATGCACAATCAAAATATAATGTACCAATGTACACCACAGATAGTGGTTATAGCTTAACAGGAATAGATTTAGGGAGCAACAATTTTAGAGCACTAAAAAAACCTAAAGCTGCAATGCTTATTGGTGATGGCGTAAGTTCTACAGAAGCTGGCGAAGTTTGGCACTTACTAGATACTCGTATACATATGCCAATTACAAAAATTCAAATGAGGAGTTTTAGAGGCGCAAATCTAGACAAATATAACACCTTAGTAATGGTGTCTGGAAGTTACAGCGAATTAGACTCTATACAACGCCAAAAATTAAAAAACTGGGCTTCTAAAGGGAATACTATTGTAACAATTGCTAGTGCTTCAAAGTGGGTAATTGATAAGAAATTAGTTAAAGAGCAACTTACTAAAAAGCCTAAACCAAAAAAGGATGAAACTCCAAAAGCAGTTGAAAGAAAACCTTATGTAGATGCAGGCGAAAATATGGGTAGAGAACGTTTAGGTGGTTCTATATTTGAAGTAGACTTAGATTTAACTCATCCATTAGGGTTTGGTTATCGTTCTTCGTCATTACCAGTATATAAAAACAATAATGTATTTATCGCTCCAAGTAAAAGCCAATATAGCACTGTTGCTAAATATACCGAGAATCCACATATAGATGGGTATATTTCTAACACTAACTTAAACACCTATTTAAAACCATCAGCTTCGTTAATAGTAAGCCCGATAGGACGAGGAAGAGTTATTATGTTTGCTGACAACCCTAACTTTAGAGGTGCTTGGTATGGCACCAATAAATTATTTTTAAATGCATTATTCCTTGGGAATAGAATATCTGTTCCAACAGAAAGAAATTAAAAAACTCATACGATGAAAAAAATAGTTATTTTATTAATATTTTCTTTGGGATTACAAGCCTTTTCTCAAGACAATTACAAAGGCGAAGGTCCTTTTTCACAACTCATCATTAGAGGGGTTATGCTTATTAATGGTGATGGTTCGCCACCAAGAGGTCCAATGGACATAGTTGTTGAAAACAACAAAATTGTAAACATGCAAATTGTTGGATATCCTGGGGTTGAAATTAATGAAAGTAGAAGGCCTAAGCTTAAAAGCGGTGGAAAAGAGTTAGATGCGAATGGTATGTATTTGCTCCCTGGTTTTGTTGATATGCACGGTCATATTGGTGGTGGTGCGCAAGGCGCTAATCCTGAATATGTGTTTAAACTTTGGATGGCTCACGGTATTACAACCATTAAACAACCTAGTGGACGTAATGCTATTGAATTAAAACGCCAAAGTGCTGCCAACGAAATTGTAGCTCCTAGGATTTTTGAGTATACAGGTTTTGGCTCAGGAAGTGATAAACCTATTAGTACACCAGAAATGGCAAGAGCTTGGGTAAGACAAAATGCAAAAAATGGTGCTGATGGCATTAAGTTTTTTGGTGCAGAACCAGATATTATGGAAGCCGCTTTAGATGAAAATAAAAAATTAGGGCTAAGATCGACTGCTCATCACGCACAATTAAGTGTTGCAAGATGGAATGTACTACATTCTGCTAGAGCAGGAATGACCTCTATGGAGCATTGGTATGGTTTACCTGAAGCTTTGTTTAATGATAGAACAGTTCAAAACTATCCGTTAGACTACAATTATCAAAACGAACAACACCGTTTTGAAGAAGCTGGTAAGTTGTGGCAACAAGCAGCTGAGCCTTACTCTGAGCATTGGAATAATGTAATGAATGAGCTTTTAGAGTTAGATTTTACGCTTGATCCAACCTTTAATATTTACGAAGCAAGTAGAGATTTGCAACGTGCTCGTCGTGCAGAATGGCATGAAACTTACACTTTACCATCGCTTTGGAAGTTTTACGAGCCTAGTAAAATTAGCCATGGTAGTTATTGGCATTATTGGGGAACCGAACAAGAAATTGAGTGGAAAAAGAACTACCAATTATGGATGACCTTTGTAAACGAATATAAAAATAGAGGTGGACGTGTAACTGTTGGTACAGATTCTGGTTTTATTTATCAGTTGTATGGTTTTGCTTATCCTCGTGAACTGGAATTATTACGTGAGGCTGGTTTTCATCCTTTAGAAGTGATAAGAGCAGCAACTTTAAATGGTGCTGAAGCTTTGGGTTGGGACGATAAAATTGGTTCTGTACAAATTGGTAAACTTGCCGATTTTGTAATTATTGAAGAAAATCCATTAGTAAACTTAAAAGTTCTTTATGGAACTGGAGCCATTAAACTTACTGAAGATAATGAAGTTGTTAGAGTTGGCGGTGTAAAATACACTATTAAAGACGGTATTATTTATGACGCAAAACGTTTATTAGCTGATGTAAAAGCTATGGTTGATGCTGAAAAAGCAAAAACAAATTGGACACTAAAACAACCTGGTGTTAAAAACTAGATTGGTCTTTTTATTGGATTGTTTTCTATTACATCTGATAATACAATCTGCGTTTTTGTTTCACCGTAAGTTATTAGCTGATCTATAAATTGTTCTAGATGTTGTTGATTTCGTAACACAACTTCTAGAACAATATTTTCGTTACCAGTTATACGGAAACAATTAATGACTTCTTCAAACGATTTCACCTTTTCTAAAAATGGTTTTAAGCGTCCCATAAAAGCTCTTAAAGTGATAATTGCTTTTAATTGGTAGCCCGTTTCTTTATATGACAATTTTGCGTAATAACCATTAATTACACCTGCATCCTCCATTTTTCTAATACGTTCGGCAACTGCAGGCGATGATATACCCACTTTTTTAGCAATATCTGTATTAGATTGCCTTGAATTTTCTTGTATACATTTTAGTATACTCCAATTAAGTGAATCTAACTTCATATTTTAAAGTTTAAAAAGTAAATATATTAATATTTAAAGTAAAATCGATATTTTAATTCAATTTTTAAATACAACATATTTAGTTTTAGGAGTAATTTTGAATGATTGCTAAGAAAATGATTTATACTACTCCATCACATTTATCTAATTCGCCTATCTATACTAAGGCGCTGGAAATCTTTTCGTTAACACGAAAAATATCTCATTATTTGAATTATGATTTATCTAATTTAAAAACTGATGGTACAGAAGACGAACATGTCTATTTTTCGGGTGATATTGTACAGCAATCTGAATTATTAGGTCCAGAAATTATTAAGGCAGAAGTTGAATATTATAGAGATAGAAAACAAAAACATGCAGATAGAGTTGAACGTTTATCAAAAATGCTATATAATAACTGTAAACGTTTAGAACAATGTAATAGTAATGGTAAAGATTTTCTTCCTATTCTTAGAAAAGAGCTAAAAATGTTTAGAAAGCTACAACGTAATTGGATGTTAACGTTATAAGTTAACTACAAATTTTACAATCTTCTTTGTCTTTTATTTCTCCCACCAAATGTCCTTGTTGATTCATTTTAAAATCGCAGCATTCCATATAACCTTGCGCTATTAACTTTCTTGCTCGTTGAATTCTAGATTTAGCAGTAGGTATTGGTAATTTTAATTGATTTGCAACCTCAGCTTGCTTCTTACCTTTAATATCAGCTAGAAATAAAGGGTCACGATACTTTTTTGGAAGTTGTTTAATGATACCATATAGACAATCTTTTTCATCATGAACTTTAGGGTTCTCTTCAGTTTGTACGTTATATTCCTGAAATTCGGTATCATTTTTACTTGTTCTGAAATAGTCTAACATGGTGTTTCTAGCAATAGTAAAAACCCAAGATTTTAGTTTTTCATGATTTTGAAGTGACTCTAACTTTGTATGAATTTTAATAAATGTATCCTGCAAAACATCATTAACTGCTTCATCATTTTTTATTCTTGATAAAAGAAATTGTTTAATGTCTTGGTGATATGTTTCCCAAACTTGATTTGTATTCATGATAGTAAAATGAGCACTGCAACTTTAGTTACAATGCTCATATAAAATTAAGATTTAACAATTACAACCACTACAGTTACAAGATTCGCAGGTACAATTTTTACATTGCCCATTTGCACAACTATCGCAAGTACAAGTACATTCTTTATTTTTCATGATTATTGTTTTTATATTACATCTATAAGACGATGCATCTTTAAAAAAGATGCATTTTATAATAACTTTTTAATAAGATTCCGAAGCAAGTTCAGAGTAAGTAATATTCATGCTTTTTAAATACTCAAGCTTTTCATAAAATGAAATCCTGCTTACATGTTTCTTCTATACTGTCCTCCTACTTCAAACAACGCGCTGGTAATTTGACCAAGTGAACATACTTTACAAACGTCCATCAAAGCTTCAAAAATATTTTCATTATGAATCGCTTTTTGCTGAAGGTTTTTTAATAACTCTTCAGTGTTATTTGCTTTATGAAGATTCTCTAATGTTTGTATTTGAAATTGCTTTTCTTCTTCTGTTGCGCGAATGACCTCTGCTGGTAACACCGTTGGAGATCCTTTTGAGCTTAAAAACGTATTTACTCCAATAATTGGAAAATCGCCATTATGTTTTAAGGTTTCATAATACAAACTCTCTTCTTGTATTTTACTACGTTGATACATAGTTTCCATAGCTCCTAAAACACCTCCTCTTTCTGTAATTCTGTCAAATTCCAAAAGAACAGCTTCTTCAACCAAATCAGTTAGTTCTTCAATTATAAAGGAGCCTTGAATTGGATTTTCGTTTTTATTTAAACCTAATTCTTTGTTAATGATTAACTGTATTGCCATCGCTCTACGAACAGATTCTTCAGTTGGTGTGGTAATAGCTTCATCATACGCATTGGTGTGTAATGAGTTACAATTGTCGTAAATAGCATACAATGCTTGCAACGTTGTACGTATATCATTAAAATCAATTTCTTGAGCATGTAAACTACGACCAGACGTTTGAATATGGTATTTCAACATTTGTGCTCTAGCATTAGCGCCATATTTATGCTTCATGGCCTTTGCCCAAATTTTTCGAGCTACACGACCAATAACAGCATATTCTGGATCGATTCCATTTGAGAAGAAAAAGGATAAATTTGGACCAAACTTGTTGATATCCATTCCTCTTGACAAGTAGTACTCTACATATGTAAATCCGTTGGATAATGTTAGAGCCAATTGCGTAATTGGATTCGCTCCAGCTTCAGCAATATGATATCCAGAAATTGAAACACTATAGAAATTACGTATATTATTTTCAATGAAATATTCTTGTACATCTCCCATTAAACGCAATGCAAATTCTGTAGAGAAAATACATGTGTTTTGCGCTTGGTCTTCTTTTAAAATATCTGCTTGTACTGTTCCTCTAACTTGAGCAATCGTATTCTTTTTTATGTCAGTATAAACATCTGTTGGTAATACTTGATCTCCTGTAACACCTAACAGCATTAAACCTAAACCATTGTTACCTTCTGGTAAATCACCATTATAAGATGGTCGTGTTTTGCCTTTATAAATTTTAGTAATTTTTGCTTCTACGTCTTTTTCTAAACCATTTTCTTTTATGTAAATCTCACATTGTTGGTCAATGGCAGCATTCATGAAAAAGCCTAGTAACATAGGTGCAGGACCATTAATGGTCATACTCACAGAAGTCATCACATCTGCTAAATTGAAACCAGAATACAATTTTTTAGCATCATCTAAACAACAGATAGACACGCCTGCATTTCCAATTTTTCCATAAATATCTGGACGCAAATCTGGATCATTTCCATAAAGCGTCACACTATCAAAAGCAGTAGACAGACGTTTAGCTGGTAAACCTGCACTCACATAATGAAAACGTCTATTGGTTCGTTCTGGGCCTCCTTCACCAGCAAACATACGTGCTGGATCTTCACCAGTTCTTTTAAAAGGGTATAACCCAGAAGCATATGGAAATTCTCCAGGCACATTTTCTTGCAAACACCAATTTAAAATATCTCCCCAAGCTTGATACTTCGGCAAAGCCACT
Source organism: Pontimicrobium sp. SW4 (assembly GCF_039954625.1). Classification (NCBI taxonomy): domain Bacteria; kingdom Pseudomonadati; phylum Bacteroidota; class Flavobacteriia; order Flavobacteriales; family Flavobacteriaceae; genus Pontimicrobium; species Pontimicrobium maritimum. The sequence continues at coordinate 2,224,787 of NZ_CP157199.1, forward strand.
TTAGGTATTTGAGTGTGTGACAACGATTCTGTGTGTGTTTCTATTTTTATTTCTTTCCCTCTTACTTTAAACACATAGATAGGATTTTTGTATTTATTCACTTTATCGTCCCAAACAGTAATGATTTCCCAATTATAAGGATCTAAATTTAATTTTACTCGGTCAAATTCTTTGAAAAGCAACCCTAAAAACTCTTTAGAACTGTCATCCTGAACTTGATTCAGGATCTCATCTTGTTCTAATCCTAGTTTTCCAATGAATGACCTTTCGACTGCGCTCAAGGTGACATTAGTGACTGAACATATAGTTTTATAAATTCCATAAAGCTTTTGAGCCACTTCAACTTGTTCTTTAGCTTTGTTATCATAGGCACGATTACTCTCAGCAATTTCAGATAAGTAACGTGTTCTTGATGGCGGAATAACAAATATCTTCTCACTCATTTCATCAGAAATATGAAATGTTGATTTTAAATTAGTATCTGTCTTTTCAACCAGTTTATCCATCACAGCTTTATACAACGTATTCATTCCTGGGTCGTTGAATTGGGACGCAATGGTGCCAAAAACTGGTAAATCATCTTGATGTACATCCCAAAGGTTATTGTTACGCATGTATTGTTTTTTCACATCACGCAAGGCATCAAGTGAACCACGTTTATCAAACTTATTTATTGCTACCAAATCAGCAAAATCGAGCATATCTATTTTTTCCAACTGCGTAGCTGCACCAAATTCAGGCGTCATTACATATAACGACACATCAGAGTGCTCAATAATTTCAGTATCCGATTGTCCAATACCTGAAGTTTCCAAAATAATCAAATCGTATTCAGCAGCTTTTAATACCTCAACTGCTTCATTAACATGTTTTGATAATGCTAAATTAGATTGACGTGTTGCCAAACTACGCATATATACTCTTGGAGAGTTAATAGCATTCATACGTATTCTATCTCCTAAAAGCGCACCTCCAGTTTTACGTTTTGAAGGGTCAACCGAAATTAAGCCAACCGTTTTCTCTGGAAAATCGATTAAAAAACGTCGTACTAATTCGTCGACTAATGATGATTTACCTGCGCCTCCAGTTCCTGTTATTCCTAAAACTGGAGTTTTAGAATTTTCGTTCTTTTTATGAATTTTTTCAAGTGACTTTTTAGCAACTTCAGGAAAATTTTCAGCTGAAGAAATAACCCTTGCAATGGCTTTAGGATTTTTCTCCTCAAGAATATCAACCTCTCCATTTAATTGGTCTCCAATAGCAAAATCAGATTGTTGAACCAAATCATTAATCATTCCTTGTAACCCAAGTTCCCTTCCATCATCAGGTGAGTAAATACGAGTAATACCATAATCCATCAACTCTTTAATTTCCGATGGTAAAATTACTCCTCCCCCTCCTCCAAAAATCTTGATGTGTTCCGCCCCTCGCTCTTTTAGCAAGTCATACATATACTTAAAGTACTCGTTATGTCCTCCTTGGTACGACGTTAATGCAATAGCATTAGCATCTTCTTGAATAGCAGTATTAACTACTTCTTCTACACTTCTATCATGACCTAAATGGATTACTTCAACTCCTGTGGCTTGAATAATGCGTCGCATTATATTTATGGACGCATCATGACCATCAAATAATGAGGCCGCAGTTACTATTCGTACTTTATGTTTTGGTTTATATGGTGCTATTTGTTGCATTCGTATTGTTATCTATTTTTTACGTTGCAAATTTACGGAATATTGAAAAATTTATTGCGTTTATTAAGAATAATATAAGTTTCTATAAACCATAGACATCACCTTGTTTAGCAAATCTAAATCCGAGGTTTTGAATACTATCCTTCAAACGATGTGAATCTTTTATTGTTGGATTTGAGTGATTAAAATGAATGAAATAAACTTTATTTTTAGTTGCTAGATCCTCATTTTCAAACAATGTAGTTGTTTCTGTGGTAAATGGATGCGGAATCTTACTCATATCTCGTTTCAACTCGCCATCTCTAAAAAAGGATGCATCTAGAAACGCATAATCAACTTTTTTTACTTCTTCAATAATATTACGCTCCCATTTTTCCCACTTATCAATATCTGGAATAAATAATGCTTTCTTGTTTTGCCCTTCAATTCGATAACCTACAGTTTCAGAGTATTCATCACGATGTGGTACTAAAATAGGCGTGACCTTTAAATTACTATTTAATGATACAACTGAGTCATTTTGTAATAGCTTAATATCAATATTATTATACGTCAACAATTGACTCCAAGGTCCACTTGTTTCTAAATACTCTTTCATTCTTGGCATAGCATATACAGATACTTTGTTTGCTCCTAACGCTTCAAACCCTAGGTACATTAACCCTGTATAATGTCCAATATGTGCATGCGTTAAAAACACACCATCAATAATGTTTCCATTATTTAGATGATTGGTTTTGAGTATTTGAGTTTGCTCTGTAAAGTCTGGAGTAGCATCAAAAATGTATTTTTTTTTATCTTTTAAATCTACTACACCTAAACACGACACTAGTTTTTTAGGTTCATCTCCATCATAAAATGATTTGCAACAATCGTTGTCACAATTAATATGGGGATAGCCTGCATCTTGAGCAATACCAAGCACTGTAATATATTGACTTGGTTTTCTAAACTGAACAATTTCTTTTGTTATCGTTTTAGTTTCTTGCTTAGAATTACAATTGAATAATCCCAAAAAACATATTAGGCATAAAATTTGAATAGTTCTCATCTGTAAAATTTATCTTTGTTAAAGATAGAAAACCTTAAACTATGTTGAAACGAATAATTGCCCTAATCTTAATTTTAAACGTCACTGCTTGTGCAGAGCTCCAACAAGTCGTCAACCAAATGCCTCAAGGTGGTTTAGGAAATGCTGAAATTGCTTCTGGTTTACGTCAAGCTCTTGACTTTGGAATTGACAAACAAGTAAGTAAACTGACTGCTGAAGATGGCTTTTTCAAAAACGAATTAGTAAAGATTTTACTTCCAGAAGAATTACAAAAAGTAGATAAAGCGCTACGTGATATAGGCTTAGCAAATTTGGCTGATGAAGGCCTGAAAATACTTAATAGAGCTGCTGAAGACGCTGTAAAAGAAGCGACACCTATTTTTGTAAACGCTGTTAAAGAGATTACGTTTGCTGATGCCAAAAACATATTACTTGGTGCAGACAATGCAGCTACACAATATTTAACAAACAAAACAGAAACTGCTTTGTATGATAAGTTTAACCCAGTTATCAAAAACTCTTTTAGTAAAGTTGGTGCAGACCAAATTTGGGAGAATTTAATTAATAAATATAATAGCATTCCATTCACCAATAATGTGAACCCTGATTTAACCGATTATGTAACTGGAGAAGCTCTTAAAGGTGTCTACACGATGATTGCAGTTGAAGAAAAAGAAATTAGAAACAAAGTATCATCAAGAACAACTGATTTATTGAAGCGTGTATTTGCATTGCAGGATTAAAAAAATCAGTTTATTATGAAAAGAGTTACCACAAGTATTTTTCTATTATGTTTTTTATTAATCTCTTGCTCTTCTCAAAAAAAGGTTAATACACATAACAATTCCGAGTTGCCAAAGGAGTTTTTCCAAAGATGGAAATTAGACTACGGAACTGCTAATGGTGAAAAAATAAATGGATTATCAAAATCTCCAGAAAACGATTATGAGTTTAGAAAAGATAAAACATATATTCTCTACTCTTTAAGTGGAAATAATATGATTGGCACTTGGGAATATAACAAAGAAGATAAATGTGTATACACAAGACTTCAAAACGGTACATTAAATGGAAAAATCATTGATTTAAAAACGAACACTATAACTCTTGTACCTGCTGGTAAAAGTATTACTGGAACTTCTTTCGAAAATTACCGGTTTTATTATATTCTAAACTTTAGAATAAATTAGAAATTACTTAGCCCTTTTATACAACCCATCAAAAGCTACCGTAATATCTTTATCGTTAGTAATAGTTTCCCAATATTGCCTTACTGAGCCATCATCATTTTTAGTCCAAGTTACACGATGGTAAAAGGGTTCTCCGTTTTGGTTTTTGGCAACATCGGTTTTTAAAATCATTTGATTACCTACTCTATTACCTTTTAAGTGTAAGCTTCCTCCTTGGTTATCAATCCAAATCTGTTCCCATTGCTGTTTTGCAGCATTGTAAAAATTATTACTTGTTCCTGTAAAACCTGCTGTAGCACTAGTCCAATTTTCACGTAATACACAATTGTCTTGAACTTTTTCAATAACATTAGTTCCAGCCGCACTTCCATTTGGATTTGTAACTATCCAACTACCAACCCAGAAATCAAATTCCGAATGTTTTTCAGTACAACAGTTGCAATTTGAGTTTTGCGCATTCATTCCAATTGAAAGAAGCAATAAAACATAAATAATATTTTTCATTATAGAATATTTTAATTAATACTAACTAGTTATGTATTTTGAGTTAAAACAGTATCCATTATGTCAGTTCGAGTGATTTTTTGATAAAAAAATCTTATCGAGAACTAATTTATATGCTAAATTCTTATTCTCGATACAAATTTCACTCATTTCACTCATGAAATTTACTCGAATTGACAGAATTTCATCAAAATACATAACTAGTTAGTATTATTTATTTAAACAACCATTTTAACCCATCTGTATAGGCTCTTATCTTTGCTGAAGCATGATTTTCTCCATCTAATATAACAACCTTTTTTGAGGCTGATTTTATGTTTTCATCAATAAAAGAAGACAGCTTATTACACGATTCTAGCATATGTGGCCTTTCGAGAGCACCAACAGATAAAAAAACTTTACTTGAAATAGAAGATGAACTTCCATTTTTCAAAACATAATAATCATCCCACCACATTGAAGGGCTTGAAATAATATAGTTGTTAAACAACTCCTGTCCATTTACAAGAAGATAAGACCCTAACAAACCTCCAAGTGAATGCCCAAAAAGCGTTCTGGAATCTTTTTCTACTCGAAATTTAGTTTCTATTATTGGGAAAACTTCATCTTGAATAACAGATATAAACTTAGAAGCTCCTCCTGAATTCCCCCATGCTTCTAAAGAAGACGGTGTATAGTCTGCTCTTCTATTAATATAAGCTGAGTCCTTATAACTAATCCCAACTATTATAAGGTCTTTGAGTTCTTCTTCAGCTTGAAGCCGTCTTGAAATACTTGTAACAAGCGGAAAATCGTTATTTGCATCTAATACATATATAACGGGATAAGACTGTTTAGATTTTTCGTAATCGAACGGTAAAGCAATATGTAAATTATAACTAAACTTATTTATTTTTGATTCAAGTGGTAACTCAACAGTGCTTGGTATTGTTACGAGTGATTGACTAAATACTTTAGAGTTAAAAACTATTAGACAAAATACCGAAAGTGTAAAAACTATTTTATTCTTATTACTGAAAATCATTTATCATTCTTTTAATTAATTTTTATTTCTTCTTTTTTGTATAAGTATATAAATATATTAATTGATTCTTAAAACTATAGTAGCATTAACATAACATTAGAACAGTATAAATTATACAACTTTGCCACAAGTCATCTAAATAAAGTTGTCTTCACTTATAAATTAGTTAGTTAGTTTTTTATTTGTAAGAAACCGATTTCTATAACAGGAATCGGTTTCTTTTTTATTAGAAAATCGAAAACAAGCCTTTTACTTTTAAAGAAAATAATGTATATTTAGTTAATTGATTATTAGCATCATGAATAGAAGCAATATTCTTAAAAAATATCAAAAGAAGCTTAAAAATCGTTATAAGCAATTAATTGAACACGCTTATAATTTAAGAGAAACAGATTCTGCTTTGAGTGATATTTCAGAATACGATGCTTTAAAACTTTTAAATAAGCTCAATAGGTTAAAATATCTATCGAGAGAACAAACTGAAACTGTAATTTAAATAAGTTCTGCCATTTGTTGCTGTAATTCTTTTGCCTTTATAGCTGCGGCCCTTGCGAAATCATTTTCATTAGATGCATAAATTATTCCTCTAGACGAATTAATTAATAACCCAACATCTTTACTCATCCCATATTTACAAACCTCTTGTAGATTTCCTCCTTGAGCTCCAACTCCAGGAACTAATAAAAAACTATTTGGAATAATCTTTCTAATGTCTGCTAAAAACTCAGCTTTTGTGGCACCAACTACGTACATTAAATTCTCAGAATTTTGCCAAGACTTTGAGGTTTCTAAAACTTGTTTGTATAATTCAGTTCCATCAACAGTTTTTGTTTGAAAATCGAAAGCTCCTTGATTAGATGTTAACGCCAACAAAATGGTATGCTTATCTTTAAATGCTAAAAACGGTTCTACCGAATCTTTTCCCATATATGGTGCTACAGTAACACTATCAAACGCTAAATCTTCAAAAAAAGCTTTTGCATACATGGTACTAGTGTTTCCAATATCTCCACGTTTTGCATCAGCAATGGTGAAAATTTCTGGATAATTTTTATTAATATAATTTATTGTTTTTTCTAGTGCTTGCCATCCTTTAATACCATAAGCTTCATAAAACGCAGTGTTTGGTTTATAAGCTACACATAGATGATGTGTCGCATCAATAATGGCTTTATTAAAAGTGAAGATTGAGTCTTCTTCTTTTAATAAGTGTTTTGGAATTTTATTTAAATCGACATCTAACCCTATGCATAGAAAGGATTTCTTTTTTTTGATTTGGTTTACTAATTGGTCTTGGGTCATAGGCTTTAGGTCTTAGTAGTTGGTCTTTGAGTATTTTATGAGAGCATTGATTCTCTTTTGAAGTTTTTGTATTTCTTTAATTATTTTTTCATCTTCAGGAAGATATGATAATTCAACACAAATAATTAAATGAGTTTCTAATTCAAAGGCTGAACCCAAACTAATTTGAAGAAATCTTACAAAATCTTTTTGAGAATCTTTAGCACAACCTTCAGCTATATTTGCTGGTATTGAAACCACACATCTGCTTATTTGAGATTTTAAACCAAATTTTTCGAAATCTGGAAGAGCATCAACTAGTTTGTAAATAGTTTTAACTAAAATTATAGAATCTTTCCAAACTTCTAAATGTCTAAAATTTCTCATTCAAGTTTATATTAAGAATAATTCCCTAATGCCTAATACCAAAAACCCAATACCTAACTCTCTAAATCACATCATCACTAGCTTTTAACATCTCAGTATTTTCAGCTAGCATTAATTCGTCTATTATTTTTTGTATATCGCCATTAATGATATTGGATAAATCATATAAAGTCAATCCAATTCTGTGATCAGTAACTCTACCTTGCGGATAGTTATAGGTTCTAATTTTAGCACTTCTATCCCCCGAAGACACCATACTTTTACGTTTTTCGGAATCTGCTGCTTGCTTCTTTGCTAACTCAATTTCATATAATCTAGAACGCAAAACTTTTAAAGCTTTCTCAAGGTTTTTATGAGAGGATTTTTGGTCTTGACAACTCACAATCATTCCTGTTGGCTCATGATGCAGCTTAATAGCCGAATAGGTAGTGTTAACCGATTGACCTCCTGGACCTGTTGACGTAGTACGTTCAATTCTAACATCTGCCATATCTAATTCTACATCAAATTCTTCTGCCTCTGGAAGCACCATAACTGTTGCTGCAGACGTATGAACTCGACCTTGTGTTTCAGTTTGAGGTACTCGCTGTACACGATGCACACCAGCTTCAAATTTCAATGTTCCATATACATCTTCGCCAGATACTTCAAAAATTATTTCCTTATAACCTCCTGAAGTTCCATCACTTAAACTTACTACATCTACTTTCCAACCTTTATCACTACAATATTTTGAGTACATTCTATACAAATCACCAGCAAAAATACTAGCCTCATCTCCTCCTGTTCCGGCTCTTACCTCAACAACCACATTCTTCGCATCATCTGGATCTTTTGGTATTAATAAGAACCTAATTTCATCTTCTAAATCTGGAAGTTCTGCTTTAGCCTCTTCTAATTGCATTTTTGCCATTTCAACCATTTCTGCATCACTACCCTCTGCTATAATATCCTCAGCTTCAGCAATATTATCTGTTAAAGATTTATAGATTTCGCCTTTATCTACAATCTTTTTAAGGTCTTTATACTCTTTATTTAATTGTATATAACGCTTTTGGTCTGTGATAATATCTGGCTGAATAATTAAATCACTTACCTCATCAAAACGTTGTTTTACTATCTGAATTTTTTCTAGCATTTGCTTGTGTGAATTGTGTCGCAAAAATACGATAATTTATGAATTTTCAATGAATGAAAAACTTCCATCTTTCAACGAAATATTTACTTACAATAATCGTTTATTTGTGTATATGCAACAATTAATGTCCATAATGGCTTTTTATAGATCGTATGTTTTATGGTCTTTTTTAATTAACATAATTATTACTATTGTTAATCCTAATGTTTTTGCTGCCATAGTCACGAAATTACTCTTAACTTTTTTTCTTTGGTACCTTGTAAATGAAACTTCGGCAAAACGAAAGCTTATTTTTTATAAAAACCTTGGCATCTCTAGCCTTAAGTTATTTTCAGTCTTATTTTTTGTTGATATTTTAATAACCACTACCTTTCTACTCCTTATTAAGGAGTTTATATGATTCTTGAAATAGATAATGTAGAGCTTAACTATAATTCTAAACGTGTATTAAGTGGTATTTACCTAAAAGCCGAAACTGGGAAAGTTGTTGGCATTCTTGGGAGTAATGGCTGCGGCAAAACATCACTTCTCAATATTATATTTGGAAATATTCAACCAAAATACAAACTAATTCGAATAGACAAAAAACCCTTTTTAAGACCTCTTTACCAAACAAAGCTAATCAAATACTTACCGCAACATACTTTTTTACCAAACTTAAAGCTTAGTACAGTTTTTAAATTGTTTTATGTGAATTGGGAAGATTTTATATCAAAATTTCCTGCGTTTTCAAAGTATGCAAAAACCAAAACAAATAAACTCTCTGGAGGAGAACAACGTATTGTAGAAATCTATTTGGTTTTAAAAAGCGACAGCAAAATTGTAATGTTAGATGAACCTTTTTCTCATATTGCTCCTTTACAAATTGAAGAAATTAAACAACTAATAAACACCGAAAAAGAGCATAAAGCAATTATTATAACAGACCATATGTATTCACATATTATAGAAACTTCGGATGAGATTTATCTATTAAAAAATGGTTGTTCAAAAAAAATTGACAAACTAAACGAGCTTGAAGATTATAAATATTTAAGTGAAGGAAGTTTGGCATAACTCTTAATGAAGAAAATTGTATTTTGCATTACCAGTTATAAACGATGCGAAACAAAACCTTAAAACAATTTGGACTAATTCTAGGTCCTTTATTATTTACTATTACACTTCTTTTTTTTAAACCTAAAGGATTATCACCTGAAGGAATCGCAGTTTTAGCAACTACACTTTGGGTAGCAGTTTGGTGGATTTTTGAGGTCGTACCAATTGCTGTCACTGCTATGCTTCCAATTATTTTATTTCCTATAACTGGAGTAATGGAATTAAGCATTACTACTGCTGCTTTTGGACATAAATATGTGTTTCTTTACATAGGTGGGTTTATACTTGCCATAGCCATAGAAAAATGGAATTTACATAAACGTATTGCACTCACAGTTATAAATGTTATTGGCACAAGTGTTAGCCGTATTATACTTGGGTTTATGTTAGCAACTGCATTTTTAAGTATGTGGATATCCAACACAGCTACAACAGTAATGATGCTACCCATTGGTATGGCAATTATTTTACAGCTCAAAGACAATCCTAAAACTAAAGAAGACGAAAACGCTATTTTTGGTAAAGCTTTGATGTTATCTATTGCATATAGCGCTTCTATTGGAGGCATTGCAACACTTATTGGAACACCTCCAAATTTGATTTTTGCTGGTATTTTAGAAGAACAATATAACATTGAAATGACCTTTTCTAAATGGATTATTTACGGTTTACCAATTTCTATAATACTTCTATTTATTTGCTGGAAATATATAACGACCATTGCTTTTAAATTCACTCAAAAAGATTTTCCAGGTGGAAAAGCAGAAATAAAAAGACTATTAAAAAGTCTAGGGAAGATTAGTTATGAAGAAAAAACAGTACTGATTGTTTTTTGTGTTACTGCATTTTTATGGATGACGCGTTCATTTTTAGTTTCAAAGCTAATTCCAGCAATAGATGATACCATAATAGCTATGATAAGTGCCACCATCTTATTTATACTACCAACCAAGAATAAAACTGAAAAGAAAATAATTGATTGGCAAAGTGCTGTAAAATTACCTTGGGGGATTTTATTATTGTTTGGTGGTGGACTAGCTTTGGCCGAAGGCTTTAAAACAACTGGTTTAGCCGAATGGATTGGTTTACAAATTACGCAATTTGAAAACTTACCATTATTTGCATTATTATTTGTTTTAATATTTGCTGTTAACTTCTTAACTGAGATTACGTCTAATCTTGCTACCACTGCTATGTTATTACCAATAATAGCTCCTATTGCGCTTGTCCTAGATGTGCATCCATTTACGCTTATGGTTGGTATAACTGTTGCAGCTTCTTGTGCTTTTATGTTACCAGTAGCAACACCACCAAATGCTATTGTGTTTGGTTCTGGTTATTTGAAAATTCCAGATATGATAAGAGTTGGTATCTGGATGAATATTATTTCTATTATTATAATAGCAATAATCACCTATTTCTTACTACCAATACTTTGGGATTTTGACGCTATGGTTTTTCCTGAAGCTTTAAAAATCGACTGACACACCAACTCCTAAAAGCTGTTTCCACTGTACTTTGGCTCCTTTAACGACTATTTCTTCTGGCATATCTTCATCTTCAATTGCAGTTTTCACATCATTATCATATTTTATATGTGATCCCATTGTAGCTCGAACATGGTCATTTACTTTAAATTTAAAGTTTAACTCCCAATCGATATCAACATTACCAAAATCATTTAAATAATCGGTATATAAGCTAACTAGAGTTCTAACAGAAATATTTTCCATAAGTGCATTCTCATAAGCACTTGTAACTAATATCCCAACTTCCTCTCTAGAATTTTCTCCTTTTGACAATCTATTCCCTAAGTCATCATAAACTGCTGGAGTAACACCAAAAGAACCTGCGTCTGCCAAGTCTTGGTCAAGGACAAATGTAGATTTTAATGTTAATGGTGACATATATGCCGAAAATTCTTCAATATGCTCACCATAAACGGTTCCTACACCTAAAAACATATATGCAGGTGCCATGAATTGTGAAATAGGCTTTTCATCACTATTTGAGTAATTATACCCATTAGTAAACTGTGTTGCAAAGCTAAAATTTGCCGAATAATACCAATTAGATTTTATATCCTTTCTAAAACCAAAACGTGATTTCAATTCAAAAATATCATCAGTTTTTCTCAAACTTTGGCTCTGTTGCTTATTAACTCCATAACGTATTACTGCCCTGTTTTCCCAAAGTAAATGGTCCTTTTTATAATTTCTTTGAGCTTCAAACCCTATTAAACCAGAAATTGAATTAGAACCTCCCGAATTCCAATTAACAAAAGCGACTTCACTTATATCTAAACTGGCTGTATTTACTTCTTTCCAATGCGAGGTTACAAAGTCTTCAGGATACAACGTTAAATCTAAGTTTTGAGCTCCTAAGAAATATGCACTTAGAAGTGCTGTAAAAATTGATAATTGATACTTGAATTTTTTTGCCATCATTTAAAATAATTATTAACTATAACTAAAAACGCCAAATTCACTTTTTATTGTAAGCCTTTTAGAATCGCTTGCTTCTACCCTTCCAATTACCTGAGCATCAACATTGAAAGATTTTGAGATTTTAATAATATCATTTGCTATTTCTGGAGAAACATATAATTCCATACGATGACCACAATTGAATACTTGATACATTTCCTTCCAATCTGTTTTAGATTGTTCTTGTATTAATTTAAACAAAGGTGGAATAGAAAACATATTATCTTTTACAATATGCAGGTTATCTATAAAATGAAGAATTTTTGTCTGTGCTCCTCCACTACAATGAATCATTCCATGCACCTCATCTCTTTTATACTTTGAGAGAATTGATTTAATAATTGGCGCATAAGTTCTTGTTGGAGATAATACTAATTTCCCAGCATCAATAGGCGAATTTTCAACTTTATCCGTCAATTTAGTTTGTCCAGAGTAAACCAAATCTTCTGGAACTGAAGCATCAAAACTTTCAGGATATTTTTTAGCTAAATACTTATGAAACACATCGTGTCTAGCAGACGTTAAACCGTTACTTCCCATACCTCCGTTATATGATTTCTCGTAAGTAGCTTGACCAAAACTTTCTAAACCAACAATAACATCTCCTTCCTTAATATTGGCATTATCAATAATGTCTTTTCGTTTCATTCTAGCTGTGACTGTTGAATCAACAATAATCGTTCTTACCAAATCACCAACATCTGCTGTCTCTCCTCCAGTTGAGTGTATCGTTACACCAAACCCTTTTAATTCGTCAATCAATTCTTCGGTACCGTTAATTATTGCTGAAAGAACCTCACCTGGAATAAGGTTTTTATTTCTTCCTATGGTTGAAGACAACATAATATTATTGGTTGCTCCAACACATAAAAGATCGTCAATATTCATTATTAAAGCATCTTGAGCTATACCTTTCCAAACTGAAATATCGCCTGTTTCCTTCCAGTACATATATGCTAATGAACTTTTTGTTCCTGCACCATCTGCATGCATAATTAAGCAATAGTCATTGTCGTTGGTAAGATAATCTGGAACAATTTTACAGAATGCCTTAGGAAATAATCCTTTGTCAATATTTTTAATAGCGTTATGCACATCTTCTTTTGAAGCGGAAACGCCTCTTTGTGCATATCTTTTACTAACCTCGTTACTCATTCTTGAAAAGGTGTTTTTTAGATGCTGCAAAAATAATAAAGTATTTAGTTTTTCGAGTGAATTATTGGATTAGAATTAATCACTGTAGGCTCATTTCTCTTAATGTTTCTTTTTCTTCCTCTTCTTCCAAAATAAATGTTTAACCCAAAAGCTGCTCTCCAAAATGCATCATCAGAAATTCCATATATTCTTCCATCTAATTCATCGGTAAATGTCATGTTATACTCAGCAAATAATTTTATCCCTACTAAAGGTGATACTAATATTTCAAAACCTGCTCCTCCTTGAATTTTAGAATCGGTTTCTTCAAAGTAATTAGAAGCATTTAATCCTCCTCCTGCAAAAATAAATGGTGAAAAAATATTTTTAGGAAATGGGACAATTTCTAAATTAGCATCAAAAGACATAAAACCTTCATTTAATACATCTTTAAAAGCTACATTATATTTATTATAGCCAATATTAATATTAGCATAAGGCCCTAAAAATCGCTTATATCCTATATGCATATATACCTCGTAAAGTGCATCTGCATAATCTCCATTAGTAACTACTGTTCCTGCAGCTATTGAAAATGTATTTTTACCGCGTACTTCAACACCATAAGACCTATTAAAGGTTTCGATGGTACTTCTTTTTATTTCTTCTTGAGAATAAGTTTTTTGTATAAAAAACAGAGAAAAAATGACACAAAAAATGCTATATAAATTAGTTCTATTAATCACTAAAAATGATCTCTATTAAAAATAGATCTATTCAAACATAGATTAATAAGGGCATTGCAATATAGTAAAAGGTTAGATATATCACCTAATAGAAGCAATTAGAACTTTTATAAAACAAAAAAGCTTTAACTAACACTAAATAGTGTACTAGTTAAAGCTTTTAAACACTCTTAATTAAAAACAAGATTTATGATGATAGGTTTCCATCATCAATTAACACAACAGAATTGTCTTGAGAAACTTTCTCTTTCGCATCAACAGTGTCATCTTGAGAGAACAAGAGGGTTGCGACCATAAGTGCCGCAACACTTAGTAGTAACTTCTTCATTTTGAATAATAATAGATTAATAGCAATACAAATTTAATGAAAATAAGCCACTCTTTTTAAGCACTAAAGACGAAAACGTAGGAATAGTCTGTTAAAATCGATAAATTGTAAAATAATTAGCTGAAATACTTATTAATGCTGAATATTATTTAAAAAAGTACGTAGTTATACGTAGACATTTTTTAAAAATTTTTGAATAAAATGTAATAAAAAAGCCTCATAAATGAGGCTTTTATTTAAAGTTCAATCTAGTTTGTAAAGAGCATTTCTCTATATTTTGTTAATGGCCAAAGCTCATCATCTATTAATAGTTCTAGTTTATCACAATGATAACGAATCTCATCAAAAAATGGTTTCACTTTATTACAATATACATCTGCTTTCTTTTCTGAGTCTTCTATGGTATTTGCTTTTTTTCGTTCATTTGTCATTTTAGTAACACCAGAGTTTATAGCTTCTATATGTCCAGAAATTTCTTGAATCAACTCAAGTTGCTCTTTAGCATATTTTTTAAAGTCATTGCCATAAATATCTTTAAGTCCTCTTACATTTTCTATTAAAACATTTTGATATTTAACTGCAGTTGGCACTACGTGATTTCTAGCAATATCACCTAAAACTCTGCCTTCAATTTGTATTCTTAATGTATATTCTTCAACTTCTATTTCGTAACGTGCTTCAATTTCAGTTTTATTCATAACTCCTAAATCTTCGAACAAACTAATTGTTTTCTTAGCTACTCTTGCTTTTAAAGCAGCTGGAGTTGTTTTATTATTACTTAAACCACGCCTTTTCGCTTCTTTTTGCCACTCATCTCCATAACCGTTTCCTTCAAAAAGTATGTTTTTAGATGTTTTAATATATTCACGTAATACATTAAAAATTGCATCGTCTTTTTTCATGTCTTTGTTTTCAATCAAAGCATCAACTTCAGATTTAAAATCTATAAGTTGTTTTGCCATGATAGAATTTAGAACAGTCATTGGATTAGCACAGTTTGCTGTAGAACCTACCGCTCTAAACTCAAATTTATTTCCTGTGAATGCAAAAGGGGATGTTCTGTTTCTATCTGTATTATCTAATAGAATTTCAGGTATTTTACCAACCACATTTAGTTTTAAATCTGTTTTTTCTTCTGGTGATAATTTCCCTTTAGTAACACCTTCAAGATCGTGAAGTACTTTAGTTAATTGTTCACCAATAAATACCGAAATAATTGCTGGAGGCGCTTCATTCGCACCTAAACGATGGTCGTTACTAGCACTAGCGATAGAAGCTCTAAGCAATTCTTCATACTCATGAACTGCTTTAATTGAGTTTATAAAAAATGTTAGGAATTGCAAATTACTCATTGGCGTTTTTCCTGGACTTAATAAATTAATTCCTGTATTTGTACTTAAACTCCAGTTATTGTGCTTCCCAGAACCATTAACGCCTGCAAATGGTTTCTCATGAAATAATACTTTAAAATTATGTCTACCAGCAATCTTATCCATCACATCCATTAATAATGAATTGTGGTCTACTGCTAAATTGGCTTCATCATAAATAGGTGCTAACTCAAACTGGTTTGGAGCAACTTCGTTATGCCTTGTTTTTACAGGTATCCCTAATAACATACACTCAGTTTCAAGATCACGCATAAAAGACATTGCACGATTTGGAATAGTTCCAAAATAATGATCATCCAATTGCTGGCCCTTAGCTGGAGAATGCCCTAATAGTGTTCTTCCTGTTAAAGTGATATCTGGTCTTGCTGCAACTAAAGCACTATCTATTAAAAAATACTCTTGTTCCCAACCTAAAGAAGCATTTACCTTTTTTACATTTTTATCAAAATACTTTGCTACATCTACAGCAGCATGATCTACAGCTTGTAATGCCCTTAATAAAGGTGTCTTATAATCAAGTGCCTCGCCTGTATAAGAAACAAAAACTGTTGGAATGCATAAAGTTGTTTCATAAATAAATGCTGGCGATGTTGGATCCCAAGCAGTATAACCACGAGCTTCAAACGTATTTCTAATTCCTCCATTTGGAAACGAAGAGGCATCAGGCTCTTGTTGTACTAATTGTCCGCCACCAAATTTTTCAATAGCTAAACCACCACCAATAGTTTCAAAAAAGGCATCATGCTTTTCTGCTGTTGCACCTGTTAAAGGCTGGAACCAGTGTGTATAATGCGTCACTCCTTTAGAAATAGCCCATTCTTTCATTCCCGTTGAAATGTGATCAGCTACTCCTCTCCCAATTTTAGAACCATTCTGCACAGCATCCATAACACTTTTATAAGCCTCTTTGGTTAAATACTGTCGCATAGTTGCTTCGTTAAATACATTATTACCAAAAATTGAAGAGCGACGTTCTTTTTCTTCAATTTTTAGAGGTTTTCTAGTAAGTGTTTCTTTTACTGCGTGAAATCTTAGCGTTGACATTTTAATTATTTTAGTATTTATATAAAATCAAAGGGCAAATTTATAAAAAAAGCTCAATAATTAACTTTTAACCCTAAGAAATATAGGGTTAATTATAAACAATTCGACAAAATACAGTTAATAACCTATAAATCTATTGGGTAAATACTAAAAATATGAAGATCCCATAGCCTAAAATAAGAACAAAACCATTTGATCTACTTATCTGATGCTGTTTAGGAATAAGTATTAGCGGAATTAAAACGGCTGAAAAAGCAATCATCCAAAAAATATCTCTGGTCAAAATTTGAGATTCGGTAACTGGAATGGTTTTAATCATAGAAGTAAGCCCTAATACAGAACCAATATTAAAAATATTGGAGCCAATTAAGTTCCCTAAGGAAATAGCCTTTTCTTGTTTTGCAGCAGCAATTACCGATGCTGCTAGTTCTGGTACACTCGTCCCTATTGCTATTACTGACACTGAAATCACAGCTTCGCTCACGCCTAATATTTCAGCTAAATCAATAGCTCCTTTAACCAACCATTCAGATCCAAAATAAAGGGCAAAACCACCAATAATGAGCCATAATATAATTTTAAAATAGGACACTATAGCTAAGGTTTCATCAACTTCTTCTATAGTGTCTTTTTTTGCACGTCGTATTAATATGTATAAAAAAGCTATTAAAGCTACAAATAACGCTAGACCTTCAAGAAACACCAATTGACTATCATTATATAAAAAGTAATACAATGCCATTGAAAACAACATCATTACTGGCCAATTAAGTTTATAAAATGTCTTGTCTACAGATATACTTCCAACTACAGCTGTAATACCTAACACCAAACCAATATTAGCAATATTAGATCCTACTACATTATTAATAGCGATAGCTGGAGAACCAGATAATGCCGCATTAAGACTCACTAATAATTCTGGTGCAGACGTTGCAAATGACACTACTGTCATACCAATAACAAACTTTGAAATACTTAATTTAAAAGAAAGTGCTACGGAAGCTCTAACTAAAAACTCACCTCCTATAACTAGCAGAATAAATCCTAAAATAACCCAAACAAAGCTCATTAAATATATTTTTTGCGAAGATAATAAGATTTCTTTCTTAGTATGATTTTCAATTACTTTTCTTAAAAAATCACAATAAAAACTAAATTTTTCGTTAAATAACTATATTTGCAGTTGTATAACTATAAAAATAGTTATATGTTTGAAGTATCATAGAACATAAAATTTTAGATAATGCAAAAACTAACAAATAAAGAAGAAGAAATCATGCATATTTTATGGAAGCTAGAAAAGGCTTTTGTAAAGGATATACTTGCAGAAATAACAGAGGATAAACCTCACTACAATACATTATCTACCATTGTTAGAAACTTAGAAGACAAAGGCTATGTAGGTTACACAGCTTATGGAAAGACCCATCAATATTTTCCAATAATAAAAAAGGAAGACTATAGAAAACGCTTTTTTAATGCAGCGATAGATAATTATTTTAACAGCTCATATAAAAACGTGGTATCCTTTTTTGCAAAAGAAGAAAAAATTAGTGTTGAAGAATTAAAAGAGATTATTAACCTCATAGAAAACAATAAATAATCATGGAATACTTAATAAAAGTCAGCGCCATTCTGGTATTGTTTTATGTATGCTACAAGTTGTTTTTAAATCGAGAAACCTTTTTTGAATCTATTCGTTCTTTTTTATTATTCGGATTAGTAACAGCTTTTATAATACCATTAATTACAATACCAAAATATATAGTAATAGAACCAATAATATATAAAAGTGCTATAGATTTTGCTAATACAATACCTCAACCAGCAATTATAGACAATTCAATAAACACAACTAACATTTTAGTATTTGTATACATTATAGGTGTCTTGTTTTTCCTGTTCAAATTTTTATTTCAATTTGGATCGTTAATCGCATTACTTTTAAAAAGCACAAAACAACGTGTTGCATCATATATATATGTCATCACTAAAAACATAATATCTCCTTTTTCCTTTTTTAACTGGATTGTTTTTAATCCAAATCAATTTAGTGAAACTGAGTTAGAGCATATCATTACTCACGAAAAAATACATGCAAAACAATTGCACTCAATAGATATTTTATTGGTAGAATTAACAAGTATTATACTCTGGTTTAACCCATTAGTTTGGTTATACAAAAAAGATCTTAGACAAAATTTAGAGTTTATTGCAGATAAAAATGCACAAGCAACTACCAATTGCAAAAAAAGCTATCAGCATTTATTACTCAAGACAAGTGTGCCAAATTATCAAATGGCATTAACCAATAATTTTTATAATTCATTAATCAAAAAACGAATTGTCATGTTACACAAAAACAGATCAAAAAAGAAAAATCAATTAAAATTTTTATTAATTCTGCCTGCTTTGGCTCTATTTTTAATGAGTTTCAATACTAAAGAAATTTATATTGAAGCAGAATCCAATAATGGAGAAATTTCCAACATCACTGAAAGTGTTGACGCTATGTCAATAACAAATGTAGATGTAGAAACATTAGAGACAGATCATAAGCCAGTAGCTACAACAAAAAAGGCAATTACAAACAACAACATTATAAAACCAAATACTGTTTTAAAACAAGATATTGTCGCTTATCTTATTGAAAGCACATTTACTGATTCTCAATTAGACGATGTTATAAACAAATTAAAAGCTCAAGGAATTACTCTTAAAATAAAAAACGTAAAGCGTAATAGTGACAACGAAATAATCGCCTTAAAAATTGATGCAAAGTCTGACAACTCAAATGCAAACTTTTCAATTAGCAATGACTCAGCTATCAAGACAATAAAAATAACTTACAATGCTAAAAGCAATTCCATTTCTATAGGAAACACTAGTAGTTTGATTCATGATAAAGATTATTCGTTTACACATAAAGATGGCACAATAACTATTGGAAAATCTGATAAAAGTGATAATGTTTTTGTCTTTAACAGTCATGAAGAACATGATGATAGTGATAATCATGAAATAATAGAAGATGATGACAAAATCATTATTAAAAAAGGGCATAAAATCCATGAGATAAAAAAGGAGCGTAAAAACAAAAATACTTTTACTTTTTCTAGTGATGAAGGTGAAGTTTACGATATAATTCGTGCAGACACAGTTAATGCAGATGGAAACGTTTATAAGTTTAAAGGCAATGTAGTAGTTAAAGGAAGAAGTAATATTGTTACTAATGGGAAGAGAAATGTTATAGTTAAAGGCAAAAGCAATGGTTTGTTTATAGACTCAGAAGATGATAATGAACTAATCGAAATCATTGAAAATGAAGATGGTAAATCTATACTAATTAGAAAAGACAAAGACGGTAATACAATTAAAGAAAATATCCTTTTAAACGGAAAGAATAATCTAACTTTCAAATCAGATGATAACAAAATCTTTAAAATAAAATCCTCAGCGAAAGGCAGTAGTACTATTTGGATTAATAAAAATGACGATGAAGATAAAACTATAACCAAAATAGGAAAAAGCGGAGGCACCATGTTTTTTATAAGTGATAATGACAAAGATCCATTATTAGTGATTGATGGGAAAGTCGCTAAAAACAAAAAACTAAAAGATATGGATCCAGATACAATAGCATCTATTTCTGTATTAAAAGGAAAATCTGCCAAAAAAAAATATGGTAAAAAAGGAAAAGACGGTGTTGTTGAAATTACATTAAAAAAGGAAAAAGATTAATCTCTTTTATTAAGACTTAGTTGGTTAAAAAAAGACGTTCACTAGTGAGCGTCTTTTTTTATTTAAATTACAGCCATAAAGATGAAAACGGTAAAAAACAGTTATTTATTAATTTTATCCCCTTGACATTTTAAAAAACATCTAAAAAGCCTCTTAAGTTATTCCATTTTAAAACAATAATCCATAATTATAGTTACATAATAAAACTTGTTTCAAGGAAACAAGCAAAAATTTATAACTTATATTATTTTTATACTTAACAATATAAAGTTAATTGTATCATTTTTAGGCAATCTATTTGGTGGTAAGATTTCTAAACCTATATATTCAAAAATAATTACAGAACTGAATATATTTTTATCAATCATCAAAACAAAAAAACTTATGATTTCCTTAGTAAAATTTATAATAGCAATCATCATCATAATTATCTACTGACTAACTTAATAAGGTCCAAAAAAAAAGTACTAGAATAAGTTTCATTATTTTTGCATTGTTAGCAACAAAATAAGACGCCCATTTGCATAGGAAATAAATATGAAAAAGCAGCTTTTTAAAATATTAGCGAAAGTAAATAAATCCATATTACCTAGTTTTACTAAAAGGCAATTAGATATTACAACGGCAAGTAAATTACAGCTTGCCATAATTGGCTGGAGAGCTTTTGTTACAATTAGAGCACTAGATTAATACTCTAGGACAGATTTTACGTCGTACCCTTTTAACTTATCTTTTCCGTTTAAGAAGTTAAGTTGCATTATAAAATTACATTGTACAATATCGCCTCCTAGTCTTTCAACCAGCTTACAAACAGCTTCAGCTGTTCCTCCAGTAGCTAACACATCATCATGAATAAGGATTCGCTCTCCTTTTTCTATAGCATCAACATGGATTTCGACTGCATCTTTTCCATACTCTAAAGCATAAGATTGTGATAAAGTTTTAAAAGGCAGTTTTCCAGGTTTTCTAACAGGTATAAAGCCAGCATTAAGTTTTTGCGCTAACAAAGTAGCAAAGAAAAATCCACGAGATTCTATACCTATAACTTTATCAATTTTTTTATTGCCAACTAATAGTAACAATTCATCTAAACATAAACTTACACCTTTATGGTTTTGTAGTAAAGGTGCAATATCTTTAAATAAAATACCTGGTTTTGGAAAATCAGGAATATCTCTAATAAAATCTTCAATTGTATTCATAAGTGAAATGTAATTAATTTAGAGTTAATTTTGTCATTGTAACAAAATAAAATATATTTGCACCCACAAAAATGGCCTCGTAGCATAACTGAATAGTGCACTTGATTACGGCTCAAGAGGTTGGAGGTTTGAATCCTCCCGAGGTCACAAGAAAATCCTAATTAATTGTTTTTTCAATTTTTTAGGATTTTTTTATTTTATGCCACTATCTTTCTTGAGACTAATGAGTTTATCCTATAACACTGCTCAATTTAAACATTGGTAAATACATGGCCACAAGGATAACACCAACAATTACACCTACAAATAAGATAATAAAGGGTTCCATAAGAGTTGACAACATTTTAGATTGTTGTTGGACTTGTGTGTTGTATTGTAAGTTAAGTTTTTCGAAAATATATTCGGTTTGATTAGTTTCTTCAGCCACTTTTATCAAAGCTATCATTTTTGCATCAAATAGCTTGTGTTTACTCAATCCTACACTAAGCGACTTCCCACTTAAAATATCTTTTTCAGTACTATTTAAAGCTTTTTGTAAAGGGTAAAAATCAATCATTTGCTTTACAAGTTGAATACTATTTACAATAGGCACTTTTGAAACAGTCAACAATGCTACCGCTTGAGTAAATTGCGATAGATAAACAGTTTTTATAAAGCCTCCTATAAATGGAAGTTTACTCATAATAATATGTTTATACTGCTTATAACGTTTATTGTTTTTTAAAAATAATCTAGTAACAAAAGGTGAAAAACAGAGTAATAATATCATCCAACCCTTTTGTTCTAAAAAGTTAGATGCACTTATTATATATTTAGTAATTTGTGGCAAATCAACTTGCTGTTGCCTAAACATATCTTCAAACATTGGCACCACATAATTTAGCATAAATATAACCACTAATACTGCTGTACTTAAAATAATAACCGGATAGGTAAGCGCACTTACTAATTGTTTTTTTTGCTCATTCTTTCTGGCATAAAACTCTCCAAGTTGGGTAGTAACTTGTGCCAATGTTCCTGTTTCTTCTCCAATTTTTATAGAGTGAAATTCATAATCGGTAAATTGCTCACTTTCTTGAAAAGCTTCAGATAGACTTTGCCCAGAAATAATACTTTCAGAAAGCTTTTTAATAATAGATTTTCTTAATTTTTTCTTTTGTGAATCTTCAATAAGCTCCAAACTCATTTTTAAATTAACTCCAGCATTAAGCAATACACTTAACTCTGTATAAAACTGCTCTTTTACTTTATTCGAAAAAGGGTTTTGAAATAAAGTGATTTCTTTTTTAAGAAAAGATTCCTTTTCGGTTTTAGCTTCTTTGTTCTTATCTTGGGCTACGGTATTGTCTAGTTGAAAAGCCATTAGTTCATAAATAATGAAGCATCATTGTTATTAAAAATAAATAGATTTTTACCTTGGTATCCTTTAGATGTTTCTATTTTAATTGCATCAACAAGACCTTCTTTCACTAAGCTACCATCAAAATAAAACTGTTTTTTAAAGACTTGAAGATAAAATGTATCTTCCTTTTTGATGATTCCTTTCTGAGTAAACTTATAAGTAATTGAATCTAGTTCAGACACAAAAGCCAATATTCCATTTTTACTGCTATAGGTAATTTTAGAATACTTATTAAAATCAATCCATATAGATTGATTTAACCTATTAATTTCATTGATGTTTTCTAAGTTATTTTGAATGGAATGCATGTGAGTTTGTACCAATGACAATACTGAAAAAGCAATACCTACTACAATACTTGTAATCACTAAAACCGCGCTCATTTCGCTAAGTGTAAATGCCTGTATTTTTAGTTCTCTATTCAATTGTTCTTGTAAGTTGCTTCTTAGTTTGTTTGTTAGTAGCATAAATAACTATATAAGCGTGTCCTTGTTGTTTTTCCTCCTCCAATGTCACATTCCATTTGTTAAAATCGTTTTCGTAAGGCAACTTAAGCTTATCGTTTTTATACAAATATTCCAATTCGTTTAAATGAGCATCAATCTCTATAGTGCTATTCTTTATGCTACTTGAAAATATATTATTTAAAATGGCACTGGTAATCATAAATATAATTACAATTAATACTGTAGCTACTAATGTTTCCATTAAAGTCGAGGCTCGTATTTTTTTTAATATAACCATTGCATGACTTCTTTATTTGAGTTAACAAACAGCAATCCTACATATTTAAATGGTAGTTTATCAACCTCTATGCTTGCATTATAAATATGATTTTGATAGATGGATCCTGACTGTGCTGCAATAAAATTATTTGCATAAACAGTCCCTTCAATATCACCTCTTATATCTAAATTTTGGTTGCAATATATTTCTCCTTTTACGATCGTATTTTCATCAATAAACACTTGAGGTTTAAAGTTATTCTGTTTTTCGTCTCCATTATACAGGATTATTCCACTAACAACACTTTGTGAACCAATATGTATTAATGTGTCCTCATTATTATCACTACTCTTACCTGACATTGTCTTATCTCTTAAAACCAAAGCTGTAGGGTACTCTAATTGGCAATTATTACCAACGGTGATTTTTTTTGAAGCTATAGCCTGAAACCTACCTTTAACATTATCTTCTATACTAATTTCTGGTGCAATTAATAACACATCCTTTAATTGAGAGCTTGCATTTACTATAATTCTTTTTTTAGATTTAACAATAATATGACCTGTCAATGCAATATTTGATAAATTAATCTCTTCAAGATCATACAACACCTTTTTAGATTCGTGAAAAGAGTGTTTGAACTCCAACATCATATTTTGGTCGATATAACTTTCAGTTGGAAATTCACTCGATAATCTAATTAGCGATTCAATATTTTCTATAATTTCTCGAGAAATCTTAGGCAAATCATGACTCAACCAAGTACTTCCATAAATAAGTTGTGTTCCATAATAAGATGTACCAGATATGTTGCCAGCTCTTACTCCTTGTTTTGGCAAAAAAGCAACCCCTTGAATTTTTGAATTTCCAACAACAACCAAAGGTTTATTATTATCTTTTAAATAAAGTGCTGTTCTATTATTTTCATCTTGCTTAGTCCCAATTAAAGCAATTTGGGTAATGGTTTTATTTTTAATAGTGGATGTGGAGGTTATTTTCTCAAAAACACCCCAAAAATCTCTTTCAACAAATATTTCTTCAAAATCGTCATCACTAACAAAAACCTCCTCATTTAAAGGAACTTCATTGTTTAAAGTATATTTAATTCCTCTGTAGGTATTCTTAACAACATTAATAGTAATGTTAGATTCTATATTGAAACGCTTATGGGTATGTACAAGCAAAATAAAAGACGCTAACAATAACGCTATTACTACCCCAATAAATATAGTGAGTTGCAACGCTCCAGCTTTTAACTTTCCTAGTCTCATTCTTGCACTATTATCTTTTTTTGTTCTTTTTTATAGCTTACAATAATATGTTTAGCTATTCCCTCAACTAACTTTATTTCATTAAAGACTTGCCCTTTAGTTAATAACTGTTGTTCTCCGTTAATAGTTATTACAAATAATTGTTGCTTAGAATTTTGATTGGTAATGATTCCTTGATAAATTATAGGTGGCCAAACTATGGGTGGTTTCTTTTTAGTTTTAGGAGCTACTCTTCTCTTCTTTGGTATCGTTAAAGTACCTAAAAAAGGATCTCTGTTAACCATTTGAATCGAAAATGTATCAATACTTACCATTTGCTTTGGCTTAAAGGTAGCTCCAAAATCGTTTGAAGACATCTTTGGTAAGTCTGGTTTAAACCCAGACCAAATTTTATAACCTATGATTCCCCAAACGCCAAATACAATTGTTAAAAGTAGATATGTTTTGTTCTTATTCTTCACTTTTACCGTCAACCAATTTTTCAAGTATTTTTATTAACTTCTTGTTAGTAGCTTCCAAATTACTAATACGTTTTTCTTGATTGATAGTATAAAGTGTTAACTCTTCTATTTTTTGAAGTAATTTAGAGTCCATTTCACCTAACATAATACCATTTTCAGCAACTTCTTTAGCACTTGGAATATCTTTTAAATGCCCTTTAGCTTTAATATGTTGTTCCACTTCCTTTAATGTTGGTAAATCATAATCATTATCAAACACAAAATCGCTCCAACCTGTTTCTACTTTCACTTCTTTTGCACGAATATTACCATTTACAGCTAGCTTCCAAGAACCAGGAGTTGTTGTCCCTATACCAACATTACCTCTAAAAAATGCCGTGTGATTTGTACCTCCAATCTCAAAACTTGAATCTTCACCATTACGTCCAACTGCAAATCCTTGATTATTATTAAGTCCGTAAGCTATAAACTGTGTGTGAGATGTCACCAAACTTCTATTAAATCCAGGATTGTCATTCATTCCTATTCGCCAATTTTCATCAGATCCACTCCATGTATATATTTGTTTAATACCACTACTATTTTGCAAAAGTATATCTCCATTTACTTCTAATTTTTTTCCTGGATTAGTGGTACCTATACCAACATTGCCAAACTGATCTATACGCATAAATGTATTCACTCCTCCTCTTACAAAATCAAGCTTACCATATTGAGTATTTAAGATATCCCAAGTATTTGCAACTTCATTAAATAGTCTAATTCCAACACCATCACCCCCTTTTATTTCTAGCTTTTTTGATGGATTTGTTGTTCCAATACCAAAATTTCCATCAGAATTTATTCGGGCTCTTTCAATTCCTCCTGTTAAAAATAGAATTCTGTATTTATTACTTGCATTTTCTCCCGCATCAATATAAATATCATCAAATCTAGATTTAAACAGCCATGTCCCTGGAAATGTGCCACCATAACTTTGGATTCTATTACTGCCTCCATTGGCACTTGGAAATTGTAACTGATACAAACCCATATTCAAATTTTGTGTTTGTGTTTGACTGTACATTGCTACATAACCTAAAAGTAATGCGACTATTGTTAAAATATTTTTTTTCATGATATCATTATATTATTCGTTAATTGTAAAACTATTTATGGTGAATTTCGATTGATAAGCAGAATTAATTCCTTTTACACGCCATTGGAAATCACCATTTTCTAATATTACTAACACGTTAGTATTTGTAATCGTGGTATCTTTTACTATTTGTTGTGCGTCTTCAAAAGTTGGCTTAGCAATTTGTAATTGATAACGCTCTGCTCCTTCCAAAGCTTCCCATGTAAAAGTAACTGCCGTAGTATCTATTACTACATCATTAGCTGGGGCTAAAATTACTACGGCAGCACTGGAGATATTTTCTACCTCTAATATATCATCACAGGCTATAAACCCAACGAGCATCATTATTAATATTACTGTCTTTTTCATTAGTTATAGTTTAAAATAATCTACCCGTTTTTTTGCATTATGTCTAGACTTATAGGTTTTTCTAGGGCAATCGCGTCCTTGTGTTATTAGATCGACTATGGTTAGTTGCTGTTTGCTATTCTCTTGCCAACAACTGTTAACCGCCTTATAAGCAAACACGACTCCTTGATTAAATTGCAAGGTGCTTTGTTTATCATCTAGGTAACATTGCAACACATAATTTCCCAAGGCATCTTGTATCAACTGCACTGTATTTGCCTTGGTTAGTAGTTCCTGTTCTTGCTTGTTTAACGCTATAGAAATATTGGTTACTAAAGCAGCAGCCTCATGATGCCCTAAATAATCCTTTACTCCTATATTGTCTTTGCTATTTAATGCTTCTATTAGAGCTACTTTATCTGCTAATTGTAATTGCACAAATGTTGGTTTTACCGTTAGGGAATCAACATATGTAATTTTAATATTTGCTGATTGATAAATCTTTGCCTTTAAAAAGGCTTTATAGGCGTGTTTTGTAAAAGGAATAGAAGTCGCTATTACCTTTATTGGCTTTTTATAAACGGGAACTGCCGTACCAGCAAAAGCGCTGCTTATTATGGTACCGTTAGTATTACCAATACTTCCTAGTGTTTGCTGTACTTGTGTGGTTTTTTGAAATTCTTGTTGCACACTTATGGTTTTACAACCTGTAATGCAACTTAAAACTACCAACCATTTAAAAATATGCTTACTCATTTATTCCAAACTATTATAAAGAATAAATGTATTGCTATTTGCTTAGAAATTGCTAAGGTTTTAGCTTAGAAAAAGTAAGGTTTTTGCTTGTTTTATTACTTAATATTAAATACTACGAAGTCATAGACTTCGCAGAGCATTTTACATTAATTTTAAATGTAACTTTATGAATGCTCATTATTGAATTTAATAAGCTATACGAAGTTTGCAACTTCGCACTATCAAGAATCAAATTTTAGATCTAAAACCTGTTCTCGATACAATTTTCTATTGAAAATCACTCGAACTGACATTCAGTAATAAAAATGCACTACCGTGAATATTACAAGCCAAGCTATGCGAAGTTTATAACTTCGCATCATAAAACTACCAAACAATGCTTTTCCAAAAAGCATTATCTACATGCACATTTATAACAGGATTGTCAACGATTGTTACATCTAACACACCATGCCCTAAAACATAATTTGCAGCACTAGAATATACATAATGTGATGCTTTCTCTACAAGTCCTGCTCTTACTGGATTTAAATGAATATAATCTAACTTAGACCATAAAAACTTAGTACTATAAATTTCTTCTGGATGATTACCGTATCTCCAAAATTGATATGTTTTATTTCTGTTATGTGTTTCGGTTGCTTTTGAAAACTGTGCTAACATCCATTCGCGTCTGCTTTCTTTTCCTGTTTTAATTTGATTTATAATCGCTTTTGCTGTAAATTTTTTAAAGTCTCTTATCAAACCTGATAAATCGTTATCCCTACTTTGAATTATTAAATGCACATGATTACTCATTATTACATATCCAAAAACAACCATCCCTTTTTCCTTAATACAGTAGTTTAAGTTTTCTATAATAATGTCTTTATAAACTTTTCTTGTAAAAATGTCTATCCAATCTACTACAGTAAATGTTACGTAGTGTACTTTAGATTGATCTCGTATTTTATAGCCATCTGTTTCCATAGCTTTTAAATATATAAAAAAAATGCTGTGCTACTTTTATTGCTTTACGAAGTTTTAAACTTCGCATATAAACATAATAAAAGCAAAAGCTACACCTAATATAAAAATGTAGCTTCTTATTAACTATTGCTTTTACTTCTTCTTATTACTATGCTCCGAAGTCATAGACTTCGAAGAGCTGGGTTTAAAACTTCGCATATAAACATAATAAAAGCAAAAGCTACACCTTATAAAATGTAGCTTCTTATTAATTATTGCTTTTACTTCTTCTTATTACTATGCTCCGAAGTCATAGACTTCGAAGAGCTGGGTCTCTAAACTTACACCAAAAGAAAAAGAGCATATATATATTACTATAGATGCTCTTATTCGTGATTTTAATGCTAAAAAAGCGTATGCTTAATTCAGTAACTTAAAAGTTTCAAAAAAGGTATTAGCTGATTGTAAATACTTCTCGAAGTCTTTGGTCTTTGCTGTATAAGTGATTAAATAAGCCTTATTGTTTTTAATTAAATAAGCCTGTTTCAATTTAAGGTCTAAAAAATTCCCTTTACTTATGTCTTTTGGGATTGTGTAAAAAAGCTCTTTAGCGTTAACACCTCCTATTGTAACACCTTTGTCACTTGTAACTGTATTTTTCCCAAGAGCCTGTTGCATTTGCTGTAATGTAAGATTGTGATAATCTTCTAAACTCATAGGGTTCTGTGATAAGTCTTGAACAATTACATTCAAATTGTTTCTAAAGTTAGTTTTATCTTCCTTATCTCCTTTGGTTAAAAAAACTGTATGACCATTCATAAGCTGTTTTTCCCATAAGTCATTATAGGAAAATGCAAATCCTCCTTTCTCACTCTTATATTCCTGTAATTTCTCTTGTGAGCAACCAGTAAGGCTCATCATTAAAAATAAAATTGTTATGTATTTCATATTTTATTCATCTATTCTTTTACGGTTGAACAAAAATAATTTGTAGTTAAAACTTTCTACTTTGATTAAATATTTCAACTCATTTATAGGTTTATCTCTAAAAAAATTATTTTCCTCAATGACAGCAAAATAATAATTGTTTGTCTTACTTATAAAAAAATATAATTCATAAAATGATTGAACTGCTTCGACAACTCCTTCATCATCAAGCCTTCTAAAATCATACGGACTATCTTCTTTTAATAAAGCTAACTTTAAATAAGATTTATCTTCTATTATTCTTTTAAGTTTTGAAAAAGTATCACCTTTTTCGTTAACAGACTTTAAATAATAGGCTTTTTTTATTGCTATATTCTTTGCTTCGTTTGAAACAAAATGATGCAATTTTTTAAACCATTTGTCTTTATTTAATTCCAATACTACACTCATAATTTAACTAATCAAATTCTCTGTAAATGGCGCCACCTGCTGAATAGCCAGCCGCATAACCTACAGCTCCACCTATAAGACCGCCAACAAGTGTACCAACTGGTCCAAAAGCTGACCCTATTAACGCACCTGCTTTAGCTCCTCCCCAAGCACCTGCCCATCCACCTGCTTCTTGACTTATTGCCAAACCTTTATCTTCAGCACTGTGAATATGTTCAACTGTTGAATAAACACCATAAACAATAGTCGCTCTTGAAGCTCCCTTCAGTAGTGTTCCTTTAACCCCAAAGTTCCTTGTATTAGTATTGCCTTTCCCTTCAACTCTGATTTCTTTCTTTCCTGTAGCAAAATCGTGTGCGGTTTGCATTTGAGCTCGTCTCGATTTAGCAAGCTCTGAAACTGCTTGACCAGACCTTGTCATTCTGCTTCTTGCTTCCCCTTGTAAATCATAACGCTTTAAAGCATATTCCATTTGAGACAGTTCACCACGCTTAAATCCTTCAAAATAAAATCTATCATTAGGTACGTAAAAGTTGTTTCTTACCCAAGAAGCGTGTTCTAACCCTACGGCAACAGGTGCAGCTCCTTTAATCCAAGTATCACCTCTTGATGCTGTAATAACAACTTCATCTAAAAGTATTGTAGCTATTGGTGGGTCTGGACAGTCAGGGCAATCGGTCATTCCTCCCGTAGGGTCTATTCTATTTAACCAATTGTTACCCATTGCAAGATATGGGCTAAAAAACTCTCCGTAAGGGTCAGGTGCTATCCATCTATTAATACGAGCATCGTATAAGCGAAGTGTAAACGCATTCTTTCCAGTCTCTCTATCTTTTTCTTGTCCTTGATAGTCATATCTATAATCTCCGACAACATTCCTACCGGGCATCGCCATCCCGCCGGGGTAATAATCGGTATAACTCAACATAAGCATATTGTTATTACTATCTTTACTAATTACCGCCCTGACATTGCCTAAATGGTCAGTAAGTTGATAAGCCGTACTACTGTCTTGTCTATTATACACCCCTATACGACTACTTCCATAAATAGGTTGTTCTTTAAGCGTGTTGCCATTATAAATAGCCATCACACTTCCTGCGGCATCACGTACGTAATAATCTGTATTTGTCAATGAACCTGCAGTGTAAATTTCCTTTTTTACACGGTGTCCTTTATCGTTATAAAAGAACTTTACCAAAGGTACATTTTTTTTAGATACTTCGGTTACCAAGCCGCTCGTGTTATAGATATACCTAACAATGTTTGTAGGGTCAGCAACAGCTTCTTCATGATCTTCAATAAGTTGCCCAATGCTATTATACACATAATTACCTGTGGCTTGTGTTTTTAAATCATCAGCATTGGTAGTCCCTGTTACGGCGTCTTGGACATAATCTAGTTGGTTTTTACCTGTTATGTAATCATAGGTAAACTCATCCATAGCGTTACTGCCACTTTCAGTATTTTTATTACGGTTTAGGGTTTTTATATTCCCATTAGCATCGTAAGTAATAGAAGTAACATCGTAATCGCCCGTATTTTGAGTATCAAAACTACTAAGGGTATATATTTTGGCCGTGACACCACTTCCTGTTTGGGCATGAAACCCAGGAGATAATGTTATGCTATTAGTGGCTTCAAGAGCAAGAATATTGCCACTTGCAGTTACTGCGGTGGAGCTTATATTGGCTTGCAAATTAGTATTTGTAGTATTACCAATAATATTTTCGCCATAGTCGGCTGCTTGTAACCAATTATTTTTATTGTACTCGTAATTGTATGCATTTTCGCTAGGTGCTGTTAATGCATTACTATGTGTATTCCATCGTGTCGTTTTAATATTACCATTAAATTGGTCTGTACCAAAAGGAGTGGTAGTAATATTGCTTCTTTGTGTACGTGCATAATCGTTTTGATGGTAGTCTATAAGCATCCCAAAGGCATCATCGGTATCTCCTCCTGGGTCTTGAGTTGGGCTTAAACTAGGGTGGTTAATGGCTTTTAACTGGCCATTTAAGTTATACACATAATCGGTACCTTGTATTGCATCTTTTAAGAGCTCTTTACGCTTAAGTGCTCCGTTTTCATAATAAGTATAACTTTCTTGTAAAATAAACGCTGTGTTATCTGTTGAGGTAGCAACACTTGTTAATTGTCCTGCAGAATTATAATTGTATCTATGAATAAATAATTCATTAGCATTATATTTTTGATATATCACCTTGGTAACATGCCCTTTGGCGAAGTCGTACTCATAATCTATAGTTTTTGTACCTAAACCATTAATGTACTGTACTATCCATTTTACGCGTCCATATATATCGTAACTATACCAAGTAGTTGTTGTTTCTGGTGATTTGGTATAGGTTATTGCAACATTACTCGCTAAAAACTTAGCAATATATTGTTGCTTTTCTAATGTAGTTAAGCCCATATCGGTTAGTGCCTGATCGAGTGTTTTTGAGGGTGGTGTTACCCCTGCTGGAATATCATGACTGTCATATATAGTAAAATGCTGTTCTTTTTTTGTTCCAGCAGGTAAAACTGCACTATCTGGGTCTGCCGTAGCAAAACTATTGCTAGACAATACGCCACTTTCTATAGGGCGTCCTAAATCGTCATAATTAGTATATGAAAATTCGTTATTTGTTGCTTGTAATACATTTTGCGAAAAACGTATTTGTCCATCTTTACGGTATTTAAAATTGGCAGCCCCTTCATCTGGGCTTGTTGTGCTTAATAATTGCCCAAGTGTATTATAAGCAAATGTACTTGACATATCATGGTTTCGTACAGAAGTACTTAATGTTAAAGCATCATCAAAACCTTGAGGCTGTACACTTTGTGTAAGCCTTCCTGCTTTGTCGTAAAAGTTTAAGCTGTAATCGTAATAATTTACATCATAACTAACACCTACTTGATTAGTATTATCTATTAAATCTATTGTGGAACCGTTTATGATTACAAAAGGTAAGGGGTTTTTGTGATATGATGTAACTTCTGCTACGCGATACATTCCAGGATTTAAAGTATAGTTACTTGAAGTAATTGGTGATGTATTTAGTTTTGCTTCTGTAATTAAATCAAAAACATTAAAAGTAGCACTAGTATTCCCCTTAAATGTAATTGCTCCACCGCAGCCCACAGGGATATGAATATCTACAAAGCCTTGCTCTCCAATTGGAGACATAACGTTATACTTTTTTTGTGTCGGATTATCTTCATTACCACTACGCGCAGCTGCTAAAGTATTACCATCGCTATCTACAAAAACTACAGTTTCAACACCATGTACATCTCTAGAAACCGATTTGGTAACTTTTAGATTATATATTGGTCCAACAGGACAGGTATCATATGCTGGGGCAAGTATAATACTGTTAGGTGGTGGAGGTGGTGCCATCGGGTTTTCGCCTTCTTCATTATAAGGGTCAACCGTTTCCATTGCACTCATTAATGTATAATAACTTGTTACTCCGTTTATATGAAATTGATATACTTTACCTTGTATTAAATTAAAGCCTTCTGGGACATCAACAATAATATTATTAGAAATTACATTTGTGCTACAAGATTTAACTGAGCATTCATAAACTCCTGCTGCTGCATTAACCGAAGCACTCGTTGGATATAAAATTGTTTCTCCATCGGGAAAATAATCTTTCCCAAAAGCATAATACATTTCCTGTGCTGCTGGCATACTAAAAGTATATCCATTAGCCCACTGATTTACACCGCCAATATTTACTTTATTACCTCCTAAAGTTTTTAAAACTGCTCCAGGATTTAACTTACTATAAACCGTACGCGAAAATGGATGAGATGTAATGTCTTGATAAGGTTCGCTAGTATTACTATTACTATAATACCACCCCAAGGTATTTGGCTGACTACCCACAGCGTTTGGTGCTAATAATGTTCCTGAATCATCAAAATCTGCTCTAGTATAGGGCGAGCCACTAGTGTTATTAATAAAGCTACTTAAGTAACCAAATACCGATCCCGTAGGAGCGCTTAGGGATTGAAAAGCAGGTCTCCCCTGGTAATCATAAAGTGTTTGTGAGGCCCAAATGGAATCGGTTATTATATCCCATGACTGGCTTTGTGTTGATTTTCCTAAAGTATTAAAAAAGCTAATCCCTTTTGCAACCGTGTTACCGTTAAAATCATAACTAATATTACTAATCCAGTTCATATCATCAACAGTTGTTGGTGGGTTTTCCTGAGCGTTTAGAACGCTTAAACTTACCAAAAACAAAATGTATATATATATATGTTTCATTATAATGTGGTTTATCTTATCTGTTAATATGGATTGATTGGTGTTTCAAGGTTTAAGCAATCACAACTATCGTTAGAAGTCATTCCTTTATAATTATAGATGTTTTTACTAATTTTTTTAAACCCACCGTTATCCTTTCCTACAATTTCAGTATACACTGTGCATAATCTGCCAGCCAAATCATAACAATAAACAGTAGCCAGATTATTGGCACCTAAAACCGCAATCAACTCATCTGTTTCTTGATTATAGACATAACTATTCATACTTGATGCAATAGGATGCATTCTAAAATCATCAAAATAATTTCCTGTGCTATTCGTTGCTTTTACATCTAAGTTTAAATTAGTAGCAGATGTAGGTATAGTAATGTAATAAATGTATTGCTGCCAATTGCCCGCATTTGTATCTACACCTAACATGCCTTCTGTTGCTTCGACAGTACTTCCATTAACTGTTAACTGAACCCCAGGACTTCCTGTTACTCTATTTTTTACCCAAAAAGAAACTTTGTATTTTCCTGGTCTTAACGTATTAGTTGTTGTACTTGTGCTTACAGGTTTGTTGATTTCAAAAACCTTATCTGATGTACTAATATTTTTAACACTCCAATTACCCGTATGCGCATATTCTGATGTACGATAATTTGCTCCTAGCACTTCGCCTTCAAACATATTACCATTATCTACATACTCTGCACCGCTATAATACATTTCGGTATATCGAGCATTACCGCTAGCAGTGACTTTACTAAAATTATCTGCCATTTTGGATGCAGCAAAATTTCCATTAATATCCACACTCTCTACTGGTGAAGACCATAAATTATATTTAGTAATTTCTGATACTTTTTGCCACTCTGTATTGGTTTGTGTTGCTCCAATACCCCAATTAAAATCATTAGCATCCACTAATTGTCCATAAGTCCCATCAGTATCTACTGCATCTTTCCAAACAAAGCTTTGGTGTTTACGCCATAGACCTCCAATAGTATTTGTTTGCCCGTTATTGGTTACATGATTCCAAGTATCATTCCATGTGCTTATATATGCATTGGTAGTTTTCCATTGCCCGCCAACCAATACACTTGAAATATTCATAGCTTCTTGGGTAAGCATGTTTTTGTTACTAGGGTTAGTTACTTTTGATCCCATGTCGGCGTATTCGGTATATGCGGGAATTCTAATATCTTGCATTTTAGTACCATCTGCCATTGTAGTCTCACTCTTTCTAAAACTACTTAACCAAGGATCTACATCTGAATATTCTATTGAAGATTTTTGACCTCCACCGGTAGTGATAGTTTTTTTAAGCATGTTGTTATACTCTGTTTTTGAAGAAATACTCAAAAGCCTTTTTTCATCATTTATAACTGTTCCATCATTGTTTGTTTTAAACACCGTTTTCATAGAGTTAAAAGTTTCTTTAACATAACCTTTATTTGGTTCTTGACTTACTAACCTTGTGCCATTGATGTATTCGTTTTCTGTTTTAAACATGACATGTCCTTCACTGTTTAAATTCTCAATAGATTTTAATTGCCCTATTAGTGCGGAATTAATGTTAATGTCAATTTTTTTAGCCTCAACATCTCTCGAATTAACACCATTTAACCCTCCATAATCCTCTTGAACATTGGCCCAAAAAATATTATCTTCTCCAGGAGCATTAGCATCTAAAGCCTCCATTTCTATATTAGGGTTAAAAATGTTAAATACTGGTTTTAATACATGATGTCTATATCGTGTTTTAGAATAATAATCTCCTGTATTAGAAGTTTCTTTCATGGTTACATACTCATACATCACTCCAGGAGCTGGAATCTCAGACTGATATGGCACGTATTTCAATCCGTCTACTGGAGCATAAGATGTTATACCTGAACTTCTGTTTTCTGTTGGATGATTATAATCATAAGTAACTTTATATGTATTACCTATATCTTTGGTTCTTAACTCACTTACTCTTAAACCTCCACCATTTTCATTTTCGGGAATTTTGTTAGCTAATAGTCTATATTGCAATACATGATGGTCGTACTCACAATTTAAACCACCTCCATCTGCCTGTTCTCCTCTAACTTTATCGTTCTGGCAAACAACATGATTACATCTTGTAAACATTTTATTGAAGACTTTACTTGTGTGACTACCTGTGAGTATTGCTTGATTTTTAGGAATTGATAAGAATAACACATCATTACTTACATTAGTTACATTGACATCCAATGCATTCTCAGGTAAAATATCTATATGCCCTCTTCTTCTAATACAATTAAGAATTCCTGAAAAATCGGCATCAATTCTAGAAATCCATAAATCCAAAGAGGTCTTCTGACCAAGATGAAAATAATCATTGAAATTAAAATCATCAGTCAAATCCATATCAGGATCTTTACCTATTTCAATTCCATAAGTACTTTGACCTGAGTTTTCATATAATTTAAAACTTAAAAACTCATTATACCAATATCTTCTTGCAAACGCTTCCATCCAATACTCATCTTCTTCATAGTCAATTTCTATTTTAGCACCTGTAGGCATGGTAATTTCTTTTAAACTCCAAGCTTTTATTTTATTATGCGTTATACCATTTTCAATTGCTTCGCCTTGTAAATAACCCCAACTATCGACAGAATTTTTTTTAACGTTTACGTAATCTCTAATGTCATCTTCGTCTGGTGAATCGCTAATAAAATTCTCTTCTAATGATATATTAGGCATATCTTCTAAATAATAATTAAATGATGTTGCTGGCATATACTCTGTACCTCCTTTTCCTTTTATTTGTACAGATTCTAAAGTCAACCTTCCATAATTACTATTAGGATTGTTAGCTATGTTTATATCCATAGATGAAGGAGAGCTTTTTGCCAATTCATAAGAATGTTTTAACTCTACAACTTTTAAAGCATTGTTATCTATAAAAGATTGAGATACGTCATTAACATCTAGCACATCCTGTTCATTGTGTATTGGATAAGTGTAATTACTACCATATAAAACAACAAAGTCATCAGATTCCCAATTAGGAATGCAAGTATCATTAGGCACATAACCTACAGGGGATAATAGTGTTCCAAGGCTTCCTACTGTGTTTTTAGAAAGGTTTTTACCCACATCTCCATCTACCAATACAATTTTAGATAGTTTTAAGGAATATTCTCTATCATATTCTACACCTCTTCTACCATCACTTCTTAGTTTATACTCTCTAACATCAATATATGGATTTGTATATTTAAGACTATTTTGATTAGAACCATGCCCTGTGTTACCTAAGTACTTATCATTATTAGTAGTTGTTAAAGAACCGTTAGTAAAAACATTATTAATCATATTTGTTGCATTGTTGTATTGAAATTTTAAATTTTTCCCAATAGCATCAAATCGTATATCTTTAACAAAAAGAGCTGTTTTGTTTTTAGTATTTATTTTATCTAAATAGTACAGTTGTTTTCTTCCAAAAGAGTAACCTCCTTTATCTCCCTTTTCAATATCACCTTTAATATTTGTATTATATTGATATACACGATCTTGATAAGGCGTTCTCCATACATAACCATCGCTCCATTTTCCATACTCTAACTCTACCCAATATCCATAGTCTTCCTTATTAAATGACTTTAGTGAATTATTGGTGTCTGGGTCTGGTCTATCTACATAATCTGATCCTGTTACTGCTGTTAATAACCAATGTGTAGCATATCGAGAATACTGTCTCTTTTCCGTAACATTTTGAATATTAAAAGAACTGTTTTCTTGTTTGTTTATTTGTCCTCTCTGCACTTGCTCAAAATGATATACAGGTAAAGAAAAATGGTAGGTTTTACCATCAGGTGATGTTATCATATAAGCTCCAATACCATCTGGATCAAACTTTGCTGTATTTACTCTATCTAAATCTGGAATAGTTGAAGGTGTAATTAAACCCCTTAATGCTGCATGACCGTTGGCAATTTGCGCGTTTGTAAATACTTCTACATAATTAGGGGATTTGGCTCTCCCGTAATATGAGTTATTATAACTGTTTGAAGTACCAGAATGATTTCCTTCGTAAATTAAATCATTGATATCATCTGAAAGATCAATATTTGAAACAATACCATTAGCATCATTTTTTTCAATACTTGTAAATTGTCCGTCAAAATTAAAATAGAAGTCATTGTTATTATACGCAGTACTTGTTTCGTCCAATCTACCTAATTGGCGCTTAACCTCATTTCCACTTAAACCATGATGCCAAAACACGTGAATATCATCTCCTCCCTCATTTTTAGTACGCTGTCCCTTACCAAAAATTGTAGCATTTTGAAAAACATGAGGCGTCATATTCCCCATTAAGCCTTGAGCGGCTACATTATAACTATCATAACCCATAAAGGTAAAGTTGATGTTCTCAATAGCTTTTGAATAATCTCCTATAAAATCTTCTTCAGGCTGAGGCAGTCTTGTTGAATATGTGTCTATAGAATTTGTGCGTGTTGCGTAATCCTTAAACAATTCGTTATAATTATATACATCATAAATTAATGCACTATTATTGTTAAGACTATAATCATAATCATTTGCATATAACGCACCCCATTCTTGATTTAAAAATCCTTTTCTAACATTGATTTTTACCTTGGTTTTTCTAAAACCAATAGTAATAGGTAAAACAATTAGTGGAACCGCAATACCTGTTGATTGTGTGTCAATACTAGCATCGCCTTGTGAAAAGCTATCACTACTCATACCAGCTCCTCCTGAATCTCCTTTAGTCCCTTTTGTTCCTCCTCCTACAGAAAAACTTCCATTTGAAGACAAAGAGCTCCCAACAAATCCATTTTCACCAACATTTACACCAGCACTTCCAGATAAACTCCATTGATTTTTTAAAGAATATGAAACACTAGCTCCTACACCAAAAGAACCAATTTGTACGCCATAGCCATATCCTAATGAAGCATCCCCAGTAGTGCTTACGCTCGCAGAAACACCTCCTTTTATCATTCCCCCTGTTGCAGCTCCAAGTCCTAAATTAGCATTGACAGAACCGGACAATCCTTGACCACCTCCCCAATTTAATCCAACACCTACCGAAGCAGCTCCTGGAAGCCCAACTTCAACAGTAACACCATAATAATCAGTTTCATTATAAAATGAATTAAAATTAATTCCTGTACCAGCTTTCCAATCATCAGGAGTATTAGTCACAGATCTATTAATTGCTCCTGGATTCAAATACCATCCTAAACCAGCCCATGAAGCATCCATATCCATAGTCATTCCCGCGTGGTAAGATAAGTTTACAGGAAACCCCTCAACAGACATTAATGGTAGCACATAGGATAAATCTCCCGTTGTTAAATTCACCATATCTGTAGCATCTACAGGCTCAAAACCTGCAGCTTCTGGAGATCCTGGTCCATTATTATTCGCAAACAACTGATTTATTGGAATAATTGTTGTTAAGAAATTAAGTGTCAAGAACACTGCAATAACTTTATGTGAAAATTTTGTTTTCTTCATTTTTATGTTATTTAAATGATATTGTTGGTTCATATTTTAAAACCTCAGTTGGGATTTTAAATTTTACTTCTCCGGTATACAGCCCTAAATCTTCTATAGAAAAATTTATATACTCTTGTTTTAATGTTTTTTCGTCTCGGGGGTAAACAAACATGATGGTGGTAGCTTTACTCATCCCGTACATACGTGGGTAAATAAAATCTACCATCTCTAAGGTGTCTTTTGTCTCGGTAAACAAGTGTACTTTAGTATCCATACCAAAAGCCAATTGGTTGACCATAGCTCCAAACTCATTTCTGTTTTTGGGAGCTACACTTAATAATTCTTGGTTGCTTTTACTCATGCTTAAATTAAAATAGAGGTACTTGCTGTACTTGTCTCGTAACTGTTTTATGCGTTCGGCATCTTGACTATCTCCTAATTCTTGTTGTACTAACAAATCTGTAGGGCGATACATTAAGGTGTAGTCTACCCCGTTTACAGTTTTGTGCTGAGTATAGCCATTGGTTTCTTCATTAAGATGTGCTAAGAGCTCTGTTTTACTATTAAATGTTTTGTTGTTGCAGCTAAAAAGAAGTAACGTAACTATAAATAGTGAGATTCCTCGTCGTTCCTTGCGTCGCTCTGTCGGAATGACATGTAATATGTTATTTAGTATTTTCAAATTTTATGTTTTATTAATATTGGTTCTCGATCTTTCGACTGTGCTCAAGGCAGGTCAATCGAACGGACATATTTATTTACATTATTTTCCTTCAAATTCTGCATTTAGTCCTTCTAATACTTTTTGTGTTAAATCTGTAGCGTCCTCGGCATACATAATATTCCCAGCGCCACTGGCACCAAAAATTATTTTATACTTATGTTTTTTACCGTAAGTTTTTATATAATCGTTAATATCGTTAATCACCGTTTGGGTGGATTTTTTGTCTTCCTCTTGTATTTGCTTTTGTATAGCCTGTTGGTAATTATTTATTTGCTGTTGCTTATTGCCCAGTAATTCTTGCTTAAGCTGCAGCTCTTTCTTTGTCATTTTAGAGCGTTCTTTTTCGTAAGTTTTTATTTCTTTTTGCCAATCGTTCATTAAACTATCAACATTAGCATTAAGCGTTTTTGCTTTTTCCTCGAAAGCGGCTTTTACAACTTTTGTACGGCTATAGCCATCGAGCAGCTTATTAACATCTACATAAACCAAATCTGAGGATGATTGCGTTTTTAAAATGGTGAAAATGCTTACTATTAAAGCTATAATCGATAATGGAAGTGTCAATTTTTTCATTTGTATACTTATTTATTCGTTGATATGATTTAATCTTTTTTGGTTGTTTCTGCTTTGTTTAAAAGCAGCTGCTCCAATCTTATTAAGCGCTTATTAAGTGAACTGTTGATTTGCATTTGATTTTTTAATTTTTCTTCTTGCTCTAGTGTATAAAGAGTGAGTTCCTCAATT
Source organism: Pontimicrobium sp. SW4 (assembly GCF_039954625.1). Classification (NCBI taxonomy): domain Bacteria; kingdom Pseudomonadati; phylum Bacteroidota; class Flavobacteriia; order Flavobacteriales; family Flavobacteriaceae; genus Pontimicrobium; species Pontimicrobium maritimum. Next base: position 2,265,889 of record NZ_CP157199.1, read on the forward strand.
TTCTCCAGTAACTTCATATTCATAACTCCTAACTCAATACCATTAGCTTCCATTTCTTTTGCTGATGGAATATTTGGTAAATGCTTGTTTTTCGTTATATAATTTTGAAGAGTTTCCAAAGAAGTTAAATCATAATCTGCATTAAATACATAATCAGGTCCAGGAACCGACAAATCTACTTTCACCTCTTCTGCATGTATATTTCCTTTAACAGTTAGTTTAGAATCTGGAGTAGTGGTACCAATACCAACATTACCAGAATTTAAAGGAATCGAAATAGCCTCCGTATTAGCATACTCTACATTAGAAGCATCTCTTTGTTTTGTTGTAATAGCAAAACGCGGTGAGCCTCCCGATGTTGACTTTAAACCTACTTGAGTGGTCCAACGGTTAATATTATTATAATAACTAGAAAGGTTAATACCTCCTTCTTGATTACTTCCATAATTTATGGTTTTGACATCTAATATTGAGGAGGCTGTTTCGACACCTATACCTATGTTTCCATTAGAATTGACAACAAATCTATCATTTGTTCCTAAAGTTGCGTTGTCGGATATTTTATAGCTACCTCCATCAACTCCAATAGAAAAGATGTTAGTAGTATTATTTGTAAAGGTTAGGGTTGGATCATTACTACTGGCATGAATTTTAAGGCTAGAACCTGTGGCACCAATGTCTCTTTTAAATTCTGCAAGTGTACCACCAGAACCTCCACCTGCAATAACTAATCCATTACCAGTTGCTGCATCATCATTAATCTCTAATTTAGCCGTTGGACTTGTTATTCCAATACCTAAATTTCCTCCATTTATAAATGATGACCCATTTGGTCTTAAATCGACATCAATATTCCCATCAGTATCACGCAATAGTAATCTAATATTATCGCTAGTTTCCCAAAACCCAGACCAATTATTACCATTAGTGTTCATTCTTGACAGCCAGTGATCATAGGTTTTTGTACTGTGAATATCAAATAAAGCTCCAGGGTTAGCCGTTCCAATACCAACATTACCATCAACAACTAATTTTAAACCATGTATCTTTACTCCTGATGTAAAATCGCCAGCGTAATTAATATTAAGTAGTGTAGCACTAGGTACTAGAGCGCGTTTAAAAACTAAATCTCCATCAACATACCTTCTCATTTGTAAGTCTCCAAAAGAATTTGAAAGACTAAAAGCCTCATTACTTATTACTTGTGAAAATGAATACATTGATAAGCATAATGCTACTAGCAGTAAAATTTGCTTTTTCATCTTTATTGTTTTTTAATAAATTCTTCTATTTTTTTTAGACGCTCTTCTTGAGCATTCAGTTTTTTATCTAAAATTCTTATTTTTGAATCTTTGTCTTCTAATTGTTTTTGCTGCTCTAATGTATAAAGGGTGAGCTCCTCAATTTTCTCCAATAACTTCATATTCATCACTCCTAACTCAATACCATTAGCTTCCATTTCTTTTGCTGAAGGAATATTAGGCAGATGCTTATTCGTATTTATATATTGTTGTAGTTGTTCGAGCGAGGTTAATTCATAATCATTTGCAAATACATAATCAGGTCCAGGAACCGATAAATCCACTTTTACTTCTTCTGCGTGTATATTTCCTTTAACAGTTAGTTTGGAGTCTGGTGTTGTTGTACCAATACCAACTTTACCTGCGTTAAAATAAGATGGTACAATAGGTGAAGCTGATATTTTTATGTTGGATTGATTAGTGGCAAACATTTCCATCGTTCCATGTGTATAAGTACCTCCTCCATTACCAATTGTTACCATTTTGGAACTTCCTCTATTTATTTTAACAAGATCGCTTTTATCCCAAGGATAATTTAAATTTAGTATCGGTTGACTAGAAGCAACAGTTTTTGATATGTCAACTAATGCCAATGGGTTAGTTATTCCTATACCAACATTACCATTAGAAATAGCTCTAAATGATTCAATTAAATTAGTACCATCTTTAACATAAAAAGCTAAATCTCCCTTTTGGTGACTACCACCTCCTCTTCTTGCCTGAATTTGCGCTAAAACACTATTAGAAGATGAATATCTATTAAAAAACTTTAAAGCGCTTAAGGGGCCATCATCAGTTGCATTGTAACCTCTAAGCTTGAGATCTCCCACAACATCCAATTTATCTGTAGGTGTTGTAGTTCCAATACCAACATTTCCACTATTTCCAGAAGCACCACTAATAAATAATTTAACAGAGGAACTGGACGTAGGGTCACTTGTATGAGTAGCAAATCCAATTCCATAATAATTACTTAAAAATAAATGTGAATTATCTACTTCTCCAACGCCAGCTATAGTTTTGTTTTGAAGAAAAACTTGATTACCGTCTTGAAAAGTAAATCTATTACTCGCATCATAATTAGAAGTAAGCTTTAAAAAATAATTATTTGGACTAGAAAGCGTACTTAATTTTATTGAGGCTCCGTTACCATTAACTTCTAATTTTTCTGTTGGAGTAGTTGTGCCTATACCTACATTACCATCGTTTTGATTTATGTTGAAATGAGCATTTCCTGAATAGTCAACTATTTTAAAATTCCCATTCGACATATCTCTACCTATGTCCCAAAAATATTGAGAAGACGTTCCTAGCCTAAGCTGAACTTCATTTAAGCTTCCTAACCCACTGAAGACTTCTAACTTTCGACTTGGAGTCAATGACCCTATACCTATATTTCCATTGCTTTGGTTTATATTAAAATGAACATTCCCCGAATAGTCAACTATTTTAAAATTCCCATTCGACATATCTCTACCTATGTCCCAAAAATATTGAGAAGATGTTCCTAGTCTAAGTTGCACTTCATTTAAACTTCCTAATCCACTGAAGATTTCCAATTTTCGATTAGGATTTATGGTTCCAATTCCAACATTACCAGTTGTTGGAAACGTATTAGTTTGACCTGATATAGAAAAAGCAAATAGAAGACAAAAACAAGTAATTAGATTATATAATACTTTCATGATAATGTGCTTAAAATTTTAACATCTTTTCAGTTAATAAACTTAGAACATTATCATGATTCTCGGATGAGCTAAAACCTTAGAAAAAAAGAAAATTTACCTTACTAAAAGTGAGCTAATTCCTTAGCTTAGTATGCTTTAATTCAAAAAAAATATTTATAACTAAGCAAAAACCTTATTATTTATAAGCTAAAACCTTATCGAAATGTAATAAGATACCATTACCTTGGTCTAAAATAATTTTATGATCCTCCTTAAGAACTAGAACATAAAATTGACAATTGACATGAGTAAAGTTAATGTATTGATAGTGGAAGACGAACCACTAATAATAAACTCGTTAGAACACATTTTTGGGCATTTAAGTAACATTAGTTCAAAGTTGGATTTTAAAATACAATCCTCTAGGGATTGTGATTCGGCATTATTAGAAATAAATAAGGCTGTAAAAGGTACGCCTCTTGATTTAGTATTACTTGATATAAATATTCCTGCTTCAAAATGTAAAGAACTCTTATCTGGTGAGGATTTAGGGATAGAGTTAAAAAACACTTTCCCAGATGTTAAAATAATTGTTTTTACATCTCATCAAGATAACTATAGGTTAAACAACATTTTACAAAATTTAGATCCAGATGGATTTATAATTAAAAATGAAGTTGGCTTTAACGACATAATGAAAGCAATTTCTAAAGTATTAACTAACCCTCCTTATTATAGTGATAGAGTATTGAAATTGATAAGACGACATGTGTCTAATGAAGTTGTACTTGATAAAATTGACAGACAGTTATTATACTTGCTTTCAAAAGGAACTAAAACAAAAGATATCCCAGACTATATTAGACTCTCTAAAAGTGGAGTTGAGAGGCGAAAACGAAACCTAAAAGAAATTTTTCAAATAGAAAATAAAGAAGATAAAGTTCTTTTAGAAATAGCAATAGAAAAAGGTTTTATTTAAAAATAATTAGAATGAAATTGAACTCACACTATTTAAAAGTGCCAGCATATAATTTACAAGAAGTATTATTAGTCTTGGCAATAATTGGCATTTTAATATTATTAGCCTTACCTAATTTAATGCCATTAATTAGCAAGACTAAAAGTATGGAAGCGCAAACACAACTAAAATATATTTATAATTCGCAAACTACCTATAGATATATGTACTCTAAATATGCCATAGAATTAAATGAATTAGATTTTGAAGCACCAAAAACAGTTAAAGAAAATGGCACTAGCAATTATACATATGAAATTATTAGTGCTACAAATAGCAACTTTAAAGCGAGAGCCATAGCAGTATCTGATTTTGATGGTGATGGGATATATAATGTTTGGGAAATTGATGAAATAGGAACTCCAAAACAAATTGTAAAAGATTAATGATTCTAATTAAAATTTTATTAATACTATGTCTATTAACGATTCTTTATCAAGATATTAAAGAACGTAAAGTATATTGGTTTCTATTTCCAGTTTGTACTTTATTGTTTGGTATTATATATTATACTAAATCCATACAGGTAGTATTTTATACTTCCGTAATAATAAACCTTTGTTTTATTTCTTGCTTATTAACTATTATTTTTTTGTATGCCAAATATAAATTAAGCTTGCCTTTTCATAAGGTTATTGGGCTTGGAGACATATTATTATTTTTAGGATTGTCTTTTACCTTTGCTTCAGTTTCTTTTATCATTATTTTTATTAGTGCTCTTATTTTTTCACTCATTCTTCACATTGTTATTAATAAAAAAGAGTCCACAGTGCCATTGGCTGGGTACATGAGTTTGTTTTTTGGACTTACCTATTTGGCAGACTGGGTAGGAATTATCAATTCCTTATACCTTATTTAATTATGGATCATTCTTTTGACATACCCACATCTCTTTTGCAATTAATTAGTAGTGATCAGGCATACCACTACAACATTGTTCCATCAAAAAATGATAATGGCACTTTAGTTTTTAAATCTCACAATACATCGGAAGATTTAAGAAAGGAATTACAAATTGTTCTTGGAAAAGAAATTAAATTACTTCCTGAAAGTGTAGAAAATATCCAAAGTTATCTAGCAAAGAATTTTAGAAAAAACACTGGGATCACCAATAAAAACTTACACTACAGCTCTGACTTTTTACAGAATCTATTATTAACTGCAAAACATATTGGCAGTAGTGATATCCATTTTGAACCTTATGAAAACAGATGCCGTGTTAGGTTTAGATTAGACGGCAAATTAAAAGAATATTATCTTATATCAATTGATGAATATCCAATAATTGTTAATAAACTTAAAATTAAAGCTGGTCTAGATATTTCAGAAAAACGACTACCACAAGATGGACGTATAACTATTAAAATGAACCTTGATGAATTTGATATACGAGTGTCTAGTTTACCCACTTTATATGGAGAAAAAATTGTATTACGTATTTTAAGCAAGGATGCTAGCCATATTTCATTAGAAGATTTAGGATTTACAACCGAAGAGCTCCGAATCTATAAAGAAACTATAAAAACTCCTAATGGAATTGTACTTATATCTGGCCCAACAGGTTCTGGAAAAACCACAACATTATATGCCACTTTAAAACTACTTAACGATAATAAAACTAACATTTTAACTATTGAAGATCCTATTGAGTATACCCTAGATGGTATAAATCAAGTACAGCTAAAAGAAAATATTGGACTTGATTTTCCAAATACTTTAAGAACCTTTTTAAGACAAGATCCAGATATAATAATGGTTGGTGAAATTCGTGATGTTAAAACAGCCAATATGGCCATAAGAGCTGCATTAACTGGTCATTTAGTTTTATCGACTATACATACAAATTCAGCATGGGCTACTGTTTCTAGACTAATAGACATGAATATTCCTTCGTTTTTAATAGCAAGCACTTTAAATGCAAGTGTTGCTCAAAGGCTAGTAAGAGTTCTATGCACAAACTGTAAAAAGGAAGCTAAAGTTTATAAAGAAATTTTTCCTGAAAATTTTAATGCTCCTATTAATTTAAAAAGACATACTATCGCACAAGGCTGCAATAAATGCCATCATACTGGATATAAAGGAAGAAAAGCTATTTATGAAATTATACCCATTACAAAATCGCTCATATTTCATGTTAAAAATAATGATCTAGAAATAGATAATTATTTAAGAGAACACAATATCAAGACTTTAAAAGATAATGCTATCGATTTAATACAAAAAGGCATAACATCTGTTGAAGAGGTATACTCATTACTGGTCGATTGACTTTACAATTCTAATAAAAACAATTATGAAGAAACTATTTTATTTGGTGCTTTTTTTAACTTTCAACATTGTTTATTCGCAAGATAATGACAAGAGAATTTCAGACTTGAGGTACAAATTAGAATTATTATCTATTGAAAATACTGGACTTACTGAAAACTACAAAACCAAGATTCAAGTATCAAGTATTACTTTGCCAAATTTATTAAAGGCAGTATCAGAAATTCACAAAATCAATATTAATGTTTCTTCAGATTTAAATAACTTAATGGTTATTAATAATTTTCCTGAAGTAACTGTTTTTGATCTTTTACTATTTTTATGTAAAGAGTATAATCTTACTATGGAGTTTACTGGGAGTATTATTGCAATAAAACCATTTTCTATTCCTGAAAAACCTATAGAAAAACGTATTATTCCTGTAACTTATAATCAAAACAATAATACTATTACCATTGACGCAAAAGAAGATAAAGTTTACGATCTTTTTAAACGTATTATAGATGTTTCTGGAAAGAACTTAGTATTTGCTCCTGGACTAGAAAACACACCTTTAACGTCTTATATAAAAGATGTTGAATTTGATGTAGCCATGTATAAATTGGCACTTGCTAATAATTTATATACAGAAAAAACGAAAGATGGTTTTTGGAGATTTGAAAATCATCTAACTCAAGATAGTGCTGAAAAAAAAGGCACTTTTAAAGATAGAAGCATTGATAATTCATATAAAATTTTAAATTATGAGGAGAAACTTCTAGAAGTTGACTTTAATAAAAAACCAATTGCTAATGTCATCCATGAAATAAGTAGTGACTTAAATATTGATATTTTTACAGCAACTCCTTTAGAAAAAGCTGGAATTGTGACTCTTAAGTCTAAAGAGATTTCTTTTGATGAATTATTGGTGAAAATGTTTGAATCACAAAATATAACTGGAACAAATCAATCAAATACAAATTCCAATAGAAACAGCAACCCAGTTGAAAGTAAGAGCAATCCTCTTTTTAATTTTAAAAAAGAAGGTGATTTGTATTTTTTCGGAACCGAAGATCAATTAAGTATCAGAACTGTAGAAGTTATTCATCTTCAATATCGTTCAGTTGAATTACTAGCAGACCCTTCAAATTCGAACGGAGCCAATAATATTTCTTCTAAAGTGTTAAATAATTTGAATGGTATAAATGATGATTATGGACAAAACTTTAATGGAAATACTTCGAGAAACAATAATAGTAATAATAGAAATACACAATCTAATAATAGCCTAAGTACTAGAGCTGGGCATGGCATTAATAATAATGAATCTCTACTTAGTGTGATACCTGAAGAGTTAACCAAAGATTTAGACATAAAAGTAGATTATGAACTTAATAGTTTTTATGTAACTGGAGTTGCATCATCAGTAGAGCGATTCAAGAAGTTTATTTCAAAACTAGATAAACGCGTACCAAATATTTTAATTGAAGTATGGATTATAGAAGCAAAGAAAACTGCTGATATAGAAACTGGAGTAAGTTGGGGAATTGGCAATGAACCTTCTACAACTAAAGGAGCCCTTTTTCCTGAAACAGACGCAACTCTAGGCGCAGCAACAGTAAATAAATTACTTGGAAGTTTTAACAATTTTGCAGGTTTTAACTTAGGAAAAGTAGGCCCAAATTTTTTCGCAACTATAAAAGCGATGGAATCTAACGGTGATTTAAAAATTAGATCAACTCCAAAATTATCAACACTTAATAGCCACCGAGCTACTTTTTCTAATGGACAAACGTCCTTTTATGCTGTGACACGAAGAAACATTTACGGATCTGACAACCCTCAAACATCGGAAATCACAAATTATCTACCCATAGATGCAGAATTAGGCTTAACCATTAAGCCATCTGTCTCGGGTGACGGTCAAGTTATATTAGACATTTCGGTAGTTCAATCTAGTTTTGGCTCTAGAATTGCTGATGATGCGCCACCAGATGTTATATCCCGTAATTTCAGTTCAATTATACGTATGCAAGACCAAGATATAGCAATTCTTGGTGGGTTAGAAGAGCAAATGAAAAGTAATTCTGGTTCTGGAGTACCATTTTTGGCAAAAATTCCTTTAATAAAATACTTGTTTAGTAAACGCAAACGCTCAACATCTAAATCAAAATTAACCATTCTAATAAAACCAATTGTTACCTATTAAAAAAGTAGTATCTCATTTCCTTTATGGACATTTATTTTGTAGCTTAGAACATAGTTCACAAAATGGAAACGATGTTATCTATGGTCTTATTCTCAAGAAGAATAAAAATGAAATTGACATTCATTCAAATATTGAAGAAAAAAATGTAGATGCTATTTCCAAAAAGCTAAAGAATGGGCAACATGTTTCGCTTATTATTAATAATGACCAAGTTCTAACAAAAAGCATAGCTAATAATGATCTTGATGATATAAAGTTAATTTACTCAGCTTTTCCAAATATTAAAATTGATGATATTTATTATGAAATTTTGAGGCAGCAATCTGTTTCATATATTTCAATTTGTAGAAAGAGTTATGTTGAAGGTTTAGTCCAAGAATATGCTATTTTAAGCATAAATATTATAAATATTTTTCTTGGAAACTCAATAATTTCTTCGATTTTAAAACATATAGAAAGTGATAAAATATTAACCTCTAACGCTATAATTTCTACTAGAAATTCAAAAATAGAAAACGTACAAAAAATTACTGAAGAAAAAACTATTACATACAATGTTAATGGTATAAAAAGTAGTAGTAGAGAGTTGCTTTCTCTTGCAGGAGCATTACAAACAATTGTTAATCAAAAAATTACCTCTTCCAATTTAAACATACTAAAAGAATTTCAAATTAATCGATTTAAAGAAATCCGCTTTTTTAAATTGTTTTCTAGTAGTGCCATCGCTTTTTTCCTTGTAGTACTTCTAATTAACTTTCTATTTTACAATAACTATTATACTAAAGTGAATAGTTTAAGTTTAATTAGTAATAGTAATCAAACTTTACAACAAAAAATTATAACTCTAACAAATGAGGTAGATGAAATACAAAAAATAACTGAAGATTTACTTGCCATTAGCAATTCTAAAAGTTCATACTTCATAAATGATATTATTAAAAGCATACCAGAAACTATATTATTTTCAAATCTTGACTATCACCCACTTTCTAAAAAAATTCAAAAAAATAAACTAATAGAAGTTGATTCTGAATCTATTTTTTTAACTGGAGAATCTATTCACAGTGATAATTTTACAAAATGGATTAATGACTTAGAAAGAAAAAAATGGATAAACACAATAACCGTCAGCGATTATAATGATATAACAAATTCTAAGGCAAACTTTAAAGTTATTATTAAAATGAAAAATGAATTATAAAACTAAAAATAGAATATTAGTTTTTGGAGTTTTAATTGCATTGATTTTATGCTACAAATTGGCGATTTCTAACACCCTAACATTGAAAAAAGAACTCGAGTCTTTAAAAATACAAAATGAATTAACAAAGACTGCTCCAAAACAACTATCTCTTTTATCACAAAAAAAACGACACTATGATTCTATATTAAATAAGCACAAACTAAATGGGAAGTCAATACAAAACAATCTACTCCAAACTATTAATTCCTACTCAAAAAGCCATAAACTAAAGATTATAGAGTTTTTAGAACCTCACATATATAACAATAATAATCATACAGAAAAAACTTATCAATTTCAATTAGAAGGAAATTATAATGACATAATTAACCTCATTCATAAAATTGAACAAAACACAAAATATGGTGAAATCATCAATCTCCATTTTGAAAAGAAAAAAAACTATAAAACTGGAAAATATTCATTACAGGCTTCAATTCTTTTGAAAAGTCTTATTTAACAAGACAATTACATACAATCACTATTTTTATCATTTTACAAAAAGTCATAAAAAATACTTAAATCTAGTTGTTTTATTTATTTTATAAAATTCTTATAAAAGTATAACTACAGGCAGTATCTTGGTATGTAGATACCAAAAGCTATATACATTATGAAAACTACCTTAGAAATACAAAACTTGAAATGCGGTGGTTGTGCAAATACTATTACCACGAGACTGAGTGCGATTGATCATATTAACAATGTTGTAGTTAATAATGATGATAACACTGTTAGCTTTGATTATGAAGAAGCTACTCATTTAACCGAAGCCAAAGTACTCCTATCTAAACTTGGATATCCAATTGTTGGCGAAAATAATCCGCTAACTAAAAAAGCAAAATCTTTTGTAAGTTGCGCAGTTGGTAGAATGAATAATTAAACTATTTCAGCACTTAAACCTGCTTTTAGCAACATAGTACAACGCGGTTCTAAATAGTCATACTCGCCTGTTTTTACTGTACATTTACCTTTATAATGTACTATAAGTGCACATTGTTCAGCTTGTTCTGCTGAGTGATCACAAACATCTACAAGTGTATCTATTACATGATCAAAAGTATTAACATCGTCATTAAATAAAACAATCTCGTTTTGTTTAACAATTTCCTCCTTTATAGAAACTTTTTCTAATAATTTTTCCTTTGTACTCATGGGGTAATTTTTTACTAATTTATAAATTTTAGTGAAACCCAGTTATTTCTTTCTAACTTTTCTTTAAGTTTCAATCCATATTTAGAGGATTCCTTATTAATTATTGGGATATCATCTTTGTAAAATCCGCTTAAAAATAACAGTCCTTCTTTTTTAAGACAAGTAACATATTTTGACATATCTGCTAATAAAATATTTCTGTTAATGTTTGCTATAATAACATCATACTCTTTTTCTTTTAAAAGACTTGCATCACCTTCATATACCGAAATATGTTTGCAATTATTTCGCTCGATATTCTCTAAACTATTTAAATAACACCAATTATCAATATCTATTGCATCTATTCTTGTAGCACCTTTTATTTCGGCCAAAATTGCTAAAACCCCTGTACCACAACCCATATCTAACACCGATTTGTTTGTGAAATCATTATTTAAAATATGTTGAATCATCATATGTGTAGTTTCATGATGTCCTGTGCCAAAACTCATTTTTGGCTCGATTATAATGTCGTGTTTCGTCTTAGACACATTATGAAAAGGTGCTCTCACTGTACAAACATCATCAACAACTATTGGTTGAAAATTCTTTTCCCACTCTTCATTCCAATTGGTTTGTTCTATCTGATCAAATGTGTAACTGATTTTAAATTCGTCGGACTTTAGAATTTGGACATCATCCAAAATATCACTACTCCATTCTTCTTTTTGAATATAGGCTGTGACGCCATTTTCTGTTTCTACGAAACTTTCAAATCCTGCATATCCAAGTTCTGCAATAAGAATTTCTACCGCTGGAACTAAAGGCTCTACAATAAAATAATAACCAATATAAATTGTGTTTGACATATTTCTAAAAAGCGTTTACAATGTTGTAGAAATCTTCGGCATTAAGTGATGCACCACCTATTAAACCTCCATCAACATCTTGCTTAGAAAAAATCTCTTTGGCATTGTTAGGCTTTACACTTCCTCCGTAAAGAATAGGAACATCATTCGCAATTGAATCACCGTATTTATTTGATACTGTTTTTCTAATAAAAGCATGCATATCTTGTGCTTGCTCTGGGCTAGCAGTTTCACCTGTGCCAATAGCCCAAACAGGCTCGTACGCTAAAACTATATTGCTCCAAGTATCATTTGATAAATGAAACAAAGCATTTTTAATTTGGTTTTCAACAACAGCTTCGTGATTACCAGATTTTCTATCGGTTAATTCTTCTCCAAAACAAAAAATTACATTCATATTATTACTTAAAGCAGCATCTACCTTTTTAGCTAAATCCTCGTCTGTTTCGTTAAAATATGCACGACGTTCACTATGACCTAAAATGACTGTTTTTACACCAACACTTTTAAGCATACTTGCACTTACTTCGCCTGTAAAAGCACCGCTTTCGGCAAAATGCATGTTTTGAGCAACCACCTCAATATCATGGATTCTTAAAGCTTCAAAAGCATGATATAGATTCACAAAAGATGGTGCAATCATGACCTCAGCTGTAGATGTTTTATTTTGTTTTTTTAAGTTAGTAATGAGCAATTCCGTTTCTGATAAGTCATTATTCATTTTCCAGTTTCCTGCTACAATTTGCTTTCTCATTTTCTTATGTTTCTATTACTGTAATTTAACTTTTGGATCTAACCAGGTGTATATAATATCTACAAAAATATTTATGATAATAAACATGAGAGCAATGATTAACACCGATCCCATTATTACTGGTAAATCTAAAGTATTTAAAGAGTTTACTATTTCTTTTCCTAAACCATTCCAACCAAAAATATACTCCACAAATACTGCACCTGCTAGCATTGATGCAAACCATCCTGAAATAGCGGTCACAACAGGATTTAATGCATTTTTTATTGCATGGTTTTTAATAACTTGTAATTCGCTCAATCCTTTTGATCTTGCTGTACGAATATAATCTTGATTTAATACTTCAAGCAAAGAGTTTCTCATTAATTGAATAACCACTGCCAAGGGACGAATCCCCAAAACAATGGCTGGAAGAATTAAATTTTTCCATTGTATGGTATTTTTTTCTCCAAAATCATCTAGTTCATATAAACTTCCTGTCATTTCTAAATTGGTATATTCATGTAATAAGAAACCAAAAAACCATGCAAATAATATCGCACTAAAAAATGAAGGCACACTCATACCTAACGTACTTACAATTTGGATCAATTTATCTAACCAAGTATCTTTAAAACGTGCAGATACAACGCCTAAAACTAATCCTAATACCATCGCAATTATAATGGCCGAAACTGCCAAAACAAATGTGTTTGGTAGTGTTTCACCCAATACTTGACTTACTTTTTTTCCTTGCTTAGTAAAAGATTCTCTTAAATACGGAAATTTTAAAACTGTGGTAGTATTTCCAATGGTAAATAATTTACTAGCTGAGTATTTGTTGTCTCTTAAATATGTGTAATCGTCTTCAGAATTTGAATGAAATGATATTGGCGACAAATCATTTAAATAATATAAATATTGTGTTCCAACTGGCTTATCAAAACCATATTTTGCTTTTACAATGGCTAGTTGCTCACTATCTTCATTTTGACCCAACATCATTTGAGCAGGGTCACCAGGAAGCACATTAAACAAAAAGAAAATAACTGTAACAACTCCAAATAATGTAAGTAATGCGTAAAATGCTTTATTTAGAAAGTAGTTAATCAAATATTAAAGTTTAAGATCATCAATATCGTTCCAATGTACTTTTTGTTTTACAGTTCCCTTGCTTAGTTCTAAAATACCTGGATTAGCGCGAACTACTGTTTTTAAGGCTTTTTCATCACATGAATAAAATTCGAAATCGAAATTATAATCTGCCTTTATGCGCTCTTTAGCTTCAGCTCCAGAAGCTGTTAATCCTATAACCTTGTAACCTTTATCTGCTGCTTCTTTAGCTTTAGCCATAAACGCTGCTAGCCCATCTTTTTCAGCGCTATCCAAACTATATGATACTATTATTACTAGCTTCTCTTCTGCTAAAATTTCTTGGGTCATATCGCCTTCGTCAGTTTCAATAGAAAAATCTAAAATTGATGGTTGATAACCTTCTTTTATAACTTTAGTTTCTACACCTACGTATTCGCCATCTACTGTTGGATATGAACCGTTGGTCACAAATTCTTTTTCTTCTCCATTTACTTTAAACGTCCATGTAAATTCTTGAATAGCCTTTGGAGCATCTTCTGGTGTACTCATATTTTCTATGAGGTTATCACCTATTTTGTATGCTCTAAAATCTACTGTAGGCAAATGCATTAATACATGATATCCAAACCATAAACACCAAATAAAACTCACTAATGCAATAATGGTTGTTGGCAATTTTGTGAAAATAGGTTTTATATGTTTCATGCCATAGAACAGTACTAGAATAAAAACCAGTAAAATAACATCTTTAGTAAAACTTTCCCAAGGTGTCAATTTTAAAGCATCTCCAAAACAACCACAATCTTTAACCTTATCAAAATATGCCGAATAGAACGTAAGGAACGTGAAGAAAACAATCATTCCTAACAAGCTCCAAACAGTAAATTTAGGTTTATAGCCAATTAACAAAAACACACCAAGAACGACTTCAAACACTACAACAATTACAGAAATACCTAAAGCATAAGGCTCTAAAAAAGGGATATTTAAAACATCTGTACTGAAATATTCTTGCAATTTATATGAAAACCCTAAAGGGTCATTTAGTTTTATTAATCCTGAAATAATAAATAAAACACCAACTAGTATTCTTGAAATTGCAACTAAAATTTTCATAAGTTATTTGGTTTTCGTCTGTAAATTATTCTTGTTCTCTAATATGGATTAAAGCAAAAATGGCATAATTAATCATATCTTGATAATTAGCATCAATACCTTCACTTACAATGGTTTTTCCTGAGTTATCTTCTATTTGTTTTACACGCAATAGTTTTTGTAAAATTAAATCGGTTAACGAACTCACACGCATATCTCTCCAAGCTTCACCATAATCATGGTTTTTATCTTGCATAAGCTGTTTTGTTATTGCTACTTGCTCATCATATAGCTTAGTAGCTTCATCTACCGATAAGTCTGGTTGCTCAACCACACCTTTTTCTAATTGTATTAAAGCCATAATACAATAATTAATTATTCCTATAAACTCGCTTACTTCTCCTTCATCTACTTTTTGTACATCATTTTGTTGCAATCCTCTTATGCGCTGCGCTTTTATAAAAATCTGGTCAGTTAAAGAAGGTAATCTTAGTATTCTCCAGGCACTTCCATAATCGCTCATTTTGTTCACAAACAGCTCTCTACAAGTAGATATCACCTCGTCATATTGTTTTGAAGTATTTTGCATAAAGTCAATTGAATTTTGCGTAAATTTCGCTTAAATTTAGAACTATTCAAAGTTTATTTTAAAACAGCAAATTCACAAACCAGAATACTCGACGAATGACCATTAATTGTAAAGGAACACTTATTGATTTATCTACACCAAAGGTCATGGGAATTTTAAATATAACTCCTGATTCTTTTTACGATGGAGGACGCTACAAAAATGATGCTTCCATTTTAAATCAAGTTGAAAATATGTTAAGCGAAGGTGCTACGTTTATTGATGTTGGAGCTTATAGTTCACGCCCAGAAGCTAATCATGTAAGTGAAGCTGAAGAATTGAAACGAATCATTCCAATTGTTGAATTACTTATTAAACAATTTCCAAGTATTAATTTATCTATTGACACCTTTAGAAGTAATATTGCAAAGGAGTGTATAAATACAGGTGCTGCTATTATAAATGATATTTCTGGTGGAAAGTTAGATAAAAAAATGCTAGAGACCGTCGGTAAACTGGGAGTCCCTTATGTGATGATGCATATGAAAGGAACGCCACAAACCATGCAACAATACACAGATTATAATGATTTGATTAAAGAGATTATTTATTACTTTTCTGAAAGAGTAGCCGAAGCGAGATCTCATAGAATAAACGATATTATTATAGATCCTGGCTTTGGGTTTTCTAAAACACTTGAACACAATTATTCTCTTTTAAATCATCTGGAATTACTAAATATGGTAGAATTACCAATGCTTGTTGGTGTGAGTAGAAAATCTATGATTTATAAAATATTAGACACTAATCCAAACGAAGTTTTAAATGGCACCACATCGTTAAATACTATTGCTTTGTTAAAAGGCGCAAACATATTACGTGTTCATGATGTTAAAGAAGCCATGGAATGCGTAAAACTTACAAATCAACTTAATTAATGAAGGCCCATAATGGGCATTTGACAAGCAAAGACCCATACCAAATATTAAATAAATGAAAAAAATAATAACTCTCTTTTTTACATTTTGTTTATTAAGCTCATGTAATAAGCGTGTAGTACAATTACCAGAAACTACTAATAAAGATATTACTGAAGTTGTAGATGTGTCACCAGTCTATATGTTCTATGATGAAGAAAATGATAGTATAGAATTTAACCGTAGAAATATGATTAGTGCTACCAATTGGCTTGTAAATATCGATAAACGCTTAACACTTAAACAAATTTTGCCTCACTTACAGTACTTACAAGAAAAGCGACAAGGCGATGAAAAGCATAGTTTTCACAACTACTTTACCTGTAATAATATAGAGTTAAAAAACCTGTCTTTTATTGAGTTTACTGATATTGACTTTCAAATCAATCATACTAATAAACTTGAACCTGAATTTTCTTCAGAAAATTATTTAGGTGAAGTAAAATTTAACTCTCTAGGGCAAATTGAAATTAAAAGTGAATTTGAAAATCATATAGAAATTGAAGAATATGATTTTAACAGCTTTTTTAAGCTGATAGATACATTAGTGGAGTCTGGAAAACTTACAATTAAACTGTCATTCAATTCTAAATTATCGTTTCAAGATTATATTAGTATTAAAAGTAAGTTGCTTTCAGTTAAATCAAATGGCTTAGAAGTTTTAAATCAAGAAATAATCTATAATTAACTATATTTATTAAAATTTAAAATACAACCTAGGCTTGGAAATATTTGACGACTTATTAAAATTTACTGTTCTAGATGTTATAGATATTATTTTAGTAGCTCTACTACTATACTACGTTTACAAGCTAATTAAAGGAACTGTTGCTATCAATATTTTTGTAGGTATTGTTATTACATATCTTATTTTTTTACTAGTTGATGCTTTACAAATGAAAATGCTTACTAAGATTCTTGGTGGGTTTATGAGTGTAGGTATTATTGCCTTAATTGTAGTGTTTCAACCAGAAATTAGAAAATTTCTATTAATGATTGGCTCCACTAACATTGGTTCTAAAAGTGGTATAACTAAACGCCTAAATTTTTTAAGAACCCAAGCTATCCATGATACAGAAGCTGAAACAGTTGTAGCTGCTTGTGTAAAAATGGGAAGTTCAAAAACAGGCGCTTTAATTGTATTAGAACGCAACAATAACCTTGACTTTTTATTAGCTACTGGAGACGAAATGAATATTAAGGTTACCCAACCCATTTTGGAAAGTATTTTTTTTAAGAACAGTCCTTTACATGACGGTGCTATAATTATAGCAGAGAATGTTATTAAAGCAACACGCGTTATTCTTCCAGTTAACAATGAAAAAAACATCCCAGAACGATTTGGCTTAAGACATCGTGCTGCCATAGGAATTACTGAAAAAACAGACGCACTTGCCATTGTAGTTTCCGAAGAAACAGGACAAATTTCTTATATTAAAAATGGCGAATTTATTATGTATAAAAACACTGAAGAACTTGTTGAAAAAATTAAGGAAGACTTGACTTAACTTTTCGTCAAAAAAACAAAAGTAAGCTCCCTAAGCTATCTCCTCTTGCAAAAACTGCACTTCGTATAAATTACGATAATAACCATCTTGCTTTTCTAAAAGCTCAGCATGTGTCCCTTGTTCCACAATTTCACCTGCATCCAATACTATAATATTGTTAGCTTTTTTTACTGTTGCTAATCTGTGTGCAATAACAATAGAGGTTCTACCTTCAGTAATTTTATCAGTAGCATCTTGTATTAATTGTTCAGAATAAGAATCTACTGATGACGTGGCCTCATCTAATATTAAAATACTCGGATTGGTTACATACGCTCTTAAGAAAGAAATTAATTGACGCTGTCCAGACGATAGCATCACACCACGCTCTTTTACATTATAATAATAGCCATTTGGTAAGCTCATTATAAAATCGTGAATGCCTATTTGCTTTGCAGCCTTTTGAACTTGCTTTTCTGTAATGTTAGGGTCTCTTAAAGTTATATTGTTCAAAATAGTGTCTGCAAACAAAAACACATCTTGTAGTACTACAGCAACTTGTCTTCTAAGTGAGTTTAATGTCACTTCTTTGATATTGGTATCATCTATTAAAATATCTCCTGAATCAATTTTATAAAAACGATTCAATAAATTAATAATGGTCGACTTTCCAGCTCCAGTAGCACCAACTATGGCAACCATATCTCCAGCTTTCACATCAAACGAAATACCTTTGAGTACTTCTTCGTCTTCAACATAAGAAAAATGAACATTATTAAATGAAATATCTCCTTTAAAATGTGATGCAATTACTTCTCCTGAATCATCAATATTAGAAGTGGTATCCAACACCTTGAATACTCGATCGGCAGCGACCATTCCCATTTGAAGTGTATTAAACTTATTGGCTATCTGGTTTAATGGACGAAACATCATAGGAATCATCATTATAAATGCTGTTAAATCTCCCAATGACGTTGTTTGCTCTAAAACCACATTTAAACCTCCAAACCAAACCACCAATCCAAGAGTAAGCGATGACAATAATTCTGCTATTGGAAAGAAAATAGAGTTATACCAAACCGTTTTTAACCAGCCTTTTTTATGGCGTTCGTTAATTGCTTTAAAATTTTTATATTCAATATCTTCACGTGCAAACAGTTGTAAAATTTTCATTCCTGTAACACGTTCTTGTACAAACGAATTTAGGTTAGATACTTCGTTACGAACTTCTTCAAAGGCTTTTTTCATGTATTTCTGAAAAATCTTTGTTGCTATTAAAACAAATGGTAATGTGCAAAACACTATAATACTTAAACGCCAATTCATTAAGGACATCATAATACCTACGAATAGCATTTTTAGAATATCACTAAAAATCATGAAAAGCCCTTGACCAAAAATATCAGCGATACGCTCCATATCCGTCACTGCTCTGGTAATTAAAACACCTACTGATGAATTGTTATAATATTTCATTTTAAACCCTAGAATGTGTTTAAAAAGCTTCACCCTAATATCCCTAACAACCGATTGCCCAAGCCAACCAGCATAATAAATAAATAACAAATTACTAGAAACTTCTAAAATTAAAAGCACCAACATAGCAATTATATAAGGCAAAAAACCTTCAAATTGTTGACTAGTAATATTCTCATCAATTGCTAATTGCAAAACTTTAGGTCGTAATGCACCAAACACAGCTAACCCTATAACAGTCACTAAAGAGACCACAAATACCCAGCGATAAGGCTTTATATAAAACAACAACCTCTTGAAGAGCTTGGTATCAAAAACGTTTTCTTTCTTTTTAGTCATTTACTTTTAAAATATGATTTGGGTAATCAATTTTGGTTAAATATAAACCATGTCCAGGAACCGACGCTCCAGCTTTTGATCTATCTTGCGATGTTATAATATTGTGAAATTGCTCAATACTAATTTTTCCTAAGCCAACTTCCATCATTGTTCCAACTATAGCTCTTACCATATTTCGCAAAAAACGATTTGCAGTAATCGAAAAAATAAGCGTTTCATTTTCTTTTACCCATTCAGCATTCATAATGTTGCAATTATATGTTTTAACATCAGTATTACTTTTTGAAAAACATTTAAAGTTTTCATAATCAAATAACACCTTACACGCCTTATTCATTACATCAACATCTAACGGAAGATTAAAATTATAAGAATAATTATAATCAAACACATTTTTAGTTAATGAAATTTTATAAACATAACTTCTACTTAAGGCATTAAACCGTGCGTGTGCATCACTAGAAACCTGAAAAACAGAATGTATAGCTATATCCTTTGGTAAAAAAGAATTCAATTTATAAATCAAATCTTCTGCTAAAAACTCTACATTGGTATCAAAATGCGCAAACATCTGTTTAGCATGTACACCTGCATCTGTCCGTCCAGCTCCAACAATAGCAATAGTCTCTCTTAGCAAAGTAGACAACGCTTTCTCTAATACTTCTTGAACCGAAATTTCATTAGGTTGATTTTGCCATCCATGGTAAGCTTTTCCATTATAGGAAAGTTCAATAAAATACCTCAATCTATTTTGATACTTTTGTTAATAGTAAACAAAGATAAATAGATTTACGACTTTAGATTTATGATTAACATTTTATAATTAAATAAGCTAATAGTCATTACTTATATATGAAGAAAATACTTTTGCTCTCAGACACTCACAGCTATATTGGAGACGATATAATTAAACACGTTAAAAAAGCTGACGAAGTTTGGCACGCAGGAGATATTGGCGATATACAAGTTACTGATACAATAAAAAAAATAAAACCTTTACGAGCAGTTTATGGTAATATTGACAGCCATGAGGTTAGAGCTGAATTCCCTGAAAACAATAGATTTACTTGTGAAAGCGTAAATATTTGGATTACACATATTGGAGGTTATCCAAAAAGATATAGCCCAAGAATAAAGAATGAGATAATATCTAATCCACCAGATGTATTTATATGTGGTCACTCACATATTCTAAAAGTGATGCCTGATAAAAAATTAAATCTTTTACACATGAATCCAGGTGCCATTGGCAAACATGGATTTCATACTGTAAGAACAATGCTACGTTTTGAAATTGATAACAAAAAAATTCAAAACTTAGAAGTGATTGAATTTAAGCGATAAAAAGAAAGCCCAAAGTTTTCACTTTGAGCTTTCACGCACTAATACTACTAAGATGATAGGTTTATCTTAATCGGTCTACAGATTTTACAAGTTCTTCATCCTTTTTTATGGCTTTATTGGCTAAAACCAAAAATACGATAGAAAAAATAGGTAGAAGAATCCCAATACCTTTCTCAGAAACCGTAGTTTCTCCAGATAAATTTAGTGATCGATACACAAATAATCCTAGTAAAATAAAGTTTAATATGATGTTAAGTCGCCCCATAACAAACTGAGACTTCCTGTTTTTAAACATAAATATTGCACTCAAAGATAACAATGCTGAGCCACAAAATAGACCCAAGTACAACATTTCATTTTTTGCAAAAAAAGAAATACCTTCGTTTGTTGTCCACAAATCAAACACAAAAATTAATCCTGCCGAAATCCCAGCAGCAACTAAAAGATAAATTGTTTGAATTCTTTGAAGCATTCTTTATAAAATTTGAAAGACAAAAATAATAGTTCTTTTTAAAACATATACTATTTATTAAAAATAAAGTTGTATAATTGCAGTAGTATTGTGCAACATACTGTACCGCACGACTTTAAATCTTCAAAAAAAACATATAAATTATTCTCTCAATTTCCCAAAGGAAAATAGGAACAATTTAATTTCTTAAAAACCCATTTATATTAATTCAACAATGTTTGAAATTTCACAATTAAAAGAAAAAAAGCTTCCTGAATTACAGGAAATAGCTAAAAACCTGAACATCTCTAAGTATCGTTCATTAAAAAAACTTGATTTGGTTTATCAGATCTTAGATTATCAAGCTGCAAATCCAACTTCGGCTCCAGCTCCTCAAAAAGCTGATAAAGAACGTCCGAGACCTCAACGACAAAAGAGAGAGCGTGTACAAAGAAATAATGACGCGCCTTCTCAAAAAACAATTGATTTTAAAGAAAAATCTGAAAACAATCCAGATATTGCTAAAGATCAACAAAAAAAGGAAGTAATCCCTCAAAAACCTGAGCCTTCAAATAAAGATTCTCAAAAAAGAGAACCTAAACAGCCAGAATCTACAAACAACGACTTACAAAAAAGAGAGCCTCAAAATCGTCCTCAAAAAGATAAAGATAGAAATCAAAATAGAAATCAAAATAAAGGCAACCAAAACAAAGGTAACCAAGGCAATAACGGAAACAAGGACAATCGTAACCGTTATCGT
Organism: Pontimicrobium sp. SW4; assembly: GCF_039954625.1. Lineage (NCBI taxonomy): Bacteria > Pseudomonadati > Bacteroidota > Flavobacteriia > Flavobacteriales > Flavobacteriaceae > Pontimicrobium > Pontimicrobium maritimum. Next base: position 2,287,908 of record NZ_CP157199.1, read on the forward strand.
GAACCAGATTTTGAATTTGACGCTATCATAGAAAGCGAAGGCGTTCTAGACGTTATGCAAGATGGTTATGGTTTCTTACGCTCATCAGATTACAATTACTTATCATCTCCAGATGATATTTATGTATCGCAATCTCAAATAAGATTATTTGGTTTAAAAAAGGGAGATACCGTTTTAGGAAATGTAAGACCACCTAAAGAGGGCGAAAAATATTTCCCTCTAATTAAAGTAACAAAAATTAATGGACTCGATCCCCAAGTAGTAAGAGACCGTGTATCTTTTGAGCATCTTACACCGCTTTTCCCACAGGAAAAATTCAATATAGCTGAAAAACAAAGTACTATTTCTACTAGAATTATGGATTTGTTTTCACCTATTGGAAAAGGACAACGTGGTATGATTGTATCGCAACCAAAAACAGGTAAAACAATGCTACTAAAAGATGTAGCAAATGCAATTGCTGCAAATCATCCTGAAGTTTATCAAATGATATTATTAATTGATGAACGACCAGAAGAGGTAACAGATATGCAACGTAATGTTAGAGGCGAAGTAATTGCTTCAACATTTGATAAGGAAGCAAACGAACATGTGAAAATTGCAAACATCGTACTAGAAAAAGCTAAGAGACTTGTAGAATGTGGTTATGATGTTGTAATACTTTTAGATTCTATTACACGTTTAGCAAGAGCGTATAACACCGTTCAACCTGCTTCTGGTAAAATATTAAGTGGTGGTGTTGACGCCAATGCTTTGCATAAGCCAAAACGTTTCTTTGGTGCTGCTCGTAATATAGAAAATGGAGGATCCTTAACAATTATTGCTACTGCATTAACTGAAACTGGATCTAAAATGGACGAAGTAATTTTTGAAGAATTTAAAGGAACTGGCAACATGGAATTACAGTTAGATAGAAAAATATCTAATAGAAGAATTTTCCCTGCTATTGATTTAACATCTTCAAGTACGCGTCGTGATGATATTTTGTTAGACGAAGCTACAATACAAAGAATGTGGGTAATGCGTAAATACTTAGCAGATATGAACCCTGTAGAAGCTATGGAATTTATTAACGATCGCTTCAAACAAACTAAAAATAATGAAGAGTTTTTAATTTCAATGAATAGTTAGTTCAAAAGCTTCAAACAATAATAAATAAGCAAAGCCTTAGTTAAAAACTAAGGCTTTGCTTATTGCCAAATAAAAAAGCCTCTCTTTAAGAGAAGCTTTTTTTATTTTATAAAAGTTGTAACGTACTTACTATAAAGCAGCAATGTGCTTAGCAAGTCCAGACTTTAAATTAGCTGCTTTATTATCATGGATAATATTTTTCTTAGCTAATTTATCAATCATTGAAATAACTGAAGGAAATAATTTTTCAGCATCTTTTTTCTTTTCCATATCACGTAATTTTTTAATAGCATTACGTGTGGTTTTATGCTGATACTTATTTCTTAAGCGTTTTGCTTCGTTACTTCTAATTCTTTTTAACGCTGACTTATGATTTGCCATTTTGTTTTTTTTAAATCGTTGTAGCCCGTAGGGGAATCGAACCCCTCTTACCAGGATGAAAACCTGGCGTCCTAGCCGATAGACGAACGGGCCATTTTATTTTGAGTTTGCAAATTTAATTCTAAATTTTTAAACTCCTAATTGTTTTCAAATAACTTACAATGTTTCCATTGCGGATGCAAAAATACAACTATTTTTAAATGTTGCAACTTCTTAATGATTTTTTTCGCAAAATTTATTATTAATAAGCTTTTGCAAATAAAACTCGCTGTTTAGAAGCGTTTCCTGAGTACACACATTTACCTGCTTCAACTTCATTATCGATAGGAATACACCTAATAGTCGCTTTTGTTAGTTCTTTAATTTTATTTTCAGTTTCTGATGTACCATCCCAATGCGCAGAAATAAACCCTGTTTTATTCTCTAAAACTTCTTTAAACTCATCAAACGTATCTACTTCAGTAATATGAGAGTTTCTAAAATTAAGTGCCTTGTTAAATAATGCATCTTGAATTTCTTTCATTAAACTCTCAACAGTTTCAGTAAGTGCATCCAAAGAAACTACTTCTTTAGTTAATGTATCTCTTCTAGCCAACTCTACTGTTCCATTTTCTAAATCTTTTGGACCAATAGCTATACGTAACGGCACACCTTGCAATTCGTGTTGTGCAAATTTTGCTCCTGGTCTAAAAGTAGTTCTGTTATCAAATTTCACAGAAACACCTTTTACTCTTAAGTCTGCTATTATTTTATTGGCTACTTTAGATACCTCATCTAATTGCTCATCACTTCTATAAATAGGTACAATGACTACTTGATTTGGCGCTAAATTTGGAGGTAAAACCAAGCCTTTATCATCACTATGAGTCATAATTAAAGCTCCCATTAATCGTGTAGATACTCCCCAGGACGTTGCCCAAACATAGTCTTGTTTCCCTTCTTTATTTGTGAATTTCACATCAAAAGCTTTAGCAAAATTCTGACCTAAAAAATGTGATGTTCCAGCTTGCAACGCCTTTCCATCCTGCATTAGTGCTTCTATACACATGGTTTCCTCGGCTCCTGCAAAACGTTCGCTCTCAGTTTTTAATCCTTGAATAACAGGAATCGCCATAAAGTTTTCAGCAAAGTCGGCATAAACATTATTTATTAGCTTTGTTTCTTCCCAAGCTTCTTCTTTGGTTGCATGAGCTGTATGCCCTTCTTGCCATAAAAACTCCGCAGTACGCAAAAACAAACGTGTACGCATTTCCCAACGTACAACATTTGCCCATTGGTTTATTAATAATGGTAAATCTCTGTACGATTGAATCCAGCCTTTATAGGTATTCCAAATAATTGCTTCACTTGTAGGTCTTACAATCAGTTCTTCTTCAAGTTTCGCTTCAGGATCAACTCTTAGTTTTCCTTCATTATCAGGATCGTTTTGCAATCTGTAATGAGTTACAATAGCACACTCTTTGGCAAAGCCTTCGGCATTTTTCTCTTCGGCTTCAAACAAACTTTTAGGCACAAATAATGGAAAATATGCATTTTGATGTCCAGTTTCTTTAAACATTCTATCCAATTCAGCTTGCATCTTCTCCCAAATAGCATAACCATAAGGTTTTATTACCATACAACCTCTAACTGCCGAGTTTTCAGCCATATCAGCCTTAACAACCAGTTCGTTATACCATTTTGAATAGTCTTCGCTCCTACTAGTGAGATTTTTACTCATATATTTTAATTTGGCACAAAAATTGTGACTATGTTAAATAAAAAAATAGTTGGACAAAACTAACTATTTTTGTTATGTTCAACAATTTAATTTAAAGAGATATGAAATTATATAACTACTTAAATTCCAAAATATCCATAATTGGAGCGTTAATCCTAACAATAGGACTAACTTCCTGTGGATCTTACCAATATGCCAGTTATGATAATGATGGTATTTATGGAGAACCTGAAGTGATTGTTGACAAAGAAGTTAATTATGTTGAAACATCTAACGTCTCTGAAAACTCAAACTATTATAAAAACTACTTTAAAGAAAAAGCAGACGAACTTGATAACATGAATGCAGAAGGCGTTATTTTTACTGATATAGATTCTTATCAGGGCTCTTATAATGTAGAAAACGATTCTTTAAATCAAGAAAATTATGCTGGTTGGGGTTATAGTGATAATATAACCGTTAATATCTATAATAGAACTCCTCTTTATGATTCGTTTTGGTATCCGCGATATGGATGGTACAACAATTGGAACTTTGGCTATTATGGTTATTCTGACTATTGGTATTCTCCTTTTTATGTTGGGTGGAGCAGACCTTGGTATGGTTACGGTTATCCTTATTATTATGGTTACCCATATTATGGCTACAACAATTACTATTACGGAAACATATATAACAGAAGAACTTTAGCATATAGCGCAAGCAGAAGAGGATCTGTTTACGCAAATAATGGTGTAAGTGGAATCACAAATAGACGTAATGGAATAACTAGTTCTAACAGACGTAGCTCAATAAATAGTAGAACTACTAACTTAAGAAACAATGCTACTAGAAGTAGTAACTCTAGAGTTAATGCAACTAGATCTAGTAATTCGCGTGTGAATTCTCAATCAAGGCCAACAAGAAGTTCTCGTGTAGGAACCAGATCGAATACTACTAGATCAAGTAGATCAACAACAACTAGATCGTCTTCAACTAGATCTAATAACACTTCAACTAGATCTAATAACAATAGTTCTAGAAGATCTAATAATGTTAGTTCTAGCACTAGGTCGTCTTCTAACAATAGTTCAACTAGAAGTAGTAGTAGAAGTAATTCATCTAGAAGAAACAATTAAACAAGGTTGAAAAAGAAAAATTAAAAGTATGAAAAAGTTAATATTACTATTCATAGGTATGCTATCTATGTCTACTATGTACGCTCAAGATATTACTGATGCTGTTAGATACTCATCAGATAATGTTGAAGGAACAGCAAGATTTAAAGCTATGAGTGGTGCATTTGGCGCCTTAGGAGGAGATATTTCTGCTATGAGTATTAACCCTGCTGGTTCAGCTATTTTTAGTTATAGCCATACGTCTCTATCAATTTCAAGCTATAATTCTGATAATGAGACAAACTATTTTAATGGTGTAAATACAAACTCAAATTCCGATTTTGCTTTTAATCAAGCTGGAGCTGCTTTTGTATTTAACAGTCGAAATAATTCCCCTTGGAGAAAGTTTGTTTTAGGCTTTGCCTATGATCAAACTCAAAATTTTGATGATGATTTTTTTGCATCAGGAACAAGTACAACATCTATTGATAGTTATTTTTTAGCAAATGCTCAAGGTTTACGTTTGGATGAAATAATTGCTTTACCAGGAGAATCTATTGACGATGCCTATAGTGAATTAGGGGCTTCTTTTGGTTTTAGAAATCAGCAAGCTTTTTTGGGCTATGAAGCATACATTTTAGAACCAGATACAGATGATGACGATAATACGTTATATTTTTCGAACATCGCTCCAGGATCTTTTAATCAACAATATTCATACGCTGCAACTGGTTACAATGGAAAATTTGGAATTAACCTTGCTGCACAATATGAAGACAATCTATATTTAGGCATAAACCTAAATTCTCATTTTATTAATTACGATCGTTCTACATTTTTATTTGAAGAAAATTCGAATACTGGATCCTTAGTTACTGAAGTGGATTTTGAAAACAATCTTTCTACTATTGGTAATGGATTTTCTTTCCAATTAGGTGGTATTGCAAAACTTTCAAATGACGTAAGAGTTGGTTTAACTTATGATTCTCCAACTTGGTATACCATAAGTGAAGAAACAAGTCAATATGTAGCTTCTGTTAGAGACGATGGTGGACCAACTACAGCTATTGTAGATCCGAAAGTTATAAACATATATCCAGATTACAAATTACAAACACCAGCAAAAATAACAGGAAGTATTGCTTTAGTATTTAACCAACAAGGACTTATTAGCTTTGATTATTCTAGAAAGGATTATGGAAGCACGAAATTTAAACCAGAATCTGACACATATTTTGCATCTCAGAATACTGATATTTCAAACAATTTAAAAATAGCCAATACTTATAGAATTGGAGGTGAATTGAGACAAGACAATTTTAGCTTTAGAGGAGGTTATCGATTGGAACAAAGTCCATACAATGACACTTCTTTTTACGGTGACTTAAAAGGCTATTCATTAGGAATAGGCTACAATTTTGGAGGCACAAAGCTAGACTTAGCTTACGAAAATTCTAAAAGAGATATTAACTACCAATTATACAATGTTGGGTTAACGAATGCAGCGAGAATCAATAGAGAAAACTCAAACTTTACATTATCATTAAGCATGAATTTATAGTACAATTATTTTAACATACAAAAGCGCAATGAAATATTTCATTGCGCTTTTTTTTATTACCTCTTTAGCGTAAAATGTGCTCTAAATTGCTTTACCACCCCATCATTGGGCTCTTGAAACTCCACAATAAACCAATAATCACTAGATGGTAATTTTTCACCATTAAAAGTCCCATCCCAACCATTACCTAGAGGATTGAGTTGCTTTAATAATTTACCATAACGGTCAAATATATGTATGGTTGAATTTTCTTGAGAAGACATGCCTTTTATATTCCATGTATCATGATAACCGTCATCATTAGGTGTAAAATACCGTGGATAATCTATTACGATTTGTATTTGAGATATTTCGTTACAATTATATAAATCCCTCACATAAATTGTATGTTCTCCTCCTGTAACGTTTTCAAATCTTGGCTCACTTTGCCATGGTCCAAAATCTAATCTATAATGATATTCTCCATTTCCGATAACTTCAACTTCTATAATATTGTTTACAGAAAAAGTTTCAGATACTAAATTCACGGTTATTTGTTCTGGTGGATATGAGCCTACAACTTCAGTCGTTGCTGGAATTCTGCATCCAGTAACTATATTAGTTGCTACAACTGTATAAAAACCAATTGTGGTTGGAACATACATTGGCCCAGTTTCTCCATTTATAATAACGCTATTTGGATTACTATTCACCTCCGCTTCAGTACCATTATACCATTGAAATGTATATTCAAGTGGATTCAATTGTGTATCTATTGGTGGGTTTGGAAAAAATGTGGTTAATGTTGGATTTATAACCGCATCAGTATTATCTAAACAAATTACATATTTATCATATATACCAATTTCAGGAACAGGGTTTACAATAAGTGTTAAAGGCACAACTATAAAACATTCATTGGCTATTGGCTGCACTCTCACGTAAATTATTTGTGTGACAGCTACTGTATTTTCAAAGTTTACAAGATTTGTAATATTATTGTTATTTCCAGCAATTGCATCTGCTTCCAACTCATAATAAGTAAAACTAAAATCTATTGCATTTAGCCCATTTAAAATTTCTACTTCTCTTCTTGTAATATCAAAATAGTCAAACCCATTATTATCTGTTTCGCATTCTTCAATAGGAGTTGGGTTCTGATTTATATTATCATAAATTATCGTTTGCAACGATAAAACTGTAGTAGATGTACACAAATTTGCACCTGTGGCCAACACCAAAATATTTCTGTTTAAGAAAGTATTGGCATAGGCTGTAGGATTTGCAATAGGGTTGTTATTATCTAAATCTAATTGTGTTTCGTAATACGTTAAGCTAATAGAGTTATCACCATCCGTAATTTGGCTTTCTCTAACGGTTAAATCGTAATCAGTCACTACTTGGTTACTACAAATTCTTATACTATCTGGTAAGAAGATAGTTGGATTATGATTTACAACTAACTGAAAATTCATATCTGTAGTGCTATAACACTCTCCTGGATCACCAACACCGTTCGCGTTATCATCAAATTGGGCTCTTACATAAATTGTTTGAGGGTTTGTGATATTAGTATAATTAGCTGCATTAGCAATTGCAATATTATTAATAGCATCTTGTTCGCTTAAGTGATAACTAATTAAAACAGGTGTTGTTTGTGTTCCAATGACTTCAGAATCTTTTGTAGTTAAATCAAAAACTGCTTGGTCATTATCGCTACACAATTCATAATTAGTGATAATATTATTATCTGGTACTGGGTCTACATTTAAAGTAATATGTTGCCCTAACCCTAAACAAGCATTGATATTATCATTATCGACACGAACATAAATTTGTTGAGTGAATGCTAATGTTTCATTTCTATGGTTACTAATATCTATAATTGGATTCGTTTCAGCTAAAGCATCAGCTTCGTTAGTGTAATAGGTGATTGTTAAGTTTTGACCAATTGGAAATAACGCTTCTATTTGTGCTGTTGCATCACCAAAATCGAAAGATGCTATTCCATTAGTATTATCATTATCTACTAATTTATCATCACATACAAAATAGGTAAGATTAAATGCTGGCGGAATTTGTGTGGCTCCAACCACTAAATCAATTCTAGCAGTTCTATAACAACCATTAACTGTTTCAACTCTTGCATAAACCGAACTATTTAAAGCAGTTGGGTTCGTGTAATTGATAAAATTTGGAATTTGATCAGCAAGCAAATCATTATCAGCTTCTGCTTGTGTTAGATAATACGTAAATACTTCGTTAGCTGAATCATTAGATATTAAAACATTTGCTTCTGTTAAATTGAATGGTGTATATCCATCAGCATCATCATCACACTGTGTTAAAATAACTACTGGAGAAACTACAGGCAATGGGTTAACTATCAAATCAAAACTTGTCGTTTCATAGCAATTTGTGTTGCCTCTATTTTCTATTCTTGCAAAAATTGTTTGCGGATTGCTAGTATTTTGAATTGGGTTAGTGATTTCTGTTCCAGCAATTGCTGTATCTGCTGCTGCTTGACTGTAATAAAATTTTATTTCAAATTCGGCAGCAGATTGAGTTCCGTAAATCTCAGCTTCTTTCAATGATAAATCAAACGTTACAATACCATTAGTATCATTTCCATCATCAAGATTATCGCACAATTCAAAATTAGTAGCTGTTGCCGTAGGGCTATTGAATACATCAATAATAAAATTCCCAGTCTCATAGCAATTAGTATTTAAATTGTTTTCTATTCTAGCATAAATAGTTTCGTCTTGATAAGCAATTTGATTTGTATAAGGACTTGTAATTGGGTTAGAATTAGCGTCAGCATCTACTTGCGACGTATGATAACTTACAGAAAAAACCGTAGGCAATTGACTTCCTAAAACTGTTGAGTTTAACGTTGAAAAATTAAAAACCCAAAGACCATCATTATCATCATCACAGATTAATTGATTAGGAATTGCATTTAATATTGGCGTATCAAAAACATCTATAGTAAAAGAAGCAATACTGTAACAACCAGTAATCGTATTTTCTAATCTTGTCCAAATTGTTTCTTGTGTGTAAGCTATAACATTTGTATAAAGATTAGACAAATCATTAATCCCTAAATTGGCATCATTCTCGGTTGAGTGATATGTTACATTTGCATTTAGCTCTCCATTTCGGATTAAAGCTTCATTTTGCATTAAATCAAATTGCGTAAAACCATCATTATTATCGTCACATATATATAGATTATTTGGCACACCTATATTTAAAGTTGGGAGTACTACAATATCAAACTCAGTAGTTTCAAAACACCCAGAAGCTATATTGGTAATTCTAGCATGTATAGTTTGTGGGCTTGTAATATTATTATAATTGGCTGGATTTAAGATAGCATTATTATCTATTTGAGCATCACTATCTGTGATATAATATTTTACATCTACTCCAGTTTGCGTACCAACAATAATTGGCGTATTCACCGTTAAATCAAACTCTGAAATACCATCATCCACACCATCGGTATCACATTGTTCAATATCTAATGCTGTTCCAGTTGGCGCATCTATTGTTGGTGGTTCATTAAATGTGGCTGTACCACCAAACTCTAAATCAAAACCTGATGAGGTACTAGACCAATTATTAATAAAAAGTAAATAACGCTCACCATTATTAACTGGTAATGGTGCTAAAAATCCATCGCCAGTACCTGGGCCTTCAGATGTGTCGGTTGTTCCATTTCCCAAACCAGTTGAGCCATCTCCTATAAACTGAGTTGAAGAACAACGTACTGGATTAACTAAAGTATTACAAGTTGCATTTGGTCCATAAATAGCCCAATCGTAATCATCAAAACCGTTGTTAGGTTTTATTACAAATTCTAAAAGCCCTGGATTATCTATAGTTATTTCCAACCACACACTTTGACTCTCAACATTTCCAGTTGGTAAACAAGGAGGATTCGGGTTTGTTGCAAAATCATCATTTCCTGGACCAGTTGGTGTATAGGTAAAGTTAATACTGCCACAAATTACAGTTGCGTTACCACAATCGTTAGGTTCTTGTGCAAAAACTCCGAAAACACTTATTAAAAAAATAAGAAATGTAAAATGTTTTATCCTACTCATGAACACTCAATAAAAAATTGAAGTCTCGAAAATAAGAAATTTTTTAAGTAAAAGTTCTTTTTATCGTTTTAAAGCAAAATGAGCACTATATTCTTTCTTATCACCACTATTTGGCTCAATATACTTTACTGTGAACCAATAATCTGCCGATGGAAGATTATATCCATTAAATGTACCATTCCAACCATCACCTGTTGGACTTATTTGCTTTAACAATTTGCCATATCTGTCAAAAATGAATATTTGTGCATTTGGCTGTGAATTTATGCCAGAAATATTCCAAGTGTCGTTATAGCCATCTCCATTTGGTGTAAAAAACTTAGGATAATCAATAACTGTAACTGATGTGCTGGCAAAACCACAACCATTTTTATCTCTAACCATTACTATATGCTCTCCTAAAGATACATTTTCGAAGATATTACTATCTTGCCAAGGCCCATTATCTAAGCTATATTCATAGTCTCCTCCTCCTAAAGCTTCAACTTCAATAATATGATTATTTGCAAAAGCTGAAGATGTTACTGTTGCAGTCACAAGAGGAGGAGTACTTTCACTAACTGTAGTATTCTCTACTAGTTGACAGCTAGTTATATTATTAGTTACTGTGACACTATAGTCGCCAGATTGTGTAGCTAGATAACTTGAATCTGTAGCTCCTAAGATAACAACATTATTTAAACGCCATTCAAACGTATAATCAAAAACAGATAATCCTGTATCTATTAATGGAGGCCCAATAATTTCTGTACCATTGGTATTCACACAAATTACATAGTTATTATCTAAAGCGAATTCAGGCAATAAATTCACATTTAAAGTCAACTCAGTAGTAGCATAACACACGGCATTTATCGCAGAAGTATCATCAACTCGCGCATAAATAATTTGTGGATTAGAAGTGTTTTCATAAGGTGATCCTAATGCATTAACTCCAGCATCAGCATCTGTTTGCGACGCATAATAGCTAACTACATTAACTAATGGGTCTTGTCCATCCAACACAAAAGCATCTTGGGTAGTTAAATCAAATTGAGCAAATCCATCATTGGCATTAAAATCATCACATAATGTATATTCAATAGGAACTAAATCTGCATTTGCTGAAGGTGTATTAAGTTCTTCAATATTAAAGCTCATTGACGCATCATAACAATTTGTGTTTATATTTCTAATGTTTGCATAAATGGTTTGAGGATTAGATATATTGGTATATGGACTTGCTAATGGGTTTGCTCCTGTGTTAGCATCAGTTTGAGAAATATGATATGTAACTGCAAAATCTGTTGGATTTTGACCGTTTAAAATTTCAGTCGTTTTAGATTCTAAATTAAACTGAGCCACACCATCTGCATTAACTTCACAAATAAAATAATCGGTAACTGTGGTAGCATCTGGCAATTCATTAACAAGAATATCAAAATCAACGACGACAAAGCATGACGTGACATCGTTGGTGACTCTCACATAAATAGTTTGTGGCGAAGAGGTGTTTGTATATGTTGTCGGCGTTCCAATTGCGTTTACGGCATTTTGGGCATCTGTATCATTTTGGTAATAAGTTGCTGTGACCCCAACTTCTCCATTTAAAATGTAAGCTTCGTTAAGAGTTAAGTCAAATATTTCTTGATTATCTCCTGTGTTATTATCATCACACAGTTCTATATCTGGTGCATCGTCTAATGAATCTGGATTTGGCAATACATTTAAGTCTAGTGTTGTAAAGCCAAAACAACTTGTAGCACTATCAGTAACACGCACATAAATTGTTTGCGAATTAACTACCGTATTTGTGTAAGATGTTGCTGGATTTATTGGACTAGTGTTACTTATTGCATCAGCATTAGTTTCAAAATACTGTACAGACCAATTGGGATTTCCCCCTGTAATTTCTGAGTCTTTTATAGTTAAATCAAAAACTGTAAACCCGTCATTAATGTTGTCATCACATAAATCTATTGGAGTTGGCAATAATGGGATTACTTCTGGTAGTACTTCAACACACACCTGCTCAGTATATTCGCAACCAAAATCATCAATAACCCTATAAGTGTAACAATGTGTTCCAGATGTTGTAGGTTGCACTGTTATAGTATTCCCAACAGTATTTGTAATTGATAAATCGGCATCCCAGCCCTGAGTAGGATAACTTGGTGTAAATGTATAATTTGAAGCAAATAATGACTCATCGAAATTTAATGCCCAACTAAAAATAGTACCATCATCTTGTGCTAGATAATCAATAATTTCTAAGGACCATTGACCATCTATTGGTGTTCCAACAAAATCGTTAAAATCTCCTACAGGCAAATAAGTTCCTGCCTCAACTGTAAGGCTAGTTGTTGGTGTTCCAGATTGAACTAAGTTGCCATCAGGTAATAAGTTAGTAGCTGACATTGAAAAACAATACTCCCAACCTTGTCCTGGTCCTGTACCATCTGTTACAATAGGGTTTCCAAGTTGTAATGATGTTCCTGTTCTATTATGTAAAGTTACCCTTTGTCCATTTGGACTTATAGCAGTTATCTCTAAGTCGCCAATATAAGTATGCTCCATAACTATACATATACTTTCTAATTGCGCGATGTTGGTCAAGTTTTGCGATTGAAAACAATCTAAATCTAAAGTTGAAGTAAAGGTAACGCCTTGAATATCTCCAAGAGCTGTTTCTTCTCCTCCATTAGCACAATTCGCAATTTGAGTAACTGGAGTTACCACACCTTCAATAGTTGTGGACTCCCCTAAACAAAAAGTATCATTGGCAGCTTGTGTACCTGTAAAATCCGGTGTCGAAGACACATATACAAAAATAGATTCTTTATTTGTACTAGTACACCCTTGAGGGCTTGCATCAGTAACAACAAGACTTACTTCATAGATTCCCTCATCATTAAATGTGTAATTAGTACTAAAAGCATCACCTATTAAAGGGCCTGTAAGAGAAACACCATCTCCCATAAATAATTCATAAGATGCTCCTACACCACTAACCGAAAACGCACCACTCCCATTAAATGTTATGTTATCCCCTTGACATATCCTTACAATACCATCTGGGTCAGCAGCTGGAAGCGTAGAGTCTAAACTTGCTACAATATTTTGGCAAGGCTGAAAACAAGATATAGTTGCTTCCCAGCCTGAAAATGTATTAACACTATCAGTACTTTGAGCAATTGTGAGGCATCCAAGTGGATTAGGTTGTGCCGATGCTAAAGCAGCGGTAACCAATCCTGGACTCGTCGCGCTAAAAGTACCTATAACATCATAGGTTGTGTCTGGTCCATTATAAATAGTAATAAAATCAGCGTTCGCCTCTAAGTCAAAAGAAGTAAAATCTAATTGAATTTGACTTCCTAGAATATTTGGACATAAAGTATGTGTGATTGTTTCGTTATTTCTATAATTACCAACACCTCCCGAATCATAAAATGTTCCAGCACATGTATTACTTCTAGTTCCATCTGTCATGTATATCATTTGTGCAAACATTGATAACGAACAAAAAACAAAAAATAGAAAAAGTAACTTTTTAATCATGAGGGAGGTTAATTTTGATGTTGGGACTTAATTATAATATAATAATCGGTGTTGTCTACTCTAAAAACTTGTGCTTGTTTTGCGTAAAAATCGAAATTATATTTTAATGGATTAAATTTGGCTTTTTTAAATTTTTCTCTTTTTAAAGATGTATTATACTTATCAAACAAAGGTACTTGAGATAGTAATTTATAATCTTTTGGGTAATTAGGCAAATTAAGTATTTCAACTCTATTTCTAAGAATATTCTTAATGCTTTTTAAGCGTTGTGGATTATCTAATACATTTTTCTGGAGCGTTTCACCATAAATATCTGTAAGCATTTCTTTTTCCATGCTATTTAAAGGAGTATCAACATTAGAGTCAAAAATAACCGTTTTTGAACCAGAATAATTAGAAACAGATTGTGCATTAGCTATCCCAGCGATACAGAATAAAAATAAAGTATTAAGAAAAAGTAATGTTTTAAGCATTTTCTCGTCAATTGTAATAGCGGTGAAAAAGTAAGCAATATTTGATAAATAAAACGTTCTGTTCGTTGAAATTATTACATATATCGTTCAAAATTAATACTTTGTTAATTCAACTGTTAAAATTCAGGAAATGCTTACCTTTGTGCCCTGTTTATTTGTTTTTAAATAGCATTATATATGAAAATAGAAAGAGAAATTGAAGATTTTGATTCTTTAGGAGATAATCATGTTGGAACCTCTTCAGATACACCATTAAGAGCAGACGCTTTTAAATTGACTAGAGAAGAAAAAATTGATATCATAAAAGATGATGTTAGGCACATTATGGAAACCCTTGGTCTGGACCTAACAGATGATAGTTTACAAGGAACACCAAATCGTGTCGCTAAAATGTTCGTTAAAGAAATATTTGGTGGTTTAGACCCAAAGAATAAACCCAATGCTTCTACTTTTGATAACAAATATAAATATGGCGAAATGCTTGTTGAAAAGAACATTACTGTGTATTCAACTTGCGAACACCATTTATTACCAATAGTTGGAAAAGCACATGTTGCCTATATTTCTAATGGTACAGTTGTAGGTCTATCTAAAATGAATCGTATTGTAGATTATTTTTCGAAAAGGCCACAAGTGCAAGAGCGTTTAACCATACAAATAGTTGAAGAACTCCAAAAAGTTTTAAACACTAAAGATGTAGCTTGTGTTATAGACGCAAAACATTTATGCGTAAATTCTAGAGGAATTAGAGATACAGAAAGCAGTACAGTAACTAGTGAATTTGGAGGCAAATTTAAAAGCAAAAAAACTAGAAGAGAATTCTTAGATTATATTAAATTAGATACACAGTTTTAAAAGTGCTCAAAATCAACCAAAATCTATTTAATTAGCATGCAACTTTATAAAAATCAAGAATTAAAAATATATAATTCATTAACCAGTAAAAAAGAAATTTTTAAATCTATAAATGAAGGCTATGTAGGTATGTATGTTTGTGGTCCAACAGTTTATAGTAATGTCCATTTGGGTAATGTACGAACGTTTATGTCGTTTGACATGATTTTTCGTTACTTCAAGCATTTAGGATATAAAGTTCGTTACGTTAGAAATATTACTGATGCTGGTCATTTAGAAAACGATGCAGACGAAGGAGAAGACAGAATAGCAAAAAAAGCACGTTTAGAGCAAATAGAACCTATGGAAGTTGTGCAAATGTACACGGTCGATTTTCATAACACGCTTAATAAATTCAACTTTTTACCTCCTAGTATAGAACCTACAGCTACTGGACACATCATTGAACAAATTGAAATCATTAAAGAAATTCTTGACAAAGGCTTAGCCTATGAAGTTAATGGCTCGGTTTATTTTGATGTACATAAATTTAACGAAACCCATAATTACGGAAAATTAAGTGGTCGTAATCTAGAAGATTTAATCCATAATAGTAGAGCGTTGGATGGTCAATCTGACAAGAAAAATCCACAAGATTTTGCTCTTTGGAAAAAAGCCGAACCTCAACACATTATGCGTTGGCCCTCCCCTTGGAGTGATGGTTTCCCTGGTTGGCACTTAGAGTGTACGGCAATGAGCACAAAATATTTGGGTGAACAATTTGATATTCATGGTGGCGGTATGGATTTAAAATTCCCTCATCACGAATGTGAAATTGCTCAAGCTGAAGCTTGTAATGACAAGAGTCCTGTAAACATTTGGATGCATGCAAATATGCTGACTTTAAACAGTCAAAAAATGGCAAAATCTACCGGAAATAACATTTTACCTAATGAAATTTTTACTGGAGAAAACGATAAACTAAATAAACCTTTTTCACCAAGTGTTACTAGGTTTTTCATGATGCAGGCGCACTATAGAAGTATTCTAGATTTTAGTAGTGCAGCGCTAGAAGCCTCAGAAAAAGGATTTAATAAGTTGATGGATGCTGTAAATACATTATCAAAATTAGAAGCATCTAACACCACTACCAATTTTGATATTTCTTCATGGAAGCAGAATTGCTATAATGCTATGAATGATGATTTTAACACACCTATTTTAATTGCTGAATTATTTAGTGCTGTTAAATTTATTAATCAAGTTAAAGACGGAAAGGCAACAATTTCTCAAAAAGATTTTGACATCTTAAAATCAACTTTAAATGTATTTATTTTTGATATCCTTGGATTACTAAACGTTTCAGAAAATAATACAAATGGTTCAGACAAATTATCTGACACAGTTGAGTTACTTATTAATATGAGAGCTGAAGCTAGAGTAAACAAAGATTTTGCTTTATCTGATAAAATTAGAGATGAATTAGCAGATATTGGAATTCAACTTAAAGATGGTAAAGACGGAACAACGTTTTCGACTAACTAATCATGCTTAAAAAAATTATTATTGCGCCTTTTATTTTTTTGGTTAGAATTTATCAAACGATAATATCTCCATTAACACCAGCCACATGTAGATATCAGCCAACTTGCTCGCATTACACCGTTGAAGCCCTAAAGAAACATGGATTACTTTTTGGCGGTAAATTGGCAATAAAACGTATTTTTAGTTGTCATCCTTGGGGAGGAAGTGGTTACGACCCTGTTCCAGAAAAGGATGACAACTAAAAATTGCCCTTGCGCCAGCTCGCACGTTCGCTAAAAATGTACACCGTACATTTTCTTTTTCGCTTCGTCGCCTTGGGGAGGAAGTGGTTACGACCCTGTTCCAGAAAAGGTTGATAAAAAATAATATCTACACTTATAAAAGGATTCAATAATCCATTTCATTTAATTATATTTACGTATCAAACTTTGATTATATATGCACTTTTTACAAATCGTTTGGGATCCGCAATCTGAAGGTATTCCAATTTTTGGTGATTTTAAGATTCATTACTATAGCATGATGTGGATGGCAGCCTTTATTTTAGGTTGGTATATCATGAAAAAAATCTACAAACACGAAAATCAAACCGAAGATAAATTAGATTCCTTATTTATTTATTCCGTATTAGGAATCATGATTGGTGCTCGTGTTGGTCATGTGGTTTTTTATCAATCTGAGCTTATTCTAGACGATCCTTTAAGTATCTTTTTACCATTTAAATTTGCTGGCGGATTTGAATTTACAGGCTTTCGCGGTTTAGCTAGTCATGGCGCAGCTATTGGTATGATTATATCTATGTATTTGTACAATAAAAAAATACTAAAAAAATCAGTTATTTGGATTTTAGATCGTGTAGTTGTTCCTGTAGCACTTGGTGCTATCTTCGTAAGGATAGGAAACTTCTTTAATTCTGAAATGGTTGGTTATAAAACAGATAGTAGTTTTGGTGTTGTATTTAAAGCGCTAAATGAAGATTTTGCAAGACATCCTGGACAACTATATGAAGCCTTTGGGTATGTATTTGTGTTTTTAATTCTTTGGTTAACTTATTGGAAGTCCAAGAAGCGTGAACAAACAGGATTTCTTTTTGGGTTGTTTTTAGTAATGCTTTGGACTGTTCGATTCATTGTTGAATATTTTAAAGAACCTCAAAGCGGTGAAGATTTAGCTGCATTTTTTGGTAACGTATTAAACAATGGCCAATTACTAAGTATTCCTTTTATAATCATTGGTTTATATTTCATGTTTCTCTATAAGCCAAAATCTGAATAGTTATGAAACTCAATAACTTTACAAAATCATTAATCCTTTTGGCTATAAGTTCTTTGTTACTAATAATAAGCTCTTGTAAAGAAGAAAAAAAAATTATAACACCAACCAAAATCACATTCAAAAAAGAAGGTGAGTTAAGCTTATATAAAGCTGTAAATGACTCTTTAATTGCTTCTTTTGATATCGAAATTGCCGATAACGATTACGAAACACAAACAGGTTTAATGAATCGTGAATCTATGAAAGACAGCAATGCAATGCTTTTTATATTCCCTAATATGCAAATGCGTTCTTTTTATATGAAAAACACGCTTATACCATTAGATATTATTTATCTAGATAACAACAATACTATAGTTAGTATTCAAGAAAACGCAAAACCATTAGACGAAGCTTCTTTACCTTCTGGAACACCTGCACAATTTGTACTTGAAATAAATGGTGGTCTATCACAACAATTAAATATTGAAGTTGGTGATAAAATGTCTTTTACAAAAACTAACTAATTATTTTATTCTTACCTTTTTAATCCAATATAATACGTCTTTATTTTAGGAATTCATTTAATTAAGAGCAATAAAAAAACATACATTTTTTTACAAACTAAAAAAAGCCTCTCCAAAAGGAAAGGCTTTTTAAATTATATAACTCAAAGAAAAACTACTTCTTCTTTTTATCTAACTTATTTACTGTATCGTGCATTACTGGTGTTGCTATAAATACAGACGAATATGTACCAACTATAACACCCACAATTAATGCAAATAATAATCCTCTTAACGAATCTGCACCAAAAATGAACATTGCTAATAACACTACTAAAGTAGTTAAAGAGGTGTTTAACGTTCTACTTAAAGTGCTATTTAAAGCGGTGTTTACTGTTTTTCCAAACTCCCAACCTGTATGCTCATTTAAAAACTCTCTAATTCTATCAAATACTACCACAGTATCATTAAGTGAGTAACCTATTACCGTTAATATCGCTGCAATAAATGCTTGATCAATTTCCATACTAAATGGCATAAATTTCCATGTAATTGAGAATACACCTAGTACAATTAATACATCATGAAATACTGCCGCAACAGCACCTAATGAGAATTGCCATTTTTTAAATCGTAATAAAATGTATAAGAATACCACTATTAACGATCCTAATACAGCCCAAATAGAAGATTTCTTAATATCATCGGCTATTGTTGGACTAACTTTTCCAGAGTACATTATACCTACATTATTATCACTATCATTAAAATCATCATAGCTTAATCCACTTGGCAAAAATGTCCCTAAAGATTGATAGAGTTTACTCTGTATTTCCTCATCTACCTCTGTTGAATTTTCATCAATCTTATATTTGGTAGATATTTTTAATTGATTAGCACTACCTATAGTTTTTACTTCAGCACTTCCAAATGTTGCTACTACAGCGTCTTTAACTTCTTCGGTGTTTACATCTTGGTCAAAACGAACAGTATAAGTTCTTCCTCCAACAAAATCAATACCTTCATCTAAACCTGTCGTAAATAATGAAGATAAACCAACAATAATAATAACTCCAGAAATCACATAAGATATTTTACGCTTTTTCAAGAAATCAATATTGATGTTTCTAAACAGTCCTTTAGTTAAAGATGTAGAGAAATCTAATTTTCCTCCTTTATTTACATACCAATCAATGAGTAATCTAGTAATAAATATGGCTGTAAATAATGATGTTACTATACCTATTAATAAAGTTGTTGCGAATCCTTTAATTGGCCCTGTACCAAATACAAATAAAATTAACGCTGTTAATCCTGTAGTAATATTGGCATCTAAAATTGAAGATAGTGCATTACTAAATCCATCCTTAATTGCTTCTTTTTGTCCTTTACCTTTAGATATCTCTTCACGAACACGCTCATAAATAAGAACGTTTGCATCAACTGCAATACCTATTGTTAATACAATACCAGCAATTCCAGGAAGTGTTAATACAGCTCCTAAACCTGCTAAAATACCAAAGATTAAAATAATGTTCAACACTAATGCTATATCCGAAAACACACCTGCTTTACCATAGTAAAATATCATCCAAACTAATACTAAGGCTAAAGCAATCATAAAAGACTTCATTCCGCTATCGATAGCTTCTTGACCTAATGATGGTCCAACTACATCTGCTTGAACAATCTCTGCTGAAGCTGGTAACTTACCTGCTCTTAATACGTTTGCTAAATCTATTGCTTCATTTAATGTGAAGTTTCCAGAGATTGATGAGCTTCCTCCAGATATTGGTCCAGTTGTTACTCCTGGTGCAGAATATACTATATCATCTAAAACAATAGCTATTTGGCTTTGTTGTGCATAAGCTCTTCCTGTCATTTCTTCCCAAACCTTAGCACCTCTAGCATTCATTTGCATAGATACTTCTGATTCTCCTGTAGGTCCAAATTGGTTACGAGCATCAGTCACAACCGCTCCACTTAATTCAGGTGTATTATCTCTATTTCCTTTTAAAGCATAAAGCTCAACAAGCGGATTCTCTTTTGTTTGCTTTCCCCAAACAAACTTAGCATAACGCTGTTCTGCTGGTAATAAAGCTCGTACTTCACTTCTATTTAAATATTCTAATACTATTTGTTTGTCCTTCGCTTCAAACATAGCTAACATAGGCTGTCCTGTTTGACCAGGAACCCTAATTAAATCAAATAAAGGTCCTAAAGTAGCTACATCGGTAGAATCTGTAGTAGTTTCACCTAACAAATCATCTATGGTGCTATCTTGCTCATCTTGCGATTCAGCTTCATTGGTTTCAGTTTTCGTATCAACTAATCCTTTTAAAACTTCATTTGCTTGATTTAAAAAGACTCCTAATTCTTCAGCTTTATAAACATCCCAAAATTCTAATTGTGCAGTTGTAGTAATTAACTCTGTTGCACGTTGCTTATCTTTAACACCTGGTAATTCTACCAATATACGCCCTGAAGTTCCTAAACGTTGAATATTTGGTTGTGTTACTCCAAATTGGTCAATACGTTTACGCAAAACTTCAAATGCAGAAACGATTGATTCGTCAATCTTTGTTCTTAAAATTGGCTTTACTTCATCGTCTGTCATGTTAAAAGTGATTTCATCACTTAAATCACGATTAGCAAAAATATCTGGAGATGCTAATTTTGTGTCACCTTTTATAGCATCGAATGCTACAAAGAAATCGTCTAAATATGTATTCTGACTATTTTTTTGTAGTTCTTCAGCATCATTTAATGCTTTATTAAATACAGGGTCTTTACTCTTGTTTGCTAGTCCCTTTAAAATATCATCAACCTGAATTTGAAGAATAACACTAATACCTCCTTTAAGGTCAAGACCAAGGTTCATAGATTTCTCTTTAACTTCGGTATATGTATATTTTGCTATACCAATATTAAAGACTTCTAGATTGTTTAGAGAATCTAAATATCTTGCTTCTTCAATTCCTCTAAGAGCATCGTATTCATCTTCTGTTTCTGCAATTTTAGCTATCGCTGCCTCTTTTGCATTGCTTTCAATTTGATTTGCTTTAAATGTAAATGATAATTGATAAATACTTACCAATCCAAATAACAGGGCAAACAACTTTACTATTCCTTTGTTTTGCATTACTAAATTGTTTATTGGGTCAAACTATCCCTGATTTTCAGGAGGAGCAAATATAATTTTACTCGTAATTTGACAATTAATGTTTAAGTTTATATTGTTATTTAAAAAGCTTTTCGATTACATACAAAAAGCATTTATAATTTGTGCAATTAAAAATTTTGAATTCAATAATTGACTTTAACGCTTGAAGTAATAGGAAACACCTAGCCTCAGCTAATGGTATCACCCTAAAAGATAAGGTCCAGCTCTAACCTCTGGAATTTTATGAGAGTTACAACTAAATACAAATCTATTTTGGTTATAGATTTTATAAGCAGTTGTTTCATTTTGTTTATGAAAGTCGAAAATACTCGACGTTTTATAAGCAAAATAATTAGTTTCTAAATTTTGTTTATAACCTTCCTTTGAAGATGACGAAGTGGTTACATATTGAATATTAAAATCAGTATCAGAAACTGTTTTAATTTCATATACATCAAAATTAAATGAAGCTTTAGACTTTTCTGCAGGAACTTGAGAAGGAGGCTCTTCATTAAGAGAAATTGCACCAAAATTTGATAAAATTCGCTTTATGTCTGAAACTTTAGACATACTATGATAAGTAATATTAAACTCACCATTATCAAACTTGGTAACTTGAATATTAGATACACCTACCGCTTCCAACTGATGCTTTATATCCGAAACAGCTTCCTCTACCTCATCGTAATCTATAGCATTGCTTGTAAAATATAATACTATTTCCTGATTAGGCTTAGATATATGTTGTTGAGTTACAACTCCGCTTAAAAAAGCTAAAATTATAACAAAACCAATTATATACCATTTTTTATTCATGCGCCAAATATATGATTTACCAAAAGATTTGGCAATAGAATTGGGATATTTATATAAAAAGAACAGAATGTAACCGATAGAAAGAATTATATGTTCGATGAAATTAAAAAATCTAATAATCTAAACGAATTTATATATCATTTTAACTATTTTTATTCCCGCTTAGTTTTTAGCAAGTAAAATTTAAGCTTGCTTTTAAATATTAGCTGTAAATTAATTACATTCAACCTCTTAAAAATTAAACTAACAATCTATGGCGCATTTATCTGACATTGAAATCGCTCAAGCAAACGACATTACACATATTAAAAACATTGCAAAAAAATTACTTATTTCTGAAGACGATTTAGAACTATATGGTAAATACAAAGCAAAGCTTCCTTTAAATCTGATTGATGAAAATAAGATAAAACAAAATAATCTAGTGCTTGTAACTGCCATTACACCAACTCCTGCAGGAGAAGGAAAAACAACAGTTTCTATTGGCTTAACCGAAGGTCTTAACAAGGTAGGCAAGCAAGCAACAGTCGTTTTACGCGAACCTTCGCTTGGTCCTGTTTTTGGGATTAAAGGTGGAGCTGCTGGTGGTGGCTACTCTCAAGTAGTACCAATGGAAGATATTAATTTGCATTTTACTGGTGATTTTAATGCTGTTGAAAAAGCTAACAATTTATTATCTGCTTTAATTGACAATAATATACAGAGTAAAACACGAAATTTAAACATAGATCCTCGTACCATTTTGTGGAAACGTGTTATAGACATGAACGATCGTGCTTTAAGACAAATAACAATTGGTCTTGGTGGAACAGCAAATGGTGTACCTCGTGAAGATGGTTTTAATATTACACCAGCTTCCGAAGTGATGGCTATTTTATGTATGGCGACAGATTTTGAAGATTTAAAGAAACGTCTTGGTGATATTTTTATTGGTTTTACATTTGACAGAAAACCAATTTTCGCAAGAGATTTGAAGGCCGAAAATGCAATGGCTATTTTATTAAAAGATGCTGTTAAGCCTAACTTAGTACAAACCTTAGAAGAAAATCCTGCTATTATACATGGTGGTCCTTTTGCTAATATTGCACAAGGAACAAATACCATTATTGCTACAAAAATGGGACTATCATTATCTAACTATGTAGTTACCGAAGCTGGTTTTGGTGCAGATTTGGGTGCTGAAAAATTCTTAAATATTAAGTCTGCATATGCAGGATTAAATCCAAAGTGTGTCGTATTAGTTGCTACTGTTAGAGCATTACGTCATCATGGAGGTGTTCAAAAAGAAGATTACAATACACCTAATTTAGATGCTGTAAAAGATGGGTTTAAAAACTTAGAAAAGCATATTGAAAATATTAGAAAATACAATATTGAGCCTGTTGTAGCTATCAATGCGTTTGTTTCCGATTCTGAAGAAGAGATTAATTATGTAAAAGCTACTTGCGAAAGTTTAGGTGTACAAGCAGTGTTATCAGAAGGTTGGGCAAAAGGTGGTGAAGGCACAAAGAATCTTGCAAATGCAGTTGTAAATGTGGTTGAAAATAAAGCGACTCAATACAAACCACTTTATGATTGGAAAAGTCCTGTAAAAGAAAAAATTGAAACTATTGCCAGAGAAATTTACGGTGCAGATGGTGTGATTTATGATAAACTAGCCGAATTAAATCTACGTCGTATTAATAACTTAGGATTTAATGATTTTGCTATATGTATGGCAAAAACACAAAAATCTTTTTCGGATGATGAGAAGCTTATTGGAAGACCAACTGGGTTTAAAGTCACTGTTCGTGAAATAGAAATTGCTGCTGGTGCCCAATTTATTATTCCAATACTTGGAAAAATGATGCGAATGCCTGGACTACCTGCTGTTCCAGCATCGGAAGGCATGTCTATTGATAAAGACGGTGTGATTTCAGGGTTATCATAAAAAATAATTAAGCATAAAAAAAACCAGCCAATAGGCTGGTTTTTTTTATTTATAAAGTTCTAAATCTCTTTTAGTTTTTAATTTCTGGCTGCGCCATTTCTTCATAGCCTTCAAGTATCGTCATACTAAACTTATCATCAGATACAGTTTCTTCATTAATTTCAGTCACTTCACTTGTTATTGTTAATTTCATTCCCATTTGTGACACATTGATGGTCGAATATAATGGAAAACCTCCAACATCAACACCTAATGCAGTTGTTTGTTGTGAGTAAGCATCGATTGCTTCAGTAGTATACAATTCCATTTCCATAGTTTGTCCTTGCACCTCAGCCGTTAAAAAATATTGCTGACATTCATAACCCAAGATAGTTTTGGTCTTATCTCCCTTTTTTACCGTCACCTTACTAGAATCTACTTGAGAATCATCCATAGAGCCTTTCACATATTTTTTTCCAAGCATTGGATTATTCATATAGGTTATCATTTCATTAGTTGCTCCATCTGCAATTACAATCATATCCCCTGTCATCGGACTAGAAGCTTCTGTTCTCGATTTTTTACCTTTAAAATAGGTTGTAGAAGTAGTGTTTCCCATTGATGCAATTTGAGCATTTGCTTGCTCATTATCACTTGACATTTTTTGGGTAACTATTAACTTCCCTTCATTTATTTTACTTTGAGAATACCCAACAACACTTAATGTTAAGGCAACTACTAATACTAATACTTTTTTCATATTTTCAGTTTATAAATCTATAGTTCTAACAAACTGTTAGTCTTTTTAACGCCTTCGGCACTTTCTTCCATATGTGCTTTTTCAGCATCACTCAATTTTATTTCAACGATTTTTTCAATTCCATTTTTTCCTAAAATTACTGGAACACCAATACATAAATCATTCAAACCATATTCCCCTTCTAATAACGTTGAGCATGGAAACATTTTTTGTTGGTCGCAAGCAATTGCTTGAACTAATCCTGAAACTGCAGCTCCAGGTGCATACCAAGCAGAAGTACCTAACAGTTTTGTTAATGTCGCCCCTCCAACTTTCGTGTCTTCTTTTACTTGGTCTAAACGTTCGGCAGATAAAAACTCAGTAACTTTTACACTATTTCTGGTTGCATGATCAGTTAAAGGAACCATACCTTTATCACTATGTCCACCGATTACCATTCCATCTACATCGCTAATAGGAGCCCCTAAGGCTTCTGCTAATCTATATTTAAAACGAGCTGAGTCTAATGCACCTCCCATTCCAATAATTCTGTTTTTTGGTAATCCTGTTGCTTTATGAGCTAAATATGTCATGGTATCCATAGGATTACTAACAACAATAAGAATTGTGTTTGGAGAATGCTCAATCAAGCTAGAAGCTACTGTTTTAACTATACCAGCATTAATGCCAATTAATTCTTCTCTTGTCATTCCTGGTTTACGAGGAATACCAGAAGTAATTACACAAATATCACTATTTGCGGTTTTTGAGTAATCTCCAGTCGTTCCTGTTATTTTTGTGTCAAAACTATTTAATGAAGCACACTGCATTAAATCCATAGCTTTTCCTTCAGCAAATCCTTCTTTAATATCTAATAAAACGACTTCTGAAGCAAAATTTTTAAAGGCGATATATTCTGCACAACTTGCTCCTACAGCTC
This sequence comes from Pontimicrobium sp. SW4, assembly GCF_039954625.1. NCBI lineage: Bacteria > Pseudomonadati > Bacteroidota > Flavobacteriia > Flavobacteriales > Flavobacteriaceae > Pontimicrobium > Pontimicrobium maritimum. The sequence continues at coordinate 2,313,605 of NZ_CP157199.1, forward strand.
CTGCTCCTACTACTGTTACTTTCATTTGTTTTTTCTTAATTTAAGGTTTGTATTGTGTTGTTTTTTAAGACTGCAAAATTACAAATAATTCTACTCTAAATGAAGAAAGCGCAAGATAATATCTTACGCTTTCTAATTGTTTATTGTTATGGTTAATTATCTAAAACTAAAAGCTATACCAGCAGATGCTGTATTATATTCCTGTAATGTATAATCTGCGAATATTTTAAAGAATGCTAAATTTAATCTTGCTCCTAAAGAAGCTCTCATCCCTTTTCCTTCAAAGTTTAAATTAATTGGATCGGTAACGGAGTCACTATAACTACCTATTACAGTTCCACTACCATCTTCAACTTCATACTCTAAATCGTAGGTTCCTTTTAATTTTATAGACGATTTCCCTCCATTATACCCAACACTTCCATAAAGTGTTACAATTTTAAAATCTAACGAGCCTATAGCTTGTAAGGTCCATGTTTTCATTTCGAAAACTGCTTCGCCATTTGTTACTGTAATCTCATCCGAAGGATTATCATCTTCAATACTATATGATACATCCATATTAGTGAAAGCACCCAACACAGATATACTTAATGGGAGTTTATCTATTGGTCCTAAATATTGAGTTAAATCATGTTGCAAGCCTAGTCCAATTAGATTAGCTTCAACAGAATCATCAAAGTTTAGCTTTGGCACATATCTCAGTTTTATATCAGTTTTAAAAGGTAATCCAACACCAAGTTGCACCATTGGAGCAGGCACTCCATTTACTGGCAAATCTTTAGTTATACCACCAGGCATTTCAAAACTAGCTACATTATAAGTTCCATCACCATTATCAATCTCAACATCTACCGTTGTCTCCAAATCATTTTCACTCATAACAGTTGGTAAGGAAGTTTCGCCATTAGGTAATGTTAAATATGAATAATCACTAGGTACAAATGAAAATAATTTATCGGCATCTGGAACAAATGAAGCATTAGCGCTTATAGTTAGGTCAAATCCAAGAGTTTTATGCACTTTTCCAGTTGTAGCCCAACCTCCATTAATACTATACATTAATCCTTTCATAACTGGATTAATATAGTTTTCAGTTAATTTACTTGCATCTTCAGATGCTAATAACAAACTCTCTAATTCTTGAGAATGTGACGTATGCATCGCTATTAAAAGCGAAAACAAGAGGGATAATTTTTTCATGTTAAATAAATTTAGGTTTATCAAACATATGAAAAATATTTCAAAAAATAACGTTTTATCGAAAAAAAATAACATTTTATCGATGTTTTTATAATTCCTATAACAAAAAAATAGCCACACTATTTAGTAAATAATATGGCTGTTTTACAAAATTTTAATTACTATTTACGCATCTATATTTGCATAAATAGCATTTTTCTCGATAAATTCTCTACGTGGTGGCACATCGTCTCCCATTAACATTGAGAAAATGCGATCGGCTTCTATACCATTATCTATTTGTACTAAACGCATGGTTCTAAATTCTGGGTTCATAGTAGTATCCCAAAGTTGGATAGCATTCATTTCTCCAAGACCTTTATATCGTTGAATTTTAGAACCATCTCCAAATTCCGCAACAATCTCATCACGTTCTTTATCACTCCAAGCATATTTGCTTTTTGCACCTCTTTTAACTAAGTAAAGCGGTGGAGTTGCGATATAGATATGACCATTCTCAATCAATTCTTTCATATATCTAAAGAAGAAAGTCAAAATCAATGTAGCAATATGACTACCATCAATATCGGCATCACACATAATTACTACTTTATGATAACGTAATTTTGAAAGATTTAAAGCTTTACTGTCTTCTTCCGTTCCAATAGTTACACCAAGAGCGGTAAAAATATTTTTGATTTCTTCATTTTCAAACACTTTATGAGACATTGCCTTTTCTACATTCAATATTTTACCTCTCAATGGTAAAATAGCTTGAAAATTTCTATCTCGTCCAGCTTTTGCTGTTCCACCTGCCGAATCTCCCTCTACCAAAAATACTTCACATTTTGCTGGGTCTTGCTCTGAACAATCACTTAATTTTCCAGGCAAACCACCAATACTCATCACGGTTTTACGTTGTACCATTTCACGCGCTTTCTGAGCAGCATGACGTGCTTGAGCAGCTAGTATAACTTTTTGAACTATAATCTTAGCATCATCTGGATGTTCTTCTAAGTAATCGGTTAACATTTCAGAAACTGCTTGACTAACCGATGCAGAAACTTCTCTGTTTCCTAACTTGGTTTTTGTTTGACCTTCAAATTGAGGTTCCTGAACTTTTACAGATATAATTGCAGTTAAACCTTCACGAAAATCGTCACCAGCTATATCAAACTTTAATTTATCTAGCATACCAGATTCGTCGGCATACTTTTTAAGTGTATGTGTTAAGCCACGACGGAAACCAGAAAGATGTGTACCTCCTTCATGTGTGTTAATGTTGTTTACATACGAATGTAAATTCTCAGCGTATGATGTATTATAAATCATCGCAACTTCCACAGGAACACCATTTTTCTCACCTTCAAAAGCGATAACGTCTTTCATTAAAGGTTCTCTGTTTCCGTCTAGGAATTTGATAAATTCTTTAAGACCTTCTTCAGAATGGAATGTTTCACCTTCAAATTCACCATCATCTTTCTTATGTCTTTTATCAACTAAATGGATTGTAATTCCTTTATTTAAATATGCTAATTCACGTAAACGACTAGCAAGGGTATCATAACTATACTCTAAAGTTTGCGTAAAGATTGTAGAGTCAGGTCTAAAGGTTACTGTTGTTCCTCTTTTATCTGTCTCTCCAACTTGCTTAACAGGATACATGGCTTTTCCACGTTCATATTCTTGTTCGTAAACTTTACCTTCTCTAAAAACAGTTGCCTTTAAGTGTTCAGACAAAGCGTTTACACAACTTACACCAACACCATGCAATCCACCAGAAACCTTATAAGAATCTTTATCAAACTTTCCTCCTGCTCCAATTTTTGTCATTACAACCTCAAGTGCAGAAACACCTTCTTTTTTATGAAGATCTACAGGAATACCACGACCATCATCTTCGGTTGTGATAGAATTGTCTTCATTGATAATCACAGTAATATTATTACAGTGACCAGCTAAAGCTTCATCAATGGAGTTATCTACAACTTCATAAACTAAATGATGTAAACCTCTTGTACCAACATCTCCAATATACATAGATGGACGCATACGTACATGCTCCATTCCTTCTAATGCTTGAATACTATCAGCAGAATAATTATGCTTATTAAACTCTTCCTTTTCTTGACTCATATTACTATATATCTATAAGTTAAATTTTCATTTTATACCATAAAAAAAATGACACAAATTGTATCATTCCTAATACATACAAATATACAATTATTAAACCTCTTTTTTAAGGTTTTTATTGCATTTACCACATAATTATCAACATTTGTTAATTACGTAAAAGTGCCTTAAAATGCTTAAAAAGCACCTTAAAACGAATTTTAACGATTTTTCACATGAATTCAATTTTAAAAAATCAAAAACATTGCTCTAAGACGATTTTTTTGATTTATGTATTTGAATTTTACAAGAAATTTTAGCAGATTTTTAGCAATCAAAAAGTATAATTCCTGAGCCATTTTCATTAGGATATACAATTCTACCATAATCCAAATTCACACCTTTTGCTGTATCGTTTTTTAGCAACATAGCACCATCGGCATCTATATAATCTAAAAGCGGACCAATTTGCGCCAAATTTGAAATACCAACTGTAGATTCTGCCATACAACCAGCCATGACATTTAAATTAAGTTCTCGTGCCTTCTCTATCATTTTTAGAGCTGGTGTAAGTCCACCACATTTCATAAGTTTTATATTGATGCCATGAAATCCTTCGGCACATTTTTGCACATCTTCAAAACGTTGGCAACTTTCATCAGCAATTAATGGCAAAACACATTCTTTTTTTAAACGCTTCATACCTTCCCAATCATCAGCTTTTAGAGGCTGTTCAATAAATTCTACGCCAAGTTTTTTTAGCTGAATCGCATTTTGCAATGTTTCCTCGACAGTCCAAGCACAATTGGCATCAATTCTAAAGATAGCATCTGTGATTTTTCTAAGTTCAGAAATAATTATAACGTCCTGCTCAGTTCCTAGCTTAATTTTATAAATAGGCCAAGGTGTGTCCAATATTTTCTGCTTCATTATATCAATGGTATCAATACCAATCGTGTAATCACTTAATGGTGAATCTTCATTCCCCATGCAAAAATAGCTTCTTGTAGTTCTATCTTGAGATTTGGCATAATAATCCCAGTAGGCACAATTAATAGCACATAATGTAAAATAATCGTCTTTTAAATTTGGTTCTAGTAATTGCCATAAATCGTCTGGATGTTTTCCAAAAGCATTTTCAATAATGCTTTGTGATTTTAAAATAGATTCCTCAATTTTCTTATGTGTAATATTATAATATGGATATGGAATTGCTTCACCATAACCAGTATTTACGCCATTAGAAATTGAAACAACAACAGTATCTTGAGAAATCCTAGTGGATCTGGAAATCGTAAACGGATGCTTTAGGATAAGTTGAAATGATTTAGCTGCTAGTTTTAGTTTCATTGTCTCAAATATAGTTTTATAAAATAAAAAAGGTTGGCAAATTGCCAACCTTATCTAATAACTAATTAACCAACCAAATTAGTTACCTAATATGCATCATCATGTACTTTTGCCACTGCTCTTCCGGATGGATCGTTCATGTTTTTAAATGCCTCATCCCACTCTAGTGCAATTTTCGTACTACACGCCACACTTGGTTCTTGTGGCACACTTAAAGCTGCTGTATCGCTTGGAAAATGTGACTCGAAAATTGTACGATAATAATACTCTTCTTTGTTTTGTGGTGTTTGAATTGGAAATCTAAAATGAGCGTTTTCCAATTGATCATCTGTTACTTCTTCATTAACAACTTCCTTTAAAGTATCAATCCAGCTATAACCAACACCATCGCTAAATTGTTCTTTTTGTCTCCATACAACACTTTCAGGTAACATATCTTCAAAGGCTTTTCTAACCACCCATTTTTCCATACGTTCACCATTTATCATTTTATCTTGAGGGTTGATACGCATAGCCACATCCATAAATTCTTTATCTAAAAATGGGACACGCCCTTCAATTCCCCAAGCTGCCAAACTTTTGTTTGCACGTAAGCAATCATACATATGTAATTTACTTAATTTACGAACCGTTTCTTCGTGAAATTCTTTAGCATTTGGCGCTTTATGAAAGTATAAATAGCCTCCAAATAGTTCGTCCGCTCCTTCACCAGACAACACCATTTTTATTCCCATTGACTTAATAACTCTAGCCATTAAATACATTGGTGTACTCGCTCTAATAGTTGTTATATCATAGGTTTCTAATTGATAAATCACATCCTTAATGGCATCTAAACCTTCCTGAATTGTAAACTTAATTTCGTGATGAACAGTTCCAATATGGTCTGCTACTTTTTTAGCAGCTTTTAAATCTGGTGAACCCTCTAGTCCAACAGAAAAACTGTGTAGTTGTGGCCACCAAGCTTGTTCTTTATCGTCAGCTTCAATACGTCGCTCAGCATATTTTTTTGCAATAGCAGATGTTACTGAAGAATCTAATCCACCAGATAACAGCACACCATAAGGCACATCGCTCATTAATTGTCTGTGCACTGCATCTTCCAAAGCTTGTCTTACTGCTGCTATTTCAGTTTTATTCTCTTTAACAGCATCAAAATCTTCCCAATCTCGCTTGTACCATTGTACAAATTCACCATCCTTACTGCTCATATAATGACCTGGAGGAAACAATTCAATTTTTGTACACACGCCTTCTAATGCTTTTAATTCTGACGCTACATAAAACGTTCCTTGTTTATCCCAACCAATATATAATGGAATAATTCCCATGTGGTCACGTGCGATGAAATACTCATCCTTCTCTACATCATAAATAGCAAAGCCAAATATGCCATTCATCTCATCGATGAAGTCGGATCCTTTTTCTTTATATAATGCTAGAATTACCTCACAGTCACTTTCTGTTTGAAACTTATAATCAGGAAATTGCTTACGTAATTGACGATGGTTATATATTTCGCCATTTGCTGCTAAAATAAGTTTCTTGTCTTCACTAAAAAGTGGTTGTTTTCCAGAAGCTGGATCTACAATAGCTAATCGTTCATGAGCTAATATAGCTTTCTCATCACTATACACACCACTCCAATCTGGTCCACGATGACGAATAGTTTTTGCCATTTCCAGAATTTGAGGTCTTAATATTTCTGATTTTTCTTTCAAATCGAAAGCACATACAATACCACACATAATCTTTTTATTTAAATATTATAGTACAAATGTGTAAATTACATATCATATTATAAACACTTAAAGTATTATTAATTACATATTGAAATCGATTAAAAATATATTAATGATTTATTGTAACTAAAATTAACAAAAATTACAAGATACACTTGTAAATTGTAAAGTTTAACAAAATCTTGCAAGTTTTACATTTTCTATTCAATATTTTTAAAAAAAATAAAATTTAAAATTAATAAAATTACACATGAGAAAATCATCATTTATTTCTACAATTGCTTTCGCATTTATAATGTTATTATCAACTAATGTAGAAGCGCAAAAATTTGCAGGCTTAGATAAAAGCCCATTAGACATTAGCGTGTCAAAAGACAAATCTGTAAAAATTATTTACAGTAGACCACAATTAAAAGGTAGAGAACTAAGTAAGCTTGCTCCTAATGGAAAAGTATGGCGTACTGGTGCTAATGAAGGCACTGAAATCACTTTTAAAAATGATATGACACTTGGTGGCAAAAGTGTAAAAGCAGGAACTTATACGTTAACAACAATTCCAGGGGAGAAAGAATGGACAGTTATTCTTAACTCTACTCTTGGTACTTGGGGAGGTAATGCAAAATCTGGTGAAGTAACTAGATTTATGGCTAAAGCATCAACTAGTAGTGATTCACTTGAAGCATTTTCTATTGCATTTGACGATGATGGAAATATGCATTTAGGATGGGGAATTGTAAGAGTTGCCGTTCCTCTGAATTAGAACTTCTTTTAGATAATTTACTAAAGCCTCAACAATTTGAGGCTTTTATTATTTAAAAACTATTATCCCTTTGTTAAGTTTAACAAAACCTTTCGACTTATGAATAATAAATTCAATATTTTTAAAACAATTATTAAATAAAACTAAACATGAAAAAATCATCATTAATTACTACTATCGCTTTCGCATTTATTATGTTATTAACAACTAATGTAAATGCTCAAAAATTTCCTGGACTAGATAAGAGTCCAATGGATGCAGCCTCTCACCCAAACGATTACAAAGTATCTAATAAAGTTGCGAAAATCGTTTATGGTCGCCCACAATTAAATGGTCGTTCTTTAGAAAAACTTGCTCCTAACGGAAAACAATGGCGTCTAGGTGCTAATGAAGCTGCCGAAATATCTTTTTATAAAGATGTAACTTTTGGTGGTCAAGCCATTAAAGCTGGAACATATACAATGTCTGCGATTCCAGGCGAAAAAGAATGGACGTTAATTTTAAGTTCGGACCTAAATGTTTGGGGAAGTTATTTTTATAATGAAGAAAATGATGTTGCAAGAATTAAAGTTAAAGCAACAATGGCAGACGAATCACTAGAAGTATTCTCTATTGTATTTGACAAAGATGGAACAATGCATATGGGCTGGGATAAGGTTAGAGTATCTGTACCTATGATGTAAAAACCATATATAACAATTAAAAAAAGCCTTGATAAATCAAGGCTTTTTTATTAAGGTATATTCAAATACTTATGAGTTTGTAAAGACACTTTCCATTTAGGGTTTTCCATCACGTAGTCTACAATTAACGGAATTACTTTATCTCGTTTACTCCATTCTGGTTGTAAATACAAAATACAGTCTTTATTAACTTTAGCAGCTTGCTCTTCTGCAAATCTTAAATCATCTTTATTATAAACAATCACTTTAAGTTCATTTGCTTTCTCGTAGACTTCTTTTGTTGGAAGCTTCATTTTCTTTGGCGATAAGCAAATCCAATCCCAAGTACCAGTAAGTTCGTACGCGCCAGAGGTTTCAATATGCACCTTTGCTCCTTTTTCTTTTAAACCTTCTGTTAACTTAGTCATGTCCCATGTTAAAGGCTCACCACCTGTAACCACAACTGTATCACTATACTTTATTGCATTATTAATAATTGTAGACGTATCAGTTGGCGGATGCAAATTGGCATTCCAACTTTCTTTTACATCGCACCAATGGCAGCCAACATCACAGCCTCCAATTCTAACAAAATAAGCAGCAGTTCCTTTGTGATAGCCCTCTCCTTGAATGGTATAAAACTCTTCCATTAACGGAAGCATTTCACCTTTATTTACAAGTTCTAAAATTTCTTTCTTCATTGTGCGCAAAGATAGTTTAGAGATTCTAGTTTCTCCTTAAAACTTAAAACTATTTTTATTTTGATTTGATTAAGATTACTTATTTTTATGAAAATTTTACAGACCATGACTCGCAAAGAAGAATTCTTTAATCACATCACTCAAGGTAACACATTTAAAGGTGATTATATCACTTTGGGTTCGGCAATATTAGATGAAGAAACAGTTAAAAATGCCTATGTAAAAGTGCCACTAAAAACTATGAATAGACATGGTTTAATTGCTGGAGCTACAGGGACAGGTAAAACCAAAACACTTCAGGTATTAGCCGAAAATTTAAGCGAACAAGGTATACCTGTAGTTTTAATGGATATTAAAGGCGATTTAAGTGGTTTAGCACAACCAAGTCCTGGACATCCAAAAATTGATGAACGCCACGAAAAAATTGGATTACCTTTTGATCCAAAAGCATTTCCTGTTGAAATCATGTCTCTATCGGAACAAGATGGTGTTCGTTTAAGAGCAACGGTAAGTGAATTTGGACCTGTATTAATTTCGCGAATTTTAGATGTATCGGAAACTCAATCTGGAATTATTTCGGTAATATTTAAATATTGCGACGATAATAAGTTACCGCTTCTAGATTTAAAAGATTTCAAGAAAATTCTTCAATATGCTACCAATGAGGGCAAAAAAGAATTTGAAGAAGCCTATGGCAGAATCTCTACAGCTTCTACTGGTGCTATTTTGCGTCGCATTGTAGAACTAGAACAACAAGGTGGCGATTTATTTTTTGGTGAAAAGAGTTTTGAGGTTGAAGACTTAGTTAGAATTACCAAAGATGGTCAAGGCTACATAAATATTATTAGATTAACCGATATTCAAGATAAGCCAAAACTATTTTCAACATTTATGTTGAGTTTATTAGCAGAAATCTATGAAACTTTCCCTGAGCAAGGCGATTCTGGAAGACCAGAACTTATTATGTTTATTGACGAAGCGCATTTAATTTTTAACGAAGCTTCTAAAGCCCTTCTTAATCAAATTGAAAGCATTGTAAAACTTATAAGAAGTAAAGGTATTGGACTCTATTTTGTAACTCAAAACCCTACAGATGTGCCTGAAGCAGTTTTGAGTCAGTTAGGTTTAAAAGTGCAACACGCCTTACGAGCGTTTACCGCAAAAGACAGAAAAGCTATAAAACTAACAGCTCAAAATTATCCAGATACGGATTATTATGACACTGCCGAAGTATTAACTTCTCTAGGAATTGGTGAAGCATTAGTATCTGCCTTAGACGAAAAAGGACGTCCCACACCATTGGCTGCAACTATGATGCGAGCGCCTATGAGTAGGATGGATATTTTGGCTCAAAAGGAGTTAAATCAATTATTAGACGACTCGAAGTTAGTCTTAAAATATAATGAAGAAATTGACCGTGAAAGTGCTTATGAAATGCTCAACGAAAAAATTAAAAAAGCGGAAAACTTAAGGAAAAAAGAAGACGAACGTTTAGCACTTGAAGAAGAACGTGAAAAACTCAGAAAAGAAAAAGAATCAAATTCGAGAAAAAGATCTTCAACAAGATCCCAACGACAAAATCCTGTTATTAAAGTATTAACTAGCGCAACATTCATAAGAGCTGTATTTGGAGTTCTAAAAAAAGTAATGAAATAATCCCATAATGGCCATTTCACAACTACTGTCAATATAAACAAAACAAAAAACCTAAAGTCACATATATTTACAAATGAAACACTCAATCTTAGCCTTAATTCTATCTATTACCTTATTAATTTCTTGTAATAAAGAACAAGACCCTTTTCAAATAGCAACACAAAATGTTGGTAACCTAAACGATTCTACTCAAGTAAAAGATTTAAAGATGGTATTCGCAAACGATTCCATTGTTACCTCAGTAAGTGGTGATGAATTTAGTGGTAGTACAAACGATATTCTTGTTTACGAAAAAGGAGGTAAACAATTACTCGTCCTTTCACCATCTCAATCTCTAGATTCTACTGCAACCATTAGGACTGTTAGAGTTATTGATGAACGCTATAAAACACATAAAGGATTACGTGCTAACAGCACTTTTAAAACTGTTAGAGATAACTATAAGATTTCGAGCATTCAAAATACCTTACGTAATATTATTGTATCTATTGATGATATCAACGTGTATTTTACAATCGACAAGAATGAATTACCCGCTGAAATGCGTTTTGATATGAATTTAAAAATTGAAGCTATTCATATTCCTGATGATGCTAAGATTAAAAACTTTTTTATTCAGTGGTTTTAGATGAAAAAATACACCCTACAAAAATTACCTTTTATTGTTCCTACTGATGATGGTAAACTTATCGAGGAACATTTTGGAAATGCAATAAACAACAACCCAGAATTAAGTATTGCACATATGGTTGCACCTTCGGGTTGGAGCGAGCCTTTTCAAACACCTGAATTTGATGAATACACCTATATTCTTAAAGGCAAAAAGCAATTTATTATTGATGGTGAAACCATTGTGTTAGAAGCTGGACAATCTATAAAAATCAATAAAAATGTTAGAGTACAGTACTCAAATCCATTTACCGAACCTTGTGAGTATTTAGCAATTTGTACACCCGCTTTTTCTATTGACAAAGTTCATAGAGAAGACTAAGCACACCTATTTTTATGGAAAAATACATCATCAAACTTATTGGCTCCTATCTTAATGTATTAAGCTATGTTTCGGCAGATTACGCTGCAAACAAAGCACTACATATATTTTCAAAACCACGAAAAGGGAAGCTAACATCTAAGCAAGAAGTTTTTTTAAATTCAGCTAAAAAAGAAGTCTTACATTATGATGACTTAAAGATTGCAACCTACCATTGGAAAGGAGACAAAGCAACCATTTTGTTGGCTCATGGCTGGGAAAGCAATTCGGCACGCTGGAAAGATAAAATTGACAGTTTTACTAATGAAGGGTTTAATGTTATCGCTTTAGATGCTCCAGCTCATGGCGCGTCTGAAAGCAAATCTTTTAATGCATTACTTTATTCTGAATTTATAAATATTGTCGCTCAAAAATACCAACCTCAAATAGTTATTGGTCACTCAGTTGGTGGTATGTCATTAGTATTTTATCAACAAAAATATCGATTAGAATCTATTCAAAAAATGGTGTTGCTTGGAGCACCATCCGAATTTGAAGATATTCTCAAAAACTACATCAATCTTTTAGGCTACAATAAGAAAATTGAAAATAGCTTAAGCAGAATCATCATCAATCGTTTTGGTGCTGCGCCAACAGCATTTTCAACGTCTAAATTCGTTAAAGACATAGCTACTGAAGGACTCATCATTCATGATGTCAAAGACCCAATTATTCCTTTTTCTGATGCAACACTTATTACATCGAATTATAAAAACAGTACCTTAATTTCTACAAAAGGATTAGGTCATTCACTTAATAGTACATCTGTTACCAAAAGCATTGTTGACTTTATAAAAAGCTAATAATAAATAGTACTTTTGTCTAATGGAAGAAAAGTTAACCCGACTCAATAAATATTTAAGTGAAGCTGGTTTCTGCTCTCGACGAGCAGCCGACAAACTTATTGAAGAAGGTCGTGTGACCATTAATGGATTAGTTCCAGAAATGGGAACCAAAGTCACAGAACAAGATGTTGTTGCTGTTGATGGTGAACTTATTAAAAACAAAGACGTTGAACGCACCTATTTAGCATTTAACAAACCCGTTGGTATTGTTTGTACCACAGATACAAGCGTTGAAAAAGACAACATCATCGATTATATTAATTATCATAAACGTATCTTCCCAATTGGTCGTTTAGACAAACCAAGCGAAGGTTTAATACTCCTAACTGATGATGGCGATATCGTTAATAAAATTCTTAGAGCCAGCAACAATCACGAAAAAGAATATATTGTAACGGTTGACAAACCAATTTCGCAAACCTTTGTTAATAGGATGTCTGGTGGAATTTTTATTGAAGATTTAGGTCAAACAACAAAAAAGTGTAAGGTTAAAAAAATAAACTCGCATACCTTCAGTATCATTCTAACGCAAGGTTTAAACAGACAAATTCGTAGAATGTGTGAGTATTTAAATTACGAAGTACAGACTTTAAAACGTAGTCGTATTATGAATATAACCTTAGATGTCCCTGTTGGAAGTTATAGAAATCTCTCAACCGAAGAGCTAAAAACACTTAACAATTTGTTGAGTGATTCAACAAAAATCCATAATTCTAGTTCAAAAAACTATTAGTAAATAGTATTACTCTACTTGAAAAAGTGATTGTATTCGACAAAAAATGTAAATTTACGCTATAAACGAAATCAATGACACAAATTTCTCCTTTTCACTTGGCAATCCCTGTATGGAATTTAGACATTTGCAGAACATTTTACAGAGACACTCTTGGTTGTGTTGAAGGACGTAGTAGCGACCATTGGGTAGATTTTGATTTTTTTGGACACCAATTAGTGATTCATTACAAAGAAAAATCTAAAGAGGCTGTACACACTAATCCAGTGGATGGTAAAAATGTTCCTGTTCCTCATTTTGGAGTTATACTTCCTTGGGATACATTTCAAACCTTCGCTGAATCATTAAAAGCAAAAGGCATTGAATTTGTTATTGAACCTTATATTAGATTTGAAGGTCTTGTTGGCGAACAAGCAACGATGTTTTTTTTAGACCCTTCAGGAAATGCTTTAGAGTTTAAGACCTTTAAAGATATGAGCCAACTATTTGCTAAATAATTAATCCTTGCCATGAAAAAATCCATCCTCCTATTAGTAGTTTTATGTTTGAGTTTATCATCCTTTAGTCAACGTGTTTACACAGATTATGGCGCTATTGACATTCAAAAATACGAGTTCCATATTTCTGTAAATGACGATAATAATGACATACAAGGAGAAGCTAAAGTCAACCTCATCGCAACCTCAAATTTAGAGAGTTTTAAATTAGACTTAGAAAATACCGATGAGACTAATAAAGGAATGATGGCAACCTCAGTTTCTGAAAATGGGAATCCTGTAACATTTGAACATCAAAACAACGTACTTACCATTTTTAGCAATGTAAATTCTGGTGAGCAAAAAACATTTACTATTACATATCATGGCGTTCCCAAAGATGGATTAGTGATTTCTAAAAATAAATATGGCGATCGTACTTTTTTTGGCGATAATTGGCCAAATAGAGCACATCAATGGTTACCAACAGTAGACCATCCTTCAGATAAAGCCTTGGTAGAATGGCATGTTACAGCACCTTCACATTATCAAGTTGTTGGTAATGGCATCCAAGTTGAAGAAACCGATTTAGACAACCAAAGCACCTATTATGTTTGGAAAACAGAGGTTCCAATTCCTACTAAAGTAATGGTCATTGGTATTGCACGTTTTGCAGTGCAGCATATTGGTGAAACTAATAACATTCCTATTTCATCTTGGGTATATCCACAAAACAAAGACGCAGGTTTTTACGATTATGCCATGGGAAAAAACATTATTAATTTCTTTATAGAACATGTTGGCCCTTATCCTTATTCAAAATTGGCGAACGTACAGTCTAAAACACGTTTTGGTGGTATGGAAAATGCGAGTAATATTTTCTATTTTGAAAACTCAGTTAGTGGTGAGCGTAAAATTGAAAACCTCATTGCTCATGAAATTGCTCACCAATGGTTTGGTAATTCGGCTTCGGAAAGTGATTGGACACATGTTTGGTTAAGTGAAGGATTTGCAACCTATTTCACCAACTTATATGTTGAAAAAATGAAAGGCAGAGACGCATTTCTTGAATTAGTTAACGGAAATCGTGATGCGGTTATTAAATTTTCTAAACAGCAGTTTACCCCTATTTTGGATACACAAACCAAAAGCTTAATGCGATTATTAAATGCTAATTCTTATCAAAAAGGTGCTTGGGTTTTACACATGTTACGTAAAAAAGTAGGCGATGTGCCGTTTTGGAATAGCATTAGAGCATACTACAAAAAATATGCTCTGAAAAACGCCTCAAGTGATGATTTAAAAAATGTGTTTGAAGAAATCACCAAACAAGAATTAGATGCTTTTTTTGAGCAATGGTTAGAAAAACCAGGACACCCAATTTTAAAAACCTCATGGAAATCTAATGATAAAACACTAACGTTTAATATTGAGCAAACTCAAAAAACTGATGTAGTCTTTGCGTTTCCAATAGAGTTAAAACTTGTATATGAAGATGACTCTTCTGAGGTTGTGACTTTATCTGTAAAAGATAAAAAAGCCTCAGCCAAATTAGATGTAAAAGGAAAAGTTAAAGAGATAGTTATTGACCCAAATTCTTGGTTGTTGTATGAGAGTGGAAATTAAACTAGAGTTTATTCAGACTAATGAAAGAATAAATAATAAGTCAATATCCCTGTCATAATAAATGAAATAATGTAGATAAAAAATTCTTTCCGTAGTTGAGTTTTAGCTTTCTTACGTATTTCAATTTTTATCAACTCTAATTTTTTAGGGTCAATTAAATCTAAATTCTTTTCGGATATAGTTTGTTCTTTATGAGTGTTTTTCAAACTATTTCGCCAAATTTTTTTCTCCCTTCTTTCTAATTTCTTTCGACGCAACTCCTTGAATCTTTGGTTATGAGCACTCAGTCGTCCGTATGTACCATCAATTGACATAGTTTATCAAATTAGTTATTTTAGTTTTATTTCTTTTAAATTTATTTCAAATAAATTTCCAAATCCTTCATCTTCCACAATCTTAATTTCAACATCACTCCAATTTAGTTTTTTAGATATTTCTATATCATTACCATCCTCATTTATAATGAAAACTATAAGGAGGTTATCTCTACTCCTTTTATAAAATTCTAATAATTTATTAGAATTATCGTAAAGATGTGAATTTAAATGAGAGGCTGTTTCTTTATTGATTTCATCCACATCAATATCTACTTCAATAAATGCCACATTTTCACTTCTGTCAACCACATTATGAAGAAACATTATTGATGGGAGTTTTATTTTTTTAATTTTATGTGTTTTAGATTCAATCTTTCCAACGTATTTTATTCGGTAAATTCCACAAGCTTGCGAAAAACTTGTATGAATAAAAAGCATCAAAGTGAGAATTGCAAATATGTATTTCCGTTTAATCATAAATTACTTATACCTCCAACTAGTCAAATCAGCACCAGTTGGTGCGCTTTCAGCAATACGCTTCATAATTTTTGGCACGTACATACTATTGTAACGTAATCTAGAAATAGCATTTGGATTTTCTTGATCGCCATTCCAACAATGCTCGGCTCTGTCTCCATAATCCACTTCGCCAGCATAATAAGGGTCTGTAGTGCTTTCAAGAAAATCTTCCATTAAATACACTGCATTGTTTAGATAATAGTTATCCATATCGCCACAGTAAATATGTATTTTCCCTTTAAGTTTCTCTCCTACTTTATCCCAATCGCGTTCTAAAATATGTCGTAAATCGTAATTCTCTTTCCAGTATTCAGCAACTTCATGGTTAATGTCGCCTGTGACTTTATCCCAGAGTCTTACAGGATACCCATCGTCACCTTGAGGCGAATACGTAGCTTCCCAAATATCATATTGTCCTCCTGAACGTGTTTTATCTCCCAATACTAGCTCCAAATGATTAGACTCTCTCACCGTAGAACTTATATTTCCTAAATAATCTCTACGTCCTGGAACTTCTACTTTTTTATGTTTACCACCAACATAATACGCATTTTCATCCTCATAAATATTAGTTAAGCAATAGGCTGCAAAATCAATTGGGTCAGGACATGCTGCAAAACAACCGTTATACTCATCAGGGTATTTTACTTGAACAGCTAAGGCTTCCCAACCTCCTGTAGAGCCTCCATACAAAAATCGCGACCAACCTTCGCCTTGACCTCTAAACATTTCTTCGATATACGGAATTAACTCATACGTCAAAGCATCACCATAAGGTCCTTGGCTCGCAGAATTTACTGCATACGAATCATCATAATATGGTGTTGGATGCTGGATTTCTATAATTAAGAAACGTGGAAAATCTGGTTCATTCCAGCGTTTGTAAAAATCGTAAGCCTCTTGTTGTTGAATAATATTGTAACCATCTAAATCAAATCGTTCAGAATATACAGGTTCTAGATTTTCATCAGGTGGTGTGGTTCTAAATCCTCCAAAATCAGATGGAAAATGTCCTTGAAACACCATAAGTGGATATTTGGCTTCAGGATGTTCATCAAATCCTTTTGGCAACAAAACGTGAGCTCCTAAATACATATCTCGTCCCCAAAATTCAGACAGTAATTCTGATTTCATGGTAATATGCTTAATCCATTCAGTATCTTCTGGTGGCACGATTTCTGGAATGACATTATCCATAACTATCTCAAGATCTTTAATTCCTTCTTCAGTAACCTCAACCTGAATTGGCGTGCTATATAAATTTCCTGGTGAGCGATTCCACTGTTGTCCTTCGCCATTATCCATTGGTAATTTTACCGTATGCCCTGTTGATAAATTAAACGTTTCATAGGTATGTAACACTGCCTGCGCATAATAAATTCCAGATGCCATATCGCCTAAACTTTGATATGGGAATCCTGAAATAGTTTGATCGAACTTCACTTTCTCGTTTGGTGCTAAACCATCAACATTCATCCCAAAAATGGGCTGCGCATTAAGACCTTCACTTACTTGAAAACGTGGTTCACGTTCATTATTATCAGCAAATACTAAGAGTAATCTTCCGTCGAGAGGTTGGCTGTTAGCATCATTAGAAAACGATACATTAACTGCTACAGAATTGGCTTTTTTAGCAGTTGTTTCACAATTGAAAACAAGAAAACATAATGATAGGGACAGGATTTTAAATAGTCGCATAAGAACACCTTTTTAATTTGTAAAAAAGGTACTCATTTTTTTTGAGAGGGAAAAACACTAAAAAGACACTTCAACTGAGCTTAGAGTGATATTATTATTTGCTGCGCATTTCTCTTGCTAGCAAGGTGTTTTTTAAAAGCATCGCAATTGTCATTGGCCCAACACCTCCAGGAACTGGAGTTATATAACTAGCTTTTTTACTCACGCTTTCAAAATCCACATCACCAGCAAGTCTGTAACCTCGTTTTTTTGTGTCATCTGGAACACGCGTAATACCTACATCAATGATAACTACACCATCTTTAACCATATCTCCAGTTAAAAACTCTGAAATACCTATGGCTGCCACAATAATATCAGCACCACGAGTAAAATCAGCAAGGTTTTGTGTACGACTGTGTACTACAGTAACCGTAGCATTTCCAGCTTTACGCTTTTGGCTCATTAAAATACTCATTGGACGACCAACAATGTGGCTACGTCCCATAACTACCACATTCTTTCCAGAAGTTTCAACATTGTAACGTTCTAGCAATTCTAGAATTCCGAATGGTGTTGCTGGTAAAAATGATGGTAAATCTAATGTCATTCTTCCTACGTTTGTTGGATGAAATCCATCAACATCTTTATCTGGGTCTACTGCCATTAACACTTTTTGCTCGTCAATATGTTTTGGCAAAGGCAATTGTACAATGAATCCATCGATATTATCGTCATTGTTTAAATCATTAATGTGATTCAATAGCTCTTCTTCCGTTGTTTCTTCAGGTAAATCAATTAATGTAGAATCGAATCCTATACGCTCACAAGCTTTAACTTTAGCTCCAACATAAGTCATACTAGCACCATCAGTTCCAACTAAAACAGCAGCTAGATGAGGCACTTTTTCACCATTAGATTTCATTTTTGCTACTTGTTCAGCAATTTCATCTTTAATATCGTTACTAACTTTTCTACCGTCTAGAATTATCATATTTTTCTTAAGTTTAGAGTCAGTACTGATTTACGAATCATCACTCGCAAAGTCGCAAAGACACAAAGTTTATATTCTAATAATTTTCACTGCCAACTTTAAACTGAGACTGCTCACTCAAACTAACGTGGCATATTCTTCATCATTTGCATCATTTTCTTTCCACCGCCTCCTTGCATCATCTTCATCATCTTACTCATTTGGTTGAATTGCTTTAGCAATTGATTTACTTCCTGAACTGATGTTCCTGAACCTTTCCCTATACGCTTTTTTCTACTTGCATTTAATATTGATGGTGTTGAACGCTCTTCTGGTGTCATTGAATGTATAATTGCTTCAATTCCTTTAAAAGCATCATCATCAATATCGACATCTTTCATCATTTTTCCAGCACCAGGAATCATTCCCATAAGGTCTTTCATGCTACCCATTTTCTTAACTTGTTGAATTTGCTTTAGGAAATCGTCGAAACCAAATTGGTTTTTGGCAATTTTCTTTTGAAGCTTTCGTGCTTCTTCTTCATCAAATTGTTCTTGAGCGCGTTCTACCAAAGACACAACGTCTCCCATTCCAAGGATTCGTTCTGCCATACGAGCAGGATAGAACACATCGATAGCATCCATCTTTTCTCCTGTACCTATAAATTTAATAGGCTTATTTACAACAGATTTAATTGATATTGCTGCTCCTCCTCGAGTATCACCATCTAACTTTGTTAAAATAACACCTTCGAAATTTAGAACATCATTAAAAGCTTTTGCTGTATTAACAGCATCTTGACCTGTCATAGAGTCGACTACAAACAATGTTTCCTCCGGTTGTACTGCTTTATAAATGTTAGAGATTTCGGTCATCATCGCCTCATCTACAGCTAAACGACCTGCGGTATCTATAATTACTACATTAAATCCGTTAGCCTTCGCATGAGCGACACCTGCTTTTGCAATGGCTACTGGATCATTATTTCCACGATCACTAAATACCTCAACATTAATTTGTTCTCCAACTATATGTAATTGGTCTATCGCAGCAGGACGATACACATCACAAGCGACCAATAACGGTTTTTTAGTTTTCTTGTTTTTTAAATAATTGGCCAGTTTACCAGAAAATGTGGTTTTACCAGAACCTTGTAAACCAGACATTAAAATTACTGATGGTGCTCCTGAAAGATTTACACCCGCAGCATCACCACCCATTAATTCGGTTAGTTCGTCTTTAACGATTTTAACCATTAATTGCCCTGGTTGCAATGTTGTTAATACATTTTGACCTAGAGCTTTTTCTTTTACTCTGTTAGTAAACTCTTTTGCGATTTTAAAGTTAACATCGGCATCTAAAAGTGCTCTACGAACTTCTTTTAAAGTTTCTGCTACATTTACTTCGGTAATACTACCATGTCCTTTTAGGACGTGAAGTGCTTTATCTAACTTATCGCTTAAATTATTAAACATATTCTACTTATAATTTTGAGAACTGCAAATTTAATAATTTGAAGCATATAATAGAAGTTATAGTACTATAAAAAAGGGCTGCAATAAAATTGCAACCCTTTTTCTCTAACCAATAACTAAAAACAACTAAAGCTTATGTGTAAGCTCGTATATCTTTACGTCTTTACAGACATTCTCTTTCTATAATTAATTCTACATTATCATTAACAAGTATCATACGTTCAGCACCACATTCAACAACAACCCAGTCCTTATTAAATGGCTCGAAAGGAGCAGCTATTTGACTAATGCTTATTACTACACCTGTTCCAGTTCCTGCGTTTGTTGACCATGTACCAACAGTTTCATTTCCATTACTATCTTTTATTACTAAATCTTGATTAGCATTAAAATAGAAATCGTAACCGTTAAAATCGTTACTACTGTTAATCGCTACTGGTACCCAATGACAATTAGCCTCTACTAAATATGAGTCAATCATTTCCTCTGTACAATCGTCACTACAATCTTCTACATAAAGTACTGCGAAGAAAACTTCGTATCTAGTTGTTCCTGCTAGAGTAACTCTAACCCAAAGAGGTTGTTGATTATTCGTGTTTGTATATTCAGATGGTAAAGCATTATCATTATTATGAGCTTCACTTTCACTTAAATGGAATGTAACTTCTACATCATCATTTGAACATTCATCATAAACCTCATTTAAATTGAATGTTGCAATTCCGTCAAACTCTACGCCATCTTCACAAATAACTACATCTCTGTTTTCGAAACAATCAAAAGGATTATAGCATTCTTTTTCAAAAACTATATAATGATTCTCACGTATTACTTTAATTCTATTGTCATCACATTCGTAAACCTTCCAATATCCAGAAAAGTTATCATATGGTGCTGGTAAGTCTAAAATTAATTTAATAGCATAATCTGTTAGTGCAACTTCCCATGTTCCAGTAATAGCGCCTGAAGCAGGATTGGAGTCCTCCATAGTTAAAGTTCCATCTTCTGCAAAATTAAACTTCCCTAAGGCTCCGCTACTATTTAAATTTGTTCCTGCATACCATGAGCAGTCTTTTAAATATCTTTTTATTTCTTGAGCTGAGCAGTCTGGTTCATCTTCACAACGTTGCTTAAGAACCATTGTAGTATCACTAGTTCCAGCAATATCACTTTCTCTTACAAGTTTAAATCTGTCGTCATCACATTCTTCTATTAACCACTCTCCACTCAAATTTTCATTGAAAGCGTTTAATTCTGTGATTTTTAAGACAATTCCATCATCAGTTTCTCTTGTATTCCAAGTTCCGTATATAGATGTTGAACCATCTGGATTAATTACTTTTAATTGTCCATTTTCTAGGAAGGCAAGATGGTAAGGTCTTAAATGATCGTCACCATTATATCTAAATATTTTCCAATAACATTCCATTAAGTATTCATCTACTTCATCTATATCGCAATCATCTTCTTGATCACACATATCTTCTGCTTCATTAATCACACGTTCTAATTCTTGATTGTTATGCACTTCTACTGTTTCACCATTAGCATAAACCATTTTAACTGGAAAATTTAAACTTGCTAAAATAGCTTGTTCAGCATTTTCTATTCTTTCCATGAATTGGTAAAGTTTTCTATCATTTTCTATAACAACTGTTTCAATAACTTGAAAATCTGTATTATAAATTGAGAATGAAATAGGGTAAACAAAATCTACACATTCAATAACTTCTTCATTTTCACATCTATCAATAAAATTTTCTAATTGGTCCATGTTTTCGATAACCACTTCAGTATGGTCATTCAATACAATGGTAATAGGAAAGATGAATTCTAACGTATCGTCGTCGTCACTAAATTCTTCAAAAACATCTCTAATAAAATCTAAGTCTTCTTCAGTAGTAATTGTAATAGTAATTCCATTTACAATAATAGTAACGGGTAAATTTACAGATAAGCAATTAGCGCTATCCATAATATCATCTGTTGTACCATCATTAGAAGATGTAGACATCATCAAGTTAGCCAAGGTAGATTGTGGAGCAATAACTTGATTCTCACTAGGTCCTGTGATTTCAATAACTTCATCTTGACAAGAAGAAAAAGTTAAAAGGGCAAAAAAGGCTAATAAAAGCGTGTAATTAAATTTCGTTTTCATAATGTAGGTTTTTGTTTTACTTCAATTTTCTTATAAAACAACTAAACTTTAAAAACTCCTACCTTGAAACTTCTTTTTTTTTATTTAGTACGTAAAACTTAAATCATCTATAACGGCTTCAGAAAACTCTCCACCATATTCTGCCAGATTTAATTTTCCAATATTCATTACAAATTGAATATATGCTATTTCATAATCTTCTTCAGGAAAGTCATTGATATCTATTTCAAAAGACGTAAAAGTAGTTGTTGGTGTAGTAACAATAAACTCTCTAGAATTTTCAGGAAATAAACCAGTTACTAGCTGAGAAGTTTCAATAGCATTTAATCTTTTAGAAAAATAAACTTGAATTTTCAAGGTGTCAACTCCCTTATCTAATCCATTGGACTTATTAGAGCCTTTAAACTTATAGCGCCCTTTTATTTTTTTAGGTTTCAATTTTAACTCAAACTTAGTAAAAACACTATTTCGACTTTCTGTAGCCCAATCACCATCACCTCTTTTTAAAAAAAGAGCAGTTCCATTTGCATCGCTTCCTGTATACTTATTTACAATGCCTACTCCTGTTTGAGCTCTTCCAATGATGTTAACAATTGATTCTTGCCAATAGACCAGAGAATCTTTTATGTATTCCTTACCGCTTAATGTTTTCTTAGGTATTGAAACCCAATCTTCAAAAAATCCGTTAGGAATGGTTTCATTTACAACAGGCAGTTTCATATCATCATCTGTTGAGCATCCAACCATTAAAACTCCAACAGTAATAACTCTTACGTATCCTAAAATGTTACTCCAATTTTTTTTTCTTTTTTTCATAATTAACCTTTAAATAATTTAATTTTTAAATAAAAACAGTTAAGTCAAAAAAAAACCTACCCTCAAGCTTCTTTTTTTTATTTTTACCGCATCAAGATATGTTAATGGCTAAAGAAATAAGCGATAATATTTGCGACGAACATTTGTTTTCAAGTCTATTTGAAAAACACTCAAAAAATCTACACGACTTTTTATATTATAAGTTTGGTGAACATTTTAATCCAAAGGATAAAGTACAAGAAGCATTTATTAAACTATGGGAACATTGTGGTAAAGTCACACCTAGTAAAGCAAAATCTTTTTTATTTACTGTAGCTAATAATTTAATGCTAAATGAAGCATCACATCAAAAAGTGGTTTTAAAATATCAAAAAACGAAACCAAAAACCCATACCAATGAAACTCCCGAATTTATTTTAGAAGGAAATGAATATATGGATAAACTCCAAAAAGCCATTGGAAATTTAAGTGAAGCACAGCGTACTGCTTTTTTACTTAATAGAGTTGAAGGAAAAAAACATAAAGAAATTGCTGTGCTTTTAGATATTTCTCAAAAAGCAGTTGAAAAACGAATTTATGGTGCGCTAAAAAAATTACGAGAAAGTATTAAAGAAATTTAAAAACAAGGTAGGAGTTTTTAAAAGTTGATTGTTATATAGGTGTAATTAATATTATGGAACGCAAAGGATTAATAAAAAAATGGTTAGATAACGAGTTAAATCCTCAGGAACTTGAAGCATTTAAAAAGCTTGAAGACTATAAGGAATTAACGACGCTTTCAAACAACCTTACACGATTTAAAGCTCCTGAATACAATGTTCAAGAAGAGCTTAATAGTGCGTTGCAGAATATTAGTACTACTAAAAAAGAATCCAAAACGCATTGGTTACGTCCAGTTTTAAGAATTGCTGCTATTTTAGCAATTTCTTTTTCGGTGTATTATTATACAACAACTCTAGATACCAATTTCACTACCCTTGCTGCACAAAAAACAACTATTGAACTTCCAGATGCTTCAAATGTATCGTTAAATGCTATGTCAAGTTTAGCGTTTAATGAAAATCGTTGGAGCAAAAATCGGGATGTAACTTTAAAGGGTGAAGCATTTTTTAAAGTTGCAAAAGGATCTACTTTTAATGTAAAAACAAAACACGGTATAGTTACCGTTTTAGGAACAGAATTTAACGTAAAGCAACGTGACAATTATTTTGAAGTAATTTGTTACGAAGGCTCTGTTAAAGTAACTCATAATAGTGACATTGTAATACTTAAACCAGGAAATAGCTTTTTAAAAATTGATGGGAAATTAATTGCTAAAGAAAAAGAAAACTCATTACATCCTTCATGGATCAATAATGAAAGCTACTTTAAAAGTATGCCTTTCGAGTACGTAATTCGTGAGTTCGAAAGGCAATACAATGTGTCTATAAACCCTCAAAACATAAATGTAAAACAATTATTCACAGGAAGTTTTAGCCATAACGATATAGAATTGGCTTTAAAATCTATAACTTTACCTTTAGATGTAAAGTATAATTTTAAAAATAAAACTATCATAGAATTATCACGTGACTAGAACAACTTTAAGTTTTCTATACATTGTTTTATTTTTCTTTAGTTCTTTGACGGTTGCTGCTCAAATTAATAAAGAAACAATTCCTCTTGTTGCCTTTTTAAAGCAAATAGAAACTGCGCACAATGTTACATTTTCTTATGCTGATGCCAATTTAAAGGATAAAACTATTGTATTACCTTCTTCTGGATTATCACTTACTGAAGTGTTAGATTATATTTCTGCCAATACAAATCTTTCTTTTGAAACATTAGACAACAAAATTTTAATTATAAAAAAAGAAGCACAAAAACCATCAAAATCTTTTAAAACACAATACTTAGAAGAAGTAGTCATAAATAATTATTTAACCAAAGGTATTTCATTAACTAATGGTGGTTCTACAACCATAAAACCTGAATCATTTGGGATTTTACCAGGGCTTATAGAACCCGATATTCTACAAACAATACAATCGCTTCCAGGGGTTATTAGTGTTGACGAACGTGTGTCTAATGTAAATATTCGTGGAGGCACCCATGACCAAAATTTGATGCTTTGGGATGGTATAAAAATGTACCAATCTGGGCACTTTTTTGGTTTAATTTCTGCCTTCAACCCTTATCTAACAGAAACTGTAAGTGTATCAAAAAATGGAACAAGCACTATGTATGGTGATGGTGTTTCTAGTGTCATTGATATGCAATCTTCAAATTCTATTAGCAAAAAAGCATCAGGTGGAGGTGGTTTTAATTTTATTAACGGTGATATGTTCGCTAAAATCCCCTTAAATAAAAAAACAGAAATACAACTTTCGGCAAGGCGTTCTTTAACCGACCTTATCGCTACACCAACCTACGATCAATATTTCAAACGTATTTTTCAAGATTCAGATCTAACGAACAATCAAAATAATAGTACAGTCTCAAAAGATGAGCATTTTTATTTTTACGACACAACTCTAAAGGTGCTTTACGACCTTTCAGCAAAAGATAAATTAAGAGCTAATTTTTTAAATGTTTTTAATAGTCTAAACTACAACGAACAATCAAGAATTAATGATGTAGACGAAGAATTAAAAAGCAAACTAACTCAAAGTAATTTAGCTGCTTCTATAGATTACACTCGAGATTGGAGTTCACAACTCTCAACATCTGTTCAAGTATATGTATCAAAATATAATTTAGATGCTACTAATTTTGACGTCATAAATAACCAACGACTTATACAAGAAAACCAAGTGTATGATAATGGTATTAAAACTCAATTAAATTATCAATTTAACGACAACTTAAAATTAAATAATGGTTATCAATTTTCTGAAGTTGGCGTGAGCAATTTAGAAGATGTAAACAATCCTATTTTTAGAAGTTATATTAAAGAAGTGATACGAACACATTCACTTTATAGTGAATTAGACTTTGCTGCAAATTCACAAAGCACCAAACTAAAAGTTGGTGTTCGTGGTAATTATTTCGAGAAATTCTCGAAAACACTTTTTGAACCTCGTTTTAGTTTCAATCAACGCTTTTTAAATAATTTTAGATTCGAAATATTAGGTGAATTAAAGAGTCAAACCACATCACAAATTATTGATTTACAGAATGATTTTTTAGGTATTGAAAAACGTCGTTGGGTGTTATCAAATGACACGAATATTCCTATTATAAAAAGTAAACAGATATCAGCTGGAATTAGATATAATAAAAACAGGCTATTACTAAGTGCTGATGCATATATGAAAGAAGTTAATGGGATTACTACAAGAAGTCAGGGATTTCAAAATCAATATCAATTTGTAAATGCTATTGGTAATTATCAAATTAAGGGTGTAGATTTTTTAATAAATAAACAATATTCCAATACGAGTGTTTGGTTAAGTTATTCATTTAGTAAAAACAATTATGTTTTTAAAGATTTAAACCTTGGTAACTCTTTTCCAAATAATATTGATGTAACTCATGCTCTTACCTTTGCTGGCACATATACTATCACAAATTTCAAATTTGCTTTAGGTTTTAATTGGCGAACTGGAAAACCTTACACAAAACCAGATGCCAATAATCCTAACACTAATAATACTATAAATTACGCATCACCAAATAGCAGCAATATTAAAGATTACTTAAGAACCGATTTTTCTACAACCTATACCTTTAAAGTATCTTACAATGCTAATGCTATTGTTGGGTTTTCATTATGGAATTTACTTAACAAGAAAAACACCATTAATGCATATTATATCATTGATGACGAAGACAACATCTCGAAAGTAGAAAATTTATCCCTTGGAATTACACCAAATTTCAGCTTCAGATTACATTTTTAGTGCTTTGAAATTCATTTTAAAAAACCTAAATTAGCTTGCCTTTTATTTATTGAGAATTTAACTACTACAATCATCTAATATTTTAAAGACCATTGTATGTATTTTAAAACTCATTTTTCTAAGTCGCAATTCTTATTACTTTTTATTACTTTACTTTTTTCTTCAACTTTTGTTTTCTCACAAGGTTTTGAAGGTTATTATCGCACGCCAACAATACATGGAAACACGGTAATTTTTAGTGCCGAAGGTGATTTGTGGAGCGTTCCATTAAACGGTGGACTTGCGCAAAGATTAACCACACATGCCGAAGAAGAATTTAATCCAGCTATTTCTCCAAACGGAAAAACCATTGCATTTTCCGCAAGCTATGAAGGGCCTACAGAAGTTTACACTATGCCAATTACTGGTGGATTACCAATGCGATGGACTTACGAAAGTGATGCTTCTCTAGTCAATACTTGGACTCCAAATGGTGAAATTGTTTACGACACAAGAGCTTTTGCCACTTTACCAGACAGACAATTAGTTACTATAAACACTAAAACTAAAGACAAACATAGAGTCCCTCTACATCAGGCAAGTGAAGCAACTTATAATGCTAATGGAAACACAGTGTTTTTTGTTCGCCCTTCCTATCATGGTAATGTAACTAAACGTTATAAAGGAGGTACAGCTAGACAGATTTGGAAATTTACGACTGGTAGTAAAGAAGCTATAAAATTAACAACCGATTTTTCTGGAGGGAGCCATCACCCAATGTGGTATAATAATCGTGTCTACTTTATTACAGATAGGGATGGTACTATGAATGTTTGGTCGATGGATGAAAATGGTAACGACTTAAAACAGCATACCAAACATGAAGGTTTTGATGTCCGCTATGCAAAACAAAACAATGGTAATATTGTGTACCAATTAGGAGCAGACATTTGGCATTATAATATTACATCAAATACCACTAAAAAAATTGACATTAGACTACAGTCCGATTTAGATCAACTTAGAGAAAATTGGGTTGAGAACCCATCTAGTTATATCACTTCTGTAAGTCCAGATTCTAAAGGCGAGCGCATCGTGATCACAGCTAGAGGTCGTGCTTTTATAGCACCTGTAAAATCAGGACGATTTGTAGAATTTACACATCAAAAAGATGTAAGATATAGAGACGCTACGTTTTCTTCCAACGGAGAAGACATATATACCTTATCTGATGAAAGTGGTGAATTTGAATTTGTGAAAATAGATACAAAAGGTGAAGATCAGCCAAAACCTATTACCAAAGATGGAAGCGTTTTAAGATATGGTGGAACACCTTCACCAGACGGTAAATTTTTAGCTTATAGTGATTTAGAGAATAATATGTTTATTCTTAACCTAGCTAACGGAAAGAGCAAAAAAATATCGACTAATGAAGAAGGGATTTACAGTTTTTCATGGTCTCCAGATAGTAAATGGTTAGCCTTTGTACAGGTAGCAGATAATACTATGGCTCAAATATTTTTACATGGTTTGGACACAAACGAAACTTTTCCAATAACTACAGATCGTGCTAATAGTGTAAATGCAAAATGGAGTCCTGATGGAAAGTTTATTTATTTCCTTTCTGATAGAAATTTTAGAACTATAGTTGGTTCTCCTTGGGGACCAAGGCAACCTGAACCTTATTTTGATATTAGTGAGAAAGTATATCACATTGCTTTACAAAAAGGTACTAGGTCTCCTTTTAGAAAAGATAACGAATTAGTTTCTGAAGATTCTAAAAAAGAAGATTCTAAAGAACCTGTTTCAATAAAAATTGATAAAAACGGAATTATTGAACGTATTGAAGAAGTTCCAGTAGCTCCAGGAAATTATAGAAGTTTAGAAGTTACCGATAAGGCTATTTATACATTATCTAGTAGTACAGGTGCAAATTCTCAAACAGATCTTGCTGTAATTAAAATTAGCAACGAAGACGTTAAGCTTAATACCATGATTGAAGGTGTTAGAGGTTTTCAACTTACTGGAAATGGCAAAAAATTATTAGTTAGTAAAGGAAGCAACTATTATATGGTAGATGCTGGAACAGGAAAAGTAAATGGTCTAAATGATAGTAAAATTGATTTAAGCGGTTGGAAATTTGCCATAACACCATTAGAAGACTGGAAGCAAATTTTTACAGATGCATGGCGTATGGAACGTGATTATTTTTATGATAAAAATATGCATGGTGTTAACTGGAAAAAAATGCATGATAAATACTATCCTCTTGTAGATAGAGTTACTACTAGAAATGAATTATCGGATCTTATTGGTCGCTTTGTAGGTGAACTTGCTGCACTACATACTAGCGTTCGAGGAGGAGATACAAGAAATGACAATGCAAATATTCCTATTGCAAATTTAGGCGCTCGTTTTAGTAGAGACAATGCAAACAAAGGCTATCGTATTGACTATATATACAAAGCAGATCCTGATTATCCAGACACTAAATCTCCGTTAGATGACCCGTACCTAGATATAAGAGTTGGTGATGTGATTACACATGTTAACGGCAAACCATCATTAGAATCTCTAGACATTGGAGAGTTAATTAGAAACCAAATTGGTAAACAAGTAAAACTCAAAATTAAGCGTGCTACTTCTAGTCGAGATGTTATTGTAGAACCTATTGGTAGTATGTATAGCTTGCGTTATAAAGACTGGGAATATTCTCGACGTTTAATTACTGAAAAAGAAAGCAACAATAATATTGGTTATGTACATCTTCAAGCTATGGGATCAAACGATATTAACCAATGGTATAGAGAGTTTTATCCTGTATTTGATAGACCTGGTCTAATTATAGATGTACGACATAATAGAGGTGGAAATATAGAAAGTTTTATTCTTGAAAAATTGCTTCGTAAAGCTTGGATGTATTGGAAATCGCGATCTGGCAAGCCTTCTTGGAATATGCAATATGCCTTTAGAGGTCATATCGTAATTTTAGTTGACGAAAATACAGCATCAGATGGTGAAGCTTTTGCAGATGGATTTAAAAAGCTAGGATTAGGAACTGCCATTGGTATGCGTACTTGGGGAGGAGAAATTTGGCTAAGTAGTGTCAATAGACTATCAGACAATGGATTAGCCCGAGCGCCTATGATGGGTGTATATGGCAACAATAGTGAATGGCTTATTGAAGGTCATGGTTTTGTTCCAGATATTGAAGTAGACAACTTACCTCACGCAACCTTTAATGGTAAAGATGCGCAATTAGAAGCTGCTATAAAACATCTTAAAGAGTTAATTGCAAAAGACCCTAGAAAAGTACCTCCAGTTCCAGCCTATCCAGATAAGTCTTTTAAAAATGATTAATTCTTTTTTATAGTTTTAATTATTAAAAAACAACAGGTAATAACTTATTACGTTTAATAAAGTTATTACCTGTTCTCTTTTATTTTAAAAGAAACTTTAACAAAAAGATTTTAAAACTATAATTTAGGATATGTTTAATAGATTTAATATAAAAAATTAATAATAAAAAGCATATATTTAAACATGCGGATTTCAAAACGAATTACACCTCTATTCTTTAGCTTTACTCTTATTGCTTGTTGCCTAACATTTCAAGTGGATACATATGTAACAGTTGAAGCCACCAGTACATCATGGGTAATTAGTAGTTTTGAAAAGTCTTCAAACGAGAATACGTATCATATTAATCATAGAAAAGCGCATAGTATTCTTGAAAACAACTTTTCTATTTTCGATTTTAAATGTTGTTTAACGCATCATAAAAGTTTATTTGCTACACAATACAAAAAGCAAGATAATTTAAACTTACCTATTAAATCTGACTATCTAAAAACTATCCTTCAGTCTTCTCTTTCTAAAGACGACACATCCATAGGTTAATCACTTTTTTATTTCTAATGTGTTCTACACCAAAACCTTGGTTGTAGATATTGTATCATTTTTATAAACAAACCTATGCAAAAATTTAAACGTTTTTTGCGTCTATTTCTATTATTACTTATGATAGGGATGGCTGCAATATTACCTGTACCAATATTATTTTATGGTAAAGATAATTTACCAAAAAACCTTACCGAGTTAGTTGAAAAAACGGAAGATGAGGATGATGAAAATGATATTAAAGAACTCTTATAAATACAATAGTAATATGACTTCGTAAGAAAAAACTCTATATTTGTTTATACTCAAAAAAAATATACTGAAATGAAAAAGAATCTATTAGTTTTTTTAATAACAATTATGACTATTAATTGCTATTCTCAAATTTCTTTTGAAAGAGGGCACTTTATCAATAACAATAACCTAAAAGTTGATTGTTTTATTAAAAACTCCGATTGGTTGAATAACCCAACAGAGTTTGAATATAAGTTATCTGAAAATAGTGAAGTAAAAATTATAAATATTACTTCTATTAAAGAGTTTGAGATTTATGAGATATCTAAATACGTTAAGCACACAGTTAACATAGACAGATCAACAGAAAACTTTAACCTTATGACCAATAATAGAAACCCTGAATTTGTAGAGGAAGAGCTTTTTCTAAAAGTATTAGTTGAAGGAGTTGCTAATTTATACTATTATGGAAAAGGAAATTTAAAACGTTTTTTCTATAACAAAGAAGGAGAAAATATTGAGCAGTTAGTATATAAAAGTTATAGAACAAACGATAATAAATTAGGAAAGAACACTCAATATAAACAACAACTTTGGAATAATTTAAAATGTTCTACTGTTGAAATAAAAAAAATTGAAAGTCTAGAGTATAGAAAAAATGACTTAATAAAGTTTTTTTCTGAATATAATATATGTAATAATTCTACCTTTACTAATTATGAACAAAACAAAAGTAAAGACCTTTTTAATTTAACGATTAGACCTCGTTTAAAAAGCTCATCTTTAATTATACATAACAAAGCTTCAGAGCAATATGATACAAATTTCGGCAATAAACTTGGCTTAGGATTAGGTATTGAGACTGAGTTCATTTTACCCTTTAACAAAAATAAATGGGCAATTTTAATTGAAGCTGCTTATCAAAATTATCAATCAGACGTTTTAACTGTAAATAAACAAATTATTCTTAATCAATTATCAGCTAAGGTAAATTATAGCTCAATCGAAGTTCCAATTGGCTTGAGGCATTATTTTTTCTTAAATGAAAATTCTAAAATTTTCGCTAATGTTTCAATGGTATTTGATGTCAATTTTGAATCTAACATTACTATAACAAGACTTGACAATGATACTGTTGTTAATGATCTAGATTTTGAAACACAAAGTAATTTAGCCTTTGGATTAGGTTATAAACTTGATGACACTTATAGTATTGAATTAAGACTTCAAACAAGTAGAGATATTTTTGGCAATTATGTTTACTGGTTCTCTGAGTATAAAGCTTTTTCAGTAGTTTTTGGTTATTCCTTTTTTTAAAGACTTCAATATTGGTTACGATACATAAAGGAATTATAGCTAATTTCAAAACCTACATACGCTCAGGCACTTCAATTCCTAACAACCCAAACGCATTTTTTATAGTACTCGCTACTGTATTGGATAACTGTACCCTAAACACTTTTTCGTTTTGGTTATCGGCTCCAAGAATAGAGACATTTTGGTAAAACGAGTTAAACTCCTTGACCAAATCGTAGGTATAATTAGCAATTAATGCAGGACTATGGTTTTGTGCAGCATTTTGTATTACTTCAGGGAATAACTCTAATTGTTTTATAAGTTCTTTTTCCTTAGGCTCTAAAGACACTTCGTTTGCGCTCAATGTAATAGAGGTATTAAAATCTGCTTTTCTTAAAATAGCCTGAATTCGTGCGTACGTATATTGTATAAATGGCCCTGTGTTTCCTTGGAAATCTACAGACTCTTTTGGGTCAAACAGAATACGCTTTTTAGGGTCAACCTTTAATATAAAATACTTTAAAGCACCTAAGCCAATGGTATTGTAAATAGTTTGCTTCTCATTATCACTATAATCGTCTAATTTCCCTAGCTCTTGAGATAGTTCTTTAGCAGTCGTTGCCATTTCAATAATTAAATCGTCGGCGTCCACTACAGTACCTTCACGACTTTTCATTTTTCCACTAGGTAAATCTACCATACCATAACTTAAATGATATAGATTTTTTGCCCAATCAAACCCAAGCTTTTTCAAGATTAAAAACAGGACTTTAAAATGATAATCTTGTTCGTTACCAACTGTATATACCATGCCTCCAACATCAGGATAATCTTTAATACGTTGTATGGCTGTACCAATATCTTGCGTCATATACACCGCTGTACCATCCGCACGTAATACAATTTTTTCATCTAGACCATCCTCTGTTAAATCGCACCAAACAGAGCCATCTTCCTTTTTTAAGAATACGCCACTTTTTAAACCTTCGGCAACAAACTCTTTTCCTAATAAATAGGTATCACTTTCATAATAATAGCAATCAAAATCGACTCCTAAATTTTTATAAGTCGTTTCAAAGCCCTCATACACCCAACCGTTCATCATTTTCCATAAAGTAACTACATCTTCATCTCCAGCTTCCCATTTTAGAAGCATTTCTTGAGCTTCCATTAAAATTGGCGCTTCTTTTTTAGCTTCCTCTTCTGTTTTCCCTTGAGCAATTAAATTTGCAATCTCCTTTTTATATTCTTGATCAAACTTCACATAGTAATTCCCAACCAATTTATCACCTTTCAATCCTGTACTTTCAGGTGTTTCTCTATTACCATAACGTTCCCAAGCCAACATACTTTTACAAATATGAATGCCTCTATCGTTTATAATTTGGGTTTTATACACTTTATGTCCAGCTGCCTTTAAAATTTCGGCAACACTATAGCCCAAAAGGTTATTTCTAATATGCCCTAAATGCAAAGGTTTATTAGTATTTGGCGACGAATATTCCACCATAATAGCCTCTTCGGTTTGAGGCTTAAAACCATACGTATTATTATCTTTAATGGTGTTGAAAAAATTTAGATAAAATACATCGTCAATCACAATATTTAAAAAGCCTTTAACCACATTAAATGCTTTTACCTCATCTACATGATTTACTAAATAGTTTCCTAAATCTTCTCCTAATTTGGCAGGATTCATTTTAACCGCTCTCAGCATTGGAAAAGTTACCACTGTAATATCTCCTTCAAACTCTTTACGTGTTGATTGAAATTCTACAGTCTCAAGTTCAGCTTTATATAACTTAGAAAAGGCAGTTTTAATATGTTGTGATAAGGTTTCCTGAATGGTCATTCCTACTAAATTTTAAGCTGCAAAGATAGAACTTTTACTCGATAATCGAGACTTAAACACTCTACGGATTACCTTGAAATCAAAATTAGTTTTCTACAAATACCTTGAGTGCTTACACTAAGTTAGTTTACTTAAATAAAACGTAATTTTTATGGCTTTATGCATCTCTGCAAATGAGATGAAAAAAAGTGTACTAAATCACAACAACAATAATTTTAAATCAAACATAATGCTTTAATTATCAATTATTTACATTTTATCGAAAATATGATAATTAGATAAATGCATTTCATCGACAAAAGTGTCGTTTTTCTATGTTTTTTGCCGTTTGTCGACACCAACTTTTTTTATAAAAAAATATTGTTCCTTTTATCTAATATTTATGCTTTAAAACGCAGAAATTAGGGTTTTCTTTCTCTTTTGGCAACTTTTGTTAAGCTATTAATTTCGGTCCCCAACGATGATAACAACTACTTTTAGTTATAAAGCAAATAGATTGCTTATAAATGTATACTTAATTTTCCTCTCCCTCAAGGTTAGTTTAGGTAATGCTATAGTTGTTGCGCCTAAAACCATTTATAGTTTATGAAACAGTTAATTACCTTAACTGCATTTTTATTTACTATATTCTCTAGTTTATCTCAAACTAAAGAACAGGATAGTCTTGTCATGCAATTTGCATTTCAAAAGCTAGACTCAACAAAGGTTGATACCTCAATACAACTTATAAAATCATTCTATAATACTAAGGATTATCAAAAAGCCTTAGCATATATATCTCAAACTGAAAGGCTATCTACTTCTTTACAATACCATAGTGCTACTGCTGAAATTAAATACTACAAAGCGCTTATCTATTCACAAAGGGATGATTATTATAATGCATTAGACAACTACAATGCATCACTTAGATTGTTTAGTCAAATGCAGGATTCTCTTGGAATTGCTAAAGTGAACAACAGTTTAGGACTCATCGAAATTAAAAGAGGAAATTATGGTAAAGGTTTACGCTATTCATTATCTGCAATAGATATTTTTGAACGTAAAAATCTAAGAAGTGAATTAAGCTTAGCTTATAACAATCTATCCGAAGCCTATTTTAATACTAATCAAGTTGATAAATCGCTTGAATTCAACCTCAAAGCTTTGGAAATACGTGAACAGCTTCGTGACAGTTCTGGAATTAAAGCTTCAACAAAAAATATTGCTATACTTTATTCTATGCGTAAAGAGCATAGAAGAGCTATTGAATATTACGAAAGGTTATTAGGTTACTTAGATACTTCCAATGAAAAAGACCAAATCATTAGAGGCGATGTATTGCCTAGAATTGGTGATGAATATTTACAATTTAACGATTATGAAAAATCTGCCTCTTATTTATTGGAAGGCTTAAGGTTAAATAGAAGAACTAATAATAAATTAGGTGTTTTAAAATCGCTTAATAGTTTAGCAAACCTAAACTTTAAACAAAAAAAAGTAAGGTTAGCAGAAGTACAATTAAATGAAGCCTATTCATTAACGCAACAAGTAGATAATGATGACGAGCTTCTAAAAAATTACAAATTAAGAATCTCTATAGATTCTACAAATGGCGACTTTAGAAATGCTTTTAAATGGCAAGCCGATTATCATGCTTTAAAAAATAAGCTAGATGCAAAAAAAGCAATACCTTTAGTTTTTGAAGCAGAACCAGTAGATATTAATCAACCTACAGACACACCTACAGATAATGTTAGTTTTCCTGTCGATACAAAAAAAATAAAGCAATTAAAAATAATAGCCTATACTTTAGGAGGTGCATTTCTTGTAGCACTAATTGCTTTTATAGTGATGTACATTACCAATCGTAATAGAAAAGAAGCGTTTGATGAAATAGAGCAAACTAACAAGCAATACAAATTACAAAACGATTCTATTTTAGAGCAGACACGCCATCTTGAAGAAATGAATCAAGTAAAAGATAGATTATTCTCTATTGTATCTCATGACTTAAAAGATTCTATTACTGGTGTTAAAGCCTTTTTAGATTTATTAAAAGAAGACAGTATAAGTAAAGAAGAGTTTGATGAACTGATTCCCGAGTTAAGTGAAAATGCAGATAATGCTGCAGCTTTATTAATGAATTTATTAAACTGGTCTAAATCGCAAATGCAAAATCTGGAACCAAAACCAGAGCTATTTAACATACAAGAAGTATTTGCTGATAAGATGAATTTAATTGAGAAAAAGGTAAATGAAAAACAAATTATTTTACTAGACGAGTCTATGAAAGATTTTGTTTATGCAGATAGAAGCATGATAGAAATTGTAATTCAAAACCTATTAGCAAACGCTGTGAAATTTTCTAGAGTTGGAGATGTAATAACTATTTCTAATAGAGTTCGTAATGGTAATGTGCTTATTTGTATTGAAGATACAGGTGTTGGGATTTCTGAAGAAAATCAAGAAAAACTATTTAAAAGTACTGGCTTTACAACTAGAGGAACTGGACATGAAAAAGGTACTGGTTTAGGACTCTCTATTTGTAAACAAATGGTTGAGCTTAACTATGGTAAAATTTGGGTAGAAAGTGAGCAAAACCTTGGAAGTAAATTCTTTGTTGAACTTCCAAAGGCTAAACCTATTGAGTAATTAAATTTTCGACAAAAATACTTCAGCCATCATACAACGTGCACTTCCACCGCCACAAGCTTCAATAATTTCTAACGAGCTTGATAAAATTTCAGCGTGATTTTCTATTCTTCTAATTTGATCTTGTGTTAAAACATCATATGCAGACTGACTCATAACTAAATACGATTTATCATTTTCACCCTTTACCTGCAGCATATTTCCAGCAAAATTATTTACTTGAGCTTCGCTAATATCTATAATTTCTTTACCATCTTCTTTTAAATGTTTAATAACGTTTTTTCGTTCTTTTTTATCATCTATACAAGACAAACAAATCACTGCAAATGTTTCTCCTATACACATCATAACATTCGTATGGTAAATTGGTTCGCGTTTACCATCAACTGTTTGATTTGCAGTAAAAACAATAGGTGTAAACTCAAAATCCTCGCAAAACTCTATAAACAAGTCTTCATTTGCGCGTTGCGATAACGCACAATATGCTTTACGATTAACACGGTCTAAAATTAAAGCACCAGTTCCTTCTAGAAACAACCCTTCTTCTTCGGCTGCTCTATAATCAATAATATGATCTATTTGAAAACCCTCTTCTTCCAATTGAAATAAGATATCTTCACGACGTTCTAAGCGTCTATTTTCTGCAAACATTGGATATAAGCCAACCACGCCATTTTCATGAAAAGATATCCAGTTATTTGGGAAATGGGCATCTGGCGTATCTAAACCATCATTAGCTTCAAACAGAACTACATTAACACCAACACTTCGTAATTTTTCAACAAACGTATCGAATTCTTTTTCGGCTTTTAGCTGTAATGCCAACTGTGTAACATCATGTATTTCTTTTTGATAATGGTTGTTTATAGCAGTTTGCTCATTGGCTCTAAAACTAGTTGGACGAACCATTAATATGGTATTGGTTGTTTGTTGCATTTACGTTTAATAAGAACTGTAAAATTAATCATTTTTAAGATGACCTAAACTTGGCTTTGGTTAAAAAAAATACGAACTTCGTTCAAGTTCAATATAAATTTGTAAAAAAATCAATGTCTAAGCTACTAAAATTCAGAGAAAAACTAAACTTAACCCAAGAAGAGTTAGCTGAAAAATCAGGCATTTCTGTAAGAACAATTCAACGTATAGAAGCTGGAACAAATCCAAAAGGTCACACACTAAAAGCATTAGCCAAAACTTTGGACGTAGAGAAAAGTAAATTACTTAAGAATACTACTGCAAACTCTAAATTTAGCTATAGATTGATTAAACTTATTAATCTTTCATCTTTACCATTTATAATTTTTCCTCCTGCAAATATTTTAATTCCCCTTACCATAATGCTTGCAAAAAAACAATTCAATTATATAACGAAACGAATAATTACTATTCAAATTTTATGGACTATTTTTTCTGTTATTCTTTTCTTATTTTCTTCTGTTGTTGAAAAATGGTTTTTCTCTGGAAACAAACTAAATTTAGTAGTTATAATGCTTTCTATTTTAGTAAATATTTATATTATAATTAGAAATTCTGCTGAAATTGACAAAAATAAAAAACTATATATAAGCTTAAAATTTAGCATTATATAAGTATTGTCGGGTAATTGTCGTCCTATTGTCAGGTAAATAATGTTGCTATTTCATTGTTGATTATAACCTTTGTTAAAAAAATCAATCATGACAAAAAACATCATCCCTTTTCTAATTATTGTAATATTTAATTTTTATAAAATTAATTCTCAAGTAAGTACAGATTCTTCCCTTTTTCTTGAATTAAAAAAACAGGATAGCATATTATTTGAAAAAGGCTTTAATCAATGTGATATAAAATACCTTGAGAGAAAAATATCTAAAAATCTTAAATTTTATCATGACCAAAGTGGTATCCAGGATAGAAAAGTATTTTTCGAAAACATCAAAAAATATATCTGTTCAAACCCTGATAAAAAACCAATAAGAAAACTTAAAAAAGGTAGTTTAACGGTTTTTCCACTCTATAATAATGGTAAACTTTATGGAGCAATACAGAATGGTATTCATCATTTCTATATAAGAGAAAAAGCGAAAGAAGATTTATGGACAAGCATTGCCAAATTCACCTCTGTATGGTTACTAGATAATAATGAATGGAAAATGAGTGACGTATTAAGCTATGATCATCAAAATCCAGATAAGCAGAAAACAATTGTTGATTCTATGGAGCAATTACTTTTAGACAATAAAGTTCCTGCAATGGGCTTAGGGATTATTGAAAAAGGTAAACTAACAAAAGTACAAGTATATGGAAGCTTAGATAATAAAAATACAGCTCCTTACAATACTATTTTCAAAGTCGCTTCTCTAACCAAACCTGTTTTTGCTTTAACAGTTCTTAAATTAATAGACAAAGGTCTTCTAGGTTTAGATGAGCCATTATATAAATACTGGATTGATCCTGATTTAAAAGAAGATAAACGACACGAAAAGTTAACACCAAGAATAGTGCTTTCTCACCAAACTGGATTTCCTAATTGGAGGTATATGAAGCACTCCAATAAGCTAGAATTTGAATTTGATCCTGAGGCTAAATATCAATACTCAGGCGAAGGTTTTGAATACTTGAGAAAAACCATTGAAATAAAGTTTAATAAAAGCATCGAAGAGCTAGCTAATGAATTAATATTTATTCCTGCTAAAATGACAGATACTAGGTTTTGGTGGGATGAAACAATGGATGAATCAAGATATGCTCAAAATTTTGATATTAAAGGGCATAATATAACAACAGAAAAGTATTATAAAGCTAATGCTGCTGCTAATCTTTTAACTACAGTAGAGGACTATGGCAATTTTTTGGCCTATGTAATTAATGGAGCTAATCTATCTGAAAACACATTAAAAGAAATGCTAACACATCAAGTAAAACTCAAAGAGAATGACTTTTTTGGATTAGGATGGGAAATATTAACAGGCTTTAGCACAGGAGAACAAGCCCTGATTCATACAGGTAAAGAACCTGGTGTTAGTACATTAGCAATTATTTTTCCAAAAACAAAAAATGGCTATTTAGTATTTCTTAATGGAGACAATGTTGGTAACATATATGAGAAAATGTTAACCAAACATCTTTATCTTGGAAAAGAATTATGGAAAAAAAAGTAAAAAGACTATTGCTAAAAACTTATATAACTTCCTTTGTATGCTGTTCGTAATACGACAATCTATCTTCTTTAGATATTTCTTCCTTTTCTTGAGCAAATACATTACTTGTAAAACATAATACTACTAACATTAATATCTTAAATCTTTTCATAATTCAAATTTTATTTAATTAAATATTTAATTCGTTTACACACTTAAGGCAACTATAAAGAAACTTACCCTACTCCAATTTTTATTTTTTTAATTATCTTTATAAATAACTAATTAATAGGTTTTTATGAAAAATTTCATGTTTATTATTATTTGCCTTTTCCTCATTTTATTGGGATGCAACAATATTGAAAGCAGCCCTGAGTTGATAGAAAAATGGAAGCAAGAAATTGTAGATACAGAACTTGCATTTGCAAAAATGGCTAAAGAAAAAAGTATTCCTGAAGCATTCTTAGCTTTTGCTGCAGATGATGTCGTTATTAAAAAAGGAAAAAAAGTTCTTGTTGGCATTGATTCTTTAAGAGCTTCATATAAAGACCGAAAACCTGAAGCCGATTTAGCTAAACTTTCTTGGAAACCTGATTTTGTAGATGTTTCAAAATCTGGTGATTTAGGATACACCTATGGTAAATACCTATATATAAAAACAGACTCTTTAGGTGTTGTTACCGAAGAAACTGGTATTTTCCATACAGTCTGGAAAAGACAAACTGATGGGAACTGGAAATTTGTTTGGGACTAGTTTATCTTATTACCTTTGATTAATTAGTCTATAAATTAAAATAGCTGTACGTTTTGTTAAAGCTTCTATGGTATTTAAATTAACCGTTTCTTTAGGCGTGTGTGCTCCATTACCCATAGTACCAAGACCATCTAAACAATCAACATATTCGGCAACAAAAGACGTATCTGCTGCACCTCTACGACCAGGATCATAAGCTTCTACTTCTCCTTGGTTAAGATCTAAACTTACTTGGTTTAACAAATCTAAAATTTTATGATTCCCTTCGGTTGGTCCCATAGCAGGATAACTATCTATAAAAGTTATCTTAGCAGATGTTTGTGATAAATTGTTACTTACTATGTTTCGCATTTTTGCTCTAGCTTTCTCTTTTTGTTCTTCTGAAATAAAGCGTAATCCACCTTCTACAACAGCAGTTTGTGCTACGACATTTGTTTTACCAAATGCATTTCCTTTAGTCAATTCACTATTGTAATCTACTTGTGTTCCTCCAAGGATAATTCCAGGGTTAAAGGTTAAATATTCTTCTCCTTTTACTTCATTATAAAACTCATTAAGTATTCTAGACATCTCAAAAATCGCACCTGCTCCTACACCTTCTCTAAATATCCCAGACGAATGAGCTCTTTTACCTGTAACCTCAACTTTCCATCCTGAAGAACCTCGTCTAGCAACTGTAGCATAGTTAAATCCTGTCGAAGTTTCAAACCCAAGAGCAATATCGCTTTGCTTTGCAGCTTCTATTAGATGTTTTCTACTAATTGCTAAAGGCTTTCCTGTAGCTTCTTCATCTCCTGTAAATGCTGCTATAATTTGAGCATCATTTAAAAAACCATTTTCTTTTAAAGCCTTTAACGCATAAAGGATAATTACATTTCCTCCTTTCATGTCATTTCCTCCTGGAGCATGAGCAATACTATCGTTAACCATTTTAAATTCTTGAAATGGACTATCTGCCTCAAAGACTGTATCTAGATGACCTATGAGTAAGAGTTTCTTCCCTTTACTTCCTTTATTTTCGGCAAACAAATGTCCTGAACGATTTACTTCAGACATATCATGCCAAACGCTGTTAAATCCAATATTTTCGAATGCCTTTCCTAAAACCTCACCAACCTGCTTAACACCTTCATGATTCATCGTACCACTATTAATGTTTACGATATCTTTTAAAAATGCAATAGCTTCAGCATTATTAGTTTCAATAGTCTGGATAATCTTCTTTTCTTTTCTAGATAATTTTTGCGCAAAAGCGAATTGTGTAAATACTAAGAATAGAAAAATATATTTTAAAAAAACTTTCATAATAATTTAATAGTTAACTTATTAATGATTCTTATATATTAAGACTTGTCGTTAATGTTTTGGTTACTTCGTCAAGTATTATAAAGGCTGTTTCTCCCATTTTGTTTCCTTTATGATCTAGTAGCGGATTTACTTCTACAAATTCCATACAAATTACTTTTTCACTTTTAATAATTCGATCTATCATTTTAATAATCTCGAATTCGTCAAAACCTTTAGGCACTGGAGTTCCTGTTCCATAAGAAATAAGGTCACAATCCATACTATCTACATCAAATGATATGTATAGCATATCACAATCCTTTAACCTATCTAATGCTTCATCTACACATACTTCTAATCCTCGATGTCTAACTTCATGAACCATATAGTTTCGAAGTTTTAGCTTTTCCATTAGATTATCCTCTGGCTCTTCGGTATCTCTTACGCCAAAATATACAAGATCATCAGGTCTTACTTTTTGGCCTTTTACACCAATATTTTTCATGCTTTCCCAATACTGGGTAGAAGTATTAGATACTTCATTAACTTTATCATCCATATTGTCTTCACTCATTGCTGCTGCTAAAGGCATTCCATGAATGTTTCCAGATGGGGACGTATAAGGTGAATGAATATCGGCATGTGCATCAATCCATATTACTCCAAGTCTTTTATTTGGATAAGTCTTTTTTATACCACTAATTGTACCCAATGCAGAAGAATGGTCTCCAGAAATTACTAATGGAAAAGACTGTTCTGTTAAACTAGCATTTACAGCATTACTAACTCTTTCACATTGATAAGAGACATGTTCAATTCGCTTTGAGTAAGTATTTTTCACCTTATTATAAATAGATTCATTCTCAGTCTCTACATCTATAAATTCGTGTCTATTAAAATAATCATTATTCACATTTATAGCAGCTATTTCTATAGCATCAATACCCATGTCTGAACCACGACTTCCTGCACCGATGTCTGATCTATTCTTAATTATCTTAATACGTTTCATCTATTTAAAAAATATGAGTTTCCTATCACAAATATAAAAAAACCTCATAGGTTACTATGAGGTCTTTTGTTGTTTATTGTTGAATTATCTATTGTTAATAGTTTTAAATTCTCTGTATGTTTCACCTATATACAATTGTCTTGGTCTCCCAATTGGTTCTTTACGCAAACGCATTTCACGCCATTGAGCAATCCAACCTGGTAAACGCCCTAAAGCAAACATAACAGTAAACATGTCTGTAGGAATTCCCATAGCTCTATAAATAATTCCTGAATAGAAATCTACGTTAGGATATAATTTTCTATCAACAAAGTAAGGATCTTCAAGAGCTTCTTTTTCAAGACCTTTAGCAATATCTAAAATTGGATCATCTACACCAAGATCTGCTAATACCTCATCTGCAGCTACTTTAATAATTTTTGCTCTAGGATCGAAATTTTTATAGACTCTATGACCAAACCCCATCAAACGGAAAGGATCATTCTTATCTTTAGCTTTAGCCATATACTTTTTAGTATCACCTCCATCTTCTTTAATAGCTTCCAACATTTCTAGTACTGCTTGATTAGCTCCTCCATGAAGTGGCCCCCAAAGTGCTGATATTCCTGCTGATAACGACGCAAATAATCCTGCGTGAGATGAGCCAACAATTCTTACTGTAGATGTTGAACAGTTTTGCTCGTGGTCTGCATGCAATATTAATAATTTATCTAGAGCATCAACAATTACTTGATTTTGAACATACTCTTCATTAGGCTGTTTAAACATCATTTTTAAAACGTTTTCTACATAGCCTAAACTGTTGTCTCCGTAATCTAATGGAAGTCCTTGTTTTTTACGCAATGTCCACGCTACTAAAACAGGAAACTTTCCCATTATTTTTACTACAGAATTGTACATATCTTCTTCAGAATTTACATTAACTGAAGAAGGGTTAAATGCAGTTAAAGCACTTGTTAATGATGATAACACTCCCATTGGGTGTGCTGACTTTGGAAAGGCATCAACAATTTTACGTATATCGTCATCTACAACAGATTTTGACTTTATATCTGCATGAAATTTA
This sequence comes from Pontimicrobium sp. SW4, assembly GCF_039954625.1. Taxonomy (NCBI): domain Bacteria; kingdom Pseudomonadati; phylum Bacteroidota; class Flavobacteriia; order Flavobacteriales; family Flavobacteriaceae; genus Pontimicrobium; species Pontimicrobium maritimum. Next base: position 2,357,432 of record NZ_CP157199.1, read on the forward strand.
TCATGTTGCTCTTTTGTTGGTAGTTCACCAAAAATTAAAAGGTAAGCGACTTCTAAAAAGTCAGCTTTTTCAGCTAGTTCTTCAATAGAGTAACCTCTATATCTTAAAATACCTTTTTCTCCATCTAAAAAAGTGATACCGCTTTCACAAGCCCCAGTATTTTTATATCCAGGATCGATAGTAATAACTCCTCCTGTTTCACTCCTTAAAGCTTTTATATCTATGGCAACTTCATTTTCTGTTCCAGTAACTATAGGGAATTCGTGTTTTTGACCATTAACTTCTAACGTAGCAGTATTTAGCATTTTTTTTGATAATTATATTATGAATTCATTGTTGAAAATAACTCTACGAAAATACAAAATATCTGACACTTTTTAAAGCATAGAATGCATTGAATTATTGATAATGGTATTAAAAAAAATAATCATAAAAAGAAGACCATTAATGAAAAATAATGGCCTTATAAAATCTATAATATTTAAATACTATTTTACTTTAAAAGCACTTTCTCCAGGAAAATATGCAGTACTTCCTAATTCTTCTTCTATACGAAGTAATTGGTTATACTTTGCCATACGGTCACTACGTGATGCAGAACCAGTTTTAATTTGTCCTGTATTTAACGCTACTGCTAAATCAGCAATAGTATTATCTTCGGTTTCACCAGATCTATGTGACATTACAGATGTATAACCTGCATTATGAGCCATATTAACCGCAGCAATAGTTTCGGTAAGTGTTCCTATTTGGTTTACCTTAATAAGAATGGAGTTAGCGATACCATTGTTAATACCTTTTGATAATCGCTCTACATTTGTTACAAACAAATCATCTCCAACCAATTGTACTTTATCTCCAACTTTATCAGTTAGTATTTTCCAGCCATCCCAATCATTTTCATCCATACCATCTTCAATAGAAATTATTGGGTATTTATTACAAAGCTCTTCCAAGTATTCTGCTTGCTCTTTAGATGTTCTTACAACGCCTTTATTGCCTTCAAAAATTGTATAATCGTATTTCCCATCTTTATAAAATTCGGCTGCTGCACAATCTAAAGCAATCATAATATCGTCTCCTAACTTGTATCCAGCATTTTCAGTTGCTTTTGCAATAGTTTCTAAAGCATCTTCAGTTCCTCCTTCTAGATTTGGTGCAAATCCACCTTCATCGCCAACTGCTGTACTCAAATTTCTATCATGTAGTACTTTTTTTAAGTGATGGAAAATTTCAGAACCCATTTGCATTGCTTGCGAAAAGTTTTTGGCTTTTACTGGCATTACCATAAACTCTTGAAAGGCAATTGGTGCATCACTATGTGAGCCACCATTAATGATATTCATCATTGGTAATGGCAATGTATTTGCCGATACACCACCAACATAGCGGTATAAAGGCATCCCTAATTCGTTCGCTGCAGCTTTAGCGACAGCTAAAGACACACCTAAAATAGCATTTGCTCCTAACTTTGCTTTGTTTGGTGTTCCATCTAAATCGTTCATAGTTTGATCAATTAGATTTTGCTCAAACACTGAAGCTCCCAATAATTCTTGAGCTAGAATAGTATTAACGTTTTCTACTGCTTTTAAAACTCCTTTTCCCATATAAGCATTTCCACCATCTCGTAATTCTACAGCTTCATGTTCTCCTGTAGAAGCTCCTGAAGGTACAGCTGCTCTACCCAAAATTCCATTTTCTGTAATTACATCTACCTCTACTGTTGGATTTCCTCTGGAGTCAAAAATTTGTCTTGCGTGAATGTCTATTATTATGCTCATTGAATCTTATTTATGTTGATTTTTTTGAATTTTCAAATTTACAAAATTGTCATACTAAAAATACTTTACTTTCTTATTATTAGTATAAATTTCTGCTAAAACGTTTTAGTAAATTAAAAGGCAATGTTCACACATTGCCTTTTAATTATTTTGATTTTATGTTTTCTATAAACTGATCAAACAAATATGTTGAATCATGTGGTCCAGGGCTTGCTTCTGGGTGATATTGTACTGAAAAGCAGTTTTTATTTTTCATTGCTAAACCTGCAACAGTATAATCATTTAAGTGTACATGCGTCACCTTTAAATCTTTATGAGCTTCTGCTTCTTCTCTATTAACTGCAAATCCGTGATTTTGAGAGGTGATTTCTCCCTTACCCGTTTCTAAGTTTTTTACAGGATGATTTATTCCTCTATGTCCATTATGCATTTTATAAGTAGAGATACCATTTGCCAAAGCTATTACTTGATGTCCAAGACAAATTCCAAATAATGGTAAATCTCTCTTTATGATTTCTTTTGCTACTTCTTGTGCTTCAACTAAAGGTTCTGGATCTCCAGGACCATTAGACAAAAAATAACCATCTGGTTTAAACGCTTCTAATTCTTCAAATTTAGAATTATAAGGAAACACTTTTATGTAAGCATCACGCTTTACTAAATTGCGAAGGATATTCTTTTTTATTCCAATATCCAAAGCTGCAATTTTATACTTCGCATTTTCTTCACCAAAATAATATGGCACTTTAGTGGATACTTTTGAAGCCAATTCTAGGCCTTCCATATTTGGGATACTAGCCAATTGTAGTTTTAAACCTTCAACGTTATCTACATCTGTAGAGATTACTGCATTCATCGCTCCATTATCTCGAATGTAACTTACTAATGCTCTAGTGTCAACATCAGAAATGGCAAATAAGTTGTTTTTATTGAAAAAATCTTCTAAAGATCCATTGGAGTCCGCACGAGAATATTCGTAGCTAAAGTTTTTACAAATTAAACCAGCTATTTTAATCGAATCTGATTCTGTTTCTTCATCATTAACACCGTAATTACCAATATGCGCATTGGTAGTAACCATTAACTGACCAAAATATGAAGGATCTGTAAAGATTTCTTGATATCCAGTCATTCCTGTGTTGAAGCAAACTTCTCCAAATGCAGTTCCTTCTTTATTAGCTACAGACTTACCATGGAATATTGTTCCGTCTGCGAGCAAGATTAAGGCTTTTCTAAGTTTATTATATTTCATGTTTTATTTAAAAAAGGTTTCGCAAAATTGTATAAAAAAAGGATAAACTAAAAAAGTTTATCCTCTATTTTATTAAAGCTTATTAACATTTATTCTTCTTCGTTAGTAGCTTTAGTTTCTTGAGCAACTGGAGGAGTTGTGGCTTTCTTACCGCCTCTTCTACTTCTTCTTGTTGTCTTCTTAGATTCTTTACCTGCGTTGTAGATTTCATTATAATCTACAAGCTCTATCATTGCCATATCAGCATTATCACCTAAACGATTACCAAGTTTAATAATTCTTGTATAACCTCCTGGACGATCACCAACTTTAGCAGCTACCTCCCTAAAAAGTTCAGCAACAGCTTCTTTTTGTCTTAAACGAGACATAACAATACGTCTGTTATGTGTTGTATCTTCCTTTGATTTTGTAATCATTGGTTCAACAAACTGCTTTAAAGCTTTAGCCTTAGCTACTGTTGTGTTAATACGTTTATGCTCTATTAAAGAACAAGCCATATTAGCTAGCATCGCCTTTCTGTGCGCTGTTTGTCTTCCTAAGTGATTGAATTTTTTTCCGTGTCTCATGACATTTGTTTTATCATCTTGCTACCAAATCCAGACAAAATTATCTAGAGAGCAAAATATGATTAATTAATCTTTATCTAATTTATATTTGCTTAAGTCCATTCCGAAGTTTAAACCTTTAACATTTACAAGCTCTTCAAGCTCAGTTAAAGACTTCTTACCAAAGTTACGGAACTTCATAAGGTCATTTTTGTTGAATGATACTAAGTCTCCTAATGTATCTACTTCAGCAGCTTTTAAACAGTTAAGTGCACGTACAGATAAATCCATATCGATTAACTTAGTTTTAAGCAACTGTCTCATGTGAAGTGATTCTTCATCATAAGTTTCAGTTTGTGCTATTTCATCAGCTTCAAGCGTAATACGCTCATCAGAGAATAACATGAAGTGGTGAATTAATATTTTAGCTGCTTCAGTTAAAGCATCTTGAGGGTTGATTGAACCATCTGTGTCTATTTCGAAAACTAATTTTTCGTAATCTGTTTTTTGCTCTACACGAAAGTTTTCAACGCTATACTTAACATTCTTTATTGGTGTGTAAATAGAATCTGTAAAGATAGTTCCTATAGGTGCTGTAGCTTTTTTATTTTCTTCAGCTGGTACATATCCTCTACCTTTTTCTATAGCAATTTCCATATTGATACTTACTTTAGGATCTAAGTTACAGATAACTAAATCTGAATTTAATACTTGGAATCCTGAAATAAATTTTTGAAAATCACCTGCAGTAATTTGCTCTTGTCCTGAGATTGAAATAGATACTGATTCGTTGTCTATTTCGTCTATTTGACGCTTAAAACGTACTTGTTTTAAGTTAAGAATAATTTCTGTTACATCTTCTACTACACCTGCAATAGTAGAGAATTCATGCTCTACTCCTTCAATTCTAACTGAAGTAATCGCAAATCCTTCTAAAGAAGAAAGTAACACTCTTCTTAAAGCATTTCCTACTGTTAATCCATAACCAGGTTCTAAAGGTCTAAATTCGAATTTACCTTGAGAATCCGTAGAATCAATCATGATTACTTTATCGGGCTTTTGAAAATTTAAAATTGCCATATTTTTCTTCGTTTTAATTGTTATTTAGTTGCGCGGTCAAAAGTTTGAAGAAGTACTGATAAACCCTTTGGCCAAATACCAATATATTTAATTTATTATTTAGAATATAATTCGACGATGAACTGCTCATTAATGTTTTCAGGAATTTGAACTCTAGCAGGAACAGAAACAAATGTTCCTTGCATAGTGTCGTTATTCCATGTAATCCATTCATAAACATTTGATGATGATGCTAATGCATTACCAATAGCTTCTAACGATTTTGATTTCTCTCTAACTGCTATAACATCTCCTGCTTTTAAAGAATATGAAGGAATGTTTACAATGTTACCATTCACAGTAATATGTCTATGAGATACTAATTGTCTAGCACCTCTTCTAGAACGAGATAAACCCATTCTATAAACAACGTTATCTAATCTAGATTCACATAACTGTAACAATACCTCACCTGTAATTCCTGGTGCTGCAGTTGCTTGTTTAAACATGTTTCTAAATTGACGTTCTAAAATACCGTAAGAGTATTTTGCTTTTTGCTTCTCCATTAATTGGATTGCATATTCAGATTTTTTTCCACGACGTCTTGCGTTTCCGTGTTGACCTGGAGGGTAATTTCTTTTTTCAAAAGATTTATCTTCTCCAAAAATAGCTTCTCCGAATTTACGTGCTATTTTAGTTTTAGGACCAGTATATCTTGCCATTTTTAATTTGTTTTAAGAGTGATTATGAATTAAGGTCTTAATCTTATCCTTCGATAATCAGTTATCTCTTGTTGATACTTGTTGTTTTATTTCTATTTAAATAATCTGAAATTATTCAGATTAAACTCTTCTACGTTTTGGAGGTCTACATCCATTATGAGGTGTTGGTGTTACATCAATAATTTCTGTAACTTCAATACCACCATTATGAATTGATCTAATAGCAGATTCTCTACCATTACCAGGACCTTTAACATACACTTTTACTTTCTTTAAACCTGCTTCTTTAGCAACGTTTAAAGCATCTTCTGCAGCTAATTGTGCAGCGTAAGGCGTATTTTTCTTAGATCCTCTAAATCCCATTTTACCAGCTGATGACCAAGAAATTACGTCACCTTTTTTGTTGGTAAGAGAAATGATAATGTTATTAAAAGAAGCTGTAATATGTGCTTCTCCTGCAGATTCTACTATAACTTTACGTTTTTTAGTACTTGACTTTGCCATGTTTTTTAGTTTCTAGTTGTTAGCATTTAGTTGTTAGAATCCTAGACTTTTACATTTCAGACAGATTCATCTAACGTCTCATTACTAATGACTAATGTCTTTAATTATTATTTAGTTACTTTTTTCTTGTTAGCAACTGTTTTTCTTCTACCTTTTCTAGTTCTAGAGTTGTTTTTAGTACGTTGCCCTCTTAATGGAAGACCAGCTCTATGACGAATACCTCTGTAACATCCAATATCCATTAATCGCTTAATGTTTAATTGTGTTTCAGAACGTAATTCACCTTCAATTTTAAATGTACCAACAGTATCACGGATTGCTCCAATTTCATCGTCAGTCCAATCTTGAACTTTAGTACTTTCGTCAACTTTAGCAGTAGCTAAAATTTCTTTTGCTCTACTTCTACCTATTCCATAGATATAAGTTAAAGAGATTACTCCTCTTTTTTGTTTTGGTATGTCTACACCTGCAATTCTTGCCATAATTACCCTTGTCTTTGTTTGAATCTAGGATTCTTTTTGTTAATGACGTAAAGTCTACCTTTTCTACGCACAATTTTGCAATCTGCGCTACGCTTTTTTACTGATGCTCTTACTTTCATCTGTACTTATTATTAGTATCTATAAGTTATGCGAGCCTTTGTCAAATCATAAGGACTCATTTCTAATTTCACTTTGTCTCCTGGTAATAACTTAATATAATGCATACGCATTTTACCAGAAATATGTGCAGTCACAATGTGACCATTTTCTAATTCTACACGAAACATAGCATTTGACAATGCTTCTATTATTGTTCCGTCTTGTTCTATTGCTGCTTGCTTTGCCATAGTAATTAGGTTTTTAGCCTTTTCTATTTTTACCTGTCTTCATCAAGCCATCATAATGTTTGTTCAACAAGTATGAATTCACTTGCTGCATCGTATCAATTGCAACTCCAACCATAATTAATAGTGATGTACCACCAAAGAATAATGCCCAACCTTGTTGTACGTTCATTAGCTTTACAATAAATGCAGGGAACACTGCTATTAAAGCTAAGAATATAGAACCTGGTAATGTTATTTGCGACATTATTTTATCTAAATATTCTGATGTTTCAGTTCCTGGACGAATCCCTGGAATAAAACCACCACTACGTTTTAAATCATCTGCCATTTTGTTTGTAGGCACTGTAATTGCTGTATAAAAATATGTGAATATTATAATTAATAAAGCAAATACTACATTATACCACAATCCAAATATATCCGAAAATTGAGCTTGCAACCACTGTCCTACATTAGAATCTTTCATAAAATCCATTCCACCTATTAATCCAGGTACAAACATAATTGCTTGTGCAAAAATTATTGGCATAACTCCTGATGCATTTAGCTTTAATGGAATGTATTGTCTAGATCCAAACACATTTTTCTCATAACCACCAGAGGCAGTTCTACGTGCATATTGTACTGCAATTTTACGTACAGCCATTACTAGCATTACTGATGCTAAGATAATTACAAACCAAATTACTAACTCTATAAGAATCATAATTAATCCTCCATTAGACTCAGTAACTCTTGCTGCATATTCTTGTACAAAAGATACTGGCAATGTTGCAATAATACCAACCATAATTAATAGAGAGATACCATTACCTATTCCTTTATCTGTAATTTTTTCTCCTAACCACATTGCAAAAATACAGCCAGTAACTAAGATTACAATTGAAGAGAAGTAAAACAAACCTCCTTGACCTAATAAAAATGCTTCTTGAGGTATTCCTAAAGAAGGTAAGCTTACTAAATAACCTGGAGCTTGAACCATACATATAGCAATGGTTAACCAACGTGTTATTTGTGTTATCTTCTTTTGACCACTAGCTCCTTCTTTTTGTAGTTTTTGCAAGTAAGGAATCGCAATTCCCATTAACTGTACTACAATAGATGCAGAGATATAAGGCATAATACCCAATGCAAACACAGATGCATTTGCAAAGGCTCCTCCTGTAAAGGCGTTAAGTAAACCTAATAGTCCTTGTTCTGTATTATCACCAAGAGCACCTAATTTACTTGCATCAATACCAGGAAGCACAACTTGTGCTCCAAAACGATAGACTAAAAGCATTCCTAAAGTAAGAATGATTCTATCTTTTAGTTCCGTTATTTTCCAAACATTCTTTAAAGTCTCTATTAATTTCATTGTTTGTTGGGTCTTATTATAAAGTTACAGCTTCTCCTCCAGCAGCTTCTATTGCAGCTTTTGCTGAAGCAGTAAATTTATGAGCAGATACTTTTAATTTAGCTTTTAATTCACCTCTTCCTAATATTTTAACTAGTTCATTTTTACCAGCTAAACGGAATGCAGCAAATGTATCTAAATCTACAGTACCTTTTATTTTCTTATCGTCAACCATTTGTTGTAAAGTATCTAGGTTTATCCCTTGATATTCTTTACGGTTAATGTTAGTAAAACCAAACTTTGGCACACGTCTTTGAAGTGGCATTTGTCCACCTTCAAAACCTAATTTTCTAGAATAACCAGAACGAGACTTAGCTCCTTTGTGACCTCTTGTAGCGGTACCACCTTTTCCAGAACCTTGTCCACGACCAACGCGTTTACTATTATTGTTAACTGAACCTTCTGCAGGTTTTAAATTACTTAAATCCATTTCAGTTTATATTTTTAAGCTTCCTTAACAGAAACTAAATGTTTAACTTTATTAACCATACCAAGAATATTTGGTGTAGCATCGTGTTCTACAGTTTGACCAATCTTTTTTAAGCCTAGAGCTAATAATGTTAGCTTTTGTCTTTTTGTACGATTGATTGCACTTTTTTCTTTTGTTACTTTAATCTTAGCCATCGTATCCTTAATTATCCGTTAAAAACTTTTTCTAAAGAAATTCCTCTGTTCTTAGCAATAAGTCTAGCATCTCTTAATTGCAATAAAGCATCAAAAGTAGCTTTTACCACGTTATGAGGGTTTGATGAACCTTGAGATTTCGATAATACATCATGAACACCTACTGCTTCTAAAACTGTTCTTACAGCTCCACCAGCAATAACTCCTGTACCAGGTGCTGCAGGAATAATATTTACTCTTGCTCCACCGTATTTACCTTTTTGTTCATGAGGTAATGTTCCTTTAATAATAGGAATTCGAACTAGGTTTTTCTTAGCATCTTCTACTGCTTTTGCAATTGCACTAGCAACATCTTTAGATTTTCCTAAACCATGTCCTACAACACCAGCTTCATCTCCAACCACTACGATTGCCGAGAAACCAAATGCTCTACCACCTTTTGTTACTTTTGTAACTCTTTGCACACCAACTAAACGATCTTTTAGATCTAATCCACTTGGTTTTACTAACTCTGCGCTTTTGTATTTTTGATACATAATTTCTTAGAATTTAAGTCCTGCTTCTCTAGCTCCTTCGGCTAATGATTTTACTCTACCATGGTATAAATATCCACCTCTATCGAAAGAGATAGTCTCTACACCTGCTTTTAAAGCTTTTTCAGCAACGCTTTTACCTACTAAAGTAGCAACTTCTGTTTTTGTTCCTTTTGAACTGATGTCCTTGTCTCTAGAAGATGCTGTACTAATAGTTTTACCACTTACGTCATCAATTATTTGCGCGTAAATTTCTTTATTACTTCTAAAAACAGATAATCTTGGTCTAGTTTCAGTTCCTGAAACTATTTTACGAATTCTGTTTTGTATTCTTTGTCTTCTATCGTTCTTTGATAATGCCATAACTTACTTATTATGCTGATTTACCTGCTTTTCTTCTAATTTCTTCTCCTACAAACTTAACTCCTTTACCTTTATAAGGCTCAGGTGGTCTAAATCCACGGATTTTTGCCGCTACTTGACCTACTAATTGTTTGTCATGTGAAGTTAACTTTACTATAGGATTCTTTCCTTTTTCTGAAATTGTTTCAACCTTGATCTCTGGAGCAATGTCTAATACAATGTTATGAGAAAAACCTAAAGCTAAATCTAGTTTCTGCCCTTGATTACTTGCTCTATATCCTACTCCTACTAATTCTAATTCTTTAGTCCATCCTTTAGATACACCCTCAATCATGTTATGCATTAATGATCTGTATAAACCATGTTTTGCTTTTTGATCTTTAGTATCTGAAGAACGAGTAACCATAATGTTACTATCTTCAACTTTAATTTCTATAGAATCGTAGTTTTGTGTTAACTCTCCTAATTTACCTTTAACAGTCACGACATTTTCTTTAACATCAACTGTTACGCCTTCTGGAATGGCTACTGGATTATTTCCTATTCTTGACATTTCTTTTGGGCTTTAAATTAGTATACGTAACACAATACTTCACCACCTACATTTTCTCTTTGTGCTTGTTTACCTGTCATTACTCCATGAGAAGTAGAAACAATGGCAATACCAAGACCATTAAGAATACGAGGAAGTTCTTTCGAACTTGCATATTTACGTAAACCTGGTTTACTTATTCTTTGAATCCTTTTTATTACAGGTTCTTTAGTTTCTTTAGTGTATTTAAGAGCTATTTTAATAGTTCCTTGTACTGTAGAATCATCATCGAACTTGTAACTTAAAATATATCCTTGATCGAATAATATTTTAGTCATCTCTTTCTTTAAATTAGACGCTGGAATCTCAACCACTCTGTGGTTAGCAGCTACAGCATTTCTAATTCTTGTTAAATAATCCGCTACTGGATCTGTATACATAGTTATTAATTTGCGATTATGGTTTTTAACTTCTGTTAAACCTTTAATCAATTTATAATTTTACCAACTTGCTTTTTTAACTCCTGGAATTAATCCTTGGTTAGCCATTTCACGAAATGTAACACGAGATATTCCAAATGTTCTCATATAACCTTTAGGTCTTCCTGTTAATTTACATCTGTTATGCATGCGAATTGGTGATGCATTTTTTGGCAACTTTTGTAATGCTTCGTAATCTCCAGCTTCTTTTAAAGCTTTACGTTTAGCTGCATACTTTGCTACTGTTTTTGCTCTTTTCACCTCGCGGGCTTTCATTGATTCTTTAGCCATAACTTAGTTCTTTTTAAAAGGTATTCCTAGTTCTGTTAATAATGATTTTGCTTCTTTATCGGTATCGGCTGTTGTTACAAAAGTAATATCCATACCTGCAATTTTATTTACCTTATCAATATCGATTTCAGGAAAAATAATTTGCTCAGTAATTCCTAAGTTGTAATTACCTCTACCATCAAAGCCAGTTGCTTTTATACCATTAAAATCTCTTACACGTGGTAATGAAGATGTTACTAAACGGTCTAAAAACTCATACATTTGCTCTCCTCTTAAAGTAACTTTTACACCAATTGGCATGCCTTTACGCAATTTAAAAGATGCAACATCTTTTTTAGATATTGTAGCTACTGCTTTTTGTCCAGATATTTTACTGATTTCGTCAATAGAGTAATCTATTAACTTCTTATCTGCAACTGCGCCACCTACACCTCTAGATATTACTATCTTAGTTAGTTTAGGTACTTGCATTACATTTTTATATCCGAATTCTTCTGTAAGAGCGGCAACAACCTTGTCCTTGTACTCTTGTTTTAATCTTGGAATATAAGCCATAACTATTAAATTACTTCATTAGATTTTTTAGCAAATCTCACTTTCTTATCATCTTCCATTCTATATCCAACTCTAGTTGTTTCCCCTTTAGAGGTCAACAATGATAGGTTAGAAACTTGAATAGAAGCTTCTTTTTCAACGATTCCTCCTTGAGGATTATCAGCGCTAGGTTTCATATGTTTTTTAATCATATTTACACCTTCTACTATCGCTTTATTCTTATCGGTTAATACTTTAAGCACTTTCCCTTCTGATCCTTTATGATCTCCAGCAATTACTTTAACTGTATCTCCTGATTTTATTTTAAACTTTCCCATTGTAATATTTTGTATTAAAGCACTTCTGGTGCTAATGATACAATTTTCATGAATTGCTTATCACGAAGTTCTCTAGCTACTGGTCCAAATACACGAGTACCTCTCATTTCTCCAGTTGGATTTAAAAGCACACATGCGTTGTCATCAAATCTGATGTACGATCCATCTGGTCTTCTAACCTCTTTTACAGTACGAACAACAACTGCTGTAGAAACTGCTCCTTTTTTAATGTTTCCATTAGGAGTAGCGTCTTTAACAGTAACAACAATTTTGTCACCAACAGAAGCGTATCTTCTTTTTGTACCACCTAGAACACGAATAGTTAAAACTTCTTTTGCTCCAGTGTTATCAGCTACTTTTAATCTTGATTCTTGTTGTACCATAATTACTTAGCTCTTTCAATTATTTCTACTAGTCTCCAACACTTAGATTTACTTAAAGGTCGTGTTTCCATAATTCTTACAGTATCTCCTTCGTTACAGTCGTTTGTTTCGTCGTGTGCAACATATTTTTTTGTTTTTAACACGAACTTTCCATACATAGGATGTTTTACTTTTTTCACTTCAGCAACAACAATTGATTTCATCATTTTGTTACTAGTAACAATTCCTATACGTTCTTTTCTTAAATTTCTTTTTTCCATCTTTAAGCCGAATACAATTATTGTACTTCTCTTTTAGTTAACTCTGTTGCCAATCTTGCCACGTTTCTTCTTACAGCACGTAACTGAATTGGATTTTCAAGAGGAGATATAGCATGAGCCAATTTAAGGTCTGTATAACTCTTTTTAGTTTCACTAAGTTTTTCTTGTAACTCAGCATTAGATAGTTCTTTAATTTCTGATTGTTTCATAATATCAATAAATTAAGCTTCATAATCTCTAGCGATAATAAACTTAGTTTTTACTGGAAGTTTTTGCGCAGCTAAACGTAATGCTTCTTTTGCAACGTCTAATGGCACACCTCCTACTTCAAATAAAACTCTTCCTGGTTTAACAACAGCTGCCCAATATTCAACGGCACCTTTACCTTTACCCATACGTACTTCAAGAGGCTTTTTTGTAATAGGCTTGTCTGGAAATATTTTAATCCATAACTGCCCTTCTCTTTTCATATAACGTGTAGCGGCAATACGCGCTGCTTCTATTTGACGAGAAGTAATAAACTTCGAGTCTAACGATTTTATACCAAACATTCCGCTTGAAAGCAAATGACCTCTTCCAGAGTTACCTTTCATACGCCCTTTTTGCTGCTTACGGAATTTTGTTCTTTTTGGTTGTAACATTTTTCTTTAATTTAAAAAATTACTTTCTACGACGAGATTGATTCTTATTTCCACCTCGCGCTCCACCTTTTCCTTGCTTCTTAGATAAACCAACAAGCGGAGAAAGTTCTCTTTTACCATATACTTCACCTTTCATAATCCATACTTTAATACCCAATCTACCATAAGTAGTGTGGGCCTCAACTAAAGCATAATCAATATCGGCTCTAAATGTTGATAAAGGAATTCTTCCATCTTTATAATGCTCGCTACGTGCCATTTCAGCACCATTTAAACGACCACTAATTTGAATTTTAATACCTTCAGAATTCATACGCATTGCAGCCTGAATAGCCATCTTGATTGCACGCTTATATGAAATACGATTTTCAATTTGACGAGCAACACTTGACGCTACTAGATATGCATCCAATTCTGGACGTTTAATTTCAAAGATGTTCAATTGAACTTCTTTACCTGTAATCTTTTTAAGCTCCTCTTTTAACTTGTCTACCTCTTGTCCACCTTTACCGATAATAATACCAGGTCTAGCAGTAGTGATAGTAACGGTTACAAGTTTAAGAGTTCTTTCGATGATTACTCTCGACACACTAGCTTTTGATAAACGTGCATACACATACTTTCTGATTTTGTCATCTTCAGCAAGTTTATCTCCATAATCATTTCCTCCATACCAGTTAGATTCCCATCCTCTGATAATTCCAAGGCGATTTCCTATTGGATTTGTCTTTTGTCCCATTTATTAATTGCTTTGTGTGTTATTATTAGCTCCAAGCACGAGTGTTACGTGATTAGATCTTTTTCTAATTCTATGTGCACGACCTTGAGGCGCTGGACGCAATCTTTTTAACATTGATCCACCATCTACTCTGATCTCTTTTACAAATAATTCAGCATCTTCAATATCAGCATCTTCATTTTTAGCTTGCCAGTTTGCAACTGCAGACAATAACAATTTCTCTAAACGGCGAGATGCTTCTTTTTGACTGAATCTTAAAATATTAAGTGCTTTTTCTACCTTTTCACCTCTTACTAAATCGGCTACTAAGCGCATTTTTCTTGGTGACGTAGGACAGTTATTAAGTTTAGCAAAAGCAACTTGCTTCTTCCCTTCCTTAATAGCGTCTGCCATTTGTTTTTTACGACTTCCCATAGCTCTTATTTTTTACCTTTATTTTTAGCACCTGCGTGACCTCTAAAAGATCTTGTTGGTGAAAATTCTCCTAATTTATGTCCTACCATGTTTTCAGTAACATATACTGGTACAAATTGGCGGCCATTATGTACTGCAATTGTTTGTCCAACAAAATCTGGAGTAATCATACTTGCTCTTGACCAAGTTTTGATAACTGTTTTCTTGTTAGCTTCTACATTAGCAGCCACTTTTCTTTCTAATTTATAATGAACGTAAGGTCCTTTTTTTAATGATCTTGCCATGATTTATTATTTCTTTCTACGTTCAACAATATATTTATTACTTGCTTTAGTCTTAGAACGTGTTCTATATCCTTTAGCTGGTATTCCATTTCTAGAACGTGGGTGTCCTCCCGAAGATTTACCTTCACCACCACCCATTGGGTGATCGACTGGATTCATTACTACTGGTCTAGTTCTTGGACGTCTACCTAACCATCTACTTCTACCTGCTTTACCAGATACTAATAATTGATGATCTGAATTAGATACAACTCCAATTGTAGCCATACAGTTAGCAAGAATTAATCTTGTTTCACCTGATGGCAACTTAACTGTTGCAAATTTCCCATCTCTTGCCATTAATTGAGCAAATGCACCAGCACTACGAGCCATAACAGCTCCTTGACCTGGACGTAACTCTATACAAGAAATAATTGTTCCTAAAGGTATTTCGCTAAGCGGCATTGCATTTCCAATTTCTGGAGCAATTTCACTTTCACCAGATACTACATTTTGCCCAACTTGAAGTCCATTTTGCGCAATAATGTATCGCTTTTCACCATCTTGATAATTCAATAATGCGATAAAAGCTGTTCTGTTTGGATCGTATTCTATCGAAGCAACTTCTGCTGGAATTCCAGTTTTGTTACGTTTAAAATCAATAATACGATACCTTTTTTTATGACCTCCACCCTTATAGCGCATGGTCATTTTTCCTTGACTGTTTCTACCACCAGACCTTTTGTTCGGAGCTAATAAACTTTTCTCCGGCTTATCAGTAGTAATGGCGTCAAATCCGTTTACTACTCTAAATCGCTGTCCTGGTGTGATTGGTTTTAATTTTCTTACTGACATTTTTTGTCTAATTACATATTAGCATATAAATCAATCGTCTCACCTTCCGCCAGTTGTACAATTGCTTTTTTAACAGCATTTGTTTTACCATGTTGAACACCAGTTTTTGTAAACTTAGTTTTTCTATCTGGACGGACATTTATAGTACGAACTTTTTCAACAGAAACACCATAAACAGCTTCCACTGCTTTTTTGATTTCTACCTTGTTCGCCTTTTTGTTCACTTGAAAAGTGTAGCGGTTATTTAACTCGCTATCGTTTGTTGCCTTTTCTGTGATTATCGGTTTAATTAAGATACTCATGGTCTTCTTATTTACTTAAATTCGATTCAATTCCTTCTAAAGAGCTTTCTAAAAGTATTACTTGATTTGCATTTAAAATCTTGTAAGTACTTAATTCTGAACTCATTATAACCTCAGACCCTTTTAAATTGCGTGACGACAAATATACATTATTATTTGAAGCTCCCAACACAAACAAAGATTTTTTGTTTTGCAAGTCTAAAGCCTTTAAAACTGCTGTGAAGTTTTTAGTTTTTGGAGCATCAAAACTGAAGTCCTCTAAAACTGTTATTGCTTTCTCTCCAGCCTTAATTGTTAATGCTGATTTACGAGCTAAACGCTTCACGTTTTTGTTTAATTTAAAACTATAGTTTCTTGGTCTTGGTCCAAACATACGTCCACCACCTTTAAATACACCAGATTTAATACTACCTGCTCTTGCAGTACCAGTACCTTTTTGTTTTTTAATCTTACGTGTACTTCCAGTGATTTCTGCTCTTTCTTTAGCCTTATGTGTTCCTTGACGTTGATTAGCAAGATATTGCTTCACATCTAAGTATACAGCATGATTATTTGGCTCTATTGCGAACACATCTTTAGAAAGGTCTACCTTTCTTCCTGTGTCTTTTCCGTTTACATCTAAAACTGCTACCTTCATTATTTCTGAATTGTTACATAAGCGTTTTTGTGTCCAGGAACGCATCCTTTTACCACAAGCAGATTCTTATCAGCAACTACTTTTAAAACTCTTAAATTTTGAACTTTCACTTTTTCACCACCCATTCGTCCTGCCATTTTCATTCCTTTGAAAACTCTTGCAGGATACGATGCAGCTCCAATTGATCCTGGTGCTCTTAAACGGTTATGTTGACCGTGAGTAGCTTGACCTACACCACCAAAACCATGACGTTTTACAACACCTTGAAATCCTTTACCTTTTGAGGTTCCAGCAATATCAACAAATTCACCTTCTGCAAAGTGCTCTACTGTTATTGTATCACCTAATTTGTACTCCTCATCAAAACCTTGAAATTCAGCGACTTTTCTTTTAACAGAAGTACCTGCTTTTTTAGCGTGACCAATGTCAGCCTTTGTAGCATTTTTTTCTGTCTTGTCATCGAAACCAAGTTGAAGGGCTTGATAACCATCAACTTCTTCAGTTCTGACTTGGGTAACAACGCATGGTCCAGCTTCGATTACTGTACAAGGAATATTCTTCCCGTTTTCATCAAAAATGCTGGTCATTCCGATTTTTTTTCCAATTAACCCAGACATATTATTTATTATTAATTATTACTATTTGTTATTTAAAATTCAAGGCTGAAATACATTTCAGCCTTGAATTGTATTTTTACCGTTTTTCCCTCGCTCGCAGCTTAGGACATGTAAGTTTATTTCTTAAACTTTAATCTCTACTTCAACACCACTTGGCAACTCTAACTTCATTAGAGCATCAATTGTCTTAGAAGATGAAGAATAAATATCTAATAACCTCTTGTAAGAGCTTAATTGAAATTGTTCTCTTGACTTCTTATTTACGTGTGGTGAACGTAATACAGTGAAAATTTTCTTGTGTGTTGGTAATGGAATTGGTCCAGTTACAACAGCACCTGTACTTTTTACTGTCTTTACAATCTTCTCAGCAGATTTATCTACTAAACTGTGATCGTAAGATTTTAATTTTATTCTGATTTTTTGACTCATTTTCTTAAGATTTACGATTCAACGCCTTTAGCAGCTTTAATTACTTCTTCAGATATATTTGAAGGAGTTTCAGCATAATGTGAAAATTCCATAGTTGATGTTGCACGACCTGATGATAATGTTCTTAATGTTGTTACATATCCAAACATTTCAGATAATGGTACAGTAGCCTTTACAGTTTTTGCACCAGCTCTATCTCCCATATCACTTACTTGACCTCTTCTTCTATTTAAATCACCAACGATATCACCCATGTTTTCTTCAGGAGTAATTACCTCAAGTTTCATAATAGGCTCCATAATTACCGCTTTAGCAGCTTTCGCAGAATTTTTAAATCCTAATTTTGCAGCTAATTCGAAAGATAATTGATCTGAATCCACATCATGGTAAGATCCATCTTTCAATGTCACTTTCATAGAATCTACTTCGTAACCTGCTAATGGTCCATTAACCATTGCCATTTTAAATCCTTTTTCGATTGAAGGGATAAATTCTTTAGGAACATTACCACCTTTAATAATAGATTCAAACTGAAGTCCAGTAACACCTTCATCAGCTGGCTCAATAGTAAATACAATATCAGCAAACTTACCACGACCACCAGATTGTTTTTTGTAAACCTCTCTATGATCTGCCGCAGCAGTAATAGCTTCTTTGTACTCTACTTGCGGTTGCCCTTGATTTACTTCAACTTTAAATTCGCGACGTAAACGGTCAACAATAATATCTAAGTGAAGCTCGCCCATTCCAGAAATAATAGTCTGTCCTGAAGCTTCATCTGTTCTTACTGTAAATGTTGGATCTTCTTCTGCTAATTTAGCTAAAGACATACCTAATTTATCAACATCTGCTTTAGTCTTAGGTTCCACTGCAATACCAATTACTGGATCAGGGAAATCCATAGATTCCAAAACAATAGGATGCTTTTCATCAGACATAGTATCACCAGTCTTAATATCTTTAAAACCTACTGCTGCTCCAATATCACCAGCTTCGATAAAATCGATGGCATTTTGCTTATTAGAGTGCATTTGATAGATACGTGAGATACGTTCTTTTTTACCTGAACGATTGTTCAAGATATAAGATCCAGCATCTAAACGACCAGAATAAGCTCTAAAGAATGCTAAACGACCTACAAAAGGATCGGTAGCAATTTTAAAAGCCAATGCAGCAAATGGTTCGCTTGCAGATGGCTTACGAATTTCTTCTTGCTCTGTCTCTGGATTAATTCCTACAATACCTTCTTTATCAATTGGAGAAGGTAAATAACGACATACAGCATCTAATAAGAATTGTACTCCTTTATTTTTAAATGCAGAACCACAAATCATTGGAATGATAGCCATATCCATTACGGCAGCTCTAAGCGCAGCGTGCACTTCGTCCTCTGTGATAGAATCTTCATCTTCCATGAATTTCTCTAACAAGTTCTCATCATAAGTAGCAACTTCTTCAATAAGTTTTGCTCTTAATTCGGCAGCTTCTGCTTTTAATTCTTCAGGAATATCGATAACATCAAAAGTAGCACCTTGTGTTTCATCATGCCAAACTATAGCACGGTTTTTTACTAAGTCTACAATACCTTTAAAGTCTGCTTCATCACCAATATTCATAACAATTGGCACAGCATTTGAACCTAGCATGTCTTTAACTTGCTGACAAACTTCCATAAAATTAGATCCTTGACGATCCATTTTATTTACAAATCCAATACGTGGCACTTTGTAGTTATCGGCTAATCTCCAGTTAGTTTCAGATTGTGGCTCAACACCATCAACTGCACTAAATAGAAATACTAAACCATCTAATACACGTAAAGAACGGTTTACTTCAACCGTAAAATCTACGTGACCAGGAGTGTCTATAATATTAAAGTGGTATCCTTGAGTTTCAGGTGTTGGTTGTGCATTTTCCAATGGAAACTGCCAAGTACAAGTTGTTGCTGCAGAGGTAATTGTAATTCCTCTTTCTTGCTCTTGCTCCATCCAGTCCATTGTTGCAGCACCATCATGCACTTCACCAATTTTATGTGAAACACCTGTATAATAAAGAATACGTTCAGTAGTAGTTGTTTTACCGGCATCAATATGCGCAGCAATACCTATATTTCTTGTGTATTTTAAATCTCTTGCCATATCGTATTAAAATCTAAAATGTGAGAATGCTTTATTCGCTTCTGCCATTTTGTGAGTATCTACTCTTTTCTTGACAGCAGCTCCTTCTTCTTTAGCTGCGGCTAATACTTCTGCTGCTAATTTTTGAGCCATAGATTTTTCGTTTCTTTTTCTTGAATAACTAATTAGCCATTTCATTGCTGTTGAAACTTTACGGTCTGGACGTATTTGCATTGGAATTTGAAATGTTGCTCCACCTACTCTACGACTACGTACTTCTACGTGAGGCATAACGTTTGATAAAGCATCTTTCCATATTTCTAAAGCTGTTTTTTCTTCGTCTGTGTTCTTTTCTTCCACAATATCAATTGCGTCGTAGAAAATTTTAAAAGCTACTGACTTTTTACCATCCCACATCATCATATTAACGAAACGAGTTACTAACTGGTCGTTAAATTTTGGATCTGGTAAAAGCGGTCTTTTTTTCGCTGCTCTTTTTCTCATGTCTTCTTCTTAAAGTTTAAATTACTTTTTAGGGCGTTTAGCACCATACTTAGATCTACGTTGCGTTCTACCTTCGACACCTGCTGTATCTAATGCGCCACGAACAATGTGATATCTAACTCCTGGTAAATCTTTTACCCTTCCACCTCTAACTAATACTATCGAGTGCTCTTGTAAATTGTGCCCTTCTCCTGGAATGTATGCGTTTACTTCGTTACCATTTGTTAACCTTACCCTTGCAACTTTACGCATTGCTGAGTTAGGTTTTTTTGGTGTTGTCGTATAAACACGAGTACAAACTCCACGTCTTTGAGGACAAGAATTTAAAGCAGCCGATTTACTCTTCTTAGTTATTTTGGCTCTTCCTTTTCTTACTAATTGTGAAATTGTTGGCATATATTTCTATATAATTTTATTAAACCCTCTCTTTAGAGGGCTGCAAAGGTAGAAATTTATATGAATAATTCAAATCTTAAATAATTAAATTTCAATCACGAGTGAAAATAAATTTTATCAAGATATTATTTGATGTTAATTTCCGTTAGTTTTATACTCAAAATTTTAGCTTGAATATCTTAAGACTTATTACTATTCTTTCCTTTTGTGGCATATTCTTTATTAATAGGGTACAGTCTCAAAACTTAAACTTAATAGTTTCTGGAAATTCTGATAACGAAACCAGAATTATTGATTCTATTGGATACAAGAAAGTATTTGTTAATTTTAAATTGCTACACGAAGAAATTGAAAACCTTAAAGATGGCTTGCAAAAAATTGGCTTTATTGAAAATCAAATTTTAGAAACAAATATAAAAGATGATTCTACATACCATAGCAATATAAGATTAGGCAAAAAATACAACACCATATATATACGCTACAATAAAAGTGATATCTATATAGATTATATTAAATCTTTATTAGAAAACTACAATGACTCTTATTTAAAAACTAGCATCACTAATGTTCCATACCTTCTTTCTAAGATAAATGCTTATTTAATTGAAAATGGATATCCATTTTCTTCTGTGAAATTAGACTATTTTAAAAAACATATTGACAATGAAAGCCTCGAAGCCGAATTAACAATAAAATCTAACGACGAAAGAACTATTGATAAAGTTGTGATTAAAGGCTATGAGAATTTTCCAAAATCTTATTTAAAACACTACCTAAAACTAAAACCTAAAAAAACTCTAAGTATAAATTCGTTAAAAGAAAAAGTTAAAATTTTAAATACATTACCATTTACAAACACAACTAGAGAACCTGAAATTTTATTTACTCAAGATTCTTCTACAGTATATTTATACTTAGAAAAACGCAAAAGCAATATTTTTGATGGCTTTTTAGGTTTTGGCACAAATGAAATATCTGGTAAACTTGAATTTGATGGTTATTTAGATTTAAAGCTCACAAATAACCTCAATTATGGTGAGTCCATTAATCTTATATACAAAAGCGACGAAAGCGAGCAGAAAACGTTTAATATAAATACTAAAGCACCATACATATTTAATTCACCAATAGGAGTTGAACTTAACCTTGAGATTTTTAAAAAAGATTCAACCTTTACAACTGTTAGTCAATCTGGTAATTTATTCTACCAAATTAATAATCAACAAATACTATATGCTGGTTTAGCTTCTATACAATCCAATAATTTATTAGAAAGTAACTCTTTATTAAATATTGAGGATTATAACTCAACCTTCTATAATTTACAATATCAAATATTTAAACCACAATACAATAATTTACTTTTTCTTAACAACTATAATTTTGATATTAAGTTAGCCTTTGGAGATAGAAAAAATAATGGAAATAAAGTCAATCAGACACTTTATGAAGTAAACACCTACAAAATTTTCAACTTAAATCAAAAAAACAGTGTTTATTTACGAATAAAATTGCAAGGGATTCAATCAGAAGATTATTTCGCAAATGAGCTTCTTAGATTTGGAGGTATAAATAGCATAAGAGGCTTCGAAGAAAATAGCCTATTAGCGACATTATACAGTTTTATTAACTTGGAATACAGATATAATCTAAGCTCTACAATATATTTACACACTATAACAGATGCTGCGTATCTCAATAATAGTATAGCAAACCTAAATGAAAAGCTATATGGATTTGGATTTGGAATTGGAATTCTAACCAAAGTAGGCTTATTAAAACTCAACTACGCAAACGGAAAAAATGAAAATCAAAAATTCAAGTTCTCAAACTCAAAAATTCATTTAAGTTTAAATGTCAAATTATAAAATAGTCATGATTTTCAATGATTAATTACAAATAAATTTGAAATTTTAATAAATAATAATTGGTTAATTAACTTTTTATTGTGATTTTTGGGCTTGACTAATTCAAATAAATTATAAAATGAAAACAAAGTTTAGTGGAATTTTAACGCTATTGTTAGCGTTTATTGTGCAAGTATCCTTTGCGCAAGAAAAAACTATTTCGGGAACTGTTTCAGATGAATCTGGAATGCCTCTTCCTGGGGTAAACATTATTGTAAAAGGAACAACTAATGGAACGCAAACAGATTTTGATGGTAACTATACCATTAATGCAAGTGCTGGTGATGTTCTTACTTTCACCTATGTAGGTCTTAAAACTGTTGAGCAAACAGTAGGATCTTCTAACACTATAAATGTAACAATGCAAGAAGATGCTGCGTTGTTAGATGAAGTAGTTGTTACAGCTTTAGGGATTAAAAGAGAAAAGAAATCGCTTGGTTATGCGCAACAATCAGTTGGTGGTGAAGAACTAGTAAAAGCAAAAGAAACTGATATTGCTGATGCTTTGGCTGGTAAAGTAGCTGGTGTCCAAATAGTAGGTAATAACAGTTCTACATTTGGAAACTCAAGCATTCGTTTAAGAGGTCAAACTGATCTTTTATATGTAGTTGATGGAGTTAGAGTGTATGCTATAAGTGACATTAACCCAGAAAACGTTGCAGATATTTCAGTACTTAAATCTGGTGCTGCAACAGCGCTTTATGGTCCTGATGGAAGAAGTGGTGCTATTGTTATTACAACAAAAACAGCTGAATCTGGTGTAGCTCAATTTCAAATTGATCAAGCTTTCACTATTAACCAAGTAACTAATTTACCTGAATATCAAAATGAATATGGTGGTGGATATAGCCAAACGTTTAACACGTTTACTTATAACCCTGCTACTGATCCTGCTGAATGGGCTGCTTTTGATGGACAACCTTATCCAGATTTCTGGGCAGATGAAAGTTGGGGTCCTAGATTAGACGGTACTTTAGTACGTCACTGGGATAGTTGGGTTCCTGGAACTCCAGAGTTTGGTGAATTAAGACCTTGGTCTCCAAGTAAAAATGATATTAATACTTTTTATGAAGACGCTTATACAAACAATACAACATTATCTTTTTCTAAAGGAGGAGAAGATTACAATATTAGAACGTCATTAACTTATGTTGAAGCAAACGGTATTATTCCAAATTCAAGCAATAAATCAACTAGATTTGCGCTTAATGCAACATATAATATCACAGAAAAATTTGAGTTTTTTGCTAACATAAATGTTGAAGATAGAGATATGCTTAATAACCCAGATCAAGGGTATGCTAACTTAGGATCTAACTTTAACCAATGGTGGCAAAGACAATTAGACTTTAAACGTTTAAAAAGATATGAGCGTAATGGTCAAGTAGTATCTTGGAATATTCGTGGCCCTAGAGATGCACGTCCTTTATATTGGGATATGCCTTATTTCCACTCATATGAAAACGATAACAACTATAGAAAAAATACATATTTTGGAAAAGTTGGTGGTACATATACCTTCAACGACAATTTCAATATTACAGCAGAGATTAGAAAAACTTTTAACTCATACAATACTGATGATAGAGGAACAACTAAGAGTTTATTAGACCCTGCTTTCTTTAGTGAAAGTCATAGTAGAAATGAAAGAATAGATTATTTCGCCATGGCAACTTATAGTGATGTAGCCTTAAATGGAGATATCGACTATAACGTTAATTTGGGTGTAGAAAAAATTCACAGAGATTTTAGAAGCTTAAATGCTAACACTGTTGGTGACTTAACAATTCCAGATTTTTATAATTTAGCTGGCTCTTTAGATCCTGTAGCTGCAAGTGGTGGTAAAAGGCTTCAAAAGAATGATGGTATTTTTGCCAAAGGATCGGTAAGCTATAAAAAATTCTTATATTTAGATGGATCGTATAGACTTGACTGGTCTTCTACTGCTAATCCAGAGGATAACAGAGTTGAAACACTTGGAGCTTCGGCTAGTTTCTTAGCACACGAAGTATTACCTAAAAATGATGTTGTAACCTTTGCTAAATTAAGAGTAGGTTATTCTGAAGCACCTTATTTCCCTGGCCCATATCTAACTCAAAATGTTTATACAGTTGGCTCTCTGTATCAAGGAAATGGTAGACTTGGTATTAATAGTAGACAAGAGAACCCAGACCTTAAAGGTGGTGTTAGATCAGAGTTTGAAGTTGGTACTGAATTCCGTTTATTTAATGGAAAAATTGGTTTAGACTTATCTTACTGGGATAGGACAGATGATCAACTACCAATAAATATTCCTTTAGATGGTGCAACTGGTTATTCTAATACAAATATTAATAGTGGTAAGCAAACATCTTCTGGTTTTGAAGTTGCATTATTAGGTGATGTAGTTAGAAATGATAACTTTACTTGGGAACTTGGTGTAAACTTTGCAACACTTAATAGATATGTAGATGCTTTATATCCAGGAATTGACTCTAGAGATTTAAGTACTTATACATCTAACATGAGACTTCAAGAAAGAGTTGGTGAAGAATGGGGTACTTTAATTGGTAGAGGTTTTGCATACGGTGCTAATGGCGAAATTATGTATCGAGCTGCTAGTGGTGGTCGTTATTTCTACAGTCGTCAAACAAACAAAAACTTAGGTAATGTATTGCCTGATTTTACTGGTGGTTTAACATCTAATATGACTTATAAAAACTGGGACTTAAGTTTAGGATTTGACTTCCAAAAAGGCGGTAAATACTACTCTAGAACTGAAAGATATATGGATCATTCTGGTTTATCTGCTAAAACGGCAGGTCTTAACGATAAAGGTAACCCAAAAAGAGACCCTGTAGCTTCAGGTGGTGGTGTACACATCGTTGGTGTATTAGAAACTGGTACAGATGCTAACGGACAACCAACATCAGATGGTACTGTTGTAGATGCTTATGTTGAAGCACAAGATTTATACAACCTAGGTAACTTAGGTAACATCTACGAAAACAACTTACACGATGCATCTTATATTAAATTAAGAAGTGTGAAGTTAAACTACAACTTCGAGAAAGATTTTGTAAGCAAGTTTAGTTTAACTGCTGCATCAATTGGCTTCTTTGCTAATAACGTTTGGTTAATTGATTCTGAACTTAATTGGGTAGATCCTTCAGAGCTTGAAAGACGAGGTGGAATAAACTGGGCTGAAGCTGGTACACTTCCTCAAACAAGATCGATGGGAGTTAACTTAAGACTAACATTCTAAAAAACTAAGAAAAATGAAGAATACAATAAAAAACATAGCATTATTAATATGCGTTACTATGTTCTTTAGTTCATGTGAAACTATTGATTATGGTACTACAAATGACAACCCTAGTGGGCCTACAGCCCCTGTGACTTCACAGTTGCTTACGTCTGCTCAGGCTTCTATACCAGCAATTGCTGTAGATGAAAAAGCTATTCTATATATGCAACACATTACTCAAGGACAATATCCTGGGTCATCTCGTTACGAAACGTTAACTGCAAGTTATAATGGTTGGTATACTGGACCTATGCAGAATCTAAATGAAATTATTAAACTTAACGAAGATCCTGCAACTGCGGCGGCGGCTCTAGCATATGGAGCTACAGAAAATCAATTAGCAGTTTCTAAAATATTAAGAGCATATTACTTGCAGTATATGACTGATAGATGGGGTTATTTGCCTTGGTCGGAAGCATTCCAAGGAGTTCAAAGCCCTCAACCAGCTTTTGATTCTCAAGAATCTATTTACAACTTTATGTTTGCTGAAGTAGATGCTGCATTAGCAATGATTTCTAGTGGAGCTGGACCTCAAGGCGATGTATTATTTGATGGAGATATGGACAGATGGGCTGCTTTTGGAAATAACTTAAAAGCACAAATGGCTATGAGAATTTCTGATGTAAATCCAACTTTAGCACAAACTAAGTTTGAGCAAGCTGTTGCCTCTGGAATGTTAATTACAGATAACGCTGATAACATTGAATTCAATTATGGGTCTGATGAAACAAGTGATAGTCCATGGGAAGATAACTTCCAAACTCGTGAAGATTATATCTTGTCTGTAACAATGATTGAAGAGCAAAGAGCTAACTTAGATCCGAGAATGTTTGAATATGCAGAAGAAGCTAGAGATAGTGTACATCCTTCACCTAACTTCCCAGGAGGGATAGATGCAGGTTATGTTGGAGCACCAAATGGAGCAGTAAATGGTAATGTACCTGATTACTCTTTCATTACAAGTGATATCATTTATGAGAAACAATTCCCATCTCCTTTATTTACTGCTGCTGAAACGCATTTCAAAATGGCTGAAGCTGCAATGAAAGGATGGAATGTTGGTGGTGGTACTGCTGCTGCACACTATGACTTAGGAGTTCTTGCTTCTATGGATTACTGGGGAGTAGATACAGCTGACGCTGCGGCTTATCTTGCTGCACACCCTTATGTTGGAATTGCAGAAATTGCTTATGAAAAGTGGGTAGCATTATATTTACAAGGACCTGAAGCTTGGGCTGAGTGGAGACGTTTAGATCTTCCTTTACTTACACCTTCGCCTTTTGCAAGTACACAACAGATCCCAACTAGAGATGCTTATGATGCAGCTATAGAAAGCAACAACAAAGCAAATTATGACGCTATGGTTGCTGCGCAAGGTGCAGATAACATTTACACTAAACTATGGTGGGATGTAAACTAGTTTATTAAAAAACTTTGTTTTATATAAAAAAGGCTCAACAAATTATGTTGAGCCTTTTCTTTTTTTACAAATAAATACAATTGTTAAACACATGTGTTGTAAAATATTTCAACTAAAAAGATATAATTTACAGGCTAGAAAGTTAAAAAAGTTAAAATAACCCTAATAATAATTGCTTTTTTAACTTTTTATTATGATTTTTGGCTTAGACTAATTCAAATAAAATATAAAATGAAAACAAAGTTTAGTGGAATTTTAACGCTATTACTGGCGTTTGTTGTGCAATTTACCTTTGCACAAGGAAAAACAATTTCGGGAACAATTTCAGATCAATCTGGAATGCCTTTACCTGGAGTTAACATTATTGTAAAAAACACGACTAACGGTACTCAAACTGATTTTGATGGTAATTATACTATTACTGCCAATGTTGGTGATGTATTAGTTTTTACCTATGTAGGATTAAAAACTGTTGAGCAAACTGTTGGAGCTGCAAATACGATTAATGTTACAATGGAAGAAGATGCTGCCGTATTAGACGAAGTAGTAGTAACTGGTGTGGCAGGAGCTACATCTAGAAAAAAACTATCGGTTACTGTAGCAAAAGTTAGTACTGAGCAAATTGAAAAAGTACCAGCTGGTTCTGCAGCTAGTGCGCTTCAAGGTAAAGTTGCTGGTGTCTCTGTAACAAACTTAGGTCGTCCTGGACAAGGAGCAACTCTTCTTCTAAGAGGTGCAGCCAATTTTTATGGTTCGCAAGCACCATTAGTATTATTAGATGGTGTATTTGTTGAAGGTGGTCTTGGAGATATAAATGTTGATGATATTGCATCTTTTGAAATTGTAAAAGGAGCATCTGCTTCATCTTTATACGGGTCAAGAGCTGGAAATGGAGTTATATCTATTACTTCTAAAAGAGGTAAACTTGGTAAATCTGAGATTACACTTAGATCAGAAGTTGGATTCTCTAAAATCAATAACTACATTGAAACTAACCAATCTCATGGTTACGAGCTAGCCTCAGATTGGGAACAATTTAAAGGGCAATACACAAAATATGAAGGTGTAACCTATCCAGCTGGTTACCAAGGTGTATGGGCTGCTTCAGGTGTAAACGCAGTTACTGGTGGTAGAATTGAATCTGCCGATGGTTATTCTGACAACCCTTATGGTGTATACAACAATTTTCAAGATGCATTCTTTAAAAATGGTATTAACACAACTAATTATGCTTCTATTTCTAGTGGTAATGATAAGTCTCGTGTATTCTTTTCTTCTGAAAACACAGAAGCTGAAGGTGTTTTAGAAGAAACTGATGGATATACTAGAAATGGTTTACGTTTAAATGCAGATTATTATTTTAATGACTGGATTAAATTTACAACGAGTAACGCATTCATAAAATTAAATGATAACTCTCCAGGTGGTGGAAATGACATTTATAGAACTATTGCAAGACTAGCACCAGATGCACAGCTATTTGTTGAGAACCCAGATGGGCAACCTTATTGGTATAAGCCAGATCCATGGGAATCTGAAATTAGTAACCCATTATATAATTTATATGTAAGAGACGCAAAAGCTAAGCAACAACGTTTCTTAGGGTCTTATAATTTAAACTTAAGATTAACTGATGCCGTTACTGCTGAATTGGAATATGCATTTGAAAGCAATAACTATCGTTTTACAAGGCATAATAAATATGAAACATATACAACAACTGGTGACCCTATAGGATTTGGTTACAGTGAAGGTTCTTTGAATAAAAACAGTTCTTTTGAGTTATCTCAAAAAGCGCAAGCAACAATAAACTATGCTAAAACTTTTGGTGACCTTGAAGTAAAAGGTAAATTAAGTTATTTATTAGAAGATAGAGCTTATGAACAAGTGTCTGCTTCTGGTCAAAATTATTTATTTAGAGGTTTACCTACTTTAGATAACTTTGCTAATGCAGATATATCTGCTTCTTCAGACCAAAATGCTGAAAGAGCACAAAACATGTTTGTAATTGGTGGTTTAGTATATAAAGATCGCTATATTATTGATGCCTTATTTAGACGTGATGGTTCTTCTTTATTTGGAGCTAATGAAAGATGGAACAACTATTATAGAGTTTCTGGAGCCTATAGAGTTACTCAAGATATAGAAATTCCAGGTGTTCAAGAATTAAAGTTAAACTTTGCGAGAGGTACTTCAGGACAACGTCCAGGATTCTCATGGCAATATGAGCAAACGGCTCTTGGTGGAGGTTCTTTATCAACAAATAGAATCAAAGGTAATCCAGATTTAAAACCGTCATTAACAACAGAGAATGAATTTGGTTTAAACGCCTCTTTCTTAGATAGATTTACTTTAGAAGCTGCATACTCTAATCAAGTGTCAACAGATCAGTTTATGCTTGTTAGTTTATTTGCTCCTGCAAATGCTGGAAAAAATAGACAATGGCAAAATGTTGGTGATTTGGAATCAAATACTATTGAGGTGTCTTTAAACTCTCAAATTATTGATACTCCAAATGTGAAATGGGACTTAGGTGTAAACTTTACAACGGTTGATTCTAAAATTACTAAGTTAAACGCTCCTGAACAACAAGTAGGGCCTAGCGGTTTATTCTTATTAAGAGAGGGTATTGAATATGGTTCTATGTATGGTAGACGTTTTGTTACAGACTTAGCAACTATGGCTAATCAACTACCTTCAGGTATGTCTATTGGAGATTATAGTGTAAACAGTGATGGTGTCGTTGTTGAAACATCTCAAATTGGTACTACTGGTGAAGCTGCAATTATTGAAGTAGATGCTAACGGGACTCCTGTTTTTGAAAAAATTGGTAATCAAAATGCAGACTTTAACGTAGGTATTGTATCAAATTTCAGCTATAAAAAGTTAGATTTCTATATGCTTTGGGATTGGAAACAAGGCGGTGATATTTATAACGTAAACGGACAATGGACTACTATTAGTGAGAGAAACGCAATTGTTGATCAAGCTGGTAAGCCAGATTCTGAAAAGAAAACCAGAGTATATTACGGTTCTCTATACGATGTTAACCAAAATAACGCCTTTTGGGTTGAAGATGGTAGCTTTGTAAAGTTAAAAGAGGCTTCTGTTTCTTATACATTTGACTCTAAACAAATTCCTTTCTTAAGTTCACTTAAAGTGAGTTTAATTGGTAGAAACCTTTTAACGTTTTCTGACTATAAAGGTTGGGATCCTGAAATTGCTAATTATGATGGTGGTACACAACAGTACTACAGTGTTGATTATGGTGTTTACCCTAACCAATCATCATACTCAATGTCAGTTCAAATTAAATTCTAAAAAAAATTGCAATAAGACGCAACCTTTTTAAAAAGGTTGCATCTTATTATAAAAACAAACATACTATTATGAAAAAAATAATTAACATATTTTCTTTAGCTGCACTATTAGCTTTTGGAGTGTCGTGTGACGACTTCTCTTCAGATTTAGGTGTAGATAACTTAGAAAATCCAAATGATGACATTTTAACATCTGATCCTGTTGCCTTAGCTGCAACTGCTGATGGTGTAGTAAGAAACTTATTTATGACGTCTCACAGTACAGCTTCGCCTGCTGCAGCATTTGCTACAATGGCGGACATCACTAGTTGCTCTTGGGGTAACTTTGGTATGAGAGATTTATCTAGTGAGCCTAGAGTAGCGTTTAATAATTCACCTGCTTACGGTAACAATGTTACAAGATCTTATTTTAATTCCATGTATTCAGTACTGTCTGATGCTAATACTTTAGCATTAGCAGTAGAAAATGGAACTGAGTTTGATAATCCTGAAAAAATTCTCACCATTGCAAAGTTTGCTCAAGCTACAGCTATTGCACAACTAGCAATAGTATTTGATCAAGTATGGTTATCTGACGAAACTGGTGTTGTAGCTGGAACTGGTCTTGAAGGTGCTTCAGACTATGCTACAGCAATGACCTTTGCTTTAAATAAATTAGATGAAGCTATTGCTATTGCTTCTGCTAATGGAATTACTTTTGATGAAGCTATCATCCCTGGTGGTGCTGGTGTAAATGCTGTTAAATACATGAACAGTCTTGGTGCTCGTTGGTTAGTGAGTAACGTAAGAAATAGTACTCAAAAAGCTTCAATCGATTGGAACAGAGTATTAACTTATACACAAAATGGTATTACTGAAGATTTTGAAATCTATATGGATGATGTTACTTGGTACGATTTAGTTCCAAAAACATATTTAGTATACCCAGGTTGGGCAAGAGTTGATATGAGAGTTATTAATATGATGGATCCTTCTACTCCTGCTTATTGGGAAGATGGTGTAACGTTTCAAGCTGAATCTACGTCTGCTGATGCGCGTTTAGCAACTGATTATGGTTACTTATCTTCTAATAACTTCCGTCCTGAAAGAGGTCAATATCACTACAGTAGCTATCGCTATAGTAGATATGATGACTATATCACGTATTGGACTATGAATGTAGTTGAATATTCAAAATCTGAGAATGATATGTACATGGCTGAAGCATTAGTAAACAAAGCTGCTCCAGATTTAGCTGGTGCTGCCGCTGTAATTAATGCAGGAACTAGAGTTACTAGAGGAAATTTGCCTCCTGTTGCTGCAGATGCTCAAGAGATTAAGGATGCTATTCACTATGAAAGAATGGTTGAGTTTGCATACACAGCTCCTTATATTGGGTTCTGTGAAATGAGAAAAGAAGATCTTTTACAAGCAGGTACTTTATTACATTTCCCTGTACCTGGAAGTGCATTAGAATCTATTCCTGCTGAATACTATACTTTAGGAGGCACAGAAGGTGTTGCTGGTGAAGATTATTCAACTGGTGGTTGGAGATAAGAAATAAAAGATATTTCATATAAGTTAACTCCTCTAAACAATGTTTAGAGGAGTTTTTTATTTTACCTACTTTTGCATTCATGGAAAAAGAAACAAAAATTTTTGGGATTAGAGCAATAATTGAAGCTATAAATTCTGGTGAAACAATTGATAAAGTCTTTATACAGAAAGGGCTCAAAGGCGAACTCTTTTTTGAGCTAGATAAGTTACTTAGAAAATACTCAATTAACACATCTTATGTCCCTCTTGAAAAGTTAAATAGGCTTTCAAACAAAAATCATCAAGGTGTTGTTGCACAAATTTCACCTATAGAATTTCATGATTTAGAGACATTAGTTTTAGATGTTATTGAATCTGGGAAAAACCCATTATTCTTACTGCTAGACCAAATTAGTGATGTTAGAAATTTTGGCGCCATTATTAGAACAGCAGAATGCACAGGAGTTAACGGCATAATTATTCAAAAAAAAGGAGGCGCTCCAATAAATGGTGATACGATTAAAACAAGTGCTGGAGCAGTTTTTAACATACCAATATGTAAAGTTGATCATATAAAAGATGCTATGTTTTATTTACAAGCATCAGGAATTAAAGTAATAGCTGCAACTGAAAAAACGAATGATACCATTTATGATGTATCCTTTGTAGAACCATGTGCTATTATCATGGGATCTGAAGGAAGAGGAATAAACCCTTCAGTTTTAAAATTAGTTGACGACAAAGCAAAATTACCAATGCGTGGAGAAATAGGTTCTCTTAATGTGTCTGTAGCTTGTGGTGCCTTTCTATACGAAGTAATTAGACAAAGACTTTAATCATTATTTCTGCGCCTAAGATGGTACGTTATTTTAAATCTAGGCTTATTATCCTCCTCTACTATTTCTGACTCCTCTGGTAAGTTTTCAATAAAATTTCCATTTTCATCAAAATGTTTTAAGAAAGGATCGTCATCTTCATTATAATTTGGTTGTTCCCAAGCATATTTTTTAGGCTTTGCAATCGACTTTCTGAACAATAATGCAAAAACAAATCCTATGATTAGTCCAGATAAATGTCCTTCCCAAGACACCTTTTCTTTAATTGGGAATACATACCAAATCATAGAACCATAAAGAAAGACAACCAATAGCGATAAAGCAATAAGTCTAAAATGCTTAGCAAAAATGCCTTTAAAAAGTATGAAGCTCATAAGGACATAAATCAATCCACTTGCTCCAATATGATAAGATGGACGTGCAATAAACCAAGTAAGTAAGCCAGAAAACAATATACCATAGCCTATAACTTTCCAGGAAATCTCTCTATAGAAATAAAAAAGAGCCACCGATAACACAAAGAGTGGAATAGAGTTATGATACAAATGCTCCATACTTCCATGAACAAATGGACTAAAAACAATGCCTTTTAAGCCACTTAAGGTTCTAGGGTATACTCCTAAATCATTAAAACTGAATCCAAATCTAACTTCAAACCAAAAAATCAACCATAAAATCATTACAAAAGCTAATGGAAAGCCAACGACTCCAGTTGTATATTTAAATTGATCTTGATTGTTCATGGTTCTTTTTAGTCGTTATTAATCAAATAACTAACCAAAGCTATTGATTATGAAACTTTGTCATTAAAATAATAAATAATTGACTTAATTTTACAATATGAATGAACCTTTAGCAGAACGTTTAAGACCAAAAATCTTAGAGGATTATATTAGTCAGTCACATTTGATTGGTACTAATGGCTCACTAACAAGTTCAATTAAGCAAGGAATTATTCCCTCTATTATACTTTGGGGACCACCAGGAATTGGAAAAACTACGTTAGCACACATCATTGCGAATGAATCTAAAAGACCTTTTTACACTTTAAGTGCTATTAACTCTGGAGTGAAGGATGTACGCGAGGTAATTGATAAAGCAAAACAAAGCGGAGGCTTATTTACTACAAAAAATCCAATTTTGTTTATTGATGAAATACATCGCTTTAGTAAATCGCAACAAGATTCTTTGCTACAAGCCGTAGAAAAAGGTTGGGTAACTCTGATTGGAGCAACGACAGAAAATCCAAGTTTCGAAGTTATTCCTGCATTGCTATCTCGTTGTCAAGTCTATATTTTAAATTCTTTCGACAAAAACGATTTAGAGAGCCTTTTAAAGCGCGCTGTTGAAAAAGATGACATTCTATCCAAAAAGAACATAATCATCGACGAAACGGAAGCTCTATTACGTCTTTCTGGAGGTGACGCTAGGAAATTGTTAAACATTTTCGAACTAATCGTTAATTCTTACGATTCTGACAAAATTATAATTACCAACGAAGCCGTTTTACAGAAAGTTCAAAACAACACAGTTCGTTATGATAAAACCGGCGAACAACATTACGATATTATTTCAGCATTAATAAAATCTATTAGAGGTAGTGACCCAAATGCTGCTGTTTATTGGTTGGCAAGAATGATTGAAGGTGGTGAAGATGTAAAGTTTATTGCTAGACGATTATTAATCCTTGCTAGTGAAGATATTGGAAATGCAAATCCAACGGCATTAGTTATTGCCAATAGTACCTTTCAAGCGGTTTCAACTATTGGTAATCCTGAATCTAGAATTATTTTAAGCCAATGTGTTACATATTTAGCATGTTCACCTAAGAGTAATACAGCTTATAAAGCCATAAAAGATGCGCAACAATTGGTACAAGAAACTGGCGATTTAAGTGTGCCACTTTCCATAAGAAATGCGCCAACAAAGCTCATGAAAGAATTAGGTTATGGCGATAATTACCAATATGCGCATAACCATGAAAATAATTTTGCACTTCATGAATTCCTTCCAGATGATATATCTGGTACTAAACTCTATGATCCAGGTGAAAACTCAAGGGAAAAAGGAATGCGCGAGTTTTTAAAAAATCGTTGGAAAGATAAATACGACTATTAAAACTTAATATTTAAAGTTTTTACAGTTGCTTGTTTCCCATCGTTTTTTGATAGATACCAAAAGCCATCTTCTTTATAAACAATAGCATTTTCGTCCTTCACCAAAAACACATTTTCCAAATTAGTTTCAAGCATTATCATTACTACCTTTGGAGTTTTATCTACTAACTGGTAGCCGTTTTCTATTTTTTGTGCATATAGAATATTTATTTCAGGCTCTCCTTGTTTAACAACCTTTTTAACTTCTCTTCCAATGACCGTTGTAGGCTTTTTTATTTCTTCTTTTGCTGCTTTTTTTTCAGGAATTTCTTTTACTTGTGTTTGCTTTTGTTTTAAAGTATTTATTTCTTCTTTTAACTTTTGGATTTCTTCATTTGAATCTTTTTCAGAGCTTACCGAAGCTCTAGCCAATATGTTTTCATTGGGTTGGTATTTATAATTAACTGTTTCAAAATCTTCAAAAGCTCCTCTCAAAGCTAATGTATAAGCGGTTTTGAAATTCTTCTCTCTCGTAGACCCAATTTTTGTTGTGTAGACAATATTGCCATCACAATCTTTTAGTTGCGCTTTTAATTTTGTTTGAAAGAGACCTTTCTCCTTTAAAACATCACTTCTTAATCCTAAACATCTATTTTTAGCTAAATCCATCGGGTACTCCGCATCTTCCATAATAGCTTCAAATCCATATTTATTAAACAAAAACTGAGATAAAGAATTAAGCTGATATTTATCTTTTTCGTCTACAAAATCGTACTTATAAGGTACAATTACATATTTATAATCGTTAAGGCTTTTTTGTGCTATTGCCGATGAAACGCTACCTAAAAACAGGGATATTATCAATAATTTTTTCATTATTTTTTAAATTAATCTATGACTATAAAGATACATTTTGTAATTATAAAAATTGCTTCAACTCTATGAGGTTATTAACATGTTTCAATTCTCCGTTTAAATCTTCGTTATGGTAATTAAAACAAATAGCATCTAATCCAACATCTAAGGCTCCTAAAATATCCGCTTCTAGATTATCCCCAATCATAATGCTATTACTTTTGTTAGCTTTTGCTAAACTAAGAGCATGATTAAAGATTTTTGGATTTGGCTTCTTTACTCCTACCATTTCAGAATTGGTAACAGTTTTAAAATAATGTTCAATATTTGCATTGTTTAATTTTCCTTGTTGTACTTCTTTAAAACCATTTGTAATTATATGTAACTGGTATTTTGGTTTTAAATAATCTAAGATTTCTACAGCACCATCAAACAAATGGTTAAACGAGCATAAATGAGTAATATAGTCTTCCGATAATTTATAAATCAAGCTAGGTTTTACAACAATATTTAGCTCACTAAATGCATCATGCAAACGACCAAAACGCAATTTTGATTTTTCTATTTTTTCCTCTCTATATAGTTTCCAATACTGAAAGTTGATTGGCTCATAAACTTCTAAAAACTCTTTTAAATTAGTATCTATATTATTTAATTGAAATATTTTTTCGAAAGTAAGCCCAGAATTTTTATCAAAATCCCAAAGGGTATGATCTAAATCAAAAAAAACGTGAGAGATATTATTAATTTTCATCTGTTTTTATTTATTTTTTTCTAAGGACATATGTAACATCAAATTATTATTCATTTATATCACTGTAGTATTAGATATTGATGTTTCATGTTCTGAATTTAATGCTATTGCAAATAACTCTTTATATCCAGACCATATTGGGTCATCACTAAAAGAGTAATTATGAAATATTGGTGTAAAAGTACCATTCACTTTTTTTATTTGTAATATAATTTTTTCTAAGGTTTGTTTTTTATCTAATAAAGAAACATGTCTTAAAAGCGAATAATCCATTAGATGGAATGTATTAACTAGTAAAGGTGTTTGTACTTCATAATCTAAATCATAAAACAAAAATGGTGTACAGGTTCCTGCTCTAAAACCAATATGGCTAATATAACCCATTGTATAATCTTCTTTAATCTCTAAATCTATTAAATTACGGTAGGCACTAGGCAAATTAAGTTTTGAAAACGAGTTTCTTGAAGCTATAAGTGATGTATTAATTGTAGATTCCATGCTTTGCTTTTCACTCTTTAAAATGTCGAAATCTTCCAATGCGAAAAAAGAGGCTTTTAAGCCAACATTACAATAATCGGCAACCGATTTTATTAAAGACACAAATACTTTTTTATTGATACTTATATTTTTATCGTAGGTTGTGTAATCACCAATTAAAAAACATACTAAAAACTTGCTCTTACTATGTTTTTGCATATTAATAATCCATTTATAAGTATCATATGGATCTCTTTTAAATTGTAGCAATACCAAATAACGCTGGTATAACTGTTTAAATTTAAACCTGAAAATATCATTTAGAGTTCCTCCAATGGTTCTCATTAAACCTTTTTGCTTAAAATAGTATGCCATTGGAACATCTATAACAGGCTTTACGTTATAAGTTCTCTCTTTAAATTGAAAATCAGGAAATTTTCTTTGTAAAGCCTTTCTAAATTTAAAAGCCCAAATATCAACAACAGGTTGCTCTAAAAAATTGTGCTTATAAGCTAAACTATCATTGGCAGTAAATCGTCCATATTCATCTTTTACATGTGGCATATACTCTTCATAACGACTTAACAAATAAAAAGACGCGGCAAAAATATCGAATGGCATTGAATTTTTTTCTCCACTATAAAAGAAACACTTTGTATCCCCCCAATCTTGTACATGAATATCATTATCGGCTAAACCTTGTTCAAATAAAATTGAATGATTTTTTATATGAAATTCATTACCAAGTTGCTGTGTAGAATAAGACATTTTTAAACTATCATGCGCAATAAACTCTTCAACTTGTGTGGTAAAAGATACTGGAATACCTAAAATACGCGTACACACTTGCTTAAATATGTAATTTAAACGAGGTGTAATTTTATGAGTATAGACTAAAAGCATTACAAGATATTTTCATCTGCGAAGCTAAAGTATGCTTTTTCGGTTATAATTAAATGATCCAAAACCTTTATGTCTAAACTTTTTGCTGCAGTATTTAATTTGGCAGTTAGTTGTTTATCTGCTTCACTAGGCTTAAGTGTTCCTGAAGGATGGTTATGTGCTAAAATAATTCCTGTCGCTCCAACTTCTAAAGCGGTCTTAAGTGCTAAACGAACATCAACAAGTGTTCCTGTTATACCTCCTTTACTTAATTGATTTTTTTGAATGACTTTATTAGAATTATTCAAATACACTATCCAAAATTCTTCATGTGGTAATTCGCCAATAATGGGCTGCATGAATTCAAAAACCGAAGCACTTGATGTGATTTTTTTCTTTTCTAAAGCCTCTCCTCCTCTACGTCTCCTACCTAACTCTAAAGCTGCAGCAATAGTTATAGCTTTCGCTTCACCAATACCTTTAAAATTCATAAGTTGCTTAATAGATAGTTTTCCTAGCTCGCTCAAGTTATTATCAACACTTGCTAAAATACGCTTACATAAGGCTACAGCACTTTCGTCTCTATTTCCCGAACCAATTAAAATAGCAACTAATTCGGCATCACTTAATGCTACTTTTCCTTTATCACGAAGTTTTTCTCTTGGTTGATCGTCTTGACTCCAATTTTTAATTGAAAACGAAGATGGTTTTTCACTCATTGGTTAAAGATAAATATTGTAAATTTCAGAAGCAATAAAAACTTTAAATATGAAATCTTTATTTAATGCTGATACTCATAAAGAAATTCTTGAAAGAATTGAGAAATTAAACGAAAACACCTCAGCTAATTGGGGAAAAATGTCTGTTGGACAAATGCTTACTCATTGTCAAAAACCCCTTGAAGTTGCAAACGGCAACTTACAGTTAAATACTAAAATTGGTTTTTTAAAAAAGCTTATGTTTAAATTTTTCAAACCGCTTATGTACAATGATAAAACTTGGCAAAAAAACTTGGCTACTGTCAAGGAATTTAAAATTACTGAAACTAAAGAATTCAATCAAGAAAAGAGTAAATTGGTAAACGTAATTAATGAATTTTCGAATATAAAAGATAAAAGTAACTGGCCAAAGCATCCATTTTTTGGTAATTTTAATACCGAACAATGGGGACAAATGCAATACAAACATTTAGATCATCATTTAAAACAATTTGGAGTATAAATAATGAGTAACTATCCACCACCACACCATCAAGATCATGATATAAACAACATGATTAAAGTTATTAAAGCTTATCCTTTAGCTACTGTCATCTCTGTAAAAGACAATGTTCCTTTGGTAACTCATATGCCATTAATTTATAGAGAAACTGACGGCAAATTAATTGGACATATTGATATTTATAATCCGCAAACCAAATTAATGCGTGATGATAATGACCTCACTATCATTTTTTCTGGACCACAATGTTATATATCACCAAGCGTTTATACATCAACACAATTACCAACTTGGAATTATATAAAAGTACATTTAAAAGGAACCGTTAAAGCAATTGAAAGTAAGGATGCTTTAAAAAATTCACTTATAACAATGACTGAGTTTTTAGAACAACCTGATCATAAATATATTTTGGAAGCAGACAATCCTAGAATGGAAGGTGCGTTAGATTATATAAAAATGTTTGAAATAACCATAACAGATTGGGAAGGTAAATTCAAATTGTCACAAGACAAAAATAAAAGTGATATTGAAGGTGCAAAACAAGAACTCATTAGAGCAAATCAAGTGAATATTGAAAACTTCTTAAATTCTGTTTTTAATTAATTATGACAAAAATAGTGCCTTTTATATTCTTCTTTTTTATTGGATGTCATTTAGCTTTTAGCCAAACTCCTCAAAAAAAAGTAATTGCAATAAAAGGAGATGGTATCTATTCTCTACTTCGTAAAAATGGATTAGACCCATTAAAACATTTCAAAGAATTCATTATACTTAACCAAAAGAATTTAGGAAAAGACAATAGTTTATTTATTGGTAAAACTTATAGCCTCCCAGAGATTAATACTATTATTGTTGATAGTACGGTAACAACGCAAATTGACAGTATTAAACTCAAAAACAGTAAATCAAAAGAGATAATTCCAGCTTTAGAAAAAGAAGAATTTTCAATTTTTGGCGAAGAATATGCTTCAGTAGTTATTGAAGACAAAAAGCTTGAAGGTGCTATATATTATTTAATCTCTGGACACGGTGGCCCAGACCCAGGAGCTACTGAAATCTATAATAAAACATTAATCTCTGAAGACGAATATGCCTACGATGTAACATTACGTTTAGCACGAATGCTAATAGCCAGTGGAGCTAAGGTGTATATAATTATTAAAGATCCTAATGATGGTATTAGAGATAAACGTATTTTGGAAGTAGACTATGACGAAGTAAGTTACTCAAATAAAAAAATCCCTTTAAGTCAAAAACTACGTTTAAAGCAAAGAACTGAAGCTGTAAACAACCTTTTTTTTAAGCAAAAATCAAAATATCAAAGATTAATAGTTACTCATGTAGATAGTAGAAGTAAGAGTAAAAATATAGATGTTTTTTTCTATCATCATAAAAACAGTAAAAAAGGCAAACAACTAGCCGAAAATATTCATAATTCGTTTAAACAAAAATACAACGAACACCAACCAAATAGAGTATACTCTGGAACCGTAAGCTCAAGAAGTAGTTTATACCTAGTAAAAAACACATTACCTCCTATGGTATACATTGAATTAGGAAATATTAAAAGTGATAAAGATCAAAAAAGAATTCTTAACTATGAAAACCGACAAGCTTTAGCTAAATGGATTTATAATGGAATAATAAATGACTTTGAGCATTTTAAATAAGTTTAGAATAAAAATAAAAAAAGATAAGACATGAAATTAGGTGCATTTTCTGTGAGTTTAACTGTAAAAGATATAAAAAGGTCTAAGTTGTTTTACGAGCAACTTGGATTTATAAAATTTGGCGGAGATTTAGAACAAAACTGGCTCATTATGAAAAATGGAACTGCTACTATTGGTATATTTCAAGGTATGTTTGACCAAAATATTTTGACTTTTAATCCGGGATGGGATGGTAATGCCAATAAACTAAAATCGTTTACAGATGTTAGAGATATACAAAAAGAACTTAAAACCAAAGGCTTCACAATGATAACCGAAGTTGATGAAACGACTTCTGGGCCAGCAAGTTTTGTGATTGTAGACCCTGATGGTAACCCAATTTTGGTAGATCAGCATGTTTGACTTTATAAGAAAAAGCGACTAACTTCGTTTAATTTTGTGTAAAACATTGAAACGATTCCATACACATCATAAATTGTAAGTTATTCGAGCAGCACTAATCAGAATTAGAAAGTGAACGGACAATATTTAAATGACTATTTAAAAAAATATTATACAGATTCTCTTGAAGAAGAAATTGTGCTAAATAAAATTGACAAAGGAATAATTGCACATCTTCGCCTGATTGGGAATAACGAAAGCATAAGACCTATCTTCTCTAAAAAAAATAAAGACTCTATTGACAGATATAATCATAGTTATCTCAGTATCGCATATGAATCTAATATTGAGAAAAAATTATTAACCGTTGTAAAACCCTATTTTCTATCTAAATATAATTCAGGTAGAAATTACGAATGCAATTGTATTGAAATAAAACCTTATATAAAAGAAGAAAGGGCTATCACTGAAGAAAATAGGGGCTCAAAATGGCAAATAGACTCTGATTATTTCAACGTAAATCATATTAGAATTGATTTAAAAAAAGGTACAAATGAATTACATAATCAGTTTTGGATGGAATTAAGTACGATGCTATCAGATTTAGTATGATTTTAAACGTCTTACAACACCTTGTATTATTAATTGCTATAGCAAGTACTCATCTGGAAAATTCCTTCGGAATTTTCTCTGGCTAGCATTTGTTAATTAAATTAGTTGCTACACTTGTAACTAACCATATACATAACGTTAAACGAAATCATAAAATTATCACCTTAAACTTCGTAAAACAGCTTTTTGTTTCATTTAGATATTTTATCTTTAAATCATGAGTTCTAATTCCATTAAAATATCAAAAATAAGCAACAAGATTACTTCAAAAAATGAAGACAACTATTACTCGGTTTGTTTACTTCAATCTGATATTGATGCGATTAAAATTGATGGTGTTACTTATGAAAATGTGTCCAACTCCATTTTCTTTTTATTGCCAAGAAACTATTGGAAGATTACAAAAAAAGACGCTTCATCAACTTCAGGTTATGTGCTTTATCTTCCAAAACAAATTTTAGATAATCCGTTGTTAAGTAAACTTCATATTAATGAGGTAAGACTTTTTGCTAATAATGAAATTGCTAAAATAAATCTGGCTCCTGGTATTGAAAAAAGAGCTTTAGATATTCTTGAAATGATTGATGAATTATTAGGCTCTCATTTAAAACACAAGGAAGATGCAATTATCTCACTGTTAAACACATTCTTTGTGTATTGTGATGGACAATGCAATATCAAATCAAACATCAGTGAAAACAATAACAAAAAGAATATTGTATTTAAATACAAAAAACTGGTTAACGAATGGTTTTACAAATATCATGATGTGGAAGACTATGCAAAACTTCTTAATCTGTCTAGTAAATATTTAAACGAATGTGTTAAAGAAACACTTGACACAAATGCAAAAAGCCTGATTACCGAACAACGCATAATGCGAGCGCGTCACGAATTGAAATTTTCCGATAAAACTATTAAAGAAATTGGTTACGAATTAGGCTTTTCTTCGCCAGATTATTTTAGCTATTTCTACAAACAACATACAGGAATAACACCTTCAAAGCTCAGAAAAAGCTAGTATTTCCTAAATTCTAAGGTTTTACCGTGTTTTTCATGCTTTAGGATTCTTTCATTTAAATTACATTGTAAAAAACTTTTACAATGGATAGAAAACAATTTATAAAAACATCAGGAATTGGTTTAGGTTTAACACTACTTCCAGGAATAATTCAAAGTCAAACTTCAAACAACAGTATTAATTTTGAAGGCATGGAACCTAAAATTATAAGAGATGCTGATGGAAAAGTGCTCAATGTTATTGGTGACATTCAAACTCACAAACTTGTAGGTAAAAATACAGGAAACCAGATTGTAGAATGGGTAGATAATGTTGAACCAGGTGTTGGTATTCCACCACATATTCACACTAAAGAAGATGAGATTTTTAGAGTGATAAAAGGACAAATAGAAATTATGGTTGATGGAAAAACAACTGTTTTAAATGAAGGTGACATTGCTTTTGCACCTAAAAACATATCTCATTCATGGAAAGTGGTTGGAACTGAAAAGGCCAAAATGATTACAAGTGCATTTCCTGCTGGAATTGAATTTATGTTTAAAGAATTATCCGAACTTCCTGAAGGTCCACCAGACTTTCCAAAAGTCGCTGAGATTTGTGGCAGACATGGAATTACGTTTGTTTAAGCGAATAATTTTTATTGTACTCTGTTGTCACACTGAGCGCAGTCGAAATGTAATGAGATACTGAATTAAGTTAAGCATGACAAAATCAATGAATTAAATTCTTAAAAACAAACCATTTTGTCATTCCGCACTTGATGCGGAATCTACATGGAATAAATTAACTTTAAAATGGATTCCTGCCTTCGCAGGAATGACAGACTAAGTAATTAAACTTTTTACCTCCTCAAAATCCAATCCTCCATAATTGCCTGAACTCATCAAGAGTAAAGCTTTATTATCAAAATTTTGGGAGAACAGGAATTGTTTAAAATCGTCTGGATTGGTATAAATAATTAAATCATCACGCTCAAAAGCATTGGCTATTTGCTCATGCGTAACTTCTTTTAATTTTTTAATTTCTACAGCATGAGGCGAATAAAATACCACAGCTACATCAGCTGCATCTAAAGCGCCTTTGTACTCTTTTAAAAATTCAGCATTTAAACTTGAGTAAGTGTGTAATTCTAAACAAGCTACTACTACTCTATCTTGGTATTGTTCTTTTACAGCATTAGTGGTTGCCTCAACTTTACTTGGTGAATGTGCAAAATCCTTAAAAGCAACACTATTATTACTTTCAGCTATTTTTTCTAAGCGCTTACTTGCACCTTTAAAAGTAGAAACGGCTTCATAAAAATCGTCTTCGTCAATTCCCATGTGTTGGCAAATCCACTTTGCTCCTGCCAAATTGTTCAGGTTGTGCTTTCCAAACACTTCAATTGGTAAAGGCCCTTCAGGGGTTTCCAATAAGGTGACTCCATTCTCAACTGTGTATTCTGGTGTGTGGTAAGGCAATTTTCTAATGGTGTTCTCAGAAGCTTCAACAACGCGTTTCACTTCAGCATCTTCTTCATTATAATTAATACTTCCACCATTAACAATGCTGTCTACAAAAATGCTAAACTGCTCTACGTAATTGTCATAAGTTGGGAACACGTTAATATGATCCCAAGCAATACCACTTAACAAGGCAATATTTGGTTTGTATAAATGAAATTTTGGACGTCTATCTATTGGTGAACTCAAATACTCATCACCTTCCAGTACAATAAAATCGTTATCTTCAGTGAGTTTTACCATCACATCAAAACCTTCCAATTGTGCGCCAACCATGTAATCAACATCTCTATCATGGTAATGCATCACATGTAAAATCATAGACGTTATAGTTGTTTTGCCATGGCTTCCACCAATAACCACACGAGTTTTGTCTTTAGATTGCTCGTACAGAAACTCAGGATAACTATAAATTTTCAAACCTAATTCTTGAGCTTTCAATAGTTCAGGATTATCTGCCTTTGCATGCATTCCTAAAACGATAGCATCTAAATTCTGAGTGATTTTTTCCGGAAACCAACCAAAAGCTTCAGGCAATAAGCCTTTAACTTCTAATCTAGATTTTGAAGGATCGTGAATGATATCATCGCTTCCAGTAATGTTATAGCCTTTATTGTGAAGTGCTATGGCCAGATTGTGCATTGCAGCACCACCAATAGCAATAAAATGTACGTTCATAGTAAAATATAATTCGAAATGTCACTTCGAGTGATTCCTAATATTTCGGAATTGTATCGAGAAGTAAATATAATAATTGATGCTAGAA
Organism: Pontimicrobium sp. SW4; assembly: GCF_039954625.1. NCBI lineage: Bacteria > Pseudomonadati > Bacteroidota > Flavobacteriia > Flavobacteriales > Flavobacteriaceae > Pontimicrobium > Pontimicrobium maritimum. The sequence goes on from NZ_CP157199.1 coordinate 2,402,298, forward strand.
GATAGAAGTTTGAAGTTAGAAGTTTTTTTGACAACATTAATTTTGTTCTTTAGTAGATTCCTGCCTTCGCAGGAATGACAAATTCTATAGCGAAAGTATTTTCTCCTTCTCTTCTTTTGCTTGCTTAAAATCCGAACGAATATCAAGTGCTTTATCAATCCACTTTAAAGCCTCTTGTTTGTTTGCTCTGTGTTTCTGTATTTGTGCCAATCTATAATAAGCCCATTCTACTGGAACTCCATCTTTTGCAGAATGATTTTCAATGTACATTTTCAAACAACGTTCGCCTTTGTCTAACTCAATATTATAGTCTGCACTAACTTTTCCTATTTGATAATGCAAGTGATTTTTATTGTGTTTTTCATAGGCTTCTTCTATATTGGATATCGCTTTTAAAGGTTGTTTTTCAGCTTCATACAAATTGGTGAGCTTGTCATAACAGGTTAAAGAACCTCCAATCTCAATGGCTTTTTTGTAATAAGTTTCAGCAAGCTCTGGTTCTTTATCATATTCATATATATAACCTTTTGCCAAGTAACCATCAACTTTTGATAATTGTTCCAACTCATCAGCATATTTAAGCGACTTACTTTTACTTCCTCCAATAATTCCTGGTAACTGCATGTACAACTCCACCAAAGCCCAACGTGTATCTATATGTTTTGGGTCAAGCTCTGCTGCTGTTAAAAAAGCCTCTTTAACGTCACCAATAATTCCTAAAGCTTTAAATTTATTTACTTCAAGCGCTTTCATACCCAAAGCACCTCCAAATTTATAATGATAATTAGCATTATCATTTTTAGCATTGACAAGTTTTTTGTATTGTTCAATAGCGTTGTCCCATTTTTTTTGATGTCCATAAGCATCTCCTAAAAGCTCTATAGCTTTTAAATTACTCGGATTTTTCTTTACATAAGCACTAGCTATTTTTTCAGCTTCTACAAATTGTTTTTGTTGGAATAGCTGATTAACTTCAATCATGATTGATTGAGAGAAACTAAATATTGGAAACAATAGTAAAAACAAAAACTTTTTCATGTGATATAAGTCGAAAGTGCAAATTTAAACTTTCGTTTTAACTTTTAAAATAGGTAACTTTACTCATCCAACGAAGCAATTCACTCAATTCGTATTTTTTGGAACACATTTTGAATGTATTATCGTAGAAAACATCAAACATGAACAAAACAATTACCGTCATAATGATTCTGCTATTCGCAAACCTAGGCTATTCACAAAATAATTATACTGATTTATGGAAATCTGTCGAAAAATTTGAAGTTGAAGGTTTACCAAAATCTGCTCTAGAGGTAGTCGAAACAATTAGCAAAAAAGCAGAAAATGATGATAACAATATTCAACGTATTAAAGCATTGCTATTTAAAAGTAAGTTTGCGTTAGTTCTCGAAGAAGATGCTCAATTAAAAATTATCGCTGATTTTAAAACACAAATTTCTAAAAGTGAATTTCCAACAAAAAATATTTTAGAAAACTTATTAGCAAACTTACATTGGCAATATTTTCAACAAAATAGATGGCAATTTTATAATAGAACAAAAACTTCAGAAAAAGTAGATAAAGACGATTTTAGAACTTGGGATTTACAAACCTTATTTGATGAGATTAGCGTGCATTATCAAAATTCATTAGAGCAACAATTATTGCTTCAGCTTGAAGGTTTAAAAAACTACGATGAGCTATTAATCTTGCAAGAAGATTCCAAAACTTTTAGACCAACACTTTTCGATTTTCTAGCTCATAATGCTTTGGAATTTTATACCACTGACGAAAATAGCATCACCAAACCTACTTACAAGTTTGAAATTGATAATGCCCAGTTTTTAAGTGATTCGCAACGCTTTTCGCGATTGAACATCACCTCAAAAGACAGAAGCTCTTTACAGTTACAAGCCTTAAAATTGTATCAAGAGTTAACCAAATTTCATCTAAAAGATAAAGAACCTTATGCACTTGCTGATGTTGACATCAATCGTTTATTGTATGTGAAGCAGCATGCTACTTTTAGTGATATTGATACTAAACTATTAGAAACCTTAAAAGCTGAAAGCAACCGTTTAAAATCACACGAAGTGTCTGCTTTATATGATTTTGAAATAGCTTCAATCTATTTTGAACAAGGCAATACCTATCAACCTACAACCAGCGAGACACATCGTTGGAAACTCAAAGAAGCAATTGAAATATGTGATGCTGTCATCAATAAATTCCCTAAAAGCAAAGGTGCTGAAAAGTGCCAAATTTTAAAGCAGCAAATCCTTCAGTCCTCGTTACAAATTACAGCTGAAAGTCATTTGCCAATCCACTCAAATTCGCGGTTATTAATTCGATACAAAAACCTTGAAAACTTAGCTTTTAAAGTCTATCAATTAAGTAGAAATCAATATGAAACGCTAAATACAACCTACAGAAAAGAAGAGCAACTCGCATTTATTAAAAAGCTAAAGGTCGATAAACAATGGCAAAGTAATTTGCCTAATGAAAACGATTATCAGACACACACAACTGAAGTGGTTGTTCCTGCATTAAACAATGGCTATTTTGTAGTGTTTGCATCACCTGAAACCTCAAATGAACAAACCTTTGCTTTTGCAACACTTCAAGTCACTAATATGGCAATTGTAGATAAAAGTGACAGCAAAAACTACATTTATCAAGTCATTGATAGAAACAACGGACAACCTATTGCTAATACAAAAGTGACGTTAAACTTTAGTAGAGGCAATAACAATGAGCAAACCGAACATAAGACCACAAACTCTAATGGCGAAATTCAACTCACCAAAGCTAAAGATCGTTGGAGACTTAACATGATTGTTCAAAATAAAAATGACATAGCTTATTTTGACAACTACAATCTATACAGATATTACAATGACGATAAAGAAGAAAGAGTAACCTACAACGCTTTTTTATTTACTGACCGAAGTATTTACAGACCTGGACAAACGGTTTATTTTAAAGGCATTGCCATGAAAGCTGAAAATGGGAAATCTGAGGTTTTAGAAAAAGAAGCTGTCATTGCAACGCTTTTTGATGTCAATAATGAAATTATTTCTCAACACAATTTAAAGACCAATGATTTTGGTTCAATTTCTGGCGAATTTATCCTACCAAGTAATGGCTTAAACGGAGAATTTCGAATTGAAATATATTCAGTCAACAATAATAGATTTAGATCGAATACTTATATCTCAGTCGAAGAATACAAACGTCCTAAATTTGAAACTACTTTCAATCCAGTTACTGAAACTTATAAAATAAACGATTCTGTGACCGTAAAAGGAAAGGCGTTGGCTTACGCTGGAAGCAACATTACTGATGCCAAAGTGGTGTATCGTGTGCATAGAAAAGTGCAATATCCTCGTTGGTATTATTGGTATCGTCCTTGGTTTAATAGCGAACCAAAAGAAATCACTCATGGTGAAACTATCACAAATGAGAAAGGTGAATTTGAAATCACTTTTAAAGCGCAACCAGATGAAAGCGTTAATAAAGGCAGCTTACCTATTTTTAATTATGAAATCATTGCAGATGTCACTGATTTAAATGGTGAAACCAGAAGTGCAACCACTATCGTCAATGTTGGCTATCATGCCTTAACAGCCAATGTTTCGGTGGATGCTAAACTGGATAAAACTCAAAAGAATCACAAACTAAGGATTGACACCAAAAACCTAAATGGTGAATTTGTACCAGCAAAAGGAATTATAAAAATATACAAATTAATTGCGCCTAAACATGTATTGAGGCGGCGTCCTTGGAAAGCACCAGATTATCAAATGCTTTCTGAAAGTGAGTTTAAACAACTGTTTCCTCATGATGCTTATACCAATGAACATGATAGTAACCAGTGGAAAAAAGGAACACTCGTTTTAGAGAAGTCATTCGATACAGAAATATCAAAAGAACTTGCTTTAGGAAAGACTAAAAAATGGGAATCTGGACAATTTATTATTGTTTTGGAAACCAAAGACAAGTTTGGTCAAGAGGTAAAAGACCAAATAAAAACCACCTTGTATAGCGATAAAGACAAGCAGGTTTCTGACAACCAATTATTTGCTGTTACGACTGACAAATCGAAGTATAACATTGGAGATACAGCTGAAATCACATTTGCATCTGCAGCTAATCTCACAGTAACCGTTGACATTGAAAAAGACCACAAAATAATTAAAACTGAAGTTATCCATCTTGATAATAATAAAGAAACTATTTGTATTCCTGTCGATAAAAAAGACTTAGGAGGTTTTGTGGTGCATTACAGTTTTGCTGCCTTTAATAGTTTTGAAAGTGGCGTGGTAAACATTAGCGTACCATATCCAAAAACAGATTTGGACATTGAAACATTCACGTTTAGAGATAAGCTACAACCTGGAACTGACGAAACTTGGAGTTTTAAAATAAAAGGACCAAAAGGCGATAAAGTCTCTGCCGAATTATTAGCAAGCATGTATGATGCATCTTTAGACCAGTTTAAACCACATCAATGGAATTTTAATCCAATTCAAAATCCAATATATCGAAGCGCTTCATATAGGAATGCTAGACAAGGGTTTGGAACGGTGAATTTTAGAGTACATCGAGATAGAACAGCATATTACCAGTTTAAAACACAGCAGTATGACTATTTTAATTGGTTTGGATTTAACTTCAACTTTAACAAGTGGCAATATGACAATTATGTTAAATCTCTAAGATTAAAATCCGAATCAGAATATGATGATTCTATTAAAAAAGGGTATGTTTCAGGAACTATCTTCAATGAACAAGGTAATCCATTACCTGGAGTGAATGTTATCGTGAAAGGTACTACAAGAGGCACTCAAACAGATTTTGATGGTAATTTTAGTATAGAAGCTACAAAAAATGAAATACTGGTTTTTAGTTATGTTGGATTTACTTCACGTGAAATCAATCTTGATAAAAACAATAGTCTAAGCATTTCAATGGCTGAGGATTCTGCACATTTAGATGAAGTTGTTGTTACTGGCTATGGAACTCAACAGAGGAGAGCAAAATTAAGTTCTTCTGTTTCTGTTAGTTATGAAAGTATTGCTGAAACTGAAGAAGATGTTGCTTCAATATTATCTGGAAAAGTAGCAGGAGTTCAAATAACTGAAGAAGTAGAAGGTTCTGACTTCTCAGGTGTTACCATTCGCAAAAACCTTCAAGAAACTGCCTTTTTCTTTCCACATTTACAAACAGATGCAGAAGGCAATGTGACCTTTAGTTTCTCCACACCAGAAGCCTTAACCAAATGGAAATTACAATTAGTAGCACATACTAAAGCCTTGGAAAGTGCTGTCACATCATTAGAAACAGTCACTCAAAAAGAACTGATGGTTATTCCAAATACACCTCGTTTTTTACGTGAAGGTGACCAAATCACTATTAGCACCAAAATCGCAAACCTTTCAGATAAGCAACTTTCAGGTCAAGCGAAATTAGAGCTAACAGATGCAATCTCAGGAAAAGACATTTCGCATCTACTAATCCGAAAACAAGCTAGTTCTCCTCCTTTGGAGGAGTTAGAGGAGGCTTCCTTTACTGTAGACGCCAAAGGCAACACACAAGTATCTTGGCAATTGGATATTCCAGACACAGTACAAGCAGTACAATACAAAGTCATAGCAAAAGCTGGCGATTTTAGTGATGGCGAACAAAACGCTTTACCAGTCTTAAGTAACAGAATGTTAGTGACCGAAACCTTACCAATGTGGATAAGAAGCAACGAAACCAGAACATTCACTTTAGATAAGCTAAAAACAAACACCTCGACAACGCTTAAACATCATAAACTTACATTAGAGATGACAAGCAATCCAGCTTGGTATGCTGTTCAAGCCTTACCATACTTAATGGAATATCCTTATGAGTGTAATGAGCAAACCTTTTCAAGATATTATGCTAATGCCTTAGCAAGTCATATTGCGAATAGCAATCCTAGAATTCAAGAAGTCTTTAATCAATGGAGAAATGCTGACGCACTTATTTCTAATCTTGAAAAAAATGAGGAACTTAAATCTATTCTCATTCAAGAAACACCTTGGTTACGAGATGCACAAAGCGAAACCGAACAGAAAAAACGCATTGCTCTGTTATTCGACATGAACAAAATGAGTAACGAGTTACAATCGGCTTTACGTAAACTGCAAAACAATCAAATGACTTCTGGTGCTTGGGCTTGGTTTAATGGTGGACGTGAAAATCGCTATATCACACAACACATTATTACTGGTTTTGGTCATTTAAAACAATTAAATGTCACCCTGAGCGCAGTCGAAGGGTCTCAACCAAACATGATTCAAAAAGCCATTCAATATTTAGATGCTGAATTCATAAAAGAATACAAAGACATTAGAAAGTATAACAAAGATGTCGATTTAAGCAAAGACCATCTAAGTTATACACAACTGCATTATTTGTATATGCGAAGCTTCTTCTCTGACATTGAAAAATCAAAAGAAGTGGAAGATATCACAGCATATTATCATTCTCAAATCAAAAAATATTGGCTATCTCGCTCATTGTATGCAAAAGGATTGATGGCTTTAGTGGTTGATAGAATGGATGACAAAACGACTTCAATTAAAATTTTAAAGTCATTAAAAGAGAATAGCATTACTTCGGATGAATTAGGAATGTATTGGAAAGAAAACACCAATTCGTGGTATTGGTATCAAGCACCAATTGAAACGCAAGCCTTATTAATTGAAGCTTTTGCAGAAATTGAGAACGATACTGAAACTATTGATAACCTTAAAATATGGTTACTTAAAAACAAGCAAACCAACCAATGGAAAACGACCAAAGCAACTACTGAAGCTGTATATGCTTTATTGTTGCAAGGTAGTGATTGGTTAAGCGTTACTGATTTGGTTGATGTAGTTTTAGGAGGGAAAGAAATTAATCCAACTAAACTAGAAAACGTAAAAGTTGAAGCTGGTACTGGTTATTATAAAACCTCTTGGAATGGTTCTGAAATTCAACCAGAAATGGCAGACGTAAAACTCACCAAAAAAGGCGATGGTATTGCTTGGGGAAGTTTGTATTGGCAGTATTTTGAAGATTTAGATAAGATTACTTCAGCGGAAACACCTTTAAAATTGAATAAAAAATTATTCCTAAAAACCAATACAGACAAAGGCGAAGAAATTACTGAAATCACTTCTGACACGAAATTGCAAGTTGGTGATTTGGTAAGAGTTCGAATCGAATTACGAAGTGATAGAACTATGGAATTTATGCATATGAAAGATATGCGAGCTGCTGGATTAGAACCCGTAAATGTGTTGTCACAATACAAATGGCAAGATGGGTTGGGTTATTATGAAAGCACCAAAGATACAAGCACTAATTTCTTTTTTGACTTTTTACCAAAAGGCGTGTATGTTTTTGAATATGATTTACGTGTGAACAATGCTGGAAATATGAGTAACGGTATTACAACCATACAAAGCATGTATGCTCCAGAATTTAGTAGTCATAGTGAAGGTGTTAGGATAAATATAGAATAAAAAAGAGGCTTAAAGCCTCTTTTTTATTCTATAAACGCTTGGTTATTAATGCCAATTGCCCCATGTGGTTTGCTTGATGTTCCATAACATGAAACCAAGCCCAATGGTTACTCATACTTCTATTCTTTTTAGAAAACCATTTGTCATCTTTGGTCTTTAAAAGCTCCTTAGTTTTTGCTCTAACATCGTTATAAATATCTAAATAATATTGAATAGGTTTCCCTTGTAATTCGCTTCTAGCTTTAGCACCTAAGTTTAAAGCCATATCCCATTTTTCTCTTTCTTCTTTATTAAATCCTCTATTTTCAAAAGTATAGACTTGATAATAGGCTTCGGTTGCTGCTAAATGATAAATGATTGCTCCTATTCTATTGGCATTTTCATCTAATAAAAAATCTGTTTGCTCTTGATTTAAATTTACAACCAATCGTTCTACACGTTGTTTTAAATTATCAAGCATCGATATCATATTTCCAATATCGTTTGTAAATCCCTTTGGAGGTTCTATAGTGTTTTGAGCTTGTACTGAAACTGTAAAAATTGTAAAAACTAATAATTTGGCAAGTATTTTCATTTTATGAGTGATTTAAATTATTATTAAATTAAGATAAAACAAATCTCACGTAAAATGAATTAACACAGACTTAACTATCAAAAAAACGTTAATTGTTTTTGGGAGGATACCCTTTTAGTACTTTTTCAACAATGGCTTTAATACGTATTTCTTTTTGCTCTGACGATGCATTTGGATTATAACCAGATTCGCTTACAGCCTGCCAAAATAGACCAATACCATTTTCGTCATGAAAATCGAATACTATTTCTCGATTTAATTTTGGTTGACCTATTGGTAATCCGATAGAAATACCACCACCTACATTACGCCCACTTCCACCTACTCCAACACCTACAGAATTTCTTTGAGTATTTTGAAATTCGGAACTTGTGATATCAACAAAAAAGTCTGGAGTATCAGATAATGCCAGCCCTTTGACAGATAAAGCTTCATCTAGAGCATTTAATAATCGTTTAGTATCAAGTTCACTCAACCCAGTTTCAAGATCAGAATAGTAATTATAGGTTTTGTATTTAGAAAAATTGGTTTGCTTCTCGTAGTCGTATTTCACATAAATTGGTGCGCATGATACAACCATAAATACAGTTAATAAGACAAGTAACTTTTTCATCAACTTAAATTTTATTAAAGTTAATCAAAAATTATTCCTTTTTATCTACCGATCGTGTTAAAGCCGATGAAATAATCCCTGTTGGAATGGCTACTATACCTAAACCTATCATTAAAATAAAAAAAGTGAATACTTTACCACCAACAGTAATTGGATATACATCACCATAACCAACTGTTGTTAAAGTGATAATTGCCCACCAAAGGCTATCAAAAATAGACGTGAAATGTTCTGGTTGCGCTTCGTTTTCAAAATAGTAAATACCTACTGCAGAGAAGTATATTAGCATTAACGTAATGAATATAAAAAGCAATATTTCTTCCTTAGCAGTTTTAATAGCTCGTACAAAATGATTCATTGCTTTGTTATAACGAACTAACTTTAATATTCTAAATAAACGTAAAAAACGTAAGGCTCTCAACGAACGTAAATCTACTCCAAAAGACAAGTAAAAAGGAAGTATAGCAATGAGGTCAATGAGCCCAAAAAAACTAAAAACAAATCTTAACTTACTGTCTGCTACGTAAATTCTTAAAATGTATTCTATGGTAAAAACAACCACGCAAGTAACTTCAATAACTCTTAAAATTGTTCTTGTTTGTGGTGCTAAATTTGGTAATGTTTCAACCGAAAATGTTATTAAAGAGAGTAAAATAAGCGCTTGAATAAAAAAAGCAAACCATCGACTTAATTTATTATCATTAAATTCTACGAAGCTTTTAATAAACGCTCTCATAAATTACACTCATATTAAGAATTCAACATTTTCCAAAGTTTGTCTTTTAACTCTGTAATTCCTTGTTGAGCTACAGAAGATATAAACATATAGTCTATTGGTAAGTTGTTATCTAATTCTTCTTTAAGTTCTGCTTTTAACTCATCATCCAACATATCGCTTTTGGAAATAGCAATAAAACGCTCTTTATCCAACATTTCAGGGTTATAACGTCGTAATTCATCTAACAGAATATCATATTGTTTATGAATGTCATCTGCATCGGCTGGAATCATAAATAACAAAACAGAATTACGCTCTATATGCCTTAAAAAATAGTGCCCAAGACCTTTGCCTTCAGCAGCTCCTTCAATAATTCCAGGAATATCTGCCATAACAAACGACTGATAATCTCTATATTCTACGATACCTAAATTTGGCTTTAGGGTTGTAAACTCATAATCAGCAATTTTTGGCTTTGCTGATGTAATTACAGATAACAATGTAGACTTTCCTACATTTGGAAAACCCACTAAACCAACATCTGCTAAAACTTTAAGTTCAACTGTAATACGCTTTTCCTCAAGAGGAATTCCTGGTTGTGCATATCGAGGTGTTTGGTTAACCGAGTTTTTAAAGTGCCAATTACCTCGACCTCCCATTCCTCCTTCACATAAAATAATTTCTTCATTATTTTCTGTAATTTCAAAAAGAATTTCTTCGGTTTCTGAATCTCTTACAACTGTTCCTAAAGGCACATCTATATATACATCTTCGCCATCGGCTCCAGTACTTCTACTTTTACTTCCATGACCTCCATGACCAGCTTTAAAATGCTTTTTAAACTTTAAATGATATAGCGTCCAAAGGTTTTCATTACCTCTTATAATAACATGGCCTCCACGTCCTCCATCACCACCATCAGGACCGCCTTTAGTAATAAATTTTTCGCGATGAAGATGCACAGAGCCTTTCCCTCCATTTCCAGAAGAGGCAAAAATCTTTACATAATCAACGAAGTTACCCTCTGTCATCTTATTTATTATTTATTGACTAATTGTTATTTTGATTTTGAAAATATCTGACAAGCACAAGCTGCCTCTTTTTAATTTCAAATCTTCAGTCATATTTATATATTAAGATTCCTGCATTAGCAGGAATCAAATTAATTAATTTTTATTTAAAAGTAAAATCTGTTTTATAAACTATCAATCACTTTATTTAAACGCAATGTAATATCTTCTATACTACCAACACCATCTACACCAAAATATTTGCTTTGCGCAGAATAATAGTTTTTTAAAATTGCTGTTTTATTATAATACTCGGTAATTCTACTTCTAATAATACCTTCATCTGCGTCATCGGCTCTACCACTAGTTTTTCCTCTTTCTAGTAAGCGCCCAACAAGGACTTCATCATCCACTTCTAAAGCAATCATTGCATTAATGCTAGAGTCTTTGTCTTCCATTAATTTATCCAATGCTTTTGCTTGTGCTTCAGTACGTGGGAAACCATCAAAAATAAAACCGTTTGCATCTGAGTTTTTTTCCACCTCAGCATTTAACATTTTAATAGTTACTTCATCAGGAACCAACCCTCCTTTATCCATATAAGATTTTGCAAGTGTACCTAAAGCTGTTTCGTTTTTTATATTATATCTAAATACATCTCCTGTAGAAATGTGAACTAGATTATATTTTTCTTTTAAAAATTCAGCTTGCGTTCCTTTTCCTGCTCCTGGAGGTCCGAATAGCACTAAGTTTGTCATGTGTTGTGTTTCTTTTATTTGGTAAACCTCAGGTATATCTCTTCCTAAACCATCATAATCTAATCCGTATCCTACAATAAATTTGTTAGGAATTTCTATACCTACATAATGTAATTTATAGTCTTTTTTGTATGCTTGCGGCTTGTAAAATAACGTTGCAATTATCAGTGATTTTACATTTTCATTTTCAAAAATTCTATGAACTTCTTCAAGTGTATTTCCTGTATCAATAATATCTTCAAGAATCACCACAGTTCTTCCTGTTAAATCTTGTGTCAATCCAATAAGGCGTTGAATATCCTCAGTCGACTTTACACCTTCATAAGATGCTAGCTTAATAAATGTCACCTCGCAAGGCTTAGGGTATTTTTTAACAAAATCACTCACAAACATAAATGAGCCATTCAAAATTCCAACAAATACAGGAACTTCATCACCTAAATCCACAAGAACGTTATCAACCATTTTTGTAATGGCATCATCAATTTCTTGTTCAGAAATAAACGGTTTAAAGTATTTATCGTGAAGCTTTATCACCTTATTAAATTTTGAAAGAGGCAAAGATAATCAATTGATTAAGTTTAAACGATGTTTTGATTTATGTTTTTAGAAATTGGTTCAATATTAAAATGTATTTTTGCATTGAAAACACGAAAAACAAGGCGAAATTTTTAAAATGAATTATTTTTCTTCCAATTTCAAATTAGGTATTCTAGGTGGCGGACAACTTGGTAAGATGTTACTTAATGACACTAGAAAATTCGATATTTACACATGTGTTTTAGACCCTAGTAGTGAAGCTCCTAGTAAAATTGCCAGTAATGAGTTTGTACAGGGCGATTTAATGGATTTTGATACAGTGTACCAATTTGGTAAAAAAGTAGATGTATTAACTATTGAAATTGAAAATGTAAATGTAGATGCTCTTGAAAAGTTGGAAAAGGAAGGCACAAAAGTGTTTCCATCAGCTAAAACTCTACGTACTATTCAAAATAAAGCAAAACAAAAACTATTTTATGTAGATAACAATTTGCCTACTGCTCCTTTTTCTAGATTTGCTTACAAAGATGAGATATTTACAGCAATTGAACACGAATCTTTAGAGTTTCCTTTTGTTTGGAAAAGTGCACAATTTGGATATGATGGTACAGGTGTTAAAGTTGTACGTTCGCATTCTGATTTGGATGAATTACCAAATGTAGAATGTATTACAGAAATATTAATACCATTTAAAAACGAGCTTTCAGTAATTGTTGCCAGAAACGTAGATGGAAACGTAAAAGTGTATCCTGTAGTTGAAATGGAGTTTCATCCTGAAGCTAACCAAGTAGAATATGTTATTTGTCCAGCAAGAATCTCTAAAGAAGTCGCTTTAAAAGCAGAATTAATAGCTTTAAAGACCTCTGCTGCCTTTAAACATGTTGGCTTATTAGCTGTAGAAATGTTTCAAACTAAAGATGACGAAATTTTAATAAACGAAGTGGCTCCCAGACCACATAACTCTGGCCATCATACAATAGAAGCTAGTTACACATCGCAGTTTGAACAACACATAAGAGCTGTTTTAGGCTTACCTTTAGGGAAAACGGATAGTAAAGTTGGCGGCATTATGGTAAACTTAGTTGGTGCTGAAGGATATACTGGAGATGTAGTCTATAAAAATATTGAACAAATTATGACTATGGATGGTGTAACACCACATATTTATGGTAAAAAACAAACACGTCCTTTTCGAAAAATGGGTCATGTAACTATAGTTCATGAAGATATAAATGAAGCACGTAAGATTGCAGCCGATGTTAAAAAGAAAATTAAAGTAATAAGCGAATAATATGGCACAAGTAGGAATAATTATGGGAAGTAATAGTGATCTTCCTGTTATGCAAGAAGCAATAGATATTTTAAAAGGTTTTGATATTGAAGTTGAAGTCGATATTGTTTCAGCTCATAGAACACCCGAAAAAATGTTTGATTACGGTAAAAATGCACATAGCAGAGGCATTAAAGTTATTATTGCAGGCGCTGGAGGCGCAGCTCATTTACCCGGAATGATTGCTTCACTATCTCCATTACCAGTCATTGGTGTTCCGGTAAAATCAAGAAATTCTATTGATGGTTGGGATTCTGTACTATCTATTTTACAAATGCCTGGAGGAGTTCCAGTAGCTACTGTTGCTTTAAATGGTGCTAAAAATGCAGGTATTTTAGCAGCTCAAATTATTGGTGCTTCAGATAAATGTGTCCTTGATAAAATGATTGTTTTTAAAGAAGGTCTTAAGGCAAAAGTTATTGATGCTGCAAAATCTATAAAACAATAAAACCCCAAGCGAGTTGGGGTTTTACAATTGCTATTAATCAACTATTTTTAAGAACCTAAAAGACTCTCTGAAAAAATATCGGCGAAAGTAATATTTTTTAAACAACCACCTAATTTATTAATGTTAATATTCATGAAATCAATTAGTTATAAAGAAAAATATTACAATTAACAATAATTACAATTGAATCTATTACAGTATTTTTAATAATTTCCTTACATCTAAAATGAACGTTCTAAATCAACCCTTTTCAACCCCTTTCAATACAGCTCCATTTTCTAAGATATCTAATAAAGATTTCCTCCCTGCATTTAAGATTGCAATAGAAAAAGCTAAAAAAGAAATAAATTCAATTACGTCAAATTTAGAAGCTCCTTCATTTAAAAATACCATAGAAGCCTTAGAATATTCAGGTCAAGAATTAGATAGAATATCGAGCATCTTTTTTAACCTAAATTCTGCTGAAACTAATGACGAGATTCAAAAAATAGCACAAGAAGTATCTCCTTTATTATCTGAATTTGGGAATGATATCACTTTAAACGAAGATTTATTTAAACGCATAAAAACAGTTTACGATTCTAAACCAAAAAATTTAACCGAAGAACAAAAAACACTACTTGATAAACGTTACAAGAGTTTTTCTAGAAATGGCGCTAATCTTACTGATGATAAAAAAGAGCAATTACGCGCTATTGATAAAGAGTTAAGCCAATTAAAATTAAAATTTGGTGAAAATGTGTTAGCAGAAACTAATAAGTTTGAAATGCTAATTACAAATGAAAATGATTTATCTGGTTTGCCTGATGGCGCAAAGGAAGCTGCAAAACAATTAGCAGAAAGCAAAGATAAAGAGGGCTGGATGATAACGCTTGATTATCCTAGTTACATCCCTTTTATGACGTATGCTAATAATCGTGAGATACGACAAAAACTATCATTAGCATTTGGCAGTAAAGCCTTTAAAAATGATGAATTAGATAATCAAGACATCGTTATTAAAATTGCAAACCTTCGTTTTAAACGCGCACAATTATTAGGTTATAAAACACATGCGCATTTTGTATTGGAAGAACGAATGGCTAAAACCCCTGAAAAGGTTGAAAATTTCTTAAATGAATTGCTAGAAAAAGCAAAACCAGCAGCAGAAAAAGAATTTTCGAAGCTAGAGGGTTTTGCCAAAGATTTAGATAAAATTGATAGACTTGAGAAATGGGATTCAAGTTATTATGCAGAAAAATTAAAACAAAAACTTTTTGATTTAGACGATGAACAACTTAAACCCTATTTTAAACTAGAAAATGTGATTAATGGTGCATTTACAGTAGCCAATAAACTCTTCGATTTAAGATTTGAGGAAATTAAAGATAAGAATGCTATAGATTATATTGATAAATATCATGACGATGTGTTAACTTATAAAGTAACTGACAGTAATGATAATTTAGTATCCATTTTTTACGCAGATTTTTTCCCAAGACCAGGAAAACGTAATGGGGCGTGGATGACCTCTTTTAAACCTCAATATATTCAAAATGGTAAAGAAGAGCGACCACATGTATCTATTGTGTGTAATTTCACTAAACCTACAAAAAGCAAACCGTCGCTCCTAACCTTTAACGAAGTTACGACTTTATTTCACGAGTTTGGTCATGCACTTCATGGTATGCTCGCCAACACGACTTATCCTAGTCTATCAGGAACAAGCGTCTATTGGGACTTTGTCGAATTACCAAGTCAAGTAATGGAAAATTGGTGTTACGAAAAAGAAGCTTTAGAATTGTTTGCAAAACACTACGAGACCAATGAAGTGATTCCGATGAATTTAGTGAACAAAATTAAGGAATCTGCAACCTTTCATGAAGGCATGCAAACGCTTCGTCAGATAAGTTTTGGATTACTAGATATGAGTTGGCATGGACTAGACCCAACAGGAATTTCTGATGTGAAAGCACAAGAAATAAAGGCATTTGGTGACACACTATTATATCCCGATGTAGCAGAAAACTGTATGAGTACAGCTTTTGCACATATTTTTCAAGGAGGCTATTCTTCTGGATATTATAGCTACAAGTGGGCTGAAGTGTTGGATGCTGATGCTTTTGAATACTTTAAAGAAGAAGGTGTTTTCGATAAAACAGTTGCCAATAAATTTAAAGACCACGTATTGTCCCAAGGAGGCACTGAAGATCCAATGGTATTGTACAAACGTTTTCGTGGTCAAGAACCAAAACCTGAAGCTTTGTTGAGGCGTGCTGGGTTGTTGAAATAAGTCAATCTGTTTATTCGTTAATTTGGAGTATGAGATTACTTAAAATCATTGGTCATATTCTATTTGTCGTCTTATTAACTATACTAACACAGGTTGGTGGTTTAATTTGGTTAATCACAATTATAACATCATCAAAGATAAAAAAGAAAAAACGATTAGTTTTTCCTTTACTCTACTTAACTTTTAATATTTTAATAATCCCTCCAATTGCTAAATTATTTGGACGCGAAAGACTTCCAGTTTTTAGTGAAAACGTAAAACCAAGAAATTGGGTTTATCCTCTATTATTTAGAAATTATGTAAATCCAAACTTAAAAAATTTATTATTTGAAGATTCCAGTAAAAATGAAATAAATATTACATATCTAGATGCCAATTTTCCTTTTATTAATGGTTTCCCTCTATTACCTCACCTTAGCCACAACGATGGAAAAAAGATTGACATATCTTTTATGTATTTAGACAAAGAAGGAAAACCAACTAATAAAAAACCTTCGGTCTCTGGGTACGGTTTCTTTTCTAATTCTGAAGATAATTATTCAAATTCTACTTGTCTTGAAAAAGGATATTGGCAATATGATTACCCTAAATATCTAACTTTTGGGACTATTAATGAGCTTGCTCTTGACGAAAAGGTTACAAAAAAACTAATTCAAAATCTCATTGCTTCTCCTATAACTCAAAAGATATTTATTGAACCTCACCTAAAGCAGTCATTAGGTTTATCTAACGAATCAAAAATTAGATTTCATGGTTGTGGAGCGGTTAGACATGATGATCATATTCATTTACAAATAAAATAAACTTTCAATAATTATTGAAAGTTTAAAAATTATTGTATATTTGCCTTATGGAATATCAAGAAGCAAAAGATAAATTTATTGGCACTTGGGGAAGTTTAGGCTCACTTTGGGGCATAAATAAGGCCATGGCACAGATTCAAGCACTCCTTTTTATTTCTACAAAACCCTTATCAATGGAAGATATTATGGAGCAACTTAAAATTTCTCGTGGTAATACAAGTATGAATTTAAGACAGCTTATTGATTGGGGAATTGTAACCAAAGAACTCATTCCAGGAGAGCGAAAAGAGTTTTTCACAACCGAAAAAGATGTACAAGAACTAACTAGAATTATTGCGAAAGAACGTAGCCGAAGAGAAATTCAACCAGTCATAAAAGTACTTAACGATGTGTCTTCAATCAAAGATGATGGTACTGAAAAAACTCAAGAGCTAATTAAACAAACGAAAGCATTGCATGACTTAACCTTTAATGCAGATTCTATGTTAAACAAATTAGTAACTCAAAAACAAAACTGGTTGACAAAGTCAATCATTAAACTCTTAAACTAAAAAAATTTAAACTATACTTTCAATTTTTTCTGAAAGTTTAAAATACATAAAATGAAAATACTATACATTCTAAACAAAGCAATATTAATAATAACTGCAATATTATATCTTACACTGTTTCTAGGGCTTTATTCACAAATTGTTTTAGGTTTAATGCAAGTGTTTACTTCAATTATACTTTTGTTCTATTGGAAAAAAATTAAACAACAATTAAGAATAAAACTATATAAATACTGGATAATCATATCTATATATGGATTATTATGGCTTATTGATTGGAATGCTTCTATTGAATTATATGTATTTGTTTTTGGAGTTATAGCAATTCCTTTATGCATTGCAGTCTACTTTTTATCTAT
The DNA here is from genome assembly GCF_039954625.1 of Pontimicrobium sp. SW4. NCBI lineage: Bacteria > Pseudomonadati > Bacteroidota > Flavobacteriia > Flavobacteriales > Flavobacteriaceae > Pontimicrobium > Pontimicrobium maritimum. Next base: position 2,419,812 of record NZ_CP157199.1, read on the forward strand.
TCTAAACAAAATATATAAGACACAATGAAAACAATAATTATAGCAGGTGGAAGTGGTTTTTTAGGACAAGTTCTTGAAGACTACTTTACACAAAAAGGTTACAAGCTTATAATTTTAACTAGAAAGCCTAAAAAAGAAAATGACATTTATTGGAATGGAAACGATTTAGGTGAATGGACAATTGCCATAGAGAATTCAGATGTATTGATTAACCTTACAGGAAAATCCGTTGATTGTAGATATAATGAGAAAAACAAGAAACGTATTTATGATTCTAGAATCAACTCAACGAATATTTTAGGTTTGGCAATTAATCTTTGTGAGAATCCGCCAAAACTTTGGATGAATGCATCCACTGCTACTATTTACCGTGATTCTTATGACCAAGAAATGAATGAAGATAATGGCGAAATAGGAGATGATTTTTCAATGAACATTGCCAAATCATGGGAAAATGCCTTCTACTCTATTACCAATCCAAAGACTCGAAAGATTGCATTGCGAACTGCTATCGTACTTGGAAAGAACGGAGGTGCTTTTAAACCTCTAAAAACTCTAACAAAATTAGGATTGGGAGGAAAACAAGGACACGGAAAGCAAAAAGTAAGTTGGATTCATGAGTTGGACTTTGCTAGAGCAGTTGAGTTTCTAATTAATAATAAAAACTTAAACGGCAACTTTAATGTATGCGTTCCAAAACCTACAAACAATAAGACCTTAATGAAAAGCTTACAGAAATCATTAGGAATACCATTTGGAATTCCTCAACCAAAAGCATTATTAAAATTTGGAGCAAAAGTAATTGGAACAGAAACCGAATTAATCTTAAAAAGTAGAAATGTAATTCCAGAACGATTATTAAATCAAGGCTTTACGTTTAAATTCGAAAATATTAATCTTGCAACAAAAAACTTAATATCATGAGCTTTCTAACTGCAAAATGGGAAAATCTTATAATGGCTAATTATGTCATAAATTCAGAAATACTAAAGCCACATATACCTTCTGGTACTCAACTTGATTTTTTTGAAGGGAACTGCTACATAAGTTTAGTCGGTTTTATGTTTAAAAACACTAAGGTCTTGGGTATTAAAATGCCATATCATATCAACTTTGAAAAAGTCAATCTTCGATTTTATGTGAAGAGAAATGATAAACGCGGTGTCGTTTTTATTAAAGAAATAGTACCCAAACCTTTAATAACTTTTATTGCTAACTCATTATATAATGAGCATTATCAAACTTGTAAAATGAAACATGATGAAGATAACACTAACAATCATTATAGTTATCATTGGAAAATTAAAGAAAAATGGCAGTCTCTTTCAGTAAAGACAAAACAAAATACTATTCCAATAATTGAAAACTCTGAAGCTGAATTTATAGCAGAACATTACTATGGTTACACCAAAGGCAAGCACAAAACTTTTGAGTATGAGGTTAAGCACCCAAAGTGGAAGCAAAAGGAGATTATTAATTATGATATTAATGTTAATTTCGCAGCAAATTATGGTTCAGAATTTAGAATGTTAAATCAATTAATGCCAAAATCAGTGTTTTTAGCAACAGGTTCTGACATTTCAGTTGAAAACAAGCGTATCATAAATCCTATCTATACATAATAATCCTAAACTTATTATAAAAACAGTACAAGTCCACTTTTTATCCTATTTTTGAAAGAGTAAAAAATTAACAGCAATCTATGTCAGGTCACAAAATAAATCCCAATATGTGGATAGATTTGTATTCAGATTATCTTTTTAATTACACTATTACACGTGTAAGAGACAGAGAGACTGCTCAAGATTTAGTACAAGAAACTTTTTTTGCAGGTTTAAAATCCATGAAAAACTTTAAAGGTGAAGCAAGTGAACGTACTTGGTTAATCTCTATTTTAAAGCGAAAAATAATTGACCATTATAGAAAAATAAATTCTAATAAAGGCAAGGCCGAAGTTAGAATGAATTTAAATTTTGATGGCGAGAATGAAGGTGATTGGATAGAACAACGTGTAGCTGACCCTTATGATAAAACTGCAGAAAATAATTTAGAAAACACCGAGCTTGGTTTGGCTATTCATAATTGCATAAGTAAATTACCAACAAAACAAGCTGAAGTTTTTAAAATGAAAACATTATTAGGTTACGAGACAGAAACTATTTGTAATGAATTGGGTATCACGGCGTCTAATCTTTGGGTAATAATACATAGAGCCAGAACAGCTTTGGCATCTTGTATGGAAAAAAATTGGTTTTAATATAGAATAATGAGTAAAGGTTTTAAATTATTTGTTTCATGCGATAAAGCAGCTCATACTTGTGACAAAACACAGTATAATGAGGCTTCACTGTGGGATAAAATCAAGCTTAATATTCATCTTATTTATTGTAAAGCTTGTAGAAAATATTCTGCCAACAATGCTAAGCTTACCGAGCTTACACGTAAACCTGAAGTAGATTGCCTTAAGCATTGTGAAAAAGAAAAACTTGAAACTAATTTTCAAAAAGAATTAAAGAGTCATCAATAATTAGCCGTTACTAAAATTGCCCATAGTATAGGAATACCTTCTACCCAAAATCCACTAAAATACTTCTTTTGATTAATATTACTAAGCACTAAAGACGCTAATAACAACACACATATTACTCCTAAAATAATTGTCTTTTTTATCCAAAATTCGTCTTTAAAAAACTCTAAAAAAAAAATAAGCATGATCAACAAAACTCCAATTGTTTTGGTTCTTGAAATACCTATACGTTGAGGAATTGTTGACAGTTTTAAACTATCATATCTCATATCTCGAATTTCAAAAGGCAATATAGCGATAATAACATATAAATAACGTTGAATTGCCTCGACTAAAACATCATTATCTAGACTATAATTTTCATTTAGTAGTGGAATAATTACAGTAACACACATCCAAACAAAAGCTATCACATAGATTTTTAAACCACTTATTGCTCTTAAATTACCAGCTTCCATAAATATTTTTTTAGGAAGAAACGGAATTGCATATAAAAATGTAATAATGCCTAAAGCTCCGAAATAAATTATAGTTTGTCCTTTTAGTTTGAAGGTAAAATATACCAAACCTAAAAAACACAAAAACGAAAATATTTGAATATACTTTAACCAACTCGCTAAACTTCTATGATGGAATTTTGCTAACCCAAAATACTTCACGAAATTGTAACCAGTAACAGTAGCAAAAAAAATAAAATATATAAAATCTAAATTGACTCCAACATTAAAATTTAATAATGTCACCCAAACCAATCCGCATACAGCCAATGCAACATGAATACTACTATTAATGTAAAAATCAAAAAGCCTTTTTAACACTTGCATAATACAAATTTAGTTAAACTGTTAATAATGACTTAAAATGGTTAAAAACTTTCATTATTAGTATATTAAAACCGCATTTATTTCCTTAGTTTTGTTCATCAAAAATCAACCTTTTAGTATGAATATAGATTCGTTTGCACTACGCCACATTGGACCTAGAACTAGTGACCATGAGGCAATGCTCAATACCATTGGAGCATCTTCAATAGACCAACTTATTACTGAAACCATTCCAGATAACATCAGATTACAGCAACCGCTTAATTTGAATGCTGCTATGAGTGAGCAAGAGTACTTGCAACATATACATGATTTAGCTTCAAAAAACAAAGTATATAAATCATACATCGGATTGGGTTACTATCCTTCTAATTTACCTGCAGTTATTCAGCGAAATATTTTAGAAAATCCAGGTTGGTATACAGCTTACACACCTTACCAAGCCGAAATTGCTCAAGGTCGTTTAGAAGCTCTTTTAAATTTCCAAACCATGGTGACTGACCTAACTGGTATGGAAATAGCTAACGCCTCATTGCTAGATGAAAGTACTGCAGCTGCTGAAGCTATGGCTTTACTCTTTGCTGTAAGAGAACGTCAACAAAAGAAAGACAATATTGTTAAGCTTTTTGTTGATGAACAAATTTTACCGCAAACATTATCACTTTTACAAACAAGATCTAATCCTTTAGGTATAGAATTGGTAGTTGGCAATTCAAATAGTTTTGATTTTTCATCAGATTATTTCGCAGCTATTGTTCAATATCCAGGAAAAGACGGACAAATAAATGATATTGCATCATTCATATCAAAAGCAAATGCAGCTGATATTAAAGTAGCAGTAGCTGCCGATATTTTAAGTTTAGTAAAACTTGAAGCTCCTGGAAAGTTTGGAGCTGATGTTGTCGTTGGAACCACACAACGCTTTGGAATCCCAATGGGTTATGGAGGTCCTCATGCAGCTTATTTTGCAACTAAAGAAGAATATAAAAGAAATATACCAGGACGAATTATAGGTGTTACCAAAGATACCAATGGAAATCGCGCATTAAGAATGGCTTTACAAACTCGTGAGCAACATATTAAGCGTGATAAAGCAACCTCAAACATCTGTACTGCTCAAGTATTATTAGCAGTTATGGCTGGAATGTACGCTGTGTATCATGGCCCAAAAGGATTAGAATATATTGCTAACAAAGTACACAATGCAGCTTCTAATTTGGATAATGCATTACAAGGTTTAGGCTTTGCACAAGAAAATTCAGCATATTTTGACACTTTAAAAGTAAAAGCTAATGCTGATAAAGTAAAAGCTATCGCAGAAACTAAAGGTGTTAATTTTTATTATCCTGATGCTGATACTGTGACTATTTCGTTGAATGAAACAACGACTCTTTCAGACGTAAATACAATTATTTCAATTTTTGCAGAAGTTGCAGGTAAAACTCCTGAAAAGTTAACTTCAATTACATCTTCAAATAATATTTTAGAGGCTGCAAAAAGAACATCAGAATTTTTAGAAAACGAAGTGTTTAATACGTACCATTCTGAAACTGATTTAATGCGCTATATAAAATCATTGGAACGTAAAGATCTATCTTTAAACCATTCCATGATTTCTTTAGGCTCATGTACAATGAAGCTTAATGCCGCAGCTGAAATGCTACCATTAAGTTGGTCTAATTGGGGAAATATTCATCCATTTGCACCATTAAATCAAGTGGAAGGTTATTTGACAGTTCTTAAGAAACTAGAAGATCAACTAACAGAAATTACAGGATTTTCTGACACATCTTTACAACCAAATTCTGGTGCTCAAGGTGAATATGCTGGACTAATGGTAATAAAGGCATACCACGAATCTCGTGGTGATCATCATAGAAATATTTGCTTAATTCCATCATCAGCACACGGAACAAATCCTGCAAGTGCAGTTATGGCTGGAATGAAGGTTGTAGTTACTAAATCTACAGAAGAAGGTAATATTGATGTTGACGATTTAAGAGAAAAAGCCGAATTACATAAAGATAATTTGTCAGCTTTAATGGTAACATACCCATCTACTCACGGTGTTTATGAATCTGCAATTAAAGAAATTACTCAAATTATCCATGATAATGGTGGACAAGTCTATATGGATGGTGCCAACATGAATGCTCAAGTAGGATTGACTAATCCTGGAAATATTGGTGCAGATGTTTGTCATTTAAACTTGCACAAGACTTTTGCTATTCCTCATGGTGGTGGTGGTCCAGGTGTTGGACCAATTTGCGTTGCTAAACAATTAGTACCATTTTTACCAGGAAATCCAATAGTGAATGTAGGAGGAGAAAAAGGTATAACAGCTATTTCTGCAGCACCTTATGGCTCTGCTCTAGCATGTTTAATTTCTTATGGTTATATCTGTATGCTAGGTGCCGAAGGTCTTACTCAGTCTACTAAAATTGCCATTTTAAATGCAAACTATTTAAAGCAGCGTTTAGAAGGCCATTTCGATACTTTATATTCAGGTGAAAGAGGTCGTGCTGCTCACGAAATGATTGTAGACTGTAGAGCTTTTAAAGCACATGGTATTGAAGTTGTAGATATTGCGAAACGTTTAATGGATTATGGTTTCCACGCACCAACAGTATCTTTCCCTGTAGCTGGAACCTTAATGATTGAACCAACCGAAAGTGAAAATAAAGCAGAAATAGATCGTTTTTGTGATGCCATGATTTCTATTAGAAAAGAAATTGAATTAGCAGACAAGGATAATCCAAATAATGTGCTTAAAAATGCACCACATACAATGACTATGTTAACTGCTGACACTTGGGATTTACCATATAGCAGAACTGAAGCTGCATTCCCTCTGGATTATGTATACGAGAACAAGTTTTGGCCAAGCGTAAGACGTGTGGATGATGCTTTTGGAGATAGAAATTTAATTTGTACATGTGCACCAATTGAAGACTTCATAGAAGCTTAATTTGTGCTTTGAACATCGTAAAAGAAAGGAAAACATTTTTTGCCTTTAATTTTTTGCTGTTATATTTATTACATTAGCAAAAATTAAAGGCAACTTTTTATTATATGAATATTAAGATTACAGGTACAGGAAGTTACATTCCAAGCCGAATTGAAACGAACGAAGATTTTTATCAACATGAATTTTTAAATGCAGATGGTTCTCCAATAAACAATACAAATGAAGTTATTGTTGAAAAGTTTAAAGCTATTACTGGAATTGATGAAAGACGCTATATTAAAGATCAATTAAACAATTCTGATATAGCTACTTATGCCGCCGAAAAAGCTATAGCTGATGCTCAAATTGACCCTGAAGAACTAGACTATATTATTGTTGCTCATAATTACGGAGATATAAAACATAATACTGATCAAAGTGATACAGTACCTAGTATTGCATCACGTGTAAAGCATCTTCTTGGAATTAAAAACCCCAAATGTGTTGGCTATGACATTCTTTTTGGTTGTCCAGGTTGGGTTGAAGGTGTTATACAAGCGCAGGCATTCATTAAAGCTGGAATGGCAAAAAAGTGCTTAGTAATTGGATCTGAAACATTATCTAGAGTTGTAGATAAGCATGATAGAGATTCGATGATTTATTCTGATGGAGCAGCTGCAACGGTTATTGAAACCACCAATGAAGAAGGAGGCATTCTAGCACATGACACTGCTACCTATACTTACGATGAAGCTCATTTTATCTATTTTGGAGAAACTAATAATCAAGAGGTTACGGACAAACGTCGATACATTAAAATGTATGGACGAAAAATCTATGAATTTGCCTTGAACAATGTTCCTCAAGCAATGAAATCTTGCCTTGAGCAATCTGGAATTCCAATTGGTGAGGTTAAAAAAATATTGATTCACCAAGCTAATGAAAAAATGGATGAAGCTATTGTAAAGCGTTTTTACAAACTACACAATATGGATATGCCAGAAGGCATTATGCCAATGACAATTAATAAACTAGGCAATTCTAGTGTTGCGACTGTACCAACATTATATGATATGATTCTAAAAGGTAAATTAAAAGGCCACAACATAAATAAAGGTGATACTATTTTGTTTGCAAGTGTTGGAGCCGGAATGAATATTAATGCTATAGTATACAAGGTCTAAAATGTACGAAGGTAAATTTCCACATAAGCGTTATAAACTCACATTCCAATTTTTACAAAAGCACATTTCTACAACGTCTTCAATTTTAGATTTAGGTGTAGAAAACCCATTTACCCAAGTCATGAAAGAACATGGCTACAAGGTAGAGAATACTAAAGGTGAAGATATAGACATTGACACTTCAAATATTGAAAAATCTAATGCAGAAGTAGTTACTGCCTTTGAAATTTTTGAGCATTTATTATCTCCATTCACTGTTTTAAAAAGTATTAAAGCTGATAAACTTGTAGCTAGTATACCTCTTAATCTTTGGTTTTCTTCAGCTTACAGAAGTAAAACTGACAAATGGGATAGACATTATCATGAATTTGAAGATTGGCAGTTTGATTGGCTACTCGAAAAAGCTGGTTGGAAAATTATTGACAGGAAGAAATGGACCAATCCCACTAAAAGAATTGGATTTAGACCAATTTTAAGATGGTTTACACCTCGCTATTACATTGTTTATGCTGAAAGAATCTAATGGATTTTTATATTATTATACCAGCACATAACGAAGAAGACACCATTGGTCTTACTTTAGAATCACTTGTAAAACAAACATTACTACCAAAACGTATTGTTGTAGTTAATGACAACTCTTCAGATAATACACCTCAAGTCATATCAAAATATGTCAAAAAGTATAATTGGATTTCATCTGAAAATATTTCTACATCAAATGAACATATCCCAGGAGCAAAAATAATTAATGCCTTTTACAAAGGCTTAGAATCTCTTGATGATAATTTCGACATTATTTGCAAGTATGACGCAGATATTATTTTTCCGAATAACTATATAGATTCCATAGCAAAATTGTTTAAAAACGATCCTAAAATTGGAATCGCAAGCGGAATTCCTTTTATAAAAAAAAATAATACATGGGTATTTGAAACTATTGCTTCTAAAAACCATGTGAGAGGTCCAATAAAATCTTATCGAAAGGAATGCTTTAATGAAATTGGTGGCTTAAAAAAATCTGTTGGCTGGGACTCCATAGATGTTTTACTGGCTCAATATTATGGCTGGAAAATTCAAACAGACAAAAACTTACATGTTAAGCATCTAAAACCAACTGGAAAAACATATGGTAAAAACACGAAACACCTAAGAGGTGAGGCTTTATACAAAATGCGTTTTGGATTTTTACTAATGGTAATTGCCACTCTTAAAAGTGCCTTTAACAAAAAACAAGTTTCATATTTTTCCAATTCAATTATTGGATACTTTAAAGCAAAAAAAGAAAACCAACCTTTCCTTGTTAACGAAGAACAAGGCAAATTTATCAGACAATTACATTGGAATAATATTCGAAAAAAAATATTTTAAAATATTTGCAAATATTATTTTCAAGATTATATTTGCTGCCTGTAACGCCGATGTAGCTCAGCTGGCTAGAGCAGCTGATTTGTAATCAGCAGGTCGTGGGTTCGAGTCCCTCCATCGGCTCAAAAAAGACACTCTTTAAAAAGTGTCTTTTTTAATTTTAATTAGTTTAGAAACGGTTGACGACCAAAACACCTTTGTTTTCAAATTTGTTCATCTTTGGTAGAGCAGCCGCTGCTTCTTCTAAAGTAATGGTTTTTTCTATGAGTTTTTCTGGATGCAATTTACCTTCAATTATCATTTTTAACATTTCTGGATATTTATGCGCTTGCATACCATGACTGCCTATAATCTCGAGTTCGTCTGCTAGAATTCTATCCATCGGAATTTTTAAATGTTTGTGATTTCCTGTCATCAATCCAACTTGAAGATGTTTGCCTCTTTTCTTCAATGATGCAATTGAATTAAGACAAGTAATTTCACTTCCTAAAGCATCCATTGAGACGTGAGCGCCTCCTTTAGAGATATCTTTTATGGCTTCTACAACATTACTATTCATAGCATTAACAATGTATTGGGCTCCTAGTTGCTTCGCTAACGCTAAGGTTTCATTATTAATATCAATTGCTGTGACTTGAGCACCAAGTGCATTGGCAATCATAATCGCAGACAACCCAACGCCTCCACATCCATGAATGGCTACATGTTGTCCCTTTGATACTTTCCCTTGGGCTACAATGGCTCTAAAGGCTGTGATAAATCGGCAGCCTAATGTTGCAGCAGTCACATCGTTTATTTCCTCTGGAAGTTTTACCAAATTAGTATCTGCATAATCTAAAGCCACATACTCAGCAAACGAACCATGATGCGTAAAACCAGCCTGAGATTGGTGATCACATACTTGCTGATTTCCAGATTTGCATTCTCCACAATTACCACAACCAGCTACAAATGGTATGGTGACTCTATCTCCTATTTTAAAATTCTTGATATCTTTCCCAACTTCAACGATGATTCCAACTAATTCATGTCCAGGAACATGAGGTAACACGATATCTTGATCGTGTCCCATCCAACCATGCCAATCACTCCTACATAACCCAGTTGCATTTACTTTAACAACGACACCATCATTTTTTGGTGTTGGATCGTTGATGTTTTGAATGGTAATTGGACCTTGGAATGCTTCAAAAACAGCTGCTCTCATAGTTTACAATGATAGAACAACTAAGGTAATAAAGTTTAGTAGTTTAACAAGGTATTAATTTTGGCTTTTACTTTTTCTGTAGAAGGAATCATGGTCTGTTCCAACGTAGAATTTAAAGGAATTGCTGGCATGTTCTCGCTACCAATGGTCATTACTGGAGCATCTAAATATTGAAAACATTGTTCTTGAATTTTTCCAGCCAAGGCGAGTGCAAAACTATTGTTACTAGGTTCTTCAGTGACCACTAAACATTTTCCAGTTTTCTTAACAGACCTCATAATTGCATCTTCATCTAGTGGAAATAAAGTACGTAAATCAATAATTTCAATTTGGTCTCTCATATCTAATTCACCAGACGCATTATAAGCCCAATGCACACCCATTCCGTAAGTAACAATAGTAAGCGTCTCCACATCTTCTTGTTTCCAAATTTCTTGTAAGACCCAAGCTTTTCCAAGAGGCAATACATAATCTTCAGAAGGTTCAACTGACGTCGCAGTTAAGGTTCCTGGAACTTTTGACCAATACAAGCCTTTGTGCTCTAAAATCACTACTGGATTTGGATCGTAATAGGCTGCTTTCATCAAACCTTTTAAATCGGCTCCATTACTCGGATACACGATTTTGATGCCTCGTATGTTGGTAATAACACTTTCAACAGAACTTGAATGATAAGGTCCTCCACTTCCATAAGCACCAATTGGCACACGTAGAACCATACTCACTGGCCACTTGCCATTAGAGAGGTAGCAACTTCTGCTCACTTCTGTGAATAATTGATTGAGTCCAGGCCAAATATAATCGGCAAACTGAACCTCAACAATGGGCTTCAATCCAACTGCACTAATTCCAACAGTTGAACCGACAATAAAGGCTTCTTGAATTGGTGTATTAAATACTCTGTCATCGCCAAATTTTTGTGCTAAAGTTGCTGCTTCACGAAACACACCTCCAAGTCTTCCACCTACATCTTGTCCATAGAGCAAACATTCTTTGTGCTTTTTCATGATCTCTTCAACTGCAAATAGAGCACAATCTACCATGACTACTTTTCCTGCGCCTTCAGGAGCACGAATTCCAACTTCTACTGTAATAGGTGTTGGCACAAAATCGTGAGTAAATAAATCTTCTGGTTTTGGATCTTCGGCTTGTAAGGCTTTTTCAAAATCAGATTGCACTTTTGCTTTTGCAGAATTTTCAATGGTTTGGATTTCTTTATCAGAACATCCATTATCTAATAATTGTTGCTTTAGAACTGGATACGGATCACGTGAACGCGCTTCCTCTAAATCGTCACGATACCATTCCATACGGACTCCAGAAGTATGATGATTCAACAACGGAACTTTAGCATGAACTAAAAATGGTCTGCGTTCTTCACGAATTATTTTAATAACCTTTTCAATAGCTTCATAACTTTCAATAAAGTTGGCTCCATCAATGGAAATCGCATCTAATCCTTTAAATCCTTTGGCATATTCAAACGCATTTTGAGCTCTGGTTTCAGCTTCATTTGCCGAGATATCCCAGCCATTATCTTGCACCAGATACAATATTGGCATTTGTTTTAAGGCAGCCATTTGGAAGGCTTCTGCTATTTCGCCTTCGGTTACTGAAGCATCACCTAATGAGCAGACTGTAATTGGTTTTTGATAAGTGTCGACTTTTGTCGACGTTACTGGGTTTTTTAAGCCTTGCTTTTCGAGGTATTGCATTCCCATAGCTACTCCTGTTGCTGGAATGGCTTGCATTCCTGTAGCTGAAGATTGATGAGGGATTTTAGGTTTATCATCATCTTTTAAACTTGGGTGACAATAATAGGTTCGTCCACCTGAAAAAGGATCTTCGCGTTTCGCCATTAACTGCAACATCAAATCGTAAGGTTCTAATCCGAACGACAACAACATCGCGTCATCTCTATAATAAGGAAATGCATAATCTTGTGGTAATAATTGTAAACCTAAAGCAATCTGGATAGCTTCATGACCTCTGGAAGTTGCATGCACGTATTTTGAAACCTGCTTGAAATTGGCTTCGTACAATTCGGTCATAGCCTTTGCAGTACAAAGCGTTGAAAATGCTTTTTTAAGTGTTTCTTTATTCATTAAACCAACTCTTTTTCAATTTTAACCATCCAGTTAAAAGTATCCTCAATTTTACCTGTTTTAATTCCGTTTAATATGTTATTTACTTCCAATCCTACAGGACTTTCATCAGAAACGTGAATGATCTCATCTTTTAAACCAATGTCTTGAATATAGGCAATACCAACCGCTGTTCCAGTACCAAAAGCCTCTTCTAAGATTCCTTTTTTGGAAGCTTCTTTAATTTCGTCAATTGAAATTGGTCGTTCAATAACTTCATAGCCTTTATGCTTCAACAAATCAATAACACTCATTCTGGTGATACCATCTAAGATGGCTCCATCACGTTTAGGTGTTACAAATTTTCCGTCAATTTTGAAGAAGATATTCATGGTACCAACTTCTTGAATATATTTATGCTCTATGGCATCAAGCCATAACACTTGATCAAAACCTTTTGCTTTCGCCAATTCTGTTGGACGAATCGCAGCTGCATAATTTCCTGCAGCCTTAGCTTCTCCTGTTCCACCTTCTGCTGCACGAATGTATTTAGTTTCGGCATATAGTTTTATTCTTTTGGTAAAGAATGGTCCCGATGGTGAGGCAATAATGATAAATTTAAAACTTGTGGCTGCTCGCATCCCAATAAAAGGTTCATCTGCATACATAAAAGGCCTTAAATATAAAGCGCTTCCTTCTTGTGGTGGAATCCATGCTTGCTCAACAGCAACCAATTGCTTTAACCCTTCCACAAACAAATCTTCTGGAAAGTGTGGCATTCCCATTCTGGTTGCGCTTGAGTTTAATCTTTCTGCATTCTTTTTTGGCCTGAACAACATTGGAGTTTTTTCAGTATCTAAAGTTGCTTTCATACCTTCAAAAATGGCTTGACCATAATGCAAAGCCATCGCTGCTGGATGAGTCAGAATTAGGTGCAATGGCTCAACTCTTGGGTTAGTCCATTGCCCATTCTGGTAATCACATATAAACATATGATCTGTAAAAATTCTACCTAAAGGGATATTATCAAAGTCCAAATTCTCAACTTTTGATTTTTCCACTCTTTTTATTGAAATGTTATGCTTCATAATATTTATGTTTCTATTGTAGATTCCACATCGCACTTCGACTTCACTCAGTGTGAAACTGCGGAATTACAAAAGCTTTTTATATTTTTCTATTTATATCAAATTGTTCTAAATAATCTGCCACGCGACGTACAAAACTCCCTCCTAAATAACCGTCAACTACTCTATGGTCAAACGATAATGATAAGTACATCATGCTCCTAATAGCTATTTCGTCTCCTTTTTCGGTTTCTATAACTTCTGGTCTCTTTTTAATAATTCCCATTGCCAATATGGCTACTTCAGGTTGATTGATGATTGGTGTTCCCATGACACTTCCAAAGGTTCCAACATTAGAAATGGTAAATGTGCTTCCTTTAATATCTTCAGGATCTAACTTATTATTTCTTGCTTTTACTGATAATTTATTAACATCAGAAGCCAGATCTTTTAAACTTTTTTTGTCTGCATCTTTAACCACTGGGACAATTAAATTTCCGCTTGGTAATGCTGTAGCCATTCCTATATTTATATGCTCTTTGACAATGATATTTTCACCATCAACAGACACATTTATCATTGGGAAATCTTTAACTGCTTTTGCTACAGCCTCAACAAATAAAGGTGTGAATGTTAACTTGCAATTATATTTTTCCTGGAAGACCATTTTATTTGAATTTCGCCATTGAACCAAATTTGTTAAATCGGCTTCAACATATGCAGTAACATGTGGTGAAGTATGTTTTGAATATACCATACGATCTGCAATCATTTGGCGCATTCTATCCATTTTCACAATCTTTCCAGTGCCTTTATCTAGCTTTGGCTGAGGAATGCGATATGCAGTTGGATCTTGTGTGACACTAGGTTGCACAAACTTATATGGTCTTCCATCTTTTATATATTGAAAGACATCGCTTTTTCGCAATCGTCCATCATTCCCAGTGGCCTGAATTCGGGCCAATTCCTCAAAACTTATATGATGTTCTTTGGCTATTGAAATAATTAATGGCGAAAAGAAGGTATTATTATTTTGAGCTGCAGTGGCTAATTGTTTTGGTTTCTTAGCTACCGATTTAGGTATTTGTTTCTCAACTTTTGATTCTACTTTCTTATCAGATGGCTTAGTTAGTGTTGCTTTTCCATCTGTTTTAATGATAGCAATGGTATCACCAATTTTTATAACCTCATTGGCTTTGAATAAAATCTCTTCAATGACACCTGATACTGTTGATGGTACTTCAGAATCAACTTTATCTGTAGCGACCTCTAAAAGCATTTCATCTTGTTCGATGGTATCACCAACATTTTTGAACCAAGTTATAATGGCTGCTTCAGTAATACTTTCTCCCAGTTTGGGCATTTTAAATTCGTACATTCCTGCGTAGGCAGGAATCTGTTTATTGGTTTCCAAATCTTTCCGTTTTATTGCTTAAATTCCAATTCATACTTAAATCTATCCAACTTGGATTCATTTCTTCAATTAATTTAATTTTCCAGTCTCTTTTCCATTTCTTGAACTGCCTTTCCCTTACAAGTGCTTCTTTATCATTTTCATATTCTTCAAAATAAACTAGTTCATCACAGTTGTATTTTGCGGTAAATGATTCTGGTCTAATTCTTAATTTATGCTCTTTAACTCTTTCCTCAATATTATCAGTCACACCAATATAAATTACTCCATTTGGCTTATTTGCCATAATATATACATACCATAAATTCATTCTTCTTTATTCTGAGATCCCTGCTTTCGCAGGAAGTTTATGAACTAATGTTTGTTAGTTTGTTCTTTTTCTATCATTGTTAAAGCTAGGCAACTATTAATAAAAATTCTTTTGCTTAATTCTAATTTGCTTTCTCATTTTTTATTCTGAGATTCCTGCTTTCGCAGGAAATGTTCTCTAAGCGTGTCATAAACACCTTCTTGTATTTTCATGTTCTCAGGAATCTCACGCAAGGGCTCAACTTCTTTTAGACTTTCATGACATTCCTTTGGCAATTGCTGATACAATGTTGTGCCTTTAGTTTTCCAATCTATCATTTCATCTGTCACTTGTTTCACCACTTTTGCTGGATTGCCAACTACTAAACTTCGCTTCGGAATAATGGTTTCTGCTTTTACAAACGCCATTGCTCCAACAATACATTCGTCACCAATTACGGCATCATCCATAATCACAGTATTCATTCCAACCAATACATTTCTACCAATATTAGCTCCATGAATAATGGCTCCATGGCCTATATGAGCACTTTCTTTTAGCGTGATAGACTTACCAGGAAACATATGTACTGTGCAATTTTCTTGAACGTTTACTCCATCTTCTAGAATGATTTGTCCCCAATCTCCGCGAATGGCGGCTCCAGGACCTATGTAACAGTTTTTCCCGATGATGACATTTCCAGTCACTGCAGCCAAAGGATGCACAAAACTACTTTCGTGAACTACTGGTATGTATCCTTTGAAACTGTAAATCATTTATACTTTTTTAATGTTTCTTTTGTAAAATCACTTAATACTAATCGGCCACTAATTTTTGCTCGTTGAATTAGTAATTGATCCCAGTCTTCAGTGCCTCTCCAAAACATAGTTTTCATTTCGCTCATGGCTTTTGGGTTGTAACTGCAAAGGTTTTTGGCAAAAGTATTAACAGCCTCATCTAATTCTTCAACTGTTTGATAAACTTGTGTAAAAAGTCCTTTTTGTTGTGCCCATTCAGCTGAATAAAATGTGTTGGCATCTATGGCAATTTGAGACATTGCACTCAACCCAAGTTTTCTTTGTACTGCTGGACCAACTACGAAAGGTCCAATACCAACATTCAATTCACTTAATTTTATAGCAGCAAACTTTGTTGCCATACAATAGTCAGTTGCAGAAGCCAAACCTACTCCTCCTCCAACAGTTTTACCTTGAATACGTCCAACTATAAACTTTGGGCATTTTCGCATGGCGTTAATCACATTAGCAAAACCAGAGAAAAAAGCTTTTCCCATTTCTTCATTACTAATATCTACAAGCTCTTCAAAACTAGCTCCAGCACAAAAGGTTCTATCTCCACCACTTTTTAGAACAATAACTCTAATGCCTTCATCTTCACCAGCTTTAGTAATGGTTCTTGCCAATTCTGTAAGCAAATTTGATGGCAATGAATTATGTGAAGGATGGAAAAACTCTATATATCCAACCTTATTTTTAATGTATTGTTTTACGTATGGTTCCATGTTTACTTTCCGCGAATGCGGAAATCTTTTTATTGTTAAACTTTATTTTAATTTTTTATACAAATCCTTCCAATAAGGATTTGTTTTTTCAATTAATTCAACTTTCCAAGCCCTATTCCATTTCTTCATCTGCTTTTCTCTTAATTCAGATTCAATTTCGTTATTATATTCTTCAAAATAAACAAGCTTATCTAAATTATATCTTGCTGAAAATGTGTTTGGATGTGCTTTAGTTTTATGTTGATATATTCTTGTTTTTAATCTTTTTGTACTTCCTATATATAAAACTCCATTTGGTTTATTCGTTACTATATATACATAATACTTCAATTTGTTTGTTTTAAAAGATTCCCACTTTCGTGGGAATTTCGAGCAATTCAATTTACTATAACAAATTGAATTGCTCGAAATGATGATTTAAATGTTTCCTATCTAATAAATACCATTCATATCTATTCATTTCTCCAAAGACAGTATTCTTTAATACCGCATCGGGATTTTCTTTAAAGAAATCGAGATATTCTTGTCTGCTTTCAAGCATTTTTAATTTAGCCTCTACTAAATCTTTATGCTTTAATTCATTTATTTTAGATTCTTCCGCTAGAGGGAACATATGTTCTCTTGGCATTTTATGATAATTATAAAGTGAATTGTGCACTTTATCTAGTATTTTTTCAGGTGTATTTATTTCAAAATTTTGATTTTGACCAGACGCAATTTTGTACGTATATTCAAGGTGTTCTAGCATATGTTGAGGAGACATGGTTCCCCATTTTGGTTTGGATTCTGCTGATAATTTCGCCAAGCATTCTAGGATTATTTCATTAGTCATCTCTACAAAAACATCTTGTTTCTTCTGAACCATTGTTAATACAGTTGCCACAGCTACTAGTTCATCATGAGCATCAAAAACCTCAGCAAACCACTTTACAATACCGCTTGGATGTTCAGCACCATTCACATCTCTGTCAATTTTCTGTTTACACGTTAATCGCACATAAATAGTGTCATTATGATAAAGTGGTCTAAGGAATCTACATTCTTCCAATCCATAATTGGCAGACACAGGACCTTTATTTGGATAAACAAACAATCCAGCTGCCGCTGCTAGAATGAAATAGCCATGAGCAGTTCGTTTTTCAAAAATACTTCCATCTAACGATGTAATATCTGTATGAGCATAAAAGTGATCCCAAGTAAGATTTGAGAAATTTATTATATCTGAATCTGTTAACGTACGCTTATGAGTTTTCATTGACATTCCAGGTTGAATGTCTTCCCAATGATATTTAAAAGGATGTTGTTCTGCTTCTTTATAAGCACCTCCTGGCTGATAAATACCTGTGATTTCAGTTAAGGTTGTAGGACTTCCTTGAATTGCCGTTCGTTGTAAGTAGTGTTTGACACCTCGCATTCCGCCCATTTCTTCACCACCTCCAGCTCGACCAGGACCACCATGAACTAAAGTTGGTAAAGGTGAACCATGACCTGTGCTTTCTTTTGCGTTTTCTCTGTTCAACACTAAAATACGTCCATGATGACTTGCTGCATTGACAACATAATCTTTGGCAATGCTATCGTTATTCGTAATGATTGAAGATACCAAAGAGCCTTTCCCCATTTGAGATAAAGTAACAGCTTCTTCTAGCGTTTTATAAGGCATTATGGTACTTACTGGACCAAAGGCTTCACGTTCGTGAACCGCTAAATTATCAAATGGATGGTCTTCTCTTAAAAGAATAGGACTGATAAACGCTCCTTTTTTAGCATCTGCTCCAATGGTTTCAATCTTATCAAGGTTTCCATAGACGATTTTAGCCTTTTTGGCAATATCAGAAACACTATTTCGCACTTCCTCAACTTGTTCTTTGCTAATCAGAGAACCCATTCTAACTTCTTTGAGCCTTGGATCACCAATAGTAATTTTATCTAACTCTTTTCCTAAAGCAATCTGTACATCTTCAACCAAGTTCTCAGGAACAATGATACGACGAATCGCAGTACATTTTTGTCCTGCTTTTACTGTCATTTCTTTTCTAACTTCTTTAATAAAAATATCAAATTCTGGTGTTCCAGGAACGGCATCTTCACCCAAAATAGACGCATTTAAAGAATCGGCTTCCATGGTAAAAGGCACAGCCTCTTGAATGATTCTAGGATGCGCTTTTAATAATCTTCCTGTTGCCGCTGAGCCAGTAAACGTAACTACATCTTGAGATTCTACTGTATCTAAAATGGTTTTAACTGTTCCGTTGATGATTTGTAAAGCACCTTCAGGTAAAATGCCTGAATTGATTATTTCTCGTGCCACAGCTTCTGCTAAATATGATGATGAAGGAGCAGGTAATACGACTGCAGGAACTCCAGCCATCCAGTTCACTGCGCATTTTTCTAGCATTCCCCAAACTGGGAAATTGAATGCGTTAATATGGACTGCTACTCCTTTCTTAGGCACCATAATGTGATGTGCCATAAAGCGGCCTCCACGAGACAAATCGATTGGATCACCTTCAACATGATACGATTGATTTGGGAATAATTTTCGCAATGATGCATTGGCAAACAAATTACCAAAACCACCTTCAATATCAATCCAACTATCCACTTTGGTTGCTCCTGTTCTATAACTTAACTCGTAAAATGCATCTTTCTTTTTGGTAAGATATAATGCTAATTTTTTTAGCATATTACCTCGCTCTTGAAAGGTCATTTTACGCAATGTTTCTCCTTTATCTCTTCCATATTGTAAAGCATCAGAAACATTTAGGCCATTAACAGCTGAATTAGCGATGAGTTCTCCTGTAATTGCATCGAATACCGGAATCCCTTTATCTGTTCCCTCTAACCATTGTCCTGTAATGTAATGTTGTATTTTTTTCATAATGTTATGCCATTATTCTTAATATTCTTCCATTTATTTTTCCTTCGACACACTTTACATAACCATCTACAATTTTATGCATTGGCACAGGCGTATTACCAGGAAAATAGTCTTTATACTTCTCGAATGAATCTTCAACTAAATCAGAGCAAACTACATTGACTCTAATGTTATATAATTCCAAAACAACTGCTTTTACAAAACTATGAATGGCTCCATTAACCATTGCTGCACTTGTGGTCATATCAACTGGATCATCTGCTAAAATTCCTGTTGATAATGTTATAGAACCTCCATGATTTAAATAGTCTTTCCCAATTCTCACCGCATTAACTTGTCCCATCAGTTTGCTTTTGATTCCAATGTAAAAATCATCTTCAGATAAATTCTCAAACTTGTCCCATTTGGCATCTCCAGCAATGGCTACGATAGCATCCACTTTTCCAACCACCTCAAACATTGATTTTATAGATTCTGAATCTGAAAAATTCACTTTTACGTCACCAGAGTTTCGTCCAGCCACAAGTACTTCGTGTTTTTCTGAAAATCTTTCGATGACTTTTTTTCCAATGGTTCCGTTTCCTCCAATGATTAGTATTTTCATCTTAAACGCGTTCAATTATTGCTGCATATCCTTGACCTACGCCAATACACATGGTTATTAAGGCATAACGTTTTTGCTGTTCATGAAGCTCTAAAGCCGCCGAATAGGCAATTCTCGTTCCAGTGACACCAAGAGGATGACCTATTGCGATGGATCCTCCATTTGGATTTAATCTTGGATCATCATCTACTAAACCCCAAGCTCTTGTGCAAGCTAAAGCTTGAGCCGCAAACGCTTCGTTCAATTCGATAATATCCATATCACTCATGGTTAAGCCAGCTTTTGCCAAGGCTTTATTTGAGGCCTCTACTGGACCAATTCCCATGATTCTAGGTTCTACACCAACCACAGCAGAACTTACAATTCGGGCTAATGGTTTTAGATTATATTTTTTTACAGCATCTTCTGATGCAATGATTGTTGCTGCTGCTCCATCATTTAAGCCTGATGAATTACCAGCTGTGACACTTCCTCCTTCTGCTTTAAAAGCACCTCTTAATTTTGCTAAAACGTCTAAACTAGTATTAGGCTTAACAAACTCATCCTTTGAAAATAGGATTGGATCTTTTTTACGTTGTGGAATTTCAACCGTTACAATTTCTTTAGCCAATCGACCATTTTCTTGAGCTTTCGAAGCTTTCATTTGGCTCCAATAGGCAAACTTGTCTTGATCTTCTCGAGAGATGTTGTATTTCTCCACCAAATTTTCAGCAGTATTTCCCATGCCATCTGTTCCATACATTTTTTGCATTTTTGGATTGATGAATCGCCATCCAAAACTGGAATCATACATTTTTGAATCAGTTCCAAATCCTGTTGATGGTTTCGCGATGACGTATGGTCCACGCGTCATATTCTCTACTCCTCCTGCTATAAACACATCGCCATCACCAGATTTAATTGCACGATTGGCATTAATGATTGTTGATAGTCCAGAGCTACATAAACGATTTACAGTTTCTCCAGGAACAGAATATGGTAATCCTGCCAATAAAGACGCCATTCTCGCTACGTTACGATTATCTTCTCCAGCTTGATTGGCGCAACCTAAAATAACATCGTCATAGGCTTCCTTTGGGATGTTTGGATTTCGTTTTACAATTTCTTCAATGACCAAAGCTGCTAAATCGTCTGTTCGGACTGCTGATAATGTGCCTTGATAACTTCCTATAGGAGTACGAACTCCAGCTATGATGTATGCTTCTTTCATTTGGTATCTTCTATTTTCATTAATGGTCAAATGTAATCTTCGATTTCATTATTCTTCCCAATCTTTTTGAGTGCGATACACGACACCTTTAAAAAGTGCTACTAGTTCATCTCCTCGTTTGACTTCAATCACATTGAAGCCTAATTTATTATTCACTTTTTCTATCACTGATTCGGCAACTAAATAATCGCCTTCGTTTAATGCTTCGATATGATTAATACTTGTTTCAATAGACACAGCATATTTACCATGGGTATTTGCAGCAAAGCCGAAAGCTGTATCTGCTAAGGTATAACTGATGCCTCCATGTGCATAATTCATACTATTGAGCATTTCTTTTCTAATGGTCATGGCAACTTTACAGCGACCTAATTCACATTCTACGATCTTAATTCCCATCCATTGACTGAAAGCGTCTTGAGATAACATTTTATATGGAATAGCTTCGCCGTTCATTAAAAGAATGTTTTGTTTTCTTTATTCATTTTTCGTAATAATGGACTGCAACGATATCTGTCCTCGTGATATTCGTTATATAATTCATCCATTTTCGTCACACACCAATCTATTCCTTTTTCATCAGCCCAAGCTAATAGTCCTTTTGGGTAATTAACGCCTTTGGTCATGGCATTGTCAATATCTTCAGCTGAAGCAATATTTAAAAACAAGGCTTCTGCTGCTTCGTTGATGAGCATGATTAAAACACGATTAAAAACATTCTTAGCTAACTCTTTATCTTCTTTTGGATTCGGTTTGGATATACCTTCCGAATAATCGTAATATCCTTTACCAGATTTTCGACCTAAATAGCCTGCTTCTGCAAAACGTTTTTGAGTGAAGGCTGGTTTATATCTTGGATCAAAATAAAATGCAGTAAATACAGTTTCGGTTACTGTGTAATTGATATCATTACCAATAAAATCCATTAATTCAAATGGTCCCATCCTGAATCCACCTAAAGTTTTCAAACTCCAATCAATGGTGGCAAAATCAGCAATCCCTTCTTCATAAATTCTTAAGGATTCTCCGTAAAAAGGTCTTGCCACACGATTAACAATAAAACCTGGAGTATCTTTTGCGACTGCAACTGTTTTTTTCCAATCTTTAATAATTTGAACTGATTTATCTAATGTTACTTTTGATGTTTGAATTGCAGGAATGACTTCAACTAACTCCATTAAAGGTGCAGGATTGAAAAAGTGTATACCAATGCAGCGATCAGGCTTTTGTAAAGAAGCTGCAATAGAAGCAATTGACAAACTTGAAGTGTTAGAAGCAATGATACAATCGTCAGACACATAACCTTCTAATTCCAAAAAAACTTGTTTCTTAATCTCTAAATTTTCAACAATAGCCTCGATAGTTAAGTCGGCATCAGATAAGTTATTTAAGCTGTTGACATACTCAATATTACTTTGAATTCTATTCTTCTCTTTTTCATCTATGCGTCCTTTTTCAATAAGCCGATTCAGTATTTTATCTAAAGCCGTTTTAGCTTTATCTAATGCTGTAGTGTTTGTGTCGTACAATTTCACTTTACAACCAGAAGTTGCAGCAACTTGTGCAATGCCGCTTCCCATTGTTCCAGAACCAATAATTCCTACGTTCATATTTTTGATTTAAAATGGTAGATTGGTTACATCTACATTTCCGCCAGAAATAATAATTCCGACATCTTTATTTTTAAACTGCTCTTTTTCTTTTAAAAGTGCGGCAAATGCAACTGCACTTGAAGGTTCAATAATGATTTTCATTCGTTCCCAAACTAATTTCATAGCATGAATGATTTCATCTTCTTCTACCAAAATAATGCGCTCTACATCATTCATAATAATCGGGAAATTCCGATCTCCTAAAAATGTTCGTAAACCGTCAGCAATGGTATTTACTTTTTCATTGTATTCAATTTTACCTGATTGCTTTGAACGAAATGCGTCATCTGCATTCTTTGGCTCTCCACCAATTACTTTACATTTATTCGAAAAATATTTAGCCGCTAGAGCTGTTCCAGCTATGAGTCCACCTCCACCAACAGGAGTAAATATATAATCGAGTTGTGGTTCTTCTTCTAATAATTCAATGGCTGCTGTTCCTTGACCATGAATCACATCATCATCATTTGAAGGATGAATAAAGGTTGCGCCTGTTTCTAGCTTAACCTTTTCTGCCAATTGCTCGCGAGCAATTGGTGTAGATTCGCTTTCAATGATATGCCCTTTGTAACCTTTTACAGCATTCTTCTTTACTTGTGGTGCATTTTCTGGCATCACAATGTATGCTTCAATACCAATTTTATTTGCTGCTAAAGAAAGTGCTTGGGCGAAATTACCTGAGGAATGAGTAACAACGCCTTTATTTCTGTCTTCTTCAGACAAATTTAAAATAGCATTTGCTGCTCCACGCATTTTGAATGCTCCCATTTTTTGAAAATTCTCACATTTAAAATACACCTTACATCCTGCAATCTCATTTATTAATTGTGAGGATAACACAGGTGTTTTGTGAATGTAAGGTTTCACACGATTGTGGACTTGTATGAGGAATTCTTTATTCACTACTTGCCTTTAAAATTAGGTTGTCTTTTTTCAATAAATGCTGCAACACCTTCAGCATAATCTTCACTTTGCGCTGCTTCAATTTGAAGTTTTGATTCTAATGCCAATTGGTCTTCTAAGGTATTCGTCATCGATTTGTTGAACAATTCCTTTATCAAACCAAGCGCTTTAGTTGGCATATTAGCCAATTTTGATGCTAGTTGATTCACATCGTTTTCAAAGTTTTCAAAAGGGATTACCTTATAAATCATTCCTATTTTCTCAGCGTCTTCTGCAGAAATTTTATCTCCTAACATGGCTAAAGCTTGAGCTTTTTGAAAACCTATTAATCGAGGTAAAAAGTATGTTCCTGCACTATCAGGAATCAAACCTATTAAACTAAAAGCTTGAATAAAACTCACCTTTTCATGTGCCACAACAACGTCGCAAGCCAAAGCTATGTTAGCTCCTGCTCCTGCTGCTACACCATTGATGGCTCCAATAATTGGTTTTTTAATAGAACGGATTCTAGTGATTATAGGATTGTAATGTTCTTCCAGAATTTTTTTAAAACCTGGGTTTAATTCTGGAGATGTTACTTCTTTTAGATCTTGTCCTGCACAAAATGCTTTTCCATTTCCAGTTAATACGATTGCTCTAACTTCATTGTTGGATTCACAATCATCAAGAATCTTTTGTAAACTTAATGCCATTTCGCGATTAAAGCTATTAAACACTTCTGGTCTGTTGAGTGTTATAAAAGCGATTTTATTTTCAATTTTTAAAAGAATTGAATTGCTCATACCTTATTTCATTTTCTTTTATATGTTCTCGATACAAAATTCTTTTTTTGAAGAATTTCACTCGAACTGACATACAGTTTCTAATCTTAACTCTTGATGAGATTCTGAAACAATACTTCGGCTACGATCAGTGTGACAATTCAGAATGACAACAAGTTGTCTATTTAAGACATTTAAAATAATCAAAAGGCTCTTGACAGTCTTCACATTGAAATAATGCTTTACAGGCTGTTGAACCAAATTGACTTACCAATTTTGTGTTTTGTGAACCACAATTGGTACACTTTACTATTCTTTTATTTCCTAATAATGCTTCTTTATCGGCATCGGCTTCCAAAGGTGGTGCAATACCATATTTTTCAAGTGCGTCTCTACCTTCTTCTGAAATCCAGTCGGTTGTCCAAGCTGGGGTTAATATCAAGTCTATATTTACTTTGTAACCAGCTTTTTTAAACGCAGCTGTTATATCATCTGCAATTACATCCATAGCGGGACAGCCACTATACGTTGGTGTTATTTTTATCAAAACTAAATCATCAACAAGCTTTGCATAACGAACCACTCCCATATCTAAAATAGTTAACACAGGTATTTCTGGATCAGAGACTTTATCTAGAATAGGAATTAATTCTGTATCAATATCAGCATGCTCAATCATTGGTTTATTCATTTATTTACCAAGACATGTTTGGATATGCTCTTTGCATATATTGTAATTCGGTTAAAATATATCCCATGTGTTCTGTATGCACACCCTGTTTTCCTCCTTTTTGAAAATATTTTAAGTCAGGAACTACTAAAGTAGCTTCATTCAACACTTCAGATATATGCTTATAATATTGCTCTTTAAGTTTAGATGTGTCAACTCCAACACCTTCATTAATCATTTCTTTATCTGCTTCTGTTTGATGGAACAATTCATCTGTATATGTCCAAAGGTCATTTATAGCATTTTGAATTCGTTTAAGACTTTCTTCTGTTCCATCTCCAAGACGCTTTATCCAATCAGAAGAAAAGCGTACATGATACGACGCTTCTTTTATGGATTTTTTAGCAATTGCTGCTAATGTTTCATCCTTACTGTTTTGTAGCTCAGTCAAGAACATATAATGATAGACATCAAACAAAAACTGACGTGCTATAACATATCCAAAATCTGTATTAGGTTGTTCTACTAATAATACACTAACATACTCTCGTTCTGGGCGCATCATTGCAATGGTATCTTCATCGCGATTATCTCCAGCAACTTTTGCAGCATATTGATAGTAGCTTCTAACTTGCCCAAATAAATCCAAAGAAATATTAGTCAAAGCGATATCTGTTTCCAATGAAGGTCCATGACCACATAACTCACCTAGACGCTGACCAAGTATTAAAGAGTTGTCCGCAATGCCTAATAAGTAATTATATAAATTAGTATTCATAATTTACATGTGTTTAATTTCGTCTGGTAAATCGTAAAATGTTGGGTGACGATATACTTTATCCTGAGCTGGCTCGAATAATTCGGCATTATGCTCAGGATTTGAAGCCGTTATATTTTTAGATTCAACTACCCAAATACTTACGCCTTCGTTTCTTCTTGTATAAACATCACGTGCATTTTCCAAAGCCATTTCAGCATCTGCAGCATGAAGACTTCCAAAATGTCGATGTTCTAATCCGTTTTTACTTCTTACGAAGACTTCCCAAAGAGGCCATTCTTTTTTCATAATTTATAGTATTGAGATTTGAGATTTTAGCATTGAGGAAAAACTTCTGATTTCTCACTTCTAATATCTCATTACTTTTAAACTGCTTTATTTAATTTTTTTTCTTGTTGTTTTTCAGCGTGAGCTAAAGCGGCATCACGAACCCACTCACCATTTTCCCATGCAGATACTCTTGCTTTCATTCGTTCTTTATTACATGGACCATACCCTTTTACTACTTGCCAAAATTCGTCCCAATCAATCTCACCAAAATCGTATCCTCCTTTTTCTTCATTCCATTTTAACTCTGGGTCTGGAATAGTTAATCCTATTAACTCAGCTTGTGGCACAGTTTGGTCAATAAACTGTTGGCGTAGCTCATCATTAGTTTTACGCTTCAATTTCCACTTCATGGATTGCTCAGTATTTGGAGAATCAGCATCAGCTGGACCAAACATCATTAATGATGGCCACCAAAATCTATTTAACGCATCTTGAGCCATTGCCTTTTGTTCTGGTGTACCTTGAGCCAATTTTAAAGTGATTTCGTAACCCTGACGTTGATGAAAGCTCTCTTCTTTACAAATACGAACCATAGCTCTTGCATAAGGACCAAAAGACGTTCCACAAAGTGCTACTTGATTTATAATTGCTGCGCCATCAACCAACCATCCAATAGCTCCAATATCTGCCCAAGTTAATGCTGGATAGTTAAAAATACTTGAGTATTTGGCTTTTCCTGTATGTAATTGTTCAAATAGTTCATCTCTAGTAATACCAAGGGTTTCAGTTGCACTATAAAGGTATAAACCATGACCACCTTCATCTTGAACTTTAGCTAACAAAGCTACTTTACGACGTAATGAAGGTGCTCTTGATATCCAATTTCCTTCTGGCAACATTCCAACAATTTCGGAATGTGCGTGTTGAGACATCTGCCTAATATGTGTTTTACGATACTTTTCAGGCATCCAATCTTTAGGTTCAATTTTTTCGTCACGTGCTATACGTGCTTCAAATTCTTCCTCTAAACTTTTAATTTGTGCTTCGCTCATAATTTATACATCAAAATCTACGACTACTTTTTCTGTTACAGGCACTGCTTGACAACTTAATACAAAGTTTTGTGCCACTTCTTTTTCTTCTAGGGCATAATTCACTTTCATTTTTACTTCACCTTCCAACACTTTGCATTTGCACGTACTACACACGCCTCCTTTACAAGCAAATGGTAAATCTGCTCCTGCGGAGAGTGCTCCATCTAAAATATTATCAAAATCGTCATCCATTACAAAATGGAATTCTTTTCCTCCATCAATGATTGTAACTTTAGTCCCATCTGCTTTTTCATCAAGAACCTCAGCAATGTGTTTATTTTCTTCTTCTGAACTTCCTGAAAAGAATAGTTCATAATGAATTTTTCCTTTATCCAGTCCAGCTGCTTGTAATTCGTCTCTAATCAAGAAAATCATATCTTGAGGTCCACAGATAAATGCATGATTGGTATCTGGAATATCAATAAACGTTTTTGTTAAAACTGCTAATTTTTCTTTATCAAAACGACCATTTAAAAATGGAATATCGCGCTTTTCTTTAGTCAAAAAGTAAAATACTTGAAAGCGTCCAAAAAACTGATTTTTAAGCTGCTCCAACTCTTCCTTAAAGATAATTGATTTTACCATTCGATTCAAGTAGAATAACTTGAAAGTACTTTTAGGCTCTAATAATAGATGAGTCCTTATAATAGATAGCATTGGTGTAATACCACTTCCTGCTGCAAATGCTACGTAATTATTGGATGCTTGCTTATTTACCTCAACATAAAATTCGCCATGTGGTGGCATTACTTGAAGCTCATCTCCTTTTTTTAATTCGTTAAAAGCGTAATTAGAGAATACACCATTACGAATGGTTTTAACTGCAACTTTCCATTCATTATCTATTGGACTTGTGCACAACGAATAATTACGACGAATATCTTCTCCGTTAATTTCTTTACGAAGTGTTAAGTGTTGACCTTGTTTAAATTTAAATGTTGCTTTTAAATCTTCAGGGATATCAAAAGTAATAACTACTGTATCTTTTGTTTCCTTATATAAATCTGCAACTTTTATATTATAAAAATCTACCATATTGTGATAAAATATTAAACTAACACTTGTTAGTTTTAAAAACAAATTTACAAAAAAAATTAAAACTATTTGTTAATTCCGTTAATGAGTACTAAACTTAATTCGGTTGTAAACTTCTTTGTATCTAAATCTTCTTTTTTTGGCAACCATATATAAAGTGATCGTAAAGTAGATAACATTGAAAACACCATAACTTCAGAGTTTCCATCAATAAGCTCAGTTTCTTCTATGCCTTTCTCAATAATGCTTCTAAAATCATTTTCATAGTTTTTTCGGAGTTTTAAGTAATACTCTAACTTACTTTCTAAGTGCATCCAATCATTATTTAAAGATGCCATCCCAAATTGGTTATTTGAAGTTATACTAACATGCAAAGCCACAATCTGTTTTAATTTATCAATGCTATTATCATCAGAGGTTTTGATAATTTTCATTTGCTCGGTAAACTGTTCTGCTAAAGAAATAATTATCTCTGAAAGTATTTCTTGTTTCGATTTGATATGATTGTACAAGCTTGCAGCTTTAATTCCCATTGCCTTAGCAATATCGCGCATTGTTACCGCACTAAATCCTTTTTTTTGAAACAGTATAGCTGATGTTTGAATTATTTCGTCTTTACGTGTTTTCTGTTTCATAAGTACAATATAGATAATCAATATTAATTGTAAAAATTAAGTGAGATAGACTTTGAGATTTAAATGAATAAATATATAGTTTTGTACTAAGGTCAGTAAAACACAAAATCGCATGACAAATACCATTGAATCTAACCCTTTAATTGACAGGCTACCTCCTCACCTTAAACAATTTATCAAACCCCAAGATTACGAAAGCTACTCACCAATAAACCAAGCTGTTTGGCGCTATGTAATGCGAAAAAATATTTCGTATTTGGGTGATTTTGCTCATGAATCATATAAGAGAGGGTTAAAAGAAACTGGAATTTCAATAGATAACATACCAAGTATGTATGGTATGAATCGTATATTAAAAAATATAGGATGGGCTGCGGTTGCGGTTGATGGTTTTATACCTCCAAATGCTTTTATGGAATTTCAGGCTTATAAAGTTCTTGTTATCGCTTCAGATATTCGACAACTTGAAAATATTGAGTATACACCAGCTCCAGATATAATACATGAGGCCGCTGGTCATGCCCCAATTATTGCCAATCCAGATTATGCTGAATACCTTCGTAGGTTTGGCGAAATTGGAGCTAAAGCAATTTTATCGGCTCATGATAATGAAATGTATGAAGCTGTTAGAGCTTTATCAATTATTAAAGAAGCTCCACATTCAACAAAAAAAGAGATTAAATTAGCCGAAGATTTAGTAAACCAACTACAAAATAAAAAAGTGCCACTTTCTGAAATGGCAAAAATTAGAAACCTTCATTGGTGGACTGTTGAGTACGGATTAATAGGCACAGTTGAAACTCCAAAAATTTATGGTGCTGGCTTATTATCATCAATCGGAGAAAGTAAATGGTGTATGACTAGTGCAGTTAAGAAAATTCCATACTCTATTGAGGCTTCTGAACAAGAATTCGACATAACAAAACCACAACCACAGTTATATGTTACTCCAGATTTTGCCTACTTAATGCAGGTACTAGAAGAATTTACAGAAACCATGGCACTCAGAAAAGGAGGTTTTAGAGGCTTACAAAAACTAATCGATTCTCAGAAAATTGGTACTATAGAACTAAATACAGGTTTGCAAATATCTGGCGTTTTTTCAAAAATGATAACAGATGAAGATAACAATGTCGTATTCTTTAAAACTGAAGGACCAACTGCTCTGGCTTACAGAGAAAAAGAATTAATTGGTCATGGCACTGAAATTCATAGTCAAGGTTTTAGCTCTCCTTTAGGAAAACTTAAAGGTATCAATTTAGCTATTGAAAACATGAGTCCAAGAGATTTAAAAGCTTATAATTTTTATGATGGCAAACGTATTGCCTTTGAATATGAAAGTGGAATTATAGTTGAAGGACTCAACATTACTGGAATAAGGAATATTAATGGAAAACTTATATTAATTCAGTTTAACGATTGTACTGTAATGTATAAAAGAGAACTACTATTTAAACCTGAGTATGGTACTTTTGACCTAGTTGTAGGTTCTGAAATCATTTCTGCATTTGCAGGAAGTGCCGATTATAGTTCTTTTAACAATTTATATCATGTTTCTGAAACCAAAACGGAACATTTGGTAAAAGACACCAAAGCATTAAAATTAGAGCAATTATACCATGACGTTCGACAACTAAGAAATAATACTAACCCAGAATTAGATTCTTTAGAAATTGAACGCATTTTTAGCAAACTAACAAATGATTACCCTACAGATTGGCTGTTAATGCTAGAATTGTTTGAACTCATTCAAAATAGTACTCTAACGATACAAAAAGAACGGATACTCGAGCACTTATATCAACTTATAAAACAGCACCCTAAAAAAGCTCACCTCATTGAAGGTGGTTTATCGTTATTAAATGTAAATAAAGTTAAAAATAGTAAGCTTTAATTCCATTTATCTATACATATTATTATTACGGTACTCTAACCTTTCCTTTTGTTATAGAATGCCAAAGTTTGTAGTAACTTAGTTTTTCTATGTTTCGTATCTCAAGAGTTAACTATTTAAATGATAGATACTAAAAACTGTAACACAAGTTACATCTTAATCGTTTAATATTTCTGTTATTTGCAAAAACATTATTTATGGGATTTTTTGATTTTTTATTTAAAAACAAGAGAAAGATGGTAGAAGAGTTTATGATGAAAGAGGCAATAGTACTAGATGTACGCACGAAAGCAGAATATTCAATAGGCGCAATTCCAGGTTCTAAGAATATTCCATTACAAATATTGAGCAGTAATATTTCTGATATTAAAAAACTAAACAAGCCTATTATTACTTGTTGCGCTAGTGGTATGAGATCAGGAACTGCAGCAAGCATCTTGAAAAAAAATGGTATTGAAGCGATAAATGGTGGTGGCTGGCAAAGCTTAAATCAGCTTTTGTAATATTGATTAGAAGTGAACTCTTATATACTATATTAAACAAAAAAGAAGCATTAGATCTTTTCGTAAACGAACGTCAACTAATGCTTCAAATATTTGATTAATAGCAATGTAAATGTAACTTTAATAGTACAACCTAGTTGTGTTTTTCGACTACTTTCATAGAATATTAGATGAACGGAAATAATATGCTCATTTATTCGATTAAAACACAAAATGACGAAAAAACTTGACGAATATTTTCAAATTTAAGAATTTGAAATTGCTAATTCTATAAAAAAAAGAAACGCTACGTCTCTTTGTAAACAAAGATTGGTAGCGCTTCATATATTGATTAATAGCATTGTAAATGTAACTTTAAAAATAGAACTATGATGGGTTTTTCGACTAGTGTAATATTAAACTAGACCAACTGAAAACTTCTGTAATTTTGTTCGATTAAGTCAACTTGTTTAATTCTAAAGTCAAAAAAAACAAGGCATAAAAAAAAGCATCAGTAATCTTCTGAACAAACAGAACATTATACCTGACGCCTTTTAAAAATTGATTAATAGCAATTCGAAGATATGCTATTTTTGGGTTCAAAAATTTTTTTTTCGATAAGAAGTCGTTAAAAAAGATAAAGAGACTTGGATGAATTTTACATAAATAAACATCTCGTTTTATTTATTTTTAAAAAGCAACTTAACCATCTCAATCTATGAGATTTAGTATTATTTAAATAAAATATGGGGATGCCTTTGTTGAAGGAGTTCTTTTTTTTCTTCTAAGCCAGATAGAAATATTTGATACGCTTCAGAATTTGGATTAAATGGTTTATGACTCATCCCTTTTTGAATAACAATAACATCTTCTATCGTTTTAGAGGCTTCTTTTGAAATCCAAACTTCCTGAAACTTCTCCCAAATATAGTTGATAGCTGTTTGATTTGGATGAATCATGTCTTCGGTATAAAAACGATAATCACGTAACTCATCCATCATAATTTCGTAGGATGGAAAATAATTAATCTTATTTCTAGGTTCTACAACTTGATGAATTGCTGAAACTAAATGTGATTTACTTCGCGAATTTTCAATAAAACCATCTTTTAAATGACGGACAGGCGATACTGTAAATAAAATTGAAACCGTATTATTAACACTTTTAATTAATGCTATTATTGATTGTAAGGATTCCGTGATTTTATCAATAGAAATAAGCTCTTTTAAAAACTGTTTTTGAGGAACTTTATGGCAATTACCTACAATTGTATCTGTTTCAACAAATCTATAAACCCAAGATGTTCCTAATGTAATGATAATGTGTGTTGATTCGTAGATTAGTTGATTTGTTAATTTGATTTTTTTACTTAAATCGTTTAACAAGTCTTCTTTTGAAGCATTACTTAACTTAGAGTGCGCATCATAACAATGCCATTGTTCATTGTGAAAAAAAATATCATCTTCAGTATATTCTTTTTTATTTATAGCATTGGTAATTAGCTTTTCAATTGCCAAAGGTTGAAATAAAATACCGAATGGATTTTGAAGATTCTGAAACTTAAAATAGTCTAATTTGTTACCAATATTCTCTACAAAACACGAACCTAATAACAATATACTAGAGTTATAATCTATTTGATTATGTTGCTGTGGTTCTAGTGGTATTGTTGTTTGTAGTTTCATAGTGGATTCCGCATCAAGTGCGGAATGACAAGTTACTGAATGTATTTTTTTGCTTCAGCTAAAGCCTCATTAATCCCCTTTGGTTTTTTACCACCTGCAGTTGCAAAGAAAGGCTGTCCTCCACCTCCGCCTTGAATATATTTACCTAATTCTCTAACTACTTGACCAGCATTTAGGTTTCTCTCAGTAACTAACTCTTTGGATACATAGCAAGTCAGTAAAGCTTTTCCATCATTTTCAGAACCAAATAGCAAGAATAGATTATTAAACTCACTTCCTAATTCAAAACATAAATCTTTCATACCAGAGGCATCCAAGTCTAATTGTTTTGCTAAAAATTGAACGCCGTTAATTTCTTGCAATTCCCCTTTTAACTCTCCTTTAATATTCTTAGCCTTATCTTTTAATAAGCTTTCTATTTGCTTTTTTAAATCGGTGTTTTCGTCTTTTAAATCGGAGACAGCTTTCACGGGGTCTTTAGCGTTATTAAGTAAATCTCTAATTTCAAAATACGCTCTATTCGTATCAAAATAAAAATCTTTAACAGCATCATTAGTGATAGCTTCTATTCGTCTAACTCCTGATGCGATAGCGCTTTCTGAGCGAATTTTAAAATGCCAAATGTCTCCTGTATTTTTTACGTGAGTTCCTCCGCATAATTCCATAGATTGTCCAAAACGAATGGTTCTAACTGTATCTCCGTATTTTTCACCAAACAACGCCATTGCTCCATCTGCAATTGCTTGCTCCATTGGTACATTTCTATTTTCTTCTAAAGGTAATTTTTCGTTAATTCGAGCATTTACAAAATTTTCAACATCTCGCAATTGTTCAGTAGTCAATTTGGAAAAATGTGAAAAATCAAATCGTAAATACTTAGAATGTACCGCACTTCCTTTTTGCTCAACATGGTCACCTAGAACTTCTCTTAAAGCTTGATGCAATAAATGTGTTGCTGTATGATTAGCCTCAGTTCTTTGACGCTGTTTCGCATCTACTACTGCTTTGAAAGTTTCTAATAAATAATCTGGTAAGTTTTTAGTAAAATGAATGATGACATTGTTTTCTTTCTTTGTGTCTAAAATATAAACCACATCGCCATGTGTATCTTCCAAATAGCCTTTATCTCCTACTTGACCACCACCTTCTGCATAAAAAGGTGTTAAATTGAATACCAATTGATACATTTCACCATCTTTTTTAGAGGTTACTTTTCGGTATCTTGTGATTTTCACATTTGCTTCTAAAGCATCATAACCTATAAACTCTTGTTCAGCATCATCAACTAGAACTGTCCAATCGTCTGTTGACATTTCGCTTGCAGCTCGTGATCTGTTTTTTTGTTTTTGAAGTTGCTCATTAAAGCCTTCTTCATCTAATTTCAATCCTTTTTCAGAAAGAATTAAAGCTGTTAAATCTATTGGAAAACCATAGGTATCATATAACTCAAAAGCCTTTTCTCCAGAAACAGTATTTCCTTTAGTTTCCTTAACAATGCCATTTAATAATACTAAACCTTGATCGAGTGTTCTTAAAAAAGAAGCTTCTTCTTCTTTAATTACGTTTTCAATTAATTGTTTTTGAGATTTTAATTCAGGAAATGCTTTTCCCATTTTTTTACTCAACACATCAACCAATCTATAAATAAAAGGCTCTTTTTTATCTAAAAAAGTGAAACCATAGCGTACAGCTCTACGTAAAATACGTCGTATTACATAACCTGCACCAGTGTTGCTTGGTAATTGCCCATCAGCAATAGAAAATGCAACTGCACGAACATGGTCCGAAATTACACGAATTGCTATATCTACCTCATTATTTTTTCCATAATCCTTGTCAGTTATAGTTTCAATCTCGCGAATTATTGGTGTAAACACATCTGTATCATAATTAGATTTTACATCCTGTAATACCATACATAAACGCTCAAATCCCATTCCTGTATCAATATGTTTATTAGGCAATACTTCAAGTGAACCATTTGCTTTTCGATTGTATTGCATAAAGACTAGATTCCAAATCTCAACCACTTGAGGATGGTCCATATTTACCAAAGATTTTCCATCAATCTTTGCTTTTTCTTCATCCGAACGAATATCTACATGTATTTCACTACAAGGTCCACAAGGTCCTTGATCTCCCATTTCCCAGAAATTATCTTTCTTATTTCCTTTCAAAATGCGATCTTCAGATATGTATTGTTTCCAAATATCGTAAGCTTCAGTATCCATTTTTAAATTATCCGCATCATCACTTCCTTCAAAAACAGTCACATATAAAACATCTTTATCTATACCATAAACCTCAGTCAATAATTCCCAAGACCAAGCAATAGCTTCATTTTTAAAATAATCACCAAAACTCCAGTTACCAAGCATTTCAAACAATGTATGATGGTATGTGTCATAACCAACTTCTTCTAAATCATTATGTTTTCCAGAAACACGTAGACACTTTTGAGAATCAGCAATTCGATTGTTTTTTGGCTGCGCATTTCCTAAAAAGTATTCTTTAAAAGGCGCCATTCCCGAATTAACAAACATAAGCGTAGG
The DNA here is from genome assembly GCF_039954625.1 of Pontimicrobium sp. SW4. Lineage (NCBI taxonomy): Bacteria > Pseudomonadati > Bacteroidota > Flavobacteriia > Flavobacteriales > Flavobacteriaceae > Pontimicrobium > Pontimicrobium maritimum. Next base: position 2,455,351 of record NZ_CP157199.1, read on the forward strand.
ATCATTTTTAACAACCATTGGTGCAGATGCTACAATGCTGTGTTTTTTGCTTTCAAAAAAATCCAAAAATTTCTGTCGTACGTCTTGAGACTTCATATATAGTTGTTAATAACCTGTTTGATGTAAATTGCTCTAAATGTGAAACAATTTATATATTTGTTCTTCGTTCTATTAATCCTGCAAAAATAGAATATTTTAAGATATGTCTAAAGTAAAATATTATTACGATTCAGAAACACTTTCATACAGGAAAGTAGTACGTAGAAAAAGAACTACTGCTAAGTATATTTTTATGTTCTTATTAGGATCTGCCTTGTTTGGTTTTATGTTTGTATTTATCGCTAGTCAGTATTTTGAATCTCCAAAAGAGAAAGCTTTAGCAAGAGAATTGCAAAACATGCAATTTCAATATGAATTGTTAGACAAAAAAATGGATGAAGCTGAGTCAGTTTTAGCAAACGTCGAAGAACGAGACAATGCTATTTATAGGCTCTATTTTGAAGCAAATCCAATACCAAATGAACAAAGACGTCAAGGTTTTGGAGGAATTAATCGATACAAACAATTTGAGGGTTATGATAATTCAAAACTAATTATTGATGCTAATCGACGTATTGATATTATTCAAAAACAAATTGTGGTACAATCTAAATCATTAGATGAAATTGCTGTATTAGCAGAGGATAAAGAAAAGTTTTTAGCAACTATTCCAGCTATTCAACCTGTAAACAACGAAGAACTAACACGTATGGCTTCTGGTTATGGTTATAGAACTGATCCTTTTACCAAGGTTAGAAAATTTCATTATGGTATGGATTTTACTGCACCCAGAGGCACACCAATTTATGCTACTGGAGATGGTGTTGTAAAACGTGCTGATTCAGGAGCAACAGGATATGGTAAACATATACGTATAGACCATGGTTATGGTTATGTTAGTTTGTATGCGCATCTTTATAAGTATAACGTAAAGAAAAATCAAAAGGTAAAACGAGGTGATCTTATTGGTTTTGTTGGTAGTACTGGAAGGTCAGAAGCACCTCATTTACATTATGAAATATTTAAAGATGGTGTAAGAATTAATCCAATAAATTTCTACTATGGAAATTTATCTGCAAAAGAATTTAGTGAGCTTTTAGCAAAAGCATCCTTAGAAAACCAATCCCTAGACTAATGTATGTAGAACTCCCAGAAAAACGGTATTACGGAATTGGTGAAGTTGCCAAAGCATTTGATGTAAATACATCATTAATCCGTTTTTGGGAAAAAGAGTTCGATATTCTTAAGCCTAAAAAGAATGCTAAAGGGAATCGTAAATTCACTCCTGAGGATATAAAAAACCTTAAGTTCATTTACCATCTTGTAAAAGAACGTGGATTTACTTTAGAAGGTGCAAAAACCCACTTAAAAGAAGAAAAAAAACAGTCTTTAGATAACTTTGAGATTATCAATAAGTTGGAAGCTGTAAAAAATCAGTTAATCAAATTAAAAAATAATTTGTAGCTTTTTTAATGTCTCATCATTCTAAAACTCCCTCTTCCACGACCACTTTGATTAGCTTGTGGCCCTAAACTGTTAAATTTCCAGCTAAAACTTAGCATAAAGTAACGTTGCAGTACAGTACTTTGCGAATCTTGTATGTAATTAGCGGTTGCAATTCTTCTAGCATTTGTATTTTGATTTAATAAATCGTAAGCTTTTATGGTAATTGCTCCTTGGTCTTTTAAAACTGAATACGCCAATGTTGAGTTCCATGACCATGCGCTTTTTTGAAAACCTGATGCAATTTGAGGGTTGTAATTAAAGCTTATATCATTACGCCATTCAACCTTTTTAGGAACCGTCGTTGTTGTTCGAATCCCAACTGTATGACTAGCAAATTCTTGATTTTTAAAATTCGTTAAGTCAAATCTATTTCTAGTAAATGATATGTTATAACTAGGGCTTAATTCCATAATATCTTTCCAAGTAAAAGTAAGTCCTAAACTTGGAGATAAAGAAGTGTTATTTGATGCATATTTCTCACCATTATTAAAGTTAATATTTTTATTAACTCCAGTTGATAAACCTACTCTATATTTAACCGTTTTTAAAGTGTCTATTTTAATCGTTTTACTATAACTAACACTTCCATTTACATTGTATGCTCCATCAACATTTGCGTAAGTTGTATTTCTAACAAAATTCTCATCAATAGTAGTATTTGTAACTACTTGATTATTTCTAAAATTAGTGCTAAAATGACCAAAAAAGCCTGTTCCTTTTTGAAAATCAAATGCATTATAATATAAATACAAATTGTGATTATTACTTGGTTCAAGGTTTGGATTTCCAGTAACGGTATTTAATGGATCTGATACATCTTGAAAAGGCTGCAATTGCGATAAATCTGGTGAATTATTACTTAATCTATACCCAAAATTAACTGAAGATTTAGTGCTAAATCTATATCTTAAATTTGAACGTATTTCTACAGCTTCAAAATCTTCCTCTAAACTTAAATTAGGTCTTAAAAAGTCTTTGTTTTGTAGGCTTCTAAATACATAACGCGTTTCAAAACTTGTAAATAATTTATCCTTTCGATAACTAAGCTTAACAGAAGGTGTATTTGTCTTATTAATATATTCAAAATCTGTACTCAAATCTGTATTAAAAGTTGTGTAATCTTGAGTTCCAGAATCAAAATCATAGGTACTTACTTCATTTTCGCGTTTACTGTTGTTCAAACTATATTTTAAGTCTAAATAAAGTTCTTTACCATTTATTGGCAATCTATAATTAAGGCTTGTTGAAAACCCTTTTGAGACTCTGTTACCATCTGTAAATTGATCTCTTATTATATCCTCTGGAGCAGTTCCGTAAATATTTGTCGTTGAGTTTAAATAATCGTCAGTTTCAGTAGAATTATAATCATTATTTAAACTAAATCTTAAAAAAGCGCCATTACTACCAAATCTCTTAGTTATATCTAACTCATTACTAAAGTCCTTCCCTATAGTTTCAACAAATGAAGAAGAACTCGATTCATTTGTTAAAACATCTCCCTCATCTCTTGATGCTTCACTACTAGAAAACTCCCTTTTACTATTAGTCGCATTGAAAGATGGTTCGATATCTATTCTAAATGTTGAATCTACTTCTATTTCAAACTCTAAATTTGCTCTGTGGCTATCGCTTTCTCTATAAGAATTTGAGCTGGAATTTGTGTAGTATCTTGAATCTGGAAGGATATTCTCCCTTTCAGTCGTACTCTCATTCTCTAAGTTACTTTTTGAATAAAAATAATCTGCTGACACATCTATCTTTTCTCCAATTTTATCGGCATAATTTGCACCATAATTTTGAGAAGTCGTAATACCTTGGCCTCCACCAAAACTACGTCCGCCAATGCTAAATGATTGCCCTCCTCCACTACTAGTAAAAGAAACACTTCCTCTTCCAAACATTTTAGTAATCTCCCCAAAACTAAATCCAGCAGAGTTTGTGTTATTGCCTCCAGCTAACACGCTTAAACGCTGATCATTATCAAAAACATTGAGCATTCCAGCAAATTCATATCTCTCATCTGTTCCAGCTCCTGCTGACAAGCGCCCAAAAACACCTTTATTTTTATCTTCTTTTATAGTAAGATTAATCGTTTTATTTTCTTTATCGCCTTCTTCTCCTGCAAATGCTTCTGCTTTAGTTTTTGTATCCGTAATTTGAACTTTACTAATAAGCTCTTTGGTTAAATTTCTAGTTGTAATTGTGGGGTCGTTACCAAAGAAAGGTTTTCCATTCACCAAAATTTTGTTTACTTCTTTACCATTAACTGAAATCTTACCTTCTTCATCAACTTCAACCCCTGGTAATTGCTTTAGTAGATCTTCTACATTAGCATCCCTCTTGGTTTTAAAAGAGGCCACATTAAACTCTAAGGTGTCTTTTTTTACAGTAATTGGTGCTCTTGAAGTTACAACCACTTCATCCAAAGCATTATCATCTGTCTGTAGTTTTATCGCGTCAAGATTTATAGTTTCTTTATCAAGTACAATTTTTTGCTTGTGTGTTCTATAACCTACATAAGAAATAAATAAGTTTAAGTCTTTATCGAATGATTTTCCTTCTAAAGTGAATTTCCCATCTTTATCACTTATAGTATAAGTAATTAGAGTACTATCCTTTATTCTTTCAAGATGAACAGTTGCCGATTCTAAGGGCGTACTTTCTGCTTCAGAAATAATTGTTCCAGAAATTTTAAATTCTTTAGATTGTGCGTTAGTAAATAGTGCACAAAAAATTGCAAGTACAAAAAGAAATTGTTTCATTAGTAAGGTTGGTAATTAATTTTACTAGGCGAAAGTATATTAATTATCGTGTGAATTTTCTTAAAGAAATGATAATTTTATCTTAAAAAACTATTTCTTTCTCATGTAGACACTTACTGGAACTCCATGAAAATCAAAATGTTCTCTTAACTTATTTTCTAGAAAACGCTTATAAGGTTCTTTTACATACTGAGGAAGGTTACAAAAAAACGCAAACTGCGGTTGCGGTGTAGGCAACTGCATAATGTACTTTATTTTTACAAATTTACCTTTATAGGCAGGTGGTGGATAATTCTCAATTATTGGCAACAATACATCATTCAATACACTTGTTTTAATACGCTTCGTTCTGTTTTTGTATACCTCAACAGCAGTTTCAATAGCTTTGAAAATTCGTTGCTTTGTTAATGCAGAAATAAACACAATTGGCACGTCTGTAAATGGCTCTATTTGTTGACGAATATACTTTTCAAAATCCTTAGTTGTTTTATTATCTTTTTCAACTAAATCCCATTTATTAACAAGTATCACTATCCCTTTTCTGTTACGTTCAGCTAGCCAAAATATATTTTGAACTTGACCATCAAAACCTCTAGTTGCATCACAAACTAACAAACAAACATCAGCATGCTCAATCGCTCTTACGCTTCGCATCACTGAATAGAACTCTAAGTTTTCCTTTACTTTAGCTTTTCTACGAATTCCTGCAGTATCAACAAGATTAAACTCAAAACCAAATCGATTATACCTTGTATCAATAGAGTCTCTTGTGGTTCCAGCAATATCTGTAACAATGTATCGATCTTCTCCTATCAACGCATTTATGAATGATGATTTTCCAGCATTTGGACGACCAACAACGGCAAATCGAGGAAGTTCATTTTCTTCAACTTCTTCTTGCTCTGGAAGAGCTTCAACTAAGGCATCCAGCAAATCTCCAGTTCCACTACCATTTATACTCGCTATAGTAAAATACTCTCCAAGGCCTAAAGAATAAAACTCAACAGCATCTTCAGCTCTTTTACCATTATCTACTTTATTAATGACTAAAAAAACAGGTTTATCAACTTTTCGTAGCAATTTAGCAACATCTTCGTCCATCCCAGTAACTCCAGACTCTACATCGACCATAAAGATAATAGCGTCTGCTTCATCAATCGCTAACTCAACTTGCTTGTCTATTTCAGCTTCAAAAACATCATCACTTCCTTTTACATAACCTCCAGTATCAATCAACGAAAATTCCTTTCCATTCCAGTCACTCTTCCCATAATGCCTATCTCTAGTCACTCCACTAACAGCATCAACAATTGCTTCTCGCCTTTGAATTAAACGATTAAAAAAAGTTGATTTCCCTACATTAGGACGTCCTACTATTGCAACAATATTTCCCATATCTTAAAATATTCTGCAAAGGTAGTGTTTCCTTATTGAAAAAAAACAGTAAATTCAGCAGATAATTTAATTAGAGATGTCTCTAAACAACGACATAGTATTACGCCCAAGGTTTAAAATTGAACTTAAAAAAAATAATCAAGAAGTTTTAAAGGTTTTTGAAGAAGCCAAAAAAACTCAAAAAGATTTTATTGTATCTAGAGTTGATGACCATGTATTTATAAAAATTCCTAAGGCTGACCAACATTTTTGGTCACCACAACTACACCTAGAAATCATTGAGATTGATAACAACTCTAGTCGCTTGTTTGGCTTATTTGGACCTAATCCAACCGTATGGACTATGTTCATGTTTTTTCACTTTATTGTTGCTGGTCTATTTATTGGCTTTGGAATTTGGGCATACACAAACTGGACTTTAAAAACCGATTTTGCCATTCAATTATTTGTCGCCATACTAATGATTGTTTTATGGGTTGCACTCTATTTTGGAGGCCGTTTAGGAAAAGCAACTGGAAGAGATCAAATGGTACTCCTGCATAATTTTATGAATAGTTTACTCTATAGCAAATAGTTTATTCTTGAAATGTAAAGTTGGTGAAAAAATCATCAAAAGCCCACCATGCAGCTACATAAGCGTACTTAGGCTTTTTTAGTATCTCACCATTAGCACCAAAACCTAGTACATTATATTTTACACCATCTAAATCTTGTAATACATAAGGGAATTCACTTTCGTCAAGTGTTTGATAATTATTAAAATCATCTACTTCAAATGCACTAATAATTTGGTGAGATTTATTTCCATACACAATATAACTGTACTGTCTTAATGTAATGTCATACCTGTTTTGACTTGTAAAGTCATTATATTGATAAATAGTTACATTATCATCTTCATCTAAAATACCATAAACATAATCTCTTTCATCAGGAATATTAGTAGTCCTTAAGTTTGATTTAGCTGTTTTTGATGATGTATTGATTCTACTTGAAGAAGGCACAATACTTTTTAAAACCTTAGCATTTGGAAAGTAGTTTTTTATGGTTTCCCATCTGGTTTCTACAACAGCAAGTGTGTTTAATCTTTGGTTAATACGGCTACCTTTAATGCCTCTTATAAGCATTTGTGACCAAAGTGTTTGGGTATCTTCATCCCAAGGCACCATATTATTTTTATATAAATAACCCGAAGCTCTAAGTGTTTTACTTCTAGTATATGCCAATGCACTTTTAGTAATTGGACAATACGTAAATGCATATTTTTGAGATTGGTATTGGTCATTAATAATTTCAGTAGCAAAAGTATTTGGATAAGGATATACTCTAACCTCATCACCAAAGCTCATAACGCCTACACGTTCAGAATTTTGTAAATTTGTGTTTGCAACAGTAGTATATTCTGGGTTATCGCCTAAAGGATACATCGCAAAAGAGCCAGAGAGGTCATCTTTATTAACCAACCATTCGTTTTCTTCAACTATCTTCTCAGTATCAGGATTGTTTTTAGAACATCCAACTAAAACTATTAGAATAAGAAGCATGGTTAGTTTTTTCATAGTGATACCTTTTGGTATGGAGTCGTCCTAAAAAAATAAGCTTACAAGAAAAAAGAATTATTTACTTAAATAATCAAAAGTATCTACTTCTGATTATACCCAAATCGCTTTAATTGACTTTGATTACTTCTCCAGTTTTTATTCACCTTAACATATAGTTCAAGATGTACTTTTTTATCAAAAAATTTCTCAAGATCTTTTCTTGCTTCCACTCCTACGCGCTTTAATGCAGAACCTTTGTGACCTATAAGAATGCCTTTTTGGGTTTCTCGTTCTACCATAATTACCGAACGCATTCTAATAATATTTTCTTCTTCATGAAACTCCTCCGTATCCACCTCAACAGCATAAGGAATCTCCTTTTTATAATGCATTAAAATTTTCTCCCTAATTTTTTCATTGACGAAAAACCGTTCAGGCTTATCTGTTAATTGGTCTTTTGGATAAAAGGGTGGAGATTCTGGTAAGAGCTCAATAATTCGATTAAATACTTCATTAACATTAAACCCTTCAAGTGCTGAAATAGGAAAAAACTCAGCATTTGGCACCTTACTTTGCCACAACGCTGCTTGCTCTTCCAATTCTTCTTGATTAGAACTATCAATTTTATTTAGGAGTAGTAATACAGGAATTTTTGAATTGGTTATTTTATTAAAAAAAGCTTCATCCTTCAATTCTTTTTCACCGATTTCAACCATATAGATTAATACATCGGCATCTTCAAAAGCTGATTTCACAAAACCCATCATGGACTCTTGCAGTTCATACGCTGGTTTAATTATCCCTGGTGTATCCGATAATACCATTTGGAAATCATCTCCATTTACAATACCTAGAATACGATGCCTAGTTGTTTGCGCTTTGGAGGTAATAATAGATAACTTCTCACCAACAAAGGCATTCATCAAAGTAGATTTACCAACATTTGGATTCCCTATTATATTTACAAACCCTGCTTTATGCATATTTAAAATTTAGTTGCAAAGTTACAACCTTGAATTGTTTATTGCTTTCAATAACCAAAATTTTTGAGTTATATTTGAAAAGCACTTAAAGCAAATTGTAACTTACAATCTCTAAAACCAACCAACATGATATCACGATTTTCACATTTTTTTTCAATTGCAATTACCCTTATTTTTTTTAGTTCTTGTTCTGATACGAATAAAGAATCTGCAACCATGATTATTCATGGTGGAACAATATACACGGTAGATTCAAATCAAGCAACTGTAGAAGCTGTAGCAGTTAAAGACAACAAAATACTTTTTGCTGGAAGCTTAGAAGAAGCCGAAAGCTTTAAAAACGAACAAACTGAAGTTATTGATTTGGAAGGAAAAACAATGACGCCAGGTTTAATAGAAGGGCACGGACATTTTATGGGATTAGGTTATAATGAGCTTGAACTAGATTTAATGAATACCAAAAGTTATCAAGACATTATTGATGCCGTAGCTGAGCGTGTTAAAAACGCTGAGCCAGGTGAATGGATTACTGGTAGAGGTTGGCATCAAAGTAAATGGGATAGTGTGCCAGAATATACCGTTAAAGGATTTCAAACGCATCACGCGCTAAGTGAAGTATCACCCGACAATCCAGTGTATTTAAGACATGCTAGTGGTCATGCTGGCTTTGCTAATGAAAAAGCCATGGAAATTGCTGGCTTACTCACATTATCTACAGATGGTATTAACACCTATGAAATAGAAGGAGGTGAAGTTATTGTTGATCAAGCTGGTAGACCAACAGGAATTTTTAGTGAACGTGCTGGAGGTTTAATTGGTAAACATATTCCTACTAACACACCTGAATCAAATATCCAAGCCTTTAATTTAGCCATTGAAGCTTGTTACGAAAATGGTATTACAGGATTCCATGATGCAGGAATTGGAAGAGGAACCATAGCTTTTTACGATCGTATGAAAGCTGAAGGCAATATGAATATTAGAATTTATGCAATGCTTACTGGCAATGATGAAAAACTTCTTAATGAATGGTATGAAAAAGGACCAAGTATTGATCCTGATCATAGATTTACTATTCGATCTATAAAATTAAACTGTGATGGTGCATTAGGAAATCGAGGAGCTTGGCTACTTGAATCTTATACAGATAGACCTGGTCATTTTGGTCTTGAAACGCTTCCAATGGAAATGGTAGATAAAACAGCACGTAATGGGCTTCGAAATGGGTTTCAGGTATGCTCACATGCCATAGGTGATCGAGCAAATAGAGAAATATTAGATCGCTATGAAGCTGCAATGACTGAATTATCTAAGATCGATTCTGATCACCGATTTAGAATTGAACACGCACAACATTTGCATCCTGAAGATATTCCTAGATTTGCAGAATTACAAGTAATTCCAGCAATGCAAGCTGTTCATATGTCGTCGGACAGACCTTGGGCTATTGATCGTTTAGGGGAAAAACGAATTAAGGAAGGTGCTTATATGTGGCAAGATTTGTTACAAAGCGGTGTTCCAATTGTTAATGGTACAGATGTTCCGGTAGAGCCTTTAAATCCAATAGCCAGTTTTTATGCTAGTGTAAGTCGTAAAACTTTAAAAGGAACTCCTGAAGGAGGTTACGAGCCAGAACAAAAAATGACGAGAGAGCAAGCGTTAAAATCTTATACTTTAGACGCTGCTTATGGTGCTTTTGAAGAAGGCATAAAAGGGTCTATTGAGGTTGGTAAACTTGCCGATTTCACGATTTACAATCAAGATTTAATGACCGTAGATGAAGATAAAATTCTTGACACCGAAGTTGTGATGACTATTTTTGATGGTAAAGTTGTATATGAAAAGGAGGATTAATTCTTAGTTGACTGTAATTTCAACTAAACTTTATGGTAGAAAAAAAAGACATCGAAAAATTGATAGTTCAGAACAAAAAAAGTACTCTGAAAAATCATTGGAATGATGCTTTTTTTTATAATACCACAAAGTATAGTGGAGAAATAAAATCGAATGAGCTTTTAATTTGGAGGTCAGCACATTTTTTAAGGGGTGTTTACCCAGTTTTTCATCTGACTTTTCATCAAAATGGAAAACTGAGCGGAATAAAAACGAAAAAAAATCCTTATCACCAACTTCTGATTAAAATATCAATCGGAGTTTTTATTCTACTTACTTTGTTTCTGTTAATTACAACTGAATTTAAGACTGCCATTATTGGAATAATTGGAATTTCTGTAATTGGAACATTATTGCATTTAATAATGTCAAAATCGAAAAAGTACGAAACAAAAATTTTGACTGACGAACTGAAAGAAGCTATAGAAAATATTGAACAAGTAAATAATCCTAAATTTATAAACAAGCAGAAAGCTGAATCAAAGAAAGAAAAGGTTAAAGAATGGACTTTTACAAAAATTTTGACTAGGCTTCTACTCTATCCTTTTTGCTTGCTAATTTTATGGTTTTCAATAACTGGGTTTTTACCCCAAGGGAAAACATTATATGGAATATTTGGAATAACTGTTGCTTTAGCCCACCCAATTGCTGATATATTATTAGTTATTGGAAAAAATAAAAAGTAAAATTAGATTAAGAAGTCGCTTATTTCTCATAAACAACTTTTCCATTCACCATCGTTTTTAAAATCTGACCATTTAATAGTTGGTTGGGATTGGTGTTACCTATGTTTAAAACATCCATGTCCATAAAAGTGAAGTCTGCCCATTTTCCTTTTTCAATAGTTCCTGTTAAGTGTTCTTGTTTAGATGCATAAGCAGCCCAAATGGTGTAAGCCCTTAAAGTTTCCTCTGGTGTAAAGACTTGTTCTGGAAACCACTGTTTGTCATCATCTCTTTTTTGCTTTGTAATAGCACAATAAGCACCATAGAAAAAACTTGGGTCTGTTCCAGCATAATCTGAATTAAAAATCACTGTTGCTCCTGCTTTTCTAAGAGAACGCCAAGCATAACCTCCTTTAATACGCTCTTCTCCAACTCGATCAATAGCCCAAGGCATATCCTCAACAGCATGTCCAGGTTCTAATGAAGCGACAATATTTAAGTCTTTAAAACGAGTAAAATCATCTGGGTGAATAATTTGTGCATGCTCAATACGATGTCGTAAATCTCTAGACTCAGGATGCTCTTTAAAATAATCATCGTATAAATCTAAAACTTCACGATTTGCTTTATCTCCAATACAATGGATTGCTAATTGAAATCCAGCATCTAGAGCCTTTTTTATTAAACCTTCGTGAAAGCCATAATCTGTACTTGCTACACCTTTATGCCCAGGCTGATCACTATAATCTTCCAAAAAGTTCGCACCTCTAGAACCCAAAGAACCATCATAATAGGCTTTAAACGTTTTTACTTGTAAAAAGGCTGAATCGCTACTTGTTGGTCCCTTTTCTACCCATTCTTCAACAAGTTCAATGTTATGCATTCTAGCAGCTACAAAAATTTGAGTTCTTAATAATAATTCATTTCTACTATCTAAATCTTCATAACCTTCCATCCATTCTTTTACCACTCCAGCATGATGCGCTGTAGTATAACCTAGACTAGCCAAATGGTTTAGCCCATATTTTAGAATTCTTCCTCTTTGTTCTAATGTCTTTTTTGGAATTTTATTATCTAACAGGTTTTTTGCATGGTTTAGTAAAACATATTTCAAATTGCCTTTTTCATCTTTCAAAATTTCTCCTCCATCGGTAGCAACAGTTTCTGTAGTAATCTCTGCCAACTCAAAAGCTAAAGCATTTCCCATAGCTCCAAAACCTCTTAAGCCTTGCAATGCCACTGGATGATTTTTCACTTTATTGCTTAACGCAATCATATCAGGGTATTCATTCGCAAATTCAGCTTCATCCCATCCATAACCAATTATCCATTCACCAACTGGTATTTGAAGTGATTTTTGATAAATTGCTTCAATAATCTCATCTCCAGACAAATTATTTAAAGCTACCATTTCAGATTTTTCCCCTATTTCATGTACATGACCATGAGATTCAATAAGCCCTGGAACGACAAAAGCATTTTTAGCATCGACAATCTTGGTGTTTTCACCAATATACTTTTGTATTTCTTCATTTGAGCCAACAAATTGAATTAATCCATTTTTTATAGCAATGGCTTGTGCATCAGGTTGCCAAACATCATTTTTAATCGATGCATTTTGTGCAGGAACTCCATCTAATGAAGGATCATCCCAACTCAGGGTATACACTCTAGCATTTGTAATCACAGTATCTGCAATATCCAATTTTGAGTTTGAACTGCATGAGAAAAGTATAACTACTATTAACCATAAAATATTCTTCATAATTTATTTTTTGTAAGTGAAAAGCGTGTCCAATATAACGATATTTCAAGTTTTCATAGCAAGCCTTTGTTCCATATATTTTCTTTTAATCAAATTCTGTATCTTCGGAAATGATTATCTCTTCAATTTTTAAAAATCATAACTCACAAAATGAAGGTATTTATTAAGCTATTTTTACTTACACTTTTAATCACAGTCAGCTCTTGCAGCACCACTTACAAGCTCAAAAAAGATTTTAATAAGCATCAAAAAGAATCAGAATTCTTTAAAGGATTTGTTTTATATAATCCTGAAACTAGAACTCAAATCATTAACCATAATGGTAGTAAGTTTTTTACGCCTGCTTCAAACACAAAGTTGTATACGTTTTATTCAGCCTATAAAACTTTAGGAGATTCTCTAAAAGGGCTTGAGTATTACAAAAACAATGACACCTTATTTATTAAAGGTGCCGCAGATCCTTCATTTTTATATGAATTTGAAGACTCTAAAACAATTCCTTTTTTAAATAGTCATAATGGTCCAATAGTTATACTTGATGTATCTTTAGATGACAACCGCTTCGGAAATGGATGGTCTTGGGAAGATTATCAATATTATTATATGCCAGAAAGGAGTTTATTTCCAATGTATGGAAACGTAGTTACTTATGCTATGAATGATGACTCTATTGTATCTCATCCTTCATATTTCAAAAAACAGATTACTGTTTTAGATTCAATAGATATGAATAGAGAGTTTGAAGAAAACAAGTTTTATTTAGAACGTTTAGATTCCACTTCAAATTATATTCCTTTTAAAACATCAACAAAACTTATTGCTGAGTTACTAAGTGATACTTTAAGTAAGCCTGTAAATGTAATGTCTCAAAAAAAAGATTTAAATTTTAAGTCTTTGTATAGTATAGCTGTAGATTCTGTTTACAAACAAATGCTTGTAGTGAGTGATAATTTTATTGCAGAACAATTAATGCTTCAAGTTGCAAAAAAAATGAAAGGCACATACAATGTTGAAGATGGTATTGAATATATTCTTGAAAACCACTTACAGGACTTGCCCCAAAAACCTGTTTGGAGAGATGGCTCTGGCTTATCAGTCTATAATTTGTTTTCTCCTGAAGATACAGCACACTTACTCACAAAAATGTATCAAGAAATTCCCTTAAACAAATTATTAAACTATTTTCCTGTAGGTGGAGAAAGCGGAACTTTGCGCAATTGGTATGGCGGAAAGAAAAAACCTTACGTATATGCAAAATCTGGAACATTATCTAATACTTATTGCTTAAGCGGCTATGTAATTACAAAGAAAGGAACGGTATTAGTTTTTAGCTATATGAACAATAATTACAATGCTCCCAATTCTAAAATTAGAAGTCAAATTCAAGACCATCTTTCAAAAATCTATGAAAAATATTAAGCAAATATGTATTACAATACTTGTTGCTAGTCTAATTTCCAGTACTGTTTGGTCGCAACAAATTGATAGCACAAAAATCGTAAAAGTCTTATCCTTTAATATTTTACACGGAAGGACTATGAAAGGCGATTTCAACTTGAATGTTATAGCCAAAGTTATTATTGATGCAAATCCAGATTTTGTAGCGCTTCAAGAAGTAGATTACAAAACCAATCGAGCTAAAAAGTATGATTTAGTTACCGAATTAGGCTGGCGTACAAAAATGGCTCCTATTTATGGTAGAGCTATGCATTATGATGGTGGCGAATATGGTGAAGGTGTTCTTTCAAAGCACACTTTTTTACAAACTAGAAATCATCCTTTACCTTATCTTCAAGGCGACGAACCTAGAGCTGCATTAGAAATTACTACGATTTTACCTTCAAAAGATACAATTTCATTTATAGGAACGCATCTTGACCATTTAAAGCTTGAAACCAACAAAATTATGCAAGCTAAAGAAATCAACAACCTGTTTTCCAGCAATAAATACCCAACTATTTTAGCAGGTGATTTGAATGCTGAACCAAATAGTAATACGATGAATATATTAGAAAGTTTCTGGACAGCTTCTTATGATAAAAGTAACCCGCAGCCTACCTTTTCATCAGAAAATCCAACTAAAAAAATAGACTATATATTGTTCTATCCAAAACATCGCTGGAAAGTCCTTAAAAGAGATGTAATTTGTGATTTAATTGCATCAGATCATTGCGCATACTTAGTCACACTACAACTTCTAGATGAGTAATTTTTTATTTTAACACATCGTTATAAAATAAAAATGGCAAATTCGCTCAACTTTATGTAAATTGACCGCTAATTTAGACAGAAAACTAAGGTAATTATAGTTTTATGGCAACGCGTAACTACGAAGGTAAAAAATTTGATCAAAAAGAAATCGACAAGATTGTTGACGCATTGACTGTTGAAGAAGCTTTGCAAATAAACATTAATAATGAGCCTTTTACTGTTTCCATGCGCACTCCAGGGAATGACATAGAGCTTGTTCGTGGCCTATTACATGCTGAAGGTGTAATAAATAATGTAAATCTTAATCCTGAGGTTTCTCTAAAAAAAGAAAATGAAAAAGGTATAGTTACCATTGTTAATGTCAATATTCCAAAGAGCGAATTAGGAGAAGGCTATTCTAATAGTAGAAGTTTGCTGTCTGTATCATCATGTGGTATTTGTGGAAAAACTGAACTTGGTGATTTAGCTTTTATTGGAAAAACTATTGACGATAGTGAGAAAATAGAAATTGGGCTCATTCATGATATGTTTGATAAAATGAACTCTTTACAGTTTAATTTTAGAAAATCAGGGGGCACACATGCTGCAGCTGCTTTTAGCATTAAAGGAGATATGTTGTGCGCAATGGAAGACATTGGTCGCCATAATGCAGTAGATAAAATAGTTGGAAAGCTAATTAATAATAAAAAACTACATAAAGCTAAGGTTATGACTGTAAGTGGTCGTATTTCCTATGAAATTGTTATCAAATGCTTTAAAGCTAGAATACCTTTTCTAGCAGCAGTTTCTGCACCTTCATCGTTAGCAGTAGATTACGCTAAAGAACTCGGAATCACACTGTTTGCTTTCTGTAGAGATAAAAGAGCAACGTGTTATTCCAATCCGCAACGAACCAAAATAGAATCAACCAACACCAAAGCGAGTTAAAAATATATGTCAGATAATTTAAGTGAATTATTAGGAAGAAAAGGACTCAAAGATAACCTCTTTGATAAATTAGGAAAATTAGCAAAACCAGAAGGCGCTCCAAGTGATGATGCCATGGCGAAATTAGCTGATGAATTTCTCATTGGTAAAGCTAATGCTTTTGGCACTGCCAGTTTCTACGATTTTTTGAAACCTGAAAACAAAGGCAAAAAAGTATATGTCTGTAATGGAACTGCTTGCGTTTGTGCTGGCACTCAAGAAAAAGTAATAGATTCTCTTAAAACTGAATTTGAAGCTAATGAAATTGGTCATATGACTTGTCTTGGTCGTTGTCATGAAAACTCAGCGTTTCATTATGATGGAAAAAATTATTCGGGTGATGCTATATCAAATTTAAAGTCTATTACTAGTTCTGATACTGATTTAAATCAGGATAATTATAATATAACCGCAAGTGGAAAACAGATATTAACAAAACCTTTCACTAATGCTTCTAGTTATTACCAACCATTTTTGGATGCATTAAAAAAAGATTCTGCTGATGTTTTAGAAGAAATAAAAACATCAAATGTTCGTGGTCGTGGAGGTGCTGGTTTTCCAATGGGATTGAAATTACAATTCTGTAGAAATGTTGAAAATGAAACAAAATTCATTATTTGCAATGCAGATGAAGGTGATCCTGGAGCATATTCCGATAGATATTTATTAGAACATCAACCACATTCGGTGTTATTTGGAATGTTGATTTCTGGTTATGTTACACATGCCAACTATGGTATTTTATACATTAGAGCTGAATATCCAGAAGCTGTAAGTATTGTTCAAGATGCTATTGACGAGCTTGAAAAAGCAGGATTAATTGGAAAGAATATTTCTGGAAGCGGGTTTGATTTTCAGTTTAAAATCATACAAGCACAAGGCTCTTACATTTGCGGTGAAGAAACTGCTCTTATTAATTCTATAGAAGGGCAACGTCCTGAAGTAAGAGTTCGCCCTCCGTTTCCTGCACAAAAAGGATTATTTAACAAACCAACAACGGTTAATAACGTTGAGACTTTAGCAGCATTACATTATATTATTTCAAATGGTGGAGCGGCATGGAAAGCTATTGGAACGGAAAGATCATCAGGAACAAAATTAGTATCTTTAGATAGCTTCTTTAATAATCCAGGAATGTATGAAGTAGAAATGGGAACGCCTCTATCATATGTAGTTAATGACCTTGGTGGCGGTTTTAAATCTGATGTAAAAGCAGTTCAAATTGGCGGCCCACTTGGTGGATTAGTACCTGTTTCAAAAATAGACGATTTAACCATTGACTTTGAATCGTTCTCAAAAGAGGGTTTCTTATTAGGTCATGCTTCAGTTGTGTCTGTACCTTCAGATTACCCAATTATGAAGTTCATTGAGCATTTGTTCGATTTTGCAGCCTATGAAAGTTGCGGAAAATGTTTTCCATGTAGATTAGGCACAAAACGAGGTCAAGAATTGACGGAAAAAGCATTAACATCAGATTATAAAATAGATAAAAAGCTATTTACTGATTTATTAACCACTTTAGAGCAAGGTTCATTATGTGCTCATGGTGGTGGAATACCATTACCTGTTCGCAATGCCTTACAGTATTTTGATGATGAATTAAGACAATATTTCAACTAGAAGACTATGAGTAAAACAGCATATATAGATAACAAAGCATTTGAAATTAAGGATGGTGAAACCATGCTTGATTTTATTCGTCGTTATAAAGAAAAAAACTTAGTCCCAACATTGTGTGATGCACCAAACCTTGACCCTTTTGGATCTTGTCGTGTATGCAGCGTTGAAGTAGCCCTAGAAGCAAATGGACCTGTTAAAACAATGGCTTCTTGTCATTCTCCAGTCGCAGAAGGTCAATATATATACACAAGTTCAGAAGCAGTAAAAACATTACGTAAAAATATTGTAGAATTAGTTTTAACAGATCATCCTTTAGATTGTTTGACTTGTGAAGTAAATGGTAACTGTGAATTACAAACTGTTGCTGCTCAAGTTGGCATTCGTGATGTTCGCTATCCAGAAGGTGATAATCATCTTTACAGAATGAAAGATTTGAGTCATCCTTACATGACTTCAGATTTATCAAAATGCATTAACTGTTACCGTTGTGTAAGAGCTTGTGACGAAGTTCAAGGTGAGTTCGTATTAAGTATGTCTGGAAGAGGATTTGACTCTAAAATTATTAAAGGATTAGATGATTCTTTTATGGATTCAGACTGTGTGAGTTGCGGTGCTTGTTCGCAAGCATGTCCAACCTCAGCTATTTCGGATGTATTCCAATCTAAAGCTATTCAAGCAACAGATACTACAAGAACTATTTGTACGTATTGTGGTGTTGGATGTAATCTTGAAGTTTCAACAAGTAATGGAGAAATATTGAGTATTCGCGCACCTTACGATGCTGAAGTCAATCAAGGACACACGTGTTTAAAAGGACGTTATGCCTTTAAATTTTACGATCATCCTGAACGTTTAAATTCTCCAATGATTAAGCGAAATGATGAATTCGAAAAAGTAAGCTGGGACGAAGTTTACGATTACATAGCTAATAAATTAACTAGCTTCAAAGAAGAGTTTGGACCAGATTCTATGGCTGGAATATCATCTTCTCGTTGCACAAACGAAGAGAATTATTTGATGCAGAAATTCTATAGAGCAGTCATCAACACCAATAACATTGATGGTTGTGCTAGGGTTTGCCACTCTCCTACTGCTTTAGGTATGCAACGTACATATGGAACAGGAGCTGCTACTAACTCTATTGATGATTTAAAAGATACTAATTGTATCATGGTTATTGGTGCAAATCCAACAGACGCCCACCCAGTAACAGGAGCTAAGTTGAAGCAGTTTGCCATGAAATCTGATAATGTCTCCATTGTCATTGATCCTAGAAGAACTGAATTAGCAAGATATGCAACCCATCATATAGCTTTAAGGCCAGGAACTAATGTTGCTGTTTTGAATATGATGATGTACTATATTGTTTCTGAAAATTTAGTAGATACGTCCTTCATTGAAAATAGAACTGAAGGTTATGAAGATTTTAAAAAAGAATTACTAGCTATTGATTTAGATCAAATAGAACAAATATCTGGAGTTACCCGAGAAGAAGTTCGAGCTGCAGCTGTGGCTTACGCCTCAGCTCCAAACGCCATGTCATTTCATGGTTTAGGTGTCACCGAACATTCTCAAGGAACGTTTACTGTGATGCAAATTGCAGATTTAGCACTTATGACTGGTAATATTGGTAGGCGTGGTGTTGGTGTAAACCCATTACGTGGGCAAAACAATGTTCAAGGTTCAGCAGACATGGGAGTTCAACCTCATCAAGGCGCAGGTTATTTAGACATTACCAAAGATGATGTCAACAAAAAATACAATGAGTTTTATGGTGTTGAAGTACCAAAACATATAGGCTATAAAATCCCTGAAATGTTTGATGCTGCCTTAGAAGGCAAGTTAAAATCTATCTGGATTATTGGTGAAGATGTGGTGCAAACTGACCCAAATACTCAAAAAGTAATAAAAGCTCTTGAAGCAACAGATTTAGTAATTGTTCAAGAATTATTTATGACTGAAACAGCCAAATATGCTGATGTCATTTTACCAGGAGCATCATTCCTTGAAAAATCAGGAACTTTTACTAATGGTGAAAGACGAGTACAAGCAGTTCGTCAAGTAGTTGAACCAGTTATTGGATCTAAACCAGATGGTCAAATCATTGTAGATATAATGAATAGAATGGGTTACAATCAACCAGACTATACACCTGACGGCATGTTAGAAGAGATTTCTCAAATTGTACCTTTCTTTGCAGGTATTAAATGGGATAGATTAGGCATCAATGGCTTACAATGGCCAGTTGCTCCAGATGGAACAGACACGCAAATATTACATACTGTAGATTTTAAGAGAGGCAAGGGTAAATTTGAATTTAATGCTTGGGAAGAAACTGTTGAATTGACAGAACACGCAAAAGACTACCCTTATATTTTAACAACTAATCGAGAATTAGAACATTATAATTGTGGTGCTATGACACGTAGAACAGCTAATGAGCAAATTCTACAAGATGATTATTTAATGATTCATCCAAGTGATGCTAAATCACATTTAATTAATGAAGGTGATTATGTCTGTTTGGAGTCACCTCGAGGAAAAGTAGATGTGAAAGCAAGAATTACAGACGAAGTTAAAGAAGGTATTTTAAGTACCACGTTCCACTTCCCAGAAATTATGATTAATAATATTACAGGTGATGTTCATGACTCTGAAGCCATGTGTCCTGAATATAAAGTAGTTGCTGTTCGTATTAGGAAGAGTAAAGGAAAATACAAAAAAGAACTTGTATAAAAGTTAAAAAGCCTCATTTAAAAATGAGGCTTTTTTATTAATCAATTTTAATTAATTCCACTCACTTCTTAATAGCTTAAAAGAAGCTAGTGAAAGGCATCTAAGTTATTTAATGATTTTTTGTAAACTTTTTTGTTATAATTCTATCTTGCGTAAATACTTTTATAAAATACTGTCCTTGAGCCAATTCAAAAATTGGAAAAGAATACATATTGCTTATTTCATTTTCGTGAATTTTATGATATCTTACTATTTGACCTAACTGATTAACTATTGAATATGCTTTAATAGTTTCTGATGGTTTATTCAATCTAACTGTCATATACGACCCTTTTGATGGATTAGGATATAGAACAGCATCTTTAGACAATTCTAAATCATCTAGTCCAGCAGTTTGATCAACTACTACAAACTGTCCCATCATTCCAGCAAGTGCATCCTCATGTTTTAGCATGTGGCAATGATACATATAAGGTATAGTATCATCAAAATAATCTTCAAATTTGGTAATAATTCTTGCTGTTGCACCAGTTGGTACTAAAAAGGTGTCTTTTCTACCTTGTAAATAAGAAGGTGGAGGACTCCCATTAATATCCAAAATATAAAACTGAACATCATGCATATGAAAAGGATGAGCAATAGCCGAATTGTTTTGAAAAGTCCATATTTCTGTGTTATTTAAAGGAACAGTAACATTTACAACATTCATATCCATTGTCACATTATTAATAGAAAAATCACCATTTAATTGTTGAGAACCAGATGTTAGTGGTTCGAAAGTAAATGCTCTTGTTTCGTCAGCAGTAACTTCTGCCAAAGGCACATCATTAGCCAACGTTACTGGAATCGTCGTTATTGGATTTGCAGTTTGAGTCACAACATCCATTTGCAGAACATTAAAATCTGTTCCGTTTAACACATTAGGGCTGTAACCATTAAGAGGTTTAGAAGGCGAATTCCCTGGGTATGTTGCCCCATAATTACCATCTGCTAGTTCCGAAGCATAACTCATTAAATGAATCGTTTGTCCTTGTAGTCCTGTAAAATTAACTAGTATTTCTGCTCTAGCTCCTGGAGATAAAGGCAATCTAGTTAATGCAACAGGTGCATTTAATAAACCTCCATCTGTACCAATAAGATGAAAGGCATTATTACCTGAAAGCCCAAAATTAAAAGTTCGTTGTGATGAACCATTTAACAAACGTAACCGTACTACTTGTGCTGGCACATCTAATTGTCCATTTATGGTTGCATTAACCATTAACACATCATCATCATTAACATTTGCTTGTATTTGATATGACCCATCAAAAGATTTTGTTTGTACCGCTAAAGGGAAATCATCAACACTATAAGTTCTTGGTAAGCTTAAAGCAGCTTCCTCTGTATCTCTTACAATTATAAACCCTGAAATACCTTTTGAGGCATGTTCATCTGTTTGATTTAATAAATGTGGATGATACCAATAAGTACTCGCTTTATCTTTTACTTCAAATTGCGGATTCCATGTTTGTCCAACGCCTATTACTGTATGTGGGCCTCCATCGTTAGCTGCAGATACATGCATCCCATGCCAATGAATAGTAGTTTCCTCCCCAAGATTATTGGTGATGCTTATATTCATGTTATCACCATTGTTCATAATAAGCGTTGGTCCTAAAAGTGGACCATTAACTCCCATTGTAGAAGTGTTTTCTCCAGGAAAAAATTGAAATGTTCCATTTTGGAGTGATAAATTAACATTTGTAGATTCAATAGTTCCAGGAATAATAATAGGAGTTTGAGACACCACTGTCAATGAAGTGAAATTCAAAACACAAAGTAATAGTAGGGGTTTTATGGGCAAAAAAAGGTTTTTCATAATAAAAGATAATTTAATCTTCTATTGCGAATTTATACTATATTAATTTTTAATAAAGAATAAGTTAGACCAAATACATTTTTTTTTGTTGACTTGCAAAAAGTTTAAAATATAATTAAAAAGAAAAACCCAACTTACTAATAAGTTGGGTTTTTAAGGAAAGTAAGATAGTTCTAATGCTTATCTTCTGAAGAATCTTCAGGTTTTGTTTCACCAGATTGGTTCATTTCCATATCATGATCATATTTGCAACATCCAGGTAAACCATCATAAGCAGTTAAATCTCCTTCAACCTTCTCAGTGTCATAGCCAGAAGCTGCTACAGCTGATTGAATATCCATTTCATTAGTTTTTGTATCGTCAAAAGATACATGCATACTTTTCTTATCTCTATCCCAAGTCGCATTTGCGACTCCATCTACTCCATTGGCTGCCTTCTCAATTGTAGTTTTGCACATTCCACAATTACCACGAACCCCAAAATTAGCTTCAGCCATAGCTATTTCTTTTGATACTACTTCTTTCTCATTAGATTCTACTGTCTTTGTTTCATTTTTACAACTAGCAAATCCAATAGCTGAAATTACTGCTAAACTTAAAATTACTTTTTTCATTGGTTTTAAAATTTAATATTAGTTTTTAATTATTATTCTATTGTTTGTTTTACACTTCCACATTCTAGCATAGCATCTCCAAAGTAAGGATTTCTTATTTCTTCGTTTAGACTCAACCAAAAAGCACCTTTGTCATTATCTGCCATAGGGCAAAACTGTGAATACACTGTTCTATTTATTCCAAATAACTCTACTACTTTTGTTAAGCTAGAAGATAATGGTTTAAAATGCTTACGCTGTGATTCTATATCGTTTGCCTTTGATAAGAAATTTGCAGACGTTTTAATTTCATTTAATAAGCTCATCCATTGATTATGTGCTGCTTTGCTTGTTAACAACGTCATATCTACATTGTTTAAATCTACTAGTATTTTTTTTGCATAAACGACAGAACTAGAAGCCTTATCATTTACTAAATCATCTTTTAACAATAGATAACTATCTACTACCTTTTTAAGTTGTTTTTGAAAAGGTTCAGGAGCTTGCAATCGTTCTATTTTAATCTGGTTACTTTTATTTGCATTAATATGATTCATCATAGATCGTTTACCTTGTAGTTGCGCAGCAGCATCTACGGTAAAGGTGCCATTAGTAACAATTTCATCATTAGGGTTTAAACCAGACAATATTAGAAAATTTGACCCAACTGAAGCTCCAACTTGCACTTCTCTCAATTCAAAAACAGGTTCTTCATTTGATGTTTTTACATACACAATAGAGCGTTTTCCAGTCCACATAACTGCTGATTTTGGAACACTAATAGTTTCATCTTTTATAGTTTCATCAAGTTTAACCAAGCCTGAGATTAACATTCCTGGTTTTAACTTTCCTTTAGGATTAATAAGTGTTGCTCTTACAGTAACCGTTCTAGTGTCGTTATTTAATATTGGGCTTATATAATCTATTTTTGCAGATATAATTTCATCTGGATAGGCGTTTAAATTAATTACAATGTCTTGATTAAGACTCAAACGCTTAACATCTTGTTCGTAAACATCTAATTGTGCCCAAACAGTATTTAAATTAGTTACCTTGAACAATGATGCACCTTCTTTAACATGATTGCCTTCTTCAACAAGCATTTTTTCTATAAAACCATTTGTTGTAGCATACATATTAAAATTATTTACTACTCTTTTGGTACGCTCTAAATTTTGAATTTGCTGCTCAGAAATTTTCCAATATTTCAATTTATTTCTAACCGCCTTATAAAGCTCTGGTTGCTCATTTTTTATATCTAAAGCTTCAATCAATTCGTTTTGCGCAGTAACAAGATCTGGAGAGTAAATAGATGCAATTAAAGTACCATTGCTTACATACTCTCCTTCGCTTTTAAAGATTAGTTTTTCTATTCTTCCACCAAAATGAGCTGCTTGTATTGCAGTAGTATTATCATTAGCTATAATTTTACCTGATAGCTTTAGACCTCCATTTGCGTTAGACTTTTCAGAAGAAGTTAAAATAGTTGTTTCAATATTTGCAAGCGCTATAGCATTGTTCGTCATTTTAAATTGGTCTGCTGCCAACCCTACATCATTAGTCTCAACAGGTATTAAGTCCATGCCACAAATTGGGCAATCACCTGGTTCTGGTTGCATAATTTGTGGATGCATAGAACAGGTCCACATTTTACCATCTTCAGATACTTCTGTGTAATTATGTTCTATATTATTCCTTGGTGAACTTCCAAATAACAACCATCCAAGAACAAGTCCAATGGTTAAAATTCCTATATAGATTACTATTTTATTATTTTTCATGTGTTTATATTTATTGTTTTTCAATTGTCACGCGACATCCATTTAATCATTTCCATAGGTATCTAGATTATAGTTATGGATGTTTCATATCAAAATATTTATTGATTCACTTTAAACGGAAAGCTAATTGTGACCTTTTCCCAAGCAAGAGAAATAGTCCCCTCATTTTCATTTATTTTATTGACTTTATACTCTAAATGTTCTGTAATCTCATCTGAAATAATTGGTGTAACCTTAAACCTGATAATATCCTCTTTTTCATCGTAGTCATCCTTACCATGCTGATCCCAGTTTTTATTAATCATAATCATCCAATCTCCTTTTGAAGGAATAGTAAAAAATCCATATTTACCTGCTGGAAGTAAGTCTCCATTGATTGATAAATCCTTATTAGTTTCTATCCATGTCGCTTTATGTGCTCCAGCTTGCCATACATTATCATAACCAACTAACCCTCCAAAAATAATTCTTCCTCTTACTCCTGGTGATGAATAATCAATATGAATATGAGCATCACCAATCATTGCCATTGTTGATGTATGAGGACTTAGTGGCTTCTTCTTTGTCTCAGATTCCTTTTTTTCCATCTGATGCTCTTGATGATTCATATCTAAACCTGACTTCTCTTTCGTTTCAGATTTACATCCAAAAGTCAAAATTGTTAGTACTACACTTAATATTTTAATAGTTTTCATTGTTATCTTTTTTAATTGAATTTATAATCACTCAGTTAAATACTCCGTCTTTGCTTTAGCAACAAAGGCTGTTTTTACTGCCTCAACCTCCATAAGTTGGAACTTTATTTTTTGTAATTGTAATCTTAAAATTTTATCATAATTTAAAATCCCTGTTTCATAAGCTTTTAAGTCTACATTAATTGCTAACTGGGTTTCAGTTTTATTTTTTTGAGTAGCCACAACATTTAAAATGGCATTATCTAATTGTAGAATACTTTCTTCAAGAGCCATTTCCAGTTGCTTTATTGTATTTTCCTTTTTTGAGGCTAAAACATCTTGTTTAATTTTAATTTGTTGCGTTTTAGAATCATACTTTTTGGTAAACAATGGAATTGATAAACCAATTTTTGGCATAACAATATCTTTTCCATTATCTGTTAGTTTTAAATCTTGTCTTTCTTCAACCAAAATATAATCTAATCCAAAAGCCAGTTTTGGTAACTTATCTTTATTTACTAATACATCTTCTGCCTTATAAACGTTACTTTGTTGATCTATTTTAGATAAACTAGGATGCTCGTTAATAGTCGGCTCTTTTATTAATATATCTAGTACGCTTAAGCTATCAGGCATCTCTATTTGAATATTTAAATCACGTTGCAAAAGCCTATTAAAATTTTTGCTTAGAGCATCTATCTCGTTTAAGTTTTTAAAAATTTTACTATGCAATTCGTTTTTTTGAACCTTAATATTAAGCACATCACTCATTGTTGCTTTATTGTTCTCTAAAGCAGAAAGTGCCATATTCTCGTAAGTTGTTAGTATTTGTTTACTTTCTTTAAGAATGGTTGTGATTTTGTGTTTTTCATACAATTGATAATACAATTCTTTAACTTTGTACAACAGATCTCTTTCGGCTAATTCTATATCAAACAATTTTGTTTTAGACATTGATTGTGCAACACGCTTCTCTGCTTCTAATGTTCCAAACCAAGGGAGTTGTTGTTCCGCACTTAACCTAGCAATTTGAGCTCCTACGCGTGTTTCTGGAGTTGACACAAAATATCCAAATCCAATATTAGTATTACCTAAATTCCCTACTTCATTTACCTTTTCTTCATATAGATTATGTTCAAAAGTCTTTTCTTTAATTTCAGAGCTATTAGTTTTTGCAATATTTAAATACTCTTGTAATGTTTGTGCATTACAAAAGCCAATAGCAAGAAAACTGATAGTTGTTAAATAAATATTTTTAGCTTTCATTTTGTATACGTTTTAATGAAACTTCTTTACTCAAACTATATAAAACAGGAACTACAAATAATGTAATTAATGCAATAAGCATCCCTCCAAAACTAGGTATTGCCATTGGTATCATGATATCACTTCCTCTACCTGTAGACGTTAAAATAGGCAACAACGCTAAAATTGTTGTTGCTGTAGTCATTAAGCATGGACGAATTCGTTTTTCTCCTGCTTCAATTACCGAATTTCTAATTTCTGATACTGATTTAGGCGTGTTTTTATCAAATGTTTGTTTTAAATAGGTTGCCATAACTACACCATCGTCTGTAGCAATACCAAATAATGCAATAAACCCAACCCAAACTGCGACACTTAAATTAACTGGATTCATCTGAAATAATTCTCTAAGATTAAATCCAAAAAGATCGATGTTTAAAAACCATGACTCGCCATATAGCCAAATCATGATAAAGCCTCCAGCAAACGCTACTGCAATCCCTGTAAATACCATTAAAGATGTTAAAACTGACCTAAACTGGAAGTACAAAATTAGAAATATGATTACTAGAGCTAATGGCACTACTACTGATAATGTTTTCTCTGCTCTTAACTGATTTTCATAAGTTCCTGTAAATTTATAACTCACACCTTTTGGAACAATTAATTCGCCTCTTTCAATAGCACCTTGAATAGCTTTTTGAGCTTTTTCTACAACGGTGACCTCTGCTTCTTCAGCAACCTTATCAAAAAGCACATAGCCAACTAAAAAAGTGTCTTCACTTTTAATAACCTGTGGTCCTTGTTCATATTTAATATTTACTAATTCTTTTAAAGGAATAGGAACTCCGCTCTTAGTAGGCACATAAATATTCTCTAAATCCTCAGGACTTGATCGCTGCTCTCTTGGATAGCGTACACGAATTCCGTAACGCTCTCTACCTTCAACTGTCTGCGTGAGTACTTTTCCTCCTACTGCGATTTCAATAATTGTTTGTACATCTTCAATAGAAATACCATGGCGTGCAATTTTTTCTCTATCTATATCAATTAACAAATATGGTTTGCCAACGATTCGGTCAGCAAATACAGCTTCTTTTTTAACTTCGGGTATCTGTTTTAGAATACTTTCTAGTTGCAATCCAAAACTTTCAATGTCTTTTAAATTTTGCCCTTTCACCTTAATTCCCATTGGTGCGCGCATACCTGTTTGTAGCATCACCAATCGTGTTTCTATAGGTTGTAATTTAGGTGCCGAAGTCACTCCAGGCAGTTTTGTTACCTTTACAATTTCATTCCAAATATCATCGGCGGATTTTATATGTTGTCGCCAATTGCGATAATACGCGCCATCATCGTCCATAATCAACTCTGAAGTATCTATTTTACTTCCTGAAGGCACAAAATTACCTGACTTAGTTTCAAATAAACCATCTTCATTTATTTTAAATGTTTCTCGTTCACCTTCTACATTTAACTTATATTCAGGCTTATAAATAATAATATTCTCATACATTGATAAAGGAGCAGGATCTAATGCACTTTCAACACGTCCAGCTTTACCTACAACAGTTTTTATTTCTGGAATAGTTGCAACAGCCATATCTAACTGTTGTAATACACGCTTGTTTTCTGCTATACCTGAATGAGGCAACGATGTAGGCATCAATAAAAAAGACCCTTCATTTAACGATGGCATAAATTCTTTTCCTGTATTGCTCCAAATATTAATTCCGAAGAAAACTATAATTGTTGGTATACTTAAAAAGAGTAATTTATGTGCTAATGCCCAACTTAAAATACGCACATAATAACGTCTAAATAAGGTAAACACTGCCAATAAGCCAAAACAAATAATACTTACAAAAACAAGGTTAGAAATAATACTATAATCTACACCTAGAGGTCGCCAATACACACTTAGCATAAAAATTATAGCTATAGCCGAAATAGCTATATTAACTTTATTAGCCTGTAATTTAGATAATGTGCCTTTTAATTTTAAAACGTTTACAATAGCAAAAGCTATAAGAATTATTCCTAGTAAATAGCCACTTAAAATAACTACAATGCCAAATACACCTAGTATTACATTTAAAATATAACCAACTTTTCTTTTAGGCGATTTCCATCCAAATAACCATGCTGCAAAAGGTGGAATTAGAAATAAGGCTATCATAACCGAAGCAATAAGTGCCATAGTTTTTGTTGCTGCTAAAGGTCTAAATAACTTGCCTTCTGCTCCAATCATAGTAAACACAGGAATAAAACTAATTACAGTGGTCATTACTGCAGTTAAAATTGCTCCAGACACTTCTTTAGTAGCATTAAAAACAATAGTGTTTATTGGAAATTTTTCTCTATACTCATCGATATGTCGAATAATATTTTCAGAAAGAATTACACCAACATCTACCATTGTTCCAATAGCAATGGCAATACCAGAAAGCGCTACTATATTTGCATCAACACCAAAGAGTTTCATACCAATAAATACCATAAGCACTGCAACTGGTAATAATCCAGATATTAATATAGACGCTCTTAAATTGAATACCATAATAATGATTACTAAAATGGTAACTAAAATTTCTAAGGTTAATGCTTCATTAAGTGTATTTAAGGTTTCCTGTATAAGTTCAGTTCTATCATAAAATGGTACAATTGTAAGTTGTGACGTACGACCATCTTTTAGCACTTTAGTAGGCAAGCCTTCACTTAGCTCAATAATTTGTTTCTTTACGTTATTAATCACTTCCATTGGATTAGCACCATATCTAGCAACAACTACACCTCCAACAACTTCGGCTCCTTCCTTATCAAGAATTCCTCTTCGTTCACTTGGTCCTAAAGATACTTTGGCAACATCTTTAATAAGAATTGGTGTGTTATTCTCTGAAGTAACTACTGCTGTTTCAATATCTTCAGTAGATTTTACATAACCTAGTCCACGAACTAAATACTCTGCTTGATTAATTTCAATGGTTTTAGCACCAATATCTTTGTTTGTTTTTCTAACAGCATTTACTACTTGATCTAAGGAGATATTATACTCTTTTAAAACATCAGGGTTAACATCTACCTGATACTCTTGCACATAACCGCCAATGGATGCCACTTCAGACACACCAGATGCTGAAGACAATCCATACTTAACATAATAATCTTGTATGCTTCGTAGCTCATGTAAATCCCATCCTCCAGTAACTTTACCATTCTCATCCCGTCCTTCTAATGTATACCAGAAAATTTGTCCTAGTCCAGTCGCATCTGGACCTAAACTTGGTTGGATATTATTTGGTAGCAATCCATTAGGTAAGGAATTTAATTTTTCTAAAATGCGGCTTCTACTCCAATAAAACTCTACGTCTTCTTCAAAAATGACATAGATACTTGAAAACCCAAACATAGATGAACTACGTATCGTTTTAACTCCTGGTATTCCTAATAAAGATGTTGTTAAAGGATAAGTTATTTGATCTTCTATATCTTGAGGTGAGCGACCATCCCATTTAGTAAATACAATTTGTTGGTTTTCACCAATATCAGGAATAGCATCAACAGCAACAGGACTTCTAGGAAAGCTTCCAGTATCCCAGTTAAATGGTGCGTTGGTAACTCCCCAACCAATAAATAAAGCTAGAAGCAATACTGCAACTAATTTATTTTCTATTAAAAATTTAATGCTTTTATTTAGCATAAGTAATTATTTTAAGTGTTTAGAATATTATATTTCTATAATAAATACGTATATCAAAATAAGCCCATATTTAGTATGTTACTAATACTAATTGGGATATTTCTCTAAAAACTTAAAATCAAATTAAATAAACTTCGTCAAGCGTATGTATGTCCTTGACTATAAGAGGAGGTGAGTACTCTTTAAAATGAATACTTTCTTTTGTAATACCTTCAAAAAGGCTGATGTAAGTATAAACAAACGAAGTAAGAAAGATTTTTTCTTGGAAATCAATTTTGGAGAAGTCAAGCTTCAAGTTGTCTTGACCTTCTATAACTATTTGCTCATTGCTACAGCAATTCTTTTTTATGATTGAACAATCTTTACTTAAATTGTTCTGCATTTCCATCCCACATGACTTTGCTTCTCTAAATAAAGAAGTATCAACAAGTGTATTGCCACAATAATGCTTATTAACGGTAAATGACATTGTAGAAAATAGGACTACAAAAGCCATAGTAATAGATAGTATTTTATGGAGCATAGATTTCATTGCAATTGTAAATATATGAAATTATAACAATACAATGTTAAAATATTGATGATCTTATGGTTGTTAAGTATTAGATATTTTTTTACTTATACACCTCAGCACTTTTATTTAGCACAATATTTTTGATTGCCACATACATACCATCTTCTTTTTTAAGTTTTAAAATGCTATCTATACCTTTTCGCTTTAACCTTTTACGACAAGATTTTGTCAATAAAGGATCATCTTCAAACAAAAATGCACTAAGATTATATTCAGACTTGTTTGGCTCTTTAATTGTCGGTAGTATCTGTTTTGGACCTCTTCTACGCGGAAATGTGAGAGGTGTTATAGCCGAACCAGGTATAAAGGTGTAAAATGTATATTGTCCTTCTGTATTGGTTTTTATCCAACCTCTATGATAAACATAACGTCTATCATTCACATTTTTTATTTCATAATCACCATTCTCATCGGATTGATATATATATAAAATAACATCTTTGGCTGGTGTTACACCATCACTCTCATAAATAGTTCCAGTAATCTTTAATTTATTGGCTTTGGTTTCAAAACCTGGAATTGTGTCTGTATTGTTTAATTGATTTTCTGAATAGTCATAGATTGGATTCCGTTTCTTATAATCAGTTAAATTTTCTTCAAAATCATTATTAATTTCTAAGGTATTTTGAGCATAACCTAATACTAAAAAACAAGTAAAACTAATAAGTGTAAGTAGGCTTTTCATGGGGTAATTATTTATTAATTAGCTTAAAATTAAATATTTAAGTCTACCTATAAATAAAAATCGTATAAATGCTAAATTATTACGATGTATGTATTAAAAATCTAGTAAAAGGAAATATTCATCGATGAATCGATGAAGTGCAAAAACACAAAATTCTCATTAACAAAAAACACATTGAAAAGTGCTAATTCATTTTTTATAAACACAAATAATCGATAAAATGCTTTTTTTTCTCGATTAATTGCATAAATTTGCATTATTAAAAACCCTTAAACCTAAATCATGAAGAAGCTTATTTTAATTAGTTTTTTGTTCGTATTTGGTATTAGCTTTGCCCAAGATAAAAACGAACCTCAAAGTATTATTAGTTCAGGAGTAGGTATCAAAAAATACCATAATAAAGAAGAATTAAATAGGATGCAAAAAGGTGAGCTATTAGGCTTATATATTGAACGTATAGAAAGTCTAGTAAGGGTATTACCATATATTGCTTTTGCAACTAAACCAGGTAAAACAATGTCTACATTTGGCATTCCAAATACAAAAGAAAATAGAAAGACCCTTGAGAATAAAGTAGAAGCTACCGATGATTTTCTTAAAACTACAATTGAATTCCAAAGAAAAATGTTACCATATTCAGATAAAAGCAACCTGATTGCAGCTATTCTATTTTATGAAGAAACAATGAAGTTACTACATGAATATAATGAATTTGATTAGCAATACTTTTCATTTTATAACTGTTTGAAAATTTATTAAACATTTGTAAAAAATCAATTTTATAAAGATTAAACATGCTCTTTTTTAATCATATGATTAAAAAAGAGCATGTTTTTTTGCTTTTTACTCATTTAACATAATATTATATGTAAGAAAAATTATATATATTAATGCATTTAATCGAGTATATTTGCTTTTTAAAGATGAGTTACATAGATTTGTGGTATAAATAAAGAATATAATTTTGAAATTTTCGTTATGAAAAACTTTACCCAAATCTTATGCATGTTTCTTTTTGTTATTGGAAACATATCTGCTCAACAAGAAAAAGGAATAGTAGGAATTAGTAATTGGCTAAATAACTGGACTGAATTTGATTCTAACTCAGTTGATTATGGTGAACCTACACAAATATTAGCAGGGAATATAACTCAAGATATAACATTGTCTAAAAAATATGTTTATATGTTAATGGGCAGTGTGTTTGTTACAAACAATGCTACTCTAAACATAGAACCAGGAACAGTAATTATTGGTGATTATAAGTCAAAGGCATCATTAACAATAAGCAGAGGATCTAAAATAATTGCAGATGGTGAAGAAACTGATCCTATTGTTTTTACATCCAATAGAGGTGTAAAAAGATCTGGTGATTGGGGAGGAATTATCATTCTTGGTGATGCGCCAAGTAATAAATTTGGCAATGGCTCAGTAGCTACTTATTATCCACAGCTTCAGCCTTCAAATTATGAGTACACAAATCATGGAGGAGATAGCCTTACTGGTTCATCAGGTATTTTAAAATATGTAAGAATAGAATATGCAGGAAAGAGAATTAAAGGAGCTGGTAATTTTAATGGATTATTATTAGCAAGTGTTGGTAACCAAACGACTCTAGAAAACATAATGATAAGCTATTCCGCTGGTAATTCATTAGAAGTTTGGGGTGGAGAGGTTCATTTAGAAAAAGTAGTGTCTTATAAATCTAATAAAAATGATTTTAAGTTTAATTATGGCGCGCAATGTCAGTTATATAATTCTTTAGCCGTTAGATCTCCATATGTATCAAGTAGTGATGGATCAAGATCTATGCTAATTAAGTCTTATGATGAAAAAAATGAAGTTGACTTTACAAAAAAAGGAACTTTAGTCGTTGCACAAAATTTAACATTGATAAATAATAGTGAAAATTTAGTATCAGATATTGAATCTGGCTTAGTAAAAGAAGCTGTGTTCGTAGGTCAAAATGCCTCGTTAAATTTAAACAAAAGCGTTATTTCTGGTTTCAACCCAGCAATATTACTTGATGATAAAATTACTGTTAATCAAGAAAATCTAGAAAAAATAAAGCTTACAGATATGTATTTCAACAATTGCAACGGAAATATATTTACCAAGTATAATTTGAATAATGAAGATTTAGAAAATTGGTATGGTAATAGAGCCTTTTTTAATGTCTACTCTAAAGGCAATGATGCTGAAACATTTATTAATGCAGAAAACAAGAAAAGACCTGACTTTAGATTGCGAATTAACAGCATAATGGCATCAACAGATGATTAATATTAAGATGTTTAATCAAATTATAGCATTATAAGCTCTTAAGTCTTCCTCATTTACCCCCTTATCCATTGTTTACTTAAGCTAAGTTAGTTATTGCTAATCCATAATTGACGTAAAAACGTTGAACAACTAAAACATTTAACTAGTAAATAGATAATGTATGATGAGAAACTTTACCTTAATTATTTTCTTTCTTTTTTCTTTAACTTACACTATTAGTGCACAAATAGTAATTAGCACACCTAGCTTAAGTTTTAGTCAAGCTTGTGCAAACGAGTCTTTTAATACTTACTATGTAACATTTTCATTTTCTCCTGAATCAGAATTAAACACAACTAATCAATTTATAATAGAGCTTTCAGATGATACAGGTAGTTTTTCTAATCCAACAACCGTTTACACATCTACCCAAGGTGCTATTACAACATCGCCTGCAACTTTAGGTTTCTCGTTGCCAAATACAACCGCAAGTGAAACTTACAAAGTCAGAATAAAAAGTACGGCTCCAGCTGCGACAAGCATAGGCTCTGTTGCTTTTCCAGCATACTATAAAATTCAAGACGAACCATTTTCAATTAATAACTTAATTTCTACAGCTGTTTTTTGCTCAGGAAGCAGTTATTTATTGAGTATTGATAATCCAGGAAATGAATCAAACAATTCGCCGTTACAGTATCCATCATTGACATTTAATTGGTATAAAGAGACTAGCCCAACAACTTCAGTTTTTGTAGCTTCGGGAGAAACATTGTCTGTAACTGAACCAGGTGTATACTTTGTTAAAACTAATTATGGCTCTTGTACATCAGATTCCTTTTCAAATCGCGTCACAGTTAGTGAAGCATCTTCAGGACAAACCACATCATCTATAAGCTCAAGTCTAGGAAATCCGTATTGCTCAACTCAAGGCCCTACCACTTTGAGCGCTATAAATGGAAATAGCTATAAATGGTTTAAAGATGGTGAAGAAATTTCAGGAGCAACAGACCAAATGTTAGTTACCAACGAATCTGGTATATATGAGGTAAATATTGATTTAGGTGATTGCACAGCAAGTGCTTCCATTGAACTTGATAACACAGGTTTTACAAGTAGTATTGATGTTTCTGACATTAATTACATAGCAGAAGGAGAAACCTTAATGATTACAGTTTCTACAACAGCAGATAGTCCAGAATATGTTTGGTATTTGAATAATGACATTATTTCTGGAGCAATTAATAATAGTTATGAAGTTTCTCAAATTGGTAATTATAAAGTCATTATTACCCAAACAGTCGGCTGTAATGCATCAATGGAATTCAATTTTGTGGTTAGCAATCCGTTTCCAGATGTTTCAAACATTCCAAATTTAATAAGTCCAAATGGTGATAATATTAATGATACATGGATGATTCCACAAGAATTTGTCTCTGGAACAAACACAGAAGTAATAATTATGGACACTTATGGCAAGATAGTTTTAAAAACAACTAATTATCAAAATAATTGGCCACAAGAAGAATTGAATTTTAAAAACGTAAACCCAGTTTATTATTATGTAATTACAACTCAAAATAATAACACAAGAAAAGGCTCGATAACAGTAGTGAGATAAACATGAAAATTAATTTATTAATCATATTGATTTTTTTCTGCGCAATGCAACTTTCCTATTCACAAGAAGATGGAGTAGCTTCGCTTGCAATTCCAGTTAGAAATTCTTTAAGATTTAATAGGTTTGTTGTAAATCCTACTTTTAGTTTTGTAAGAGAACAAAATAAATACCTAAGTTTCACTAACAAAAGAGAGTGGGTACAATTTAACGATGCGCCTCTAACCTATTTAGCTAGTTATTCTGGCAGGTTTAGAGAGAATATTGGTGTTGGAGTTGGTCTGTTTCAAAAAAACCATGGCGTACTAACATCATTTGGAGGTATTTTAAACTTTGCATACAATGCAAGGCTTCAACAAGAAAGCAATCTAACTTTTGGTTTAAATTTAGGTGTATATAAAAGTGGTATCAATGAGGCGAATGTTGTAACTAATGTTCCAGATCCTTCGCTTGATAATATTCCATCAAACTTTTTATTGAGTATAAGTCCTGGTATTAATTATGGAACCCAATTTTTTGATTTAGGAATATCTGTAAACAACTTGGTACAATATAATTTAAAAGCTTCTGAATTGATTGAAGAAGATCCTCAACAAAACATTCAAGCGCACATAATGTATACAGGCTACATGGATGCTCGGGGCTTTTTTGATGAAACAAAATTTTCAACACTAATCAGATCTGAATTCAGAAAAGATAATACTATTATTTCTGGAATTGCAATGCTTACAGTGCCTAAAGGGATTTGGGGACAAGTTGGCTATAATACCGTTTACGGATTTTCAGGCGGAATTGGTCTAAACATTACAGAACAAATCGCCATTGAATATAATTTCGAAAAAACAATTGGAGATTTAGAAACATTTGGGTCCTCTCATGACATTACTTTGGCATATAGATTTAAGAAAAAAGAAAGCTTCTATTATAGTGATGATGATGAGGAATCTGCTTTTGTAATTCCTAAAAAGAGGAGAAAAGTTTTAGCAAAATCTACTACGACAAATGCAGATAGGGAAAAACGAGCACAAGCTAAAATTAAAGCGGACGAAGATGCAAGACTTGCTGCTGAAGCCAAAGCAAAGGCTAAGGCTGACGAAGACGCTCGTGTTGCTGCAGAAAAACTTAAGGAGATAGAGTTGATAGCTAACGAAGAAGCTAGAAAAAAAGCTGAAGCAGCAGCTAAAACTAAGGCAGATGAGGAAGCTCGTATTGCAGCTGAAAAACTTAAGGAAATTGAATTAATTGCTAAAGCTAATGAAAAAGCAAGATTAGCAGCTGAATCTAAGGCAAAATCTGAGGAAGAGGCTCGTATTGCTGAAGAAAAGCTTAAAGAGATAGAATTAAAAGCTAAGGCAGAAAAAGAACGTTTAGCAGCTGAAAAAGCAGCAAAAGCGAAGGCAGATGAGGAGGCTCGTATCGCAGCTGAAAAACTTAAGGAAATTGAATTAATTGCTAAAGCTGAAGAAGCAAAATTGGCAGCAGAAACAAAGGCTAAAGCAGATGAAGAAATTCGTATCGCAGAGGAAAAATTAAAAGAAATTGAATTAAAAGCTAAAGCAGAAAGAGAGCGTTTAGCAGCTGAAAAAGCAGTACAGTTTGATATTACTCATAAAGATGAGTTAGCAAAAACTATGTTTAATATAACAGAGCTAGCTAAAGTAGCTAAGCAAAAACAAGAAGACTTGCTAACCAGATTAAATGAAGCAGTTGAGAACAAAAATGAAGATCTTAAGGATTTAAAAGAAGAAAACGATTTAAGTGAACAAGGAATCTATAAAGAGCCTAAGCCCTTTAAAAGTGTTACTGCACAAAATAGAGCCTTGGAAGCATTAAAAGTAGAAGTTGATAATGCAATAAGTGAACGCTCTAAAAATATTGAAGAACTAGAGAAACAATATAACAATAGGCTTAAAAATGTTTCAGATAAAAATGATGCAACTAATGAGTATTACCGTAATGCTATTAAAGAATTAAAAGATGAACAAGAATTATCTATTCGATCAAAAGCATCTTTAGTATCACGATTAGAAAAAATTGATCTTGATTTAGAATTTGAGCGCAACCGAAGAATAAAACGAGCACTTTATGATAATGAAGAAGATAGGTATGAAAAAGACAGAGTTACGCTTAATCAAATAAAACAAAGTACAGAAATAGGTGCTAATAGATTATTAAACGAAAGAGATTTTGATTTTGGTGAGGAACGTATTTTAGATAACATACAAATTGTTAAAGATGTAAAACATGTGGATGAAGGTTATTATGTTGTACTCGCAGTGCACAATGATGTTGATAAAAGGGATGAATTCTTGACAAAAGTAATATCAGCTGGTCAACCAAAAATAGACTTCTTCTACGATATTAATTCAAGTAAATACTTTATTTATTATGAAAAATTTCAAAGTATAGACGAAGCAAGAAAAGCCATACAATTAGATAATGGTAAGCCATATAACAGTAAAATGTCGATAGTGAAAATTGAGAAATAAAATATAATGAAGACGCACCATTTTTTTCAACGATTCCCCAACACTGAAAAAAATGCAAAAATATACAGCCGTGAAAAAACCTACTTATTTAAAAACCAGCCTAGTTATTTTAGCACTATTTTTTGGGATACAGTCTTTTGCACAAAACTATGTTCCATTTACTCCTAGATTTGATCAAGATGTAAAAGGTGATATTGTCTTAATTGGTAACAATATTTTAGGACCAGACAACAATGCATTTAATGATAATTCGGTATATAATCATAACGTTAATATGCAATATATTGACATTGATGGGGATGCATCAACATATAACTCTTCTAGCGCAGATTTAGAAATACCAAACCCAAATTGTTATAGAATTATACACGCTGGATTATATTGGGGAGCGGTTACCAATGGTGCTGAATCAATTACCGATGTAAAATTTAAGGGTCCAGTTGGTCCATATTATGATGTAGTTGGAACTGTTATTTTTAATGCTAATGGCACCTCTGTAGATGGTGGTGATAGCTTTCCTTATGCCGCTTATGCCGATGTAACATCTATTGTTACAGGTATTGGCAATGGTGCTAATCTTGGCACCTATACAATTGCTAATGTGTCTAGTGCTCAAGGACAAACAGATACTTACAGTCCATATAATGGAACTGGACATTCAGCTGGTTGGTCATTATTTATTGTTTATGAAGACCCAACAATGCCTGGTAAATCCATTACCAGTTTTGATGGTTTTAGTGCTATTAGTGTTCCAGGAGGAAATCCTTCGTTAGATATACCAGTTTCAGGGTTTAGAACAATTCCTGCTCCAGCTCCTGTAAGAGCTAATTTTGCATTTGCTACTCTAGAAGGAGATAGCCCAATTCTGGGTGATCAGTTATTGCTTAATGGTGTAAATCTTTCAACAGTAGATAGACCTGCAGCTAACTTTTTTAACAGTTCGGT
This sequence comes from Pontimicrobium sp. SW4, assembly GCF_039954625.1. Classification (NCBI taxonomy): domain Bacteria; kingdom Pseudomonadati; phylum Bacteroidota; class Flavobacteriia; order Flavobacteriales; family Flavobacteriaceae; genus Pontimicrobium; species Pontimicrobium maritimum. Next base: position 2,493,857 of record NZ_CP157199.1, read on the forward strand.
AACGCGATTAGATGCAACACCTGTTACAAATAGAAATCCTAATAGCACTAATACCTTAGGATTTGACACTGGTGTTATGGTTGTTCCTAACCCTGGAAATACTGTTATCGCGAATAATGCTACAAATGCAACCGTACGTTTAGAAACAAGTGGCGATACCTTTTTTCCATATTTCTTCGCTTTAGCAGTTGATATTATTGAGCCAAATTTAGTCCTTACTAAAATTGTTGAAGATGCTTTAGGTAATGATATTGGTGGCCAGCTAGTAAATCTTGGTGATGAACTTAACTATGTTATTGGTTTTCAAAATACAGGAAATGATGATGCTACAAATATTACTATTAGAGATGTGCTACCAACTAATATCATTTTCAATTATCCTGCAGATATAGTATCATTACCAGCTGGAGTTACTGTGGATAGTTATAATCCAACAACAAAAGAAATTGTTTTTAGAATTGATGAATCTTTAGTTGAAGAAAACGACCCCGTTTCAGAAATTAGATTTAAAGTAACAGTTGTAGAATCTTGTAGTTTGCTTAGTGATGCTTGTTCTAATATTATAAGCAATCAAGCATTCACTACGTATTATGGTACATTAAACCCTACTTTTCAAATTACCGATGACCCTAGTTTAAGTAGTAATACAGGTTGTTTATTAACACCTGCTGCAACTAATTTTCTAGCTGATTTAAACTGTACTTTTTCAGAAGAAGTCATTCTATGTGGTGACAGTGTTGTTTTAACAGCTGCAAATGGTTATGATTCATATTCTTGGTCAACTAGCCCAACTGGTACTCCAGTAATTGGAACCACACAGTCTATTACAGTTACAAGTACAGGAACATATTATTCATTTAATACAGCAGCAGCACCTTGCCAATCTATAGAGCAGGAATATAATGTCATTACGTTTGGAGCAAATGTGCCTAATCCTGTACTTCCATATGCAGATCAAATAGTTATATGCCCTAATGACGGAAAAGAACTTCCAAATATATTTTTATGTGGTGCGAATGATGAAAGATTCATTCAAACGGGAATTACAGATACTACATCAATGATTTGGGAAAAATTAGATGAAACTAGTTGTCCTGCAGTTGTAGACCAAGATTGTGCAAACGAAGATGCTACTTGTACATGGAATCAAGTTGCCACAGGACCTGATTATTTAGTGGATACCGCTGGACAATACAGGCTAACCCTAAACTATGATGGTGGTTGTTTTAACCAATTCTACTTTAATGTTTATACCAATTTATTAGAACCTACAGTTACCTCAAGAGATATTGTATGTACAACACCAGGAGAAATTGTAGTCAATAATGTTCCAAGTGGTTATGAATATAGTATTGATGGTGTGAATTATCAAGCTAGTAATATATTTTCTATTACGACTCCTGGAATTTACTCTATCTACATTAGACAAATAGGCGTATCTCCTAATCCTTGTATTTTTTCAGTTCCAGATGTTCAAATTAGAGAAAGAGATTTTACAGTTTCAACAATTATTACGCAACCGTATTGTAATGGTGATTTAGGAAGTGTACATATTGCTGCAAATGATGCAAATCCACAATATTTCTTTTCAATTTATCAAGGAGCAACACTAATTAATAGTGTTGGGCCTATAGTGCCAAGTGATTATACGTTTAGTAATTTAAATCCAGGAATTTATACAATAAATGTGTCTACTGAAGATGGTTGTGCTTTTACTGGTGATATAGAAATTATTGAACCTCCATTATTAACAGCAACTGCTGCACTTACAAAACCATTAACATGTACCGAAGGAGAAATTACCATATATCCTGTAGGTGGAACTCCTCCATATTTCTATTTCGTAAATAGCACTACTGTTTTTCAAACAACACCTATAATTACGGTTACAACGCCTGGGGTTTATAATATTACTGTTCTAGATTCTAATAACTGTTCTGCAGATACTACTATAACAGTTGACGTTGCTCCTGCTCCAGAATACACAGTTACTCATACAGATATTCTATGTTCAGATGCTGGTAATGTTGGAGAAATTAGTATTAACGTTACAAACCCCAACGGAAATACTTTAGAATACAGTATTGATGGTGGCACAACATTTTTTAGTTCACCAATTTTTACTGGACTTGCTGCTGGAGATTATGATGTAGTTGTTCAATACACTTTAGGAACAGATGTATGTGCAACTGCACCGCAAACTGTAACTATCTCTGCAGTAACTGCCATTGATGGCACTGCAACGTTAACAACACCTTACACGTGTACAACTAATGGAGTTATTACAGTTTCAGGAGTCACTGGTGGAACTCCACCATATATGTATAGTATTGATGGATTTACTTTTCAATCAGGAAATACTTTTACAGGATTAACTTCAGGAACTTATACTATAACTATACAAGATGACAACAACTGTACATTTATTGCTGTACCAGTAACGATTGATGTATTAAATCCACCAACTGATCTTACTTTTAGCAATACACCTTTAAGTTGTCCATCAATTACTTCTGATGTCACCATAACAGGAACTACAGGAGGAACTGCTCCTTTAGAATATCAAATTATTGCTCCAGCAGTTTCAGCAACTCCTTACCAAACATCAACTATTTTCCCAGGACTTGCTCCAGGAACTTATACATTTCAAGTAAGAGATGCTAATGATTGTACATATAGTGAATCATACACTATTGCGCCATTACCTCCAACGACGGTGAGTACGGTTCTAACAAAAGATTTAGACTGTACAGCCTCCCCTGATGCTATCATCACTGGAACAATTACTGGAGGAACTGCACCATTTACTTATGCAGTATCTATAAACGGAGGTGCTTATACTTCGTTAGGTGCAACAGGGTCTCCATTTACTTATATTGCTCCGACTGATGGAACATATCAATTTCAAATTACTGATGCAAATGGTTGTATTACAGAATCAGGAGTGCAAACAGTAAACGCTATTTCATTACCTGAAATAAGTTCAGTAACATCTACTTCAAATCTATGTAATGGCGATTTAAACGGTTCTATTCAAGTAACCATTAATCCAAATGTTGGAACACCTCCATTTACAATTAATGTTTATACTACTACTACTAGCACTGATTACGGAACTCAAACAAGTGGTTTACCTGCTGGCAATTATACAATTACATTAACAGATTCAAAATCTTGTACAGATACCGAAACTATTACCATAACCGAACCAGATCCAATTTTAGTAACCTACCATACTGTTGATATTACTTGTAGCCCAAGTGGCGTGTCACAAGGGTCAATAATAATTGATAGTGTTACTGGAGGAACTGCGCCTTATAATTACTTTGTAACTGGTACTAATGGTTATTCAGCCTCAGAGCTTAATGTTTCTGGTACAACATCTACAACGTTTGACGTTGTTGATTTTGGACTATATCAAATCAATGTTGTTGATGCTAATGGCTGTTCCATATTAATTCAAGATGTACTCGTTGCATCACCACCAGATGATTTAGATATTTCTGTAACATCAACGGTTGATTGTACTTTGGGTGGAGAAGCTGTAATTAGTATTGGTACAACTTTAATTGGTACTGGTCCTTTCTATTTTGATATTTATAGAGGATTTATTCCTCCTCCACCACCAGGAGGAACATGGATTCCCGAAGATTCTCCTGGAAGTCAATCGGCTACTTTTACAGGTTTATTACCTGGAGTTACCTACACTTTTATAGTATATGATGCTTCTACTGGTTGTAGTTATTTTGAAACAGCAACAACATCAATTCCAACCAATTCAACATTAACAGCTGATGCCCTAACAGCAAATAATATTACCTGTGTTGGTAGTGCTGATGGGAACGTATCATTTACAATAAATAGCACTTATGGTGTGTCAACAGATGTGAATTATGAAATATTTGACTCCTTAGCAACAACTACAACTGGTATCTCTGGTTCTGGTACAGTTGCAGCTGGAGGGTCTTTAACGGTAAACAATTTAGGACCATTACCTTTTGGAACTTATTTTGTACTGATTACAGAAACTACTGGGCCAAATGCTGGATGTAGCGTGGTTACTGTTCCTTTTAATATCACTGAATCTGCTTTTGATTTAAATATCACAGCAACGGTTGATAAAAATGCAAACTGTAATCCAAATTCAGGAGTTATTAGTGCCATTGCAACAAATGGTACTGCACCATATTTATATCAATTAACTACGTCTGCAACGCCTCCGTTAGCTACAGACCCTTCTTGGGCATCTGCTAATGTATTTAACGTTGATGCAAACAACTATTATGCGCATGTTATGGATGCTTATGGCTGTATTAGAAGCACTTCAGTAATTGTGTTACCGAATGACCCTGAACCAGTCATTGCTGCTTCAGTAAGCAATCAATGTACAGTTACCGACGGGAATTTTGAAATAGATGTTGCATTAACAACTGCTGGAATAGCGCCTTACAGTTATAGTATTGATGGTGGTGCATTCCAAACGCTTACTGCACCATTTACAATATCTAATTTAGCCTCAGGAACGCATACAATAGAAGTTCAAGATGCTAATGGTTGTGGGAATTTAGTGTCTGTAGATATTGAAGCTTCATTAGAATTAATTCCAGAGATTACCACGATGCCTTCTTGTAATAATGATGATGGGCAAATAACCATTACAGGTTCTGGTGGAAGTGGAACCTATAGTTATTCTATAAGTCCAAATCCTGCATCAATTACCTTAGCTGGCAATGTGTTTTCTGGTGTACCATCAGGAACATATACTGTTACTATGACTGATACAGCAACATTATGTACTGAAGATGTTGAAATTGTAGTTCCAGAGGCAACGCTTCCTACATTAACTACAACACCAACAGCAGTCACTTGCTTTGGAGATAATACAGGTACTTTTGAATTAAATGTGAGCGGTTACACTGGCGCATATAATTATGAAGTGTTTGACAGTGGAAGTACATCAGTTTTTGGACTTGTTTCAGCGAATACGTCAACTAACCCAGAAATAGTAACGGGATTAATCGCAGGAACTTATACGGTTGTAATAACTGAAACTGCAAGTCCGTTTTGTTCAAACACAACTGATGTCATCATTTCATCTCCAGCTGATGCTTTAACTGTGATTGCAACGGAAACGTCAAACGTAACCTGTGATGATGATAGTGGTACCATAACTGCTATTGCAAGTGGTGGTTGGGGCACTTACGAATATGAATTAACTGGAGCAGCCACAATTGCTTACTCAGCAAACGGAACGTTTACAAACTTATCAGCTGGTACTTACACAGTAAATGTTAGAGACGCTGGAGGATGTATAGCATCAGATACTGTAACACTAGACATTCCACCACCAATAACTTCAACAGTAACTGCAAGTACAACACTATTGTCTTGTTTTGGAGATGATAATGCAACAATAACTGCAAATGCCACAACTGGTGGTCAAGGTGCAAACTATACATATACATTGAATATGTTGTTGCCTACAGTAAGTACGTCTGGTCCGCAGTCATCGAATGTGTTCGGTAACCTAGGGGCTGGAACCTATCAAGTAGTCGTAACTGATGGCTATAATTGTGAGTTTATTTCAGCAGATATTACTATTAATGAGCCAACTCAAGTAGAAGCTAGTTTAGTAGCAGCTACTACTCCAACTTGTACAATTGATGCGACGCTTACTTTAAGTGCTTCAGGAGGGACTGGAACATACACTTATAGTAATGACGTTAGTTTTTCTACTGTTTTAGGGTCTTTTGCATCATCAACTACATTTTCTGTAACACCAGGAACATATCAATATTACGTTAGAGATGCTAATGGATGTATTTCTGCTGTATCAAACGAAATAACAATTGATCCACTTCCAACATTGGATGTTAACTTGGAAGCAACAGATATCTTTATTAATTGCGTTGGAGATAATACTGGTGTTATTGTAGCGACTGCCGAAGGTGGATTAGGTAGCTACGTATACACCTTACAAGATGGATCAGGAAATGATATTTTACCTGCTCCAACACAAAATAGTCCAGGAGTGTTTACTGATCTTCCAGCAGGAACCTATCAAGTAGAAGTAGAAAGTGGTGATTGTTTAGCAACATCAGATATCATAAACATTACTGAACCATCGTCACCTCTAGTTGCAAATTATACAGTAACTGATATCACTTGTAGTGGTAGCAATAACGGAATGGTTGAGATTACTGCTTCTGGTGGAACTGGAATTATTAAATATGCCATTTCTCCACAGTTAAATCAGTTCTTTGACTCTCCAATATTTGAAGATCTTGCTCCAGGAGTTTATCAAGCTATTGCGCAAGATGAACTTGGCTGCTTTGTGATTATTGATTTTACAATAAACGATCCAATTCCTGTATCACTTACTATTGTTGGAGGCTCTATACTTCCCGAAATTTGTGATGGCGATTTAGATGGTGAATTTAGTGTTGACATCTCTGGAGGTAATTTACCATACAGCGTTAGTTTAGATGATATTAATGGCACTTATACAATAGGTGGTCCAACTCAAACACAATTTGATTTTACAGGATTATCTGGAGGCGACCACATTGTTTATGTGCGTGATGCACTTGGATGTGAGTCGGAATGGAATATTTCATCCCCTGAATCCGTATTAATAGACCCTCAAGTTGAGGTAGAATTTGGTTGTGTGAATAATGCTCCTTCAAATATTGTTACTGTGATTGTTGATGATAGTATCACCAATCTTTCAGATTTAGACTATTCATTAAATGGTGGTCTATATCAAGCTAGCAATGTGTTTGTTAATGTATCAGCAGGAACAGGGCATTATATTGATGTAAGACATACAAACGGTTGTATACAAAGAACCGAACTTTTTGATATTCCTGATTTTAACCCTTTAGTATTAACATTACAAGAGGGTGAAATAAATCAAATTGTGGCCATCACTTCAGGTGGTTCAGAACCTTATCAATACACATTAAACGGAGAGGATTATGGAAGTACTGATACATTTATTATTTATGAAACTGGTACTTACACCGTCACTGTAACTGATGCTAATGGTTGTGTAGCTACTGCCATAATTGAGATGACCTATGTAGATGTTTGTATACCAAATTATTTTACGCCTAATGACGATGGTGTTCAAGATGATTGGGGACCAGGTTGTACGGCTCAATACCCAAATCTTACGTTCGATATTTTTGATAGATATGGTCGTGTAATAGCCACGCTTAACCAGGGTGACAAATGGGATGGTAAATATAATGGTAATGAACTCCCAACTGGAGATTACTGGTATGTAGTGAAATTAAACGATACTAATGATAATCGCCATTTTGTTGGTCATTTTACTTTATATCGCTAATAATTAGCGCTATGCATCTAAACATTAAAATGAAAAAAATGAAAAAACGTATCATATATCTTTTAACTCTAATTGTAAGTTACAGTTATGGTCAAGAGTTGAATTTACCCGTTTTTACACAATATTTGGCAGATAATAATTTTGTTGTTGCTCCAACTTATGCTGGTATTGGAGATAATTTAAAACTTAGAGCAAACGGCCTAACACAATGGGTTGGAATTAAAGGTGCTCCAGACAATCAATCATTCTATGGAGACTTTAGAATTGCAGACCGTTCTGGAGTTGGATTGTCATTTTATAATGATAGAAATGGAAATACCATTCAAAAAGGAGCAAAATTCTCTTTTGCACATCATCTCATTTTAGATTTAGTAACAGAACAATACTTATCGTTAGGCCTTACTTATAATATCAATAATTTTAGAATAGACATTGAAAATTTTATCTCAACTCCTGAAAACCCAATAATCGATCCTTTTATTACTGATGATAGAAAAACTACTAATAGTAACTTTGATGTTGGTGCGTTGTATAGATACAGAGCATTCTTTTTTAGTTTAAACCTAAATAATATTTTAAAGAAAAAAATTGATGAAAGCGTTAGAGCATTTGAACCTAGTTTATTATTAAACTATCAACTTTATGCAGGTTATACGTATGGCCAAGCTAAAGAAGGTGGCATTGAGTTTGAACCATCTGTATACTACCAATATTTCTCAAGCGACAAACGCTCAAGTACTGATATAAATATGAAAGTTAGAAAATTTGGGAAAGATGATAGTTACTTTTGGGGAGGTATATCATATCGTTTTCTTAATGATCAGTTCTTTAAACCTCTAAACATAGGTCCAATGGTTGGGTTTAAACAATCTATATTTTATTTTGGGTATGCTTACCAATTTACTACCAATGGATTATCTCCTTATAATTCTGGTACACATGTCGTTACTATCGGATTAGATTTTTTACGCGGAATTAGTGATTGTGCCTGTACTAACAATCGTAGCCCTTGGTAAGATATTTTGAATTCTTTTATAATCACCAAACTAGCTTTATAACCGGTTCTAATAAGCCATCTCTTAGACGTTAAATATTACAAGCAATAGATTACTAGTATAAAATAAATTTTGAAAATATAAATATTTATTCAGGACATTTTTCTCTAATAAAACATAAACGGCTCTAAACAGAACATAAGATTACTAAAAGCCTAAATCTAGTTGAGGCTTTTTTATTTTATTATATACTTTTAAGTGTTTCATGAATGAAATTATATTTTCACAAAATTTTTTAATCAATTTGTCTTGAAATTTTAATATTCATATGATTTTTAGTTATAACTTAATTGTGATAGAATAGACTCCAATGATTAAAAGTGCTCTACAGGTTATTATTAAATATTCGATGAAACGCTTTTTTTTTACGATATATTACATATATTTGTAGTGTTAATCCTTATATTTTTAAATATGGAAACCAGAATTATTTTTTTGTCTTTAAGTTTTTTTAGTGGCAAAAATTGGTTTTTGCTCAAAAAAATATAATAATAAAGAAGATGCAACAAAATAAAAGTAGTTAAGCATATCATTTTTTTATTTGCCCCCAATAAAAAAAGGTGTAAAATTATACAAACATGAAAAAACCTACTTATATTAAGATTCCCTATATTGTTTTATTACTGCTATTTGGTCTTAATAGTTTTGCTCAAACTTTTAAACCATTTACTCCAAGAGAGAATCTCAATGTGAAAGGAAGTATGCTTGTGATTGGTAATACAATTCTTGGCCAAAATAACCAAAATTTCAATGATCTTACACGAGACAACCAAGATATCTCCATGCAATATATTGATATTGATGGTGATACATCAACTTTTAGTTCTAGTAGCGCAGATTTAGTATTGCAGCCTCAAGAAGATGGAAGCTCAACAACTTGTTATCGTGTAGCTTATGCTGGTTTGTATTGGGGTGCTGTTTTACAAAGTGGAGATAGATCTAATATTAATAATGTTAAATTTAAATTACCAGGAAGTAACACTTATAATGATATCACAGGTGAGTTAATATATGATGCTACTATAAATCCTATAATTGCTGAAGCTAATGAACCAGGAAATACACCTTATGCTTCCTATGCAGATGTAACAGATTTACTTACTGACTTAACAGATATTGAAGGGGCTTATACATTAGCGAATATAACTTCAAGCTTAGGTTTTAATAATTCTACTGGATTATCTGCAGGTTGGTCGTTAGTTGTAATTTATGAAGATCCAAATCTTCACACAAAATCTTTTACAACTTATGATGGGTTTAGCCACATATATAATGGTCATCAAGAAACAGTTCCAGTAACCGGTTTTACGACACCTCCTGCTGGCCCAATAGACTTACAATTTGCCTATGGCACATTAGATGGTGATAGAACTAAAAGAGCAACAAAATTAGAAATTAATGGTAAAGAGGTTACAACTCCTTTTAGACCAGCCAATAAATTTTTCGGATCTGTTATTGAAAACTATAATGGAATATCACATCCAAGAAACCCTTTCAGTGTTAACACTTTGGGTTATGATACTGGCTTTTTAGAAATTAAAAATTCTGAACCAGAATTTATAAAGAATGGTGATACTTCTGCAGACTTTAGGCTTCAAGTAGCGAGAGGACAAGCAGATCCTATTTTCGCTTTTTTTGCTGCTTTTGCAGTAGATATTATAGCGCCTGATTTAGACCTAACAAAGATAGTTTTAGATGAAAATGGAGTTAATATAGATGGAGATAATGTTGTACTTGGCCAAACAGTATTTTATGAAATTACATATCAAAGTGTCGGTAATGATAATATAACACAATCTACAATAACTGACATTTTACCAGAAAATATCATTTTTAATCCTGCTACAGATATTGATTTAAGTAATGCAGGAGGAGCGACACTCTTATCATACGACCCTATTACTAGAACAATTGTTTTTAGTATTCCCGATGAGTCAGTTGAAGTAAATGATCCTAGCTTTGTAATTCGTTTACAAGTTCAAATAGTACCAAATTGTTATGATCTGAGCCAAGCATGTTCTAACGAAATAATTAATCAAGCTTTTGCAACTTATCAAGGAGTAATTAATTCAACTATCATAGAAGAGGAAGGTAGTTATGCAAATACAGAATGTTTAAGTGACCCTGGACCGACTAATTTTATTGTAGATATTTCTAATTGTAATTTTGAAAAAACTGAAATTCTTTGTGGCAATAGTGTTGTTTTAACAGCTGCAAACGGATACGATTCATATTCTTGGTCAACAAGCCCAACTGGTACTCCAGTAATTGGAACAACACAATCTATTTCTGTTACAACAACAGGCACTTATTATGTAACAAATACAACATCTGCTACATGTCTTTCTATTGAAGAAGTCTTTCATGTAATTACCTATGGAAATACAATCACTAATCCTGTAATTCCATATGCAGATCAAATAGTTATATGCCCTAATGACGGAAAAGAACTCCCGAATATTTTCTTGTGTGGTGCAAATGATGAACGAATTATTAATACAGGAATAAGTGATGCGGTTTCTATTGTATGGGAAAAATTAGATGAAACAAGTTGCTTAGCGGTTGAAGTTGAAGATTGTGCAAATGAGGATGCTACTTGTACATGGAATCAAGTAGGTACTGGACCGGATTATACTGCAAATACATCAGGACAATTCCGCTTAGTAATTAATTATCCTGGAGGTTGTTTTAGTATTTTTTATTTTAATGTTTATACTAATTTATTAGAGCCAACAGTCACCGCTAATGATATTTTATGTACAACACCAGGACAAATTACAGTTGGAGGTGTGCCTTCAGGGTATGAATTTAGTTTAGACCCTAATGGACCTTATCAAACATCAAATATTTTCATTATTAATACACCTGGTTTTTATACAGTATATATCAGACAAATAGGTGTATCTCCAAACCCTTGTATTTTTGAAACCCCAGAAGTATACATTAGAGCTAGAAACTTTAACGTAACTTCGACTGTCCTTCAACCTTTTTGTTATGGTGATTTAGGCAGTATTATTCTAGCAGTTAATGATGCGTTACCTCAATATTATTATAGTATTTATGAAGGCACAACCTTAGTAAATAGTGTTGGGCCAATTTCAGAGAGTGATTATACTTTTGCCAATTTGAATTCAGGTAATTACACTGTTAATGTTAGTACAGATGATGGTTGCTTTTATACTGAAGATATAGAAATTATTGAGCCTCCTCTATTAACCGTTACTGCTGCGCTAACTGTACCTTTAACATGTACTGATGGTGAAATCACAATATATCCAGAAGGTGGAACTCCTCCATATACCTATTATATTAATAGTACAACTGAATCTCAGGATACACCAGTTTATACAGTAACTGATTCAGGCGTATATAATATCACAGTGTATGACTTTAACAGCTGTATTGCAACAACATCTATTACTGTTGAACAGTCTTTACCTCCAGATTTCAATATTACAACAACAGATATTTTATGTTCAGATGCTGGCAATGTTGGAGAAATTAGTATTAACGTTACAAACCCCAACGGAAATACTTTAGAATACAGTATTGATGGTGGCACAACATTTTTTAGTTCACCAATTTTTACTGGACTTGCTGCTGGAGATTATGATGTAGTTGTTCAATACACTTTAGGAACAGATGTATGTGCAACTGCACCGCAAACTGTAACTATCTCTGCAGTAACTGCCATTGATGGCACTGCAACGTTAACAACACCTTACACGTGTACAACTAATGGAGTTATTACAGTTTCAGGAGTCACTGGTGGAACTCCACCATATATGTATAGTATTGATGGATTTACTTTTCAATCAGGAAATACTTTTACAGGATTAACTTCAGGAACTTATACTATAACTATACAAGATGACAACAACTGTACATTTATTGCTGTACCAGTAACGATTGATGTATTAAATCCACCAACTGATCTTACTTTTAGCAATACACCTTTAAGTTGTCCATCAATTACTTCTGATGTCACCATAACAGGAACTACAGGAGGAACTGCTCCTTTAGAATATCAAATTATTGCTCCAGCAGTTTCAGCAACTCCTTACCAAACATCAACTATTTTCCCAGGACTTGCTCCAGGAACTTATACATTTCAAGTAAGAGATGCTAATGATTGTACATATAGTGAATCATACACTATTGCGCCATTACCTCCAACGACGGTGAGTACGGTTCTAACAAAAGATTTAGACTGTACAGCCTCCCCTGATGCTATCATCACTGGAACAATTACTGGAGGAACTGCACCATTTACTTATGCAGTATCTATAAACGGAGGTGCTTATACTTCGTTAGGTGCAACAGGGTCTCCATTTACTTATATTGCTCCGACTGATGGAACATATCAATTTCAAATTACTGATGCAAATGGTTGTATTACAGAATCAGGAGTGCAAACAGTAAACGCTATTTCATTACCTGAAATAAGTTCAGTAACATCTACTTCAAATCTATGTAATGGCGATTTAAACGGTTCTATTCAAGTAACCATTAATCCAAATGTTGGAACACCTCCATTTACAATTAATGTTTATACTACTACTACTAGCACTGATTACGGAACTCAAACAAGTGGTTTACCTGCTGGCAATTATACAATTACATTAACAGATTCAAAATCTTGTACAGATACCGAAACTATTACCATAACCGAACCAGATCCAATTTTAGTAACCTACCATACTGTTGATATTACTTGTAGCCCAAGTGGCGTGTCACAAGGGTCAATAATAATTGATAGTGTTACTGGAGGAACTGCGCCTTATAATTACTTTGTAACTGGTACTAATGGTTATTCAGCCTCAGAGCTTAATGTTTCTGGTACAACATCTACAACGTTTGACGTTGTTGATTTTGGACTATATCAAATCAATGTTGTTGATGCTAATGGCTGTTCCATATTAATTCAAGATGTACTCGTTGCATCACCACCAGATGATTTAGATATTTCTGTAACATCAACGGTTGATTGTACTTTGGGTGGAGAAGCTGTAATTAGTATTGGTACAACTTTAATTGGTACTGGTCCTTTCTATTTTGATATTTATAGAGGATTTATTCCTCCTCCACCACCAGGAGGAACATGGATTCCCGAAGATTCTCCTGGAAGTCAATCGGCTACTTTTACAGGTTTATTACCTGGAGTTACCTACACTTTTATAGTATATGATGCTTCTACTGGTTGTAGTTATTTTGAAACAGCAACAACATCAATTCCAACCAATTCAACATTAACAGCTGATGCCCTAACAGCAAATAATATTACCTGTGTTGGTAGTGCTGATGGGAACGTATCATTTACAATAAATAGCACTTATGGTGTGTCAACAGATGTGAATTATGAAATATTTGACTCCTTAGCAACAACTACAACTGGTATCTCTGGTTCTGGTACAGTTGCAGCTGGAGGGTCTTTAACGGTAAACAATTTAGGACCATTACCTTTTGGAACTTATTTTGTACTGATTACAGAAACTACTGGGCCAAATGCTGGATGTAGCGTGGTTACTGTTCCTTTTAATATCACTGAATCTGCTTTTGATTTAAATATCACAGCAACGGTTGATAAAAATGCAAACTGTAATCCAAATTCAGGAGTTATTAGTGCCATTGCAACAAATGGTACTGCACCATATTTATATCAATTAACTACGTCTGCAACGCCTCCGTTAGCTACAGACCCTTCTTGGGCATCTGCTAATGTATTTAACGTTGATGCAAACAACTATTATGCGCATGTTATGGATGCTTATGGCTGTATTAGAAGCACTTCAGTAATTGTGTTACCGAATGACCCTGAACCAGTCATTGCTGCTTCAGTAAGCAATCAATGTACAGTTACCGACGGGAATTTTGAAATAGATGTTGCATTAACAACTGCTGGAATAGCGCCTTACAGTTATAGTATTGATGGTGGTGCATTCCAAACGCTTACTGCACCATTTACAATATCTAATTTAGCCTCAGGAACGCATACAATAGAAGTTCAAGATGCTAATGGTTGTGGGAATTTAGTGTCTGTAGATATTGAAGCTTCATTAGAATTAATTCCAGAGATTACCACGATGCCTTCTTGTAATAATGATGATGGGCAAATAACCATTACAGGTTCTGGTGGAAGTGGAACCTATAGTTATTCTATAAGTCCAAATCCTGCATCAATTACCTTAGCTGGCAATGTGTTTTCTGGTGTACCATCAGGAACATATACTGTTACTATGACTGATACAGCAACATTATGTACTGAAGATGTTGAAATTGTAGTTCCAGAGGCAACGCTTCCTACATTAACTACAACACCAACAGCAGTCACTTGCTTTGGAGATAATACAGGTACTTTTGAATTAAATGTGAGCGGTTACACTGGCGCATATAATTATGAAGTGTTTGACAGTGGAAGTACATCAGTTTTTGGACTTGTTTCAGCGAATACGTCAACTAACCCAGAAATAGTAACGGGATTAATCGCAGGAACTTATACGGTTGTAATAACTGAAACTGCAAGTCCGTTTTGTTCAAACACAACTGATGTCATCATTTCATCTCCAGCTGATGCTTTAACTGTGATTGCAACGGAAACGTCAAACGTAACCTGTGATGATGATAGTGGTACCATAACTGCTATTGCAAGTGGTGGTTGGGGCACTTACGAATATGAATTAACTGGAGCAGCCACAATTGCTTACTCAGCAAACGGAACGTTTACAAACTTATCAGCTGGTACTTACACAGTAAATGTTAGAGACGCTGGAGGATGTATAGCATCAGATACTGTAACACTAGACATTCCACCACCAATAACTTCAACAGTAACTGCAAGTACAACACTATTGTCTTGTTTTGGAGATGATAATGCAACAATAACTGCAAATGCCACAACTGGTGGTCAAGGTGCAAACTATACATATACATTGAATATGTTGTTGCCTACAGTAAGTACGTCTGGTCCGCAGTCATCGAATGTGTTCGGTAACCTAGGGGCTGGAACCTATCAAGTAGTCGTAACTGATGGCTATAATTGTGAGTTTATTTCAGCAGATATTACTATTAATGAGCCAACTCAAGTAGAAGCTAGTTTAGTAGCAGCTACTACTCCAACTTGTACAATTGATGCGACGCTTACTTTAAGTGCTTCAGGAGGGACTGGAACATACACTTATAGTAATGACGTTAGTTTTTCTACTGTTTTAGGGTCTTTTGCATCATCAACTACATTTTCTGTAACACCAGGAACATATCAATATTACGTTAGAGATGCTAATGGATGTATTTCTGCTGTATCAAACGAAATAACAATTGATCCACTTCCAACATTGGATGTTAACTTGGAAGCAACAGATATCTTTATTAATTGCGTTGGAGATAATACTGGTGTTATTGTAGCGACTGCCGAAGGTGGATTAGGTAGCTACGTATACACCTTACAAGATGGATCAGGAAATGATATTTTACCTGCTCCAACACAAAATAGTCCAGGAGTGTTTACTGATCTTCCAGCAGGAACCTATCAAGTAGAAGTAGAAAGTGGTGATTGTTTAGCAACATCAGATATCATAAACATTACTGAACCATCGTCACCTCTAGTTGCAAATTATACAGTAACTGATATCACTTGTAGTGGTAGCAATAACGGAATGGTTGAGATTACTGCTTCTGGTGGAACTGGAATTATTAAATATGCCATTTCTCCACAGTTAAATCAGTTCTTTGACTCTCCAATATTTGAAGATCTTGCTCCAGGAGTTTATCAAGCTATTGCGCAAGATGAACTTGGCTGCTTTGTGATTATTGATTTTACAATAAACGATCCAATTCCTGTATCACTTACTATTGTTGGAGGCTCTATACTTCCCGAAATTTGTGATGGCGATTTAGATGGTGAATTTAGTGTTGACATCTCTGGAGGTAATTTACCATACAGCGTTAGTTTAGATGATATTAATGGCACTTATACAATAGGTGGTCCAACTCAAACACAATTTGATTTTACAGGATTATCTGGAGGCGACCACATTGTTTATGTGCGTGATGCACTTGGATGTGAGTCGGAATGGAATATTTCATCCCCTGAATCCGTATTAATAGACCCTCAAGTTGAGGTAGAATTTGGTTGTGTGAATAATGCTCCTTCAAATATTGTTACTGTGATTGTTGATGATAGTATCACCAATCTTTCAGATTTAGACTATTCATTAAATGGTGGTCTATATCAAGCTAGCAATGTGTTTGTTAATGTATCAGCAGGAACAGGGCATTATATTGATGTAAGACATACAAACGGTTGTATACAAAGAACCGAACTTTTTGATATTCCTGATTTTAACCCTTTAGTATTAACATTACAAGAGGGTGAAATAAATCAAATTGTGGCCATCACTTCAGGTGGTTCAGAACCTTATCAATACACATTAAACGGAGAGGATTATGGAAGTACTGATACATTTATTATTTATGAAACTGGTACTTACACCGTCACTGTAACTGATGCTAATGGTTGTGTAGCTACTGCCATAATTGAGATGACCTATGTAGATGTTTGTATACCAAATTATTTTACGCCTAATGACGATGGTGTTCAAGATGATTGGGGACCAGGTTGTACGGCTCAATACCCAAATCTTACGTTCGATATTTTTGATAGATATGGTCGTGTAATAGCCACGCTTAACCAGGGTGACAAATGGGATGGTAAATATAATGGTAATGAACTCCCAACTGGAGATTACTGGTATGTAGTGAAATTAAACGATACTAATGATAATCGCCATTTTGTTGGTCATTTTACTTTATATCGCTAATAATTAGCGCTATGCATCTAAACATTAAAATGAAAAAAATGAAAAAACGTATCATATATCTTTTAACTCTAATTGTAAGTTACAGTTATGGTCAAGAGTTGAATTTACCCGTTTTTACACAATATTTGGCAGATAATAATTTTGTTGTTGCTCCAACTTATGCTGGTATTGGAGATAATTTAAAACTTAGAGCAAACGGCCTAACACAATGGGTTGGAATTAAAGGTGCTCCAGACAATCAATCATTCTATGGAGACTTTAGAATTGCAGACCGTTCTGGAGTTGGATTGTCATTTTATAATGATAGAAATGGAAATACCATTCAAAAAGGAGCAAAATTCTCTTTTGCACATCATCTCATTTTAGATTTAGTAACAGAACAATACTTATCGTTAGGCCTTACTTATAATATCAATAATTTTAGAATAGACATTGAAAATTTTATCTCAACTCCTGAAAACCCAATAATCGATCCTTTTATTACTGATGATAGAAAAACTACTAATAGTAACTTTGATGTTGGTGCGTTGTATAGATACAGAGCATTCTTTTTTAGTTTAAACCTAAATAATATTTTAAAGAAAAAAATTGATGAAAGCGTTAGAGCATTTGAACCTAGTTTATTATTAAACTATCAACTTTATGCAGGTTATACGTATGGCCAAGCTAAAGAAGGTGGCATTGAGTTTGAACCATCTGTATACTACCAATATTTCTCAAGCGACAAACGCTCAAGTACTGATATAAATATGAAAGTTAGAAAATTTGGGAAAGATGATAGTTACTTTTGGGGAGGTATATCATATCGTTTTCTTAATGATCAGTTCTTTAAACCTCTAAACATAGGTCCAATGGTTGGGTTTAAACAATCTATATTTTATTTTGGGTATGCTTACCAATTTACTACCAATGGATTATCTCCTTATAATTCTGGTACACATGTCGTTACTATCGGATTAGATTTTTTACGCGGAATTAGTGATTGTGCCTGTACTAACAATCGTTTTCGCTATTAACCTAACATACAACCTATTAATTGAATACTACTAAGATTATATTTATTAATTCTTCTTTTTAAAAGAATTAATAAAGCCTCTGACTATTCAATAAATAAAAATAAGATTCCTCTGACCAAAAGGCAATAAAGAAAAACATTCCTACTACAATATTATTATTTGTTGACTTACTATTTATCAATAATAATAATAATAATAATAATGTAACTGTAGACATTGGATTAAAGGTTGCTACTATTTTAGATGTTAAAACGTTAATGATTATTTATCAAAATGATATAAAACAAAAAATCCATTTAACTTTTGTCAAATGGATTTTTCTTAGTAGCGGGAACTGGACTCGAACCAGTGACCTTCGGGTTATGAGCCCGACGAGCTACCTACTGCTCTATCCCGCGATGTAATCTCAAAATAATTTTCTTAGCTTTTAACTTTCGGTTCATAATGCCGACTAAATCATTTCGGACTGCAAATATACAACCCTTTTCTATTTTAACAAGCATAATATTAAAAAAAAGCCACTTCGAAATTGAAATGGCTTTTTCATCAAAAAAATAATTATAATACAAATTACTTAATCAGTTCCTGCAAGCGCAGAATTTTTTCTTTCTCCTATATTTGCGAATTCAAATTGCACACCATTAGGAAGTTGTTTTCCTAAGCTTGCAAAATCTCCTTTAAGGTCATTATTGTTTATCATTAAAATTTTCAACTTACTTAAACTTGCTAAATTAGTTGGAATATGTCCATATAATAAGTTATCTGAAAGCATGATTTCTTCTAGCTTAGTTAAATCTCCTAAACTAGATGGAATTGGCCCAAATAACATATTATCATATAAACTTAACTTTTCTAGGTTAACTAAATTTTTAACTGTTTTTGGAATTGCTCCAGATAATTGATTACTACTTAAAGACAATTCCATAAGATTTGTAAGAGCTCCTATTTCATTTGGAATTGTACCTGTTAAATTATTACTGAATATTTCAATTTTTTGTAATTGAGATAACTTACCAATAGTAGTAGGAATTGATCCTTCTAATTTATTCATAAATAACTCCAATGATTCTAAAGATGTTAAATCTCCTATTGTATTTGGCAACCTTCCTTCAAGTGCATTAAAAGCAATGTTCAATGACGTTAATTGTTTAAGATTTCCTATGGATTCTGGAATTACTCCTGATATTTTATTTCTAAATAAATTTAATGATCTTAAGTTCTCAAGATTTCCTATTTGAGTTGGTAATAAGCCTTCAAGATTATTAAAACTTAAATCTAATGCTACGACTTTATCGTTTTCAATAATAACTCCATGCCATGTGTTTATTGGACTATTTATATCCCAAGTAACTGTCCAATTATCACCATTGGTGGCATTACAAATTGCTATTAAAGCTTCTTTTTCTTTAGTTGAAACATTACCGAAAGCTAATGTAGATACAAGACATAACAGTAGTGCTAGTTTTAAGGTTTTCATAGTAGTAGATTTTAATTGAGGGCATAATCTACTACGAATATATACTTAACCAGATAAACTACCAACTTTATTCGATAAACGGTAATTAGGTACGAATAGGACTACTTTAAAAAGATTCTATTTCTAGCTGAATTTCTTCCCAGCTATTCATAAGCTCTTGAAGGTTCTTTTTCTTTTTTTGATAGCTATCAAAGAAATTAGGATTAGCGACTGTAGCATCATAATTAGACTGCAGTTCGATATCTATTTCTTTAATTTCTTTTTCCAGTTGATTAATTTGAGATTCAATTTTACTAAGTCTATTATTAAGCGATTTTAGTTTTTTTTGATCTTCATAAGACTGTTTTACTTGAGTTTTATCTTTTTGTTCTTTTATAACATCACGTTTTTCGGCTTCTCTTAAGTTTTCCAGATTACGTTGTTCTAAAAAGAAATCAATATCTCCTAAATATTCTTTTATTTTTTGGTCTTTAAACTCATACACCTTATTTGTTAAACCTTTTAAAAAATCTCTATCATGCGATACTAAAATCAAGGTGCCTTGAAACCTATCAAGTGCTTCTTTAAGTACATTTTTAGATTTAATATCTAGATGGTTTGTTGGCTCATCCATTACCAAAACATTTAATGGTTGCAATAATAATTTTGCCAATGCCAAACGGTTTCTTTCACCTCCAGATAAGACTTTTACATATTTATCCACTTCATCGCCTCTAAACAAAAAAGCACCTAAAATATCTCGAACTTTACTTCTATTTGTTTCATTAGCAGCATCAATCATCGTATCTAAAACAGTCTTATTACCATCTAAATATTCTGCTTGATTTTGAGCGAAATATGCAATTTGAGCATTATGTCCTAACTTTAAATGTCCTCCATACTTAATATCGCCAACAATAATTTTTGCCAGTGTAGATTTACCTTGACCGTTCTGTCCAACAAAAGCAATTTTGCTATCACGATCTACCATCATATCAATATCCTTTAGCACTTGTAAGTCTCCATAATGCTTTTCAATCTTTTCCATTTCTACAACCACCTTCCCAGGTGTTATTGAAACTGGAAAGTTAAGCGTCATTACACTGTTATCATCTTCATCAACTTCAATACGATCTATTTTATCTAATTTTTTAATTAAAGATTGCGCCATAGAAGCTTTGGATGCCTTAGCACGAAATTTCTCAATGAGTTTCTCGGTTTGTTCTATTTGTTTTTGCTGATTTTTTTGAGATGCTAATTGTTGTTCTCGCAATTCTTCTCGTAAAACTAAGTACTTTGTATACGCCTTTGGATAGTCATAAATCCTACCTATTGAAATCTCGATAGTTCTATTGGTAACATTATCTAGAAACATTTTATCGTGAGATACGATAACCACAGCTCCAGAGTAATTTTTAAGAAAAGACTCTAACCAAATAATAGACTCGATGTCAAGGTGGTTTGTAGGCTCATCTAATAATAATATATCGTTGTTTTGTAATAATAATTTCGCTAACTCAATACGCATTCGCCAACCACCAGAAAACGTGTCGGTAAGCTTAGTAAAATCGTCTCGCTTAAATCCTAAACCTTGTAAAACTTTTTCTGTTTCTCCTTGATAATTATAACCTCCTAAGATTTCGTATTGATGTTGTTTATCATTTAAATCGACCATTAGTTGATGATAACCATCGCTTTCATAATCGGTTCGTTCGGCTAATTGTATATTAATAGACTCAATACTTGCCTCGATTTCTTTTATTTCAGTAAATGCTTCATAGGCTTCTTCCAAAATAGTCCGCCCATATACAAAATCAATATCTTGTTTTAAAAAACCAATTTTTAGCTCTTTTTCGGTAGCAACTTGACCTGTATCATACTCCATTTCGTTAGCAAGAATCTTAAGTAGTGTAGATTTCCCAGCACCATTCTTACCAATTAAACCTACTCGGTCACCACCTTTTAGTCTAAAGGAAATATCTTCAAATAAATACTCACCTTGAAATGAGATTGAAAGCTTATGAATATTTAGCATTTTGTTACAATAGTTACAGTTATAAACTCAATAAAGTTTAATTTTGTGGTCAAATTTGGTGCAAAAGTAACATAATTAACCATGCTAAGAAAAGGAAATAAATTATACAGCATTATTACTGGCGTTTGTCCTAAGTGTCATGTTGAAAATATGTATGTGAATAAGAATGCATATATGCTTTCTGAAACCTTAAAAATGAATGAACGTTGCTCTAACTGCAATACAAAATACAAGATAGAGCCTTCTTTTTTTTATGGATCAATGTATGTTAGTTACGGTGTTGGAATTGCTTTTGCTGTAGCAGCTTTCATAATATCTTATGTGTTTTTTGGTGCAAGCTTGCTAACTTCTTTTATTGCAATTATTGGTACAATGGTTGGCTTTTTACCTATTATTTTAAGGCTTTCTAGAAATATTTGGATTAACCTGTTTATGCATTACGACAAACAGTTTTCTAAGAAAAAGAGCTAGTTATTAAATCTGGTAATATTAATTTCAGAATCGATTTCAACGCCATTTTCAATAAAATTGTACAATTTTTTCGCAACATAAGGTGCAATCATAACGCCTCTTGTCCCTAAACCATTTAGTATATATAATTGCTTATGTACTTTGTGTTGTCCAACCAAAGGTCTTCTATCTATAACTGTAGGTCGTATTCCTGCTACCTGATTTGCAACTTCAAAATCACAGTCAATAAATATCTTAAGTTTATTTAAAAGCTCAGTTCTTGCTTCCTCTGTGGTGTTGTTTGATTTATCATTCCACTCATAAGTAGCTCCAACAATGTATTTGTGCTCTCCTAACGGGATTAAAAATGCTCCAGACTTCAATACAAAATCTATATTGAGTTTTGGAGCATGAATAATTAGAAGTTCTCCTTTAGTTCCTTTTAATGGTAAATCTCTAAAAAATGGGTTTTGCTTAAGTCCAAAACCCTCAGCAAAAATTATATGTTTAGCTTCAATACCTTTATATATCACATTGTTTTGATTAAATTGAATCACATCATAATCAAAAGATATTTCAACAAATTGATTGTTGCTTTTCAGCTCTTTTTTAAATGAATCAATTAATGCTTTAGTATCAATTCGTCCAGTATGAAGTACCTTTCCAAAGCCAAAATCACTTTTAATAGACTTGTTCTCTATTTGATGAATTTCAGGTTGGATATATTCTGAGAGTCCTACTTTATCACTTGCTAAAAACCAATTATTCTGTTCTTCAATGGAAGCAAATAGTCTATAAACAGGAACTTTGTAATCTAATCGTACCTTTAAGGTTTTTTCTAAGGCCTTATATCTCGGTATAGCTAAGTCTAGTTGCTCTTTAGACTTCCAAACTGGTGTAAATCGCTTTAAAACAACTGGATTATAAAGTCCTCCAGCTACTATTGATGATTTTTGGGAACCATCATCAACAACCATAAATGTTTTATTATGCTGCATTAATACATCACAAAACATAATGCCTGCAAGACCAGAACCAACTACAATGTAATCTACTTTGTTCACTAAATTAATTTGAGTTGTAAATAAATGAATAAAAAAAACGCTCACAAAATTGTGAGCGTTTTAAATTATTGGAACATTACTTTAGTAAGTCCACATATCTTGTTCGAAATCTCGAATTTTTTCTTTTATTCTATCCGATTCTAATAACTGCATCAAAGCATTATCTGAAATATACTCGGTAATAGCTCTATCCCCTTGCACGTTCATTTCTCTAAAAATATAGCCGTTAAAACGTCTAGAGTTTAAGAGATGATCAAACGACAATGGAATGGCAGTATTTTTACCATTAAAGGCTTTTGCATGATGTAACACATCTCGAGCGTCTGGGAAAAATACCCAAAATAATGGGAAACGACCTGGATCTTCTTCGTCAATGAAATTAACATCAGGAATCACAGGTGCAATACCTAATAAGCGGTATTTTAGTTCACCTAAACGCTTATCGAAATAATACATTCCTTTTACATGGTATTCTTGCACATCTGCAGCACTAATTTCTCGTTTACTAATATATTCTGGAGAAATTGGCTCTCCTGCATTATATTGTTCAATACCTTTTTCAGTAGTATCAATTTTCACCATAGATGCTTGAATATCCTTTAAAGTACGCTTTGCAGTAAAATAAGAGTCATCATAAACATTCTCGATATCTCCATTTTTTATACTACGCATTAATACGTCGAATAAAGAACGTCTATCTTTACCAATATTATTAGTATCTATAGGATAGTATAACGGAAAATTAACACGCTCATCAAGCACTACTTTTTCCCAAACCATTGTTGCGTATAATATGTCTCTGTCGTCAACATAGCCATACTCTAATGGTCTATCATTATCCATTAATATTTGCGCATCTGTTTTTACACCAATTTCTTCTGGACTTTTAGCATTTAGGATATTTGCTTGAGCAACTACACTATTTGCAATTAAAACACATGCAACGGTTAATACAAAACTTTTAAAATTCATTTTCTTAATTTATTTTAGTTTGGGACTAATACTTTCCTTTACTAGTTTGTTAATTCTACAAATACAGGAGATACTTTTTTAAGCTTATAGCTTGAGTTTCCTTGTATTTTAGCTTCAATATCAAATATTTGAATTCCAGCTCCACGTTTTGCCTTTTTCAAAGCTTGTTTTGCTCTAGCATCCAATTTATTTCCTTTCACCTCTATTGTAGGTTGCCCAGGAACTTTGATACTAAAGCCTGTGATATTTAATGGTAATTCAAAATCGAAATCATCCAATTTAGCACCTACAGTAGAAATGTCAAGGTTTTGACGTTGCATTTTTACAGCACCATCTTCTCCTCTAATTGTTCCTGTTGGTCTTGGAATATCTTTAATTCTAAACTTAGCATTGTCAGTTACTTTATTTCCATCAGGTAAAGTTCCAGTAACATTAATAGTTACTTCTCTACCTTGTACTCTGGTGACATCCATTACATATTTACCAACACCATTCCCTTTAGATAATCCTTGTCCTGTTGGAACAACTTTATTATCAGAAATACCAGCAAACGAAATAGTCATTGGGTTTTTAACACCACGATATACTACATTCATTTTATCAGCTGAAATTGTTGCCGAATTTGGTTTTGGTACTGTAGCAAACGATTGGTTTACTTCAACCTCAGTTTCTTCTCCATTTTCTAAGAAAATTAACTTCCCAGTAATTTTATGTTCTCCAGGTCTTCCTGTACTTACCTTTAATTTTACTTTACCATCTTCAATAGAATACTCATTTGCATTTAATGCACGACCATCTAATGCTAATTCTACTCTATTTGGTTTTGTAGAGGCATCTTTACGACCTAATACTATTTGTCCATCAAATTGTTCACCATTAAAATAAGCAGACTTTGATGTCTCTAATAAGGTTGTATAATTAGTCATAGATACTTCAGTAGACAATGTTCCTGTAAACATAGCTCCTAATACTTCCGACTGAGTCGTTTTAATATCAGACTGTAATTGAGTCATTTTTGTTAATGACGCTACCAATGGAAATCCTTTATAGTGGTAATCTAACCAATCAATTTCAATTCCATCATTATTTATAACTGGATCTGTAGAAAATTTAGTTTTAACATCTCTAGAAATATCAGCAAATCTAGGATCATCTCCTAAAACTTCCACTACTCCATCTCTAAATGTTGCTATTTGATCTAAAAATTTCTGTCCATCTTCTTTTACTTTATCGCCTTTAAAGAAATTTTGATCTAGGTAATCCCCTTTATCCATAATTTCATAATCAGACGCATCATCAACAGTAGCTGTCATGTTCCCTTTAAGAGTTTCAAGATGTGAATTAAAATCATTAGCTAAAGTTGAAATTTGATCAGCCTTATCTTTTAATGGTTTATACTTCTCAGGTTGTTCGCTAGCTTTAGTTGCTAATTCGCCCATAAACGCTGAGTTACGCTCTGTTGCTGCTGTGTTAGATTCGGTTAATCTCTCGTTCATTAAACCGAATGCCGACAGCACTTCTTTTGACATATTCAATGCTAACATCGCAATGAAGATTAAATACATCAAGTTTATCATTTTCTGCCTTGCAGATAATTGTCCTCCTGCCATAACTAATTAGTTTTTGTTATTAATGGGTTAATTAATCTAATTAGTTTTTGTTCATTGCAGTTAACATACCACCGTATACACCATTTAATGATGACAGGTTAGATGCTAAAGATTGCATTTGCTCTTTTAACTTTGCTGCATTTTCAATAGACTCTTCGTTTATTGATGCTTGCTTGTTTACGCTCTCTAATTGTACTTTGTATAGACTGTTTAATGATTCCATTTGTGCAGCTGCAAGCGACATTTCTTCGCTATACTTTTTAGTTGCAGAAATACCATCAACAGTTGGTCCCATATTTTTTGCAGCGCCTTCGAAGTTTTTAATACTATCACCTAAGCTAGCCATAAGCTCTCCATCGATTTTAGCATCTTTTAATAAATCATCTAATTTTTTAGATAATAAACCTTCAGCGTCTTTTGGGTTATCTTTTTTCTTGTCTTTTGCCATACCACCTTCTAATTCTGGGTATACTAAAGACCAATCTAAATCATCATCAACAGGTTCGAATGCTGAAATTGCAAAAATAATTGCTTCAGTTACAAGACCAATGGTTAACATTACGTTACCAGTTAATGGTCCTATTTCATAATGAATAATTTTGAAAAGTGCTCCAACAATTACGATTGATGCTCCTAATCCGTAGGCCATATTCATGAACCTTTTACTTGCTTTTGACTGTGCCATAATATTTGTTTTTAGTTAAGTTTGGTTTAAGTTTTTAATTTATCTTCTTTTTTTTGAGGCATTTTTGGTTACTTCGGTTCCCATATAGTCTTGTACTGTACGGAAGCCAATATAACTTCTTGCTGAATCAGCGTACTCATAATCTCTTGAACTTACTTGTAGGAAATAAGCAACATCTTTCCAAGATCCACCTCTAACAACTTTACGTTCGTTTTCGGTATCATTAACACTTGGGTTTACTGTTGAAGAATATTCGTATGATGCTGGATCGTAAGAGGACATTACCCACTCTGATACGTTACCAGCCATATTATATAAATTGTAATCGTTAGGTTCGAATGCATCAGCTTCTACTGTATATAAAGCTTGATCTGCTGCATAATCACCACGTAATGGTTTAAAGTTTGCCATAAAACAACCTCTGTCGTTTATTGCATAAGGACCACCCCAAGGAAATGTAGCTCCTTGAAGACCGCCTCTTGCGGCATACTCCCATTCTGCTTCAGACGGTAATCTGAATCTATTTACGTGTTGTTTATTTCTTTCTTTTTGATATGCGTTTTTCTTTAAAGTTCTCCATTGACAAAACGCTTGTGCTTGTTTCCAAGTAACTCCAACTACAGGATACTCACTGTAAGCATCGTGCCAGAAATAATCATTGTGCATTGGCTCATTATAAGAGTATGCAAAATCTCGAATCCAAACAGTTGTATCCGGATATACTTCTACCTCTTCTTGCTCAATGACATCACTACGACTTAGCTCACGATATTTTGCAGCTGTTTGAATGTCCATAGTTGTGTATTGGAATTTAAATTGCTTTACATCCCATGTACGTTGTCCATTATATGATTCTTCTAAAGGCAAATACATATTATCCATTACCTCAGCATATAACTCGTCTGGATATTCACTAGTATCGAATATTAAATCAATATCTGTATTTAATTTTCTTATTTCACCTTCATAGTTTTCAAACATATACTTCTCATAAGGTGTCATCTCCTCCTCAGGTTTTACATCTTTATAAGCGAATTCGCCTATGTCGCCATTTCCTGGCTCCTTACCTTCAAGGTCTGCCATTTCAGCAAGATTCGTTCTAATAGTAGAATCTCTAACCCATTCTACAAATTGACGATACTCACTATTTGTGATTTCTGTTTCGTCCATATAGAATGCTCTTACTGTAACAGTTTTTGTAGGTGCGTCTTTAACACCTGCTCTATCGTCATCCGATTTACCCATAATAAAAGCTCCTCCTGGAATTAAACTCATTCCATAAGGCTTTTCAGGATGCCACTTTTTCCCCTTAACTCCAACTAGTTCACCTTTGTCTCCGGTTCCACAACTAGTTAATATAGCTAAGACTGCTGTTAATGTTAATAACTTCTTAATACACATAAATTTGAGGTTAATTAATGATCTTAAATATTTTAAGGGTGTAAACATATTTATATATTTCCATAAAAACAACTTTTTAAGCAAAAAAAATGCATTTTATCTAAAAAAAGTGCATTTCATCGATGAATTTTAAGTATTTGATCGACGTTTAAACGCTATTTTTCTTGAATGCTTTGTACCATCTATCTGGTACTTTCCCTTTGCAGGCATCAATGTAATCATCATGCATGCAAGGTAATAACGTATGACGTTTTAATTTATTATTAAGGTTTGGTAAAAAAGGTATTTCAATCCACCATCGTCCTGTTTGATTGCTTTTATAAAATATTAGTTGCTGTTCGTCGACCAACACAGTAAATTTTTGATATTTATCCTCTAAAGTGAAGTCGTCATCTTGTACTCTACAGTTTACACCTTCTATAAAATACCATATTATTTGAGCTAAAAGCATAGATGTAGCATCATCATCTTTAGAAGTTTTATATTCATAAATACCAAAAGAAGATACTTTATTACTTATACCTGCATATCTAGAAATAGCACAAATCTCTTTACCATTAAATCCGTTTGGCGAATGCTTTTGTTTTGTGCTTACCTCAGACGATCGAATACTTTTAATATCTAAACTTACAATATTTGCATCTCGTAAAACAGGTTCGGCTAAAGCAATATTGTTTGAAACTTCTCCAAGTCGGTAAGCCTCAAAATAGAGTCTCTCCATTAAGTCAATTTCTTCTTGAGCATTGAAATAGGTTTGATAGCCTAAAGTAGAGTAGTTAAATAAATTGTATGGCTTCTCTAAAATGATTTTTCCTAAGAATGAATTATTCTTAATTGGTTTTGCAGAATCGCCTAAATCGAAATTACAATCGACATTTACAATATTTACCATAGGCAAATAATTATCGTAAGCTCGATAATTAGCATACGTTAAGTCCTGACTACCTCCTATTATAATAGGTATAACATTATTATCTAATAAAGTAATTATGGTTTCTTGTAAAGCAAAGTAGGTATCTGCAACGGAATCTCCTTTTAAAATATCGCCTAAATCTGCAACTGTATAATGCCAATTTCCAGGAAATAGTGAGTATAAAGATTTTCTAATTTCACTTAATTGAAACTCTTCACCTATATAATTAATATCATTACGATTTTCAAGCACACCAACAATTGCCATTTTAACATTGGTTAAATCTGGCATCCCATGTTGTTTTGAGTGAATCTTTAATTTTCTTCCTAAGACTTGGTTTGAGAGTAATTCGTTGTGTGCTAAAACTAAGTCTTGAACTGGTGAAAGAAAATTTAAGTTCATGTGCTATTTCTTTTTGGTGGTTGCTTTTTTTCTTGTTTTTTTCTTTGGTACATTCTTTTCGATAATATCTTGCACCTCTTCAAGTGTAAATTTAGAAACATCTACCGTTTTA
The DNA here is from genome assembly GCF_039954625.1 of Pontimicrobium sp. SW4. NCBI lineage: Bacteria > Pseudomonadati > Bacteroidota > Flavobacteriia > Flavobacteriales > Flavobacteriaceae > Pontimicrobium > Pontimicrobium maritimum. The sequence continues at coordinate 2,523,195 of NZ_CP157199.1, forward strand.
GGCAATTCTATTTTGAGTTTTCCTTGTATTACATTATGTCTTCCCCAGCGTGCTTTTTCAACACGTATACCTTCGGCTTCCCAATGATGAATTAGTTTATCTTTTTCTTTTTGAATTTTATCTTCAATCAACTCAACAATATCTGTGTCAGATAAATCGTCCCAATCGTACTTTTTATTAACATTAATAAACATATTGTTCCACTTAATAAATGGTCCAAAACGTCCTTTACCTTTTTGAACTGGTAAATCTTGATACATATATATAGGTGCATCTGCCTTTTCTTTTTCTTTTATAAGTTCTATAGCATCATCTAACTCCACAGACAAAGGGTCTACACCTTTTGGTAACGACACATACTTTTTACCAAACTTTACATAAGGCCCAAAACGTCCATTATTAACTTCTATTTCTTCATTTTTATAATTACCTAATGCTTTGGGAAGTTGAAATAAATCCATGGCTTCCTCATAACTAATAGTATTTAATTGCTGTTCTGGTGACAAACTAGCAAATAATGGTTTATCCTCATCATCAACAGTTCCTATTTGAACCATAGGTCCAAATTTTCCTAAACGCACACTTACTTGACGTCCAGTCTCAGGATCTGTTCCTAAAACACGCTCTCCAGATTCTCTTTCGGCATTGGCAGCAACATCTTCTACTATTGGATGAAACTCTTTATAGAAATCTTTCATCATTTCTGTCCAATCTTCTTTGCCATCTGCAATGTCATCAAATTGATTTTCAACTTTTGCAGTAAAATTATAATCTAAAATAGATTCGAAATGGGTTACTAGAAAATCGGTAACAATCATTCCAATATCTGTTGGAACAAGTTTCCCTTTATCTGAACCTACTTTTTCGATCAATTGTTTTTCTGAAACTTTATTGTTTTCTAAAATAAGTTGCACATAGTTTCGTGGTTCACCTTCAACACTTCCCTTTTCAACATATTTTCTATTTTGAATCGTTGAAATAGTTGGTGCATATGTAGATGGTCGACCAATACCAAGCTCTTCTAATTGTTTTACTAAAGAAGCTTCGGTATATCTTGCTGGAGGTCTTGTATAACGTTCTGTTGCCGAAATATAATTGTTTAAAAGAATTTCATTCACTTTTAACGTTGGTAGCATCCCTTCTTGTTCAACATCTTCATCATCAGTACTCTCTAAATAAACTTTTAAAAAACCATCAAACTTTATCATTTCACCATTTGCAGAAAACAAACTACTGTGTGTAGAGGCTGAAACTTTTACATTGGTTCTTTCTAATTGCGCTTCGCTCATTTGAGATGCAATAGCTCGTTTCCAAATTAAATCGTATAAACGTGCTTGATCTCTTTCTACATTAGCTGTGTGTAGTGAAAAATCGGTAGGACGAATAGCCTCATGCGCCTCTTGAGCCCCTTTTGTTTTTCCTTTATAATTTCTTGGTTTACTATATTTTTCTCCAAATGCATTTTCAATTTCAGCTTGTGCTCCTTTTCTAGCCTCGTCAGATAAATTTACACTATCTGTTCTCATATACGTAATCAAACCAGCTTCATATAAACGTTGTGCATTATTCATCGTTCTGCTTACTGAAAAACCTAATTTTCTAGAAGCTTCTTGTTGTAATGTTGATGTTGTAAAAGGTGCTGCTGGTGATTTTTTTGCTGGTTTTTTCTCTAAATCAGCAACTTTAAAATCAGCATTTGCATTTGCTTCTAAGAATTTTTGAGCTTCTGCTTTAGTAGAAAAGTTTTTTGGAAGCTTCGCTTTAAATGTCTGACCTTCTTCGTTGGAAAATTCAGCATCTATCCTATAAGATGCTTCAGGGGTAAACGCTTGAATATCTCTTTCACGCTCTACAATCAATCTAACAGAAACTGATTGCACACGTCCTGCAGACAGACCTCCTTTTACTTTTCTCCAAAGTACTGGTGATAATTCGTAACCAACAATTCTATCCAATACACGACGTGCTTGTTGTGCATCAACTAAATTATAGTCTATACTTCTTGGATTTTCAATTGCTTTTTGAATAGCAGCTTTAGTAATCTCATGAAAAACAATACGCTTTATCTTTTCTTTGTCTAATCCTAAATTTTCTGCAAGATGCCAAGCAATAGCCTCTCCTTCACGATCCTCATCACTTGCTAACCAAACCATATCAGCTTTTTTAGCTAAGTCTTTTAATTTTTTTACTACCGCTTTTTTATCGCTTGAAACTTTATATTTAGGCTTAAAATCACCTTCAACATCTACACCTAATTCCTTTGATGGTAAATCTGAAATATGTCCATAACTGGACTCTACTTTAAAATCTTTACCTAGAAATTTTTCAATAGTTTTTGCCTTAGCAGGTGACTCTACAATCACTAAATTCTTCGCCATTATTCATTTTTTTAGAGGTACAAATGTAGACGATTTTTTTTATTTGCAAATTTTAGTTTGCTTTTGCTCATAAAAAAAACCTGCACTAGACAGGTTTTAAAACATTGTAATTAGTCATTTTATTCGGTTCCAATTTTCATTATTTCGCTATCATCTTCAAAGCCTACAACATCGCGATATACAAAATACACTGGAAGATACATTATTGATATTGTAAAAAGCAAGCCTATACCACAGGCTATAATACCAAGCATTCCTAAAATACCAGTAACAAATAGTAACCCAAAAGTTAGCAACCATTTTTTTGTTCCTAAACTAAAACTAATCTTTACGATTTCTGTTTCGGTTAATTCAGGATTATTAGAAAATACCACAGCAAAAAATGATAAAGGCACAAAAGCATATATATATGGTATAATAAATAACCATTGAGCAATTACGGCAATTAAAGAATATACAATACCTAGCGTAAAAATTTTACCTATAAACTCACCCTTGTAATAATAGAATAAGTCATCTTTTTGTAAATTATTCAAATCTGTTTGTTTGCAAATTCTATAAAATCCAGCCAACAGTCCGATTGTTAAGAAAGAAATCAATATAGTTTGTGGTAATGAGTAAAAAGCATTACTGGTGTAGTTTTCAAAGAAATTAAAATTTCCGTTGTAATCAACTTCAAAAGGCTCTGGACCTAGACCAATAAAGCTAAAGAACATTGAAATACCAACAGCAAATGCAACAAGCACTAAAACCATTAAAAACCCTTTCAACCAAATCTCCTTAAACATGTTAATTGTAAGGTCGAGGATTTTTCCAAAATCTAGATGCTGTGCATTCTGTATTTTCGATTGTATTTCGGAGTAGTTCATATTAATTGAATTTGGTTCGCTCTCAAATGTAAATAATTTAATTAAATTTAACACTCTGCCACTTTGTCATAAAACCTAAATTAATTGTATCTTTGCATGCTTATTGACTATTACAGGTTTCAAGTACAATATGGAAAAGATTATAGACGAGAAAAAACAAGGACAATCCTTAATTTTAGACCAACATCAAAATAATACTAGAAAGCTTTTTATAGAGAGTTATGGCTGTGCTATGAATTTTAGCGACAGTGAAATTGTAGCGTCTATTTTAGCTAACAATGGCTTTAATACTACACAGAGGTTAGAAGAAGCCGATTTAGTTTTGGTTAATACATGTTCCATTAGAGATAAAGCCGAACAAACTATAAGAAAACGCTTAGAAAAATATAATGCTGTAAAACGTACTCACAATCCAAAAATGAAAGTTGGTGTTTTAGGTTGTATGGCTGAGCGTTTAAAAGACAAGTTCCTTGAAGAAGAAAAAATTGTAGATTTAGTTGTTGGGCCTGATGCTTATAAAGATTTGCCTAATTTACTTGCTGAAGTTGATAAAGGCAGAGATGCCATCAATGTTATTCTATCTAAAGAAGAAACCTATGGCGATATTTCGCCAGTAAGATTGCAAAGCAATGGTGTTACAGCATTTGTATCCATTACTCGTGGTTGTGACAATATGTGTACTTTCTGCGTTGTGCCTTTTACGAGAGGTAGAGAGCGCAGTAGAAATCCGCAAAGTATTATTGAAGAAGTGAATGATTTAGCATCTAAAGGTTTTAAAGAAATCACTTTACTAGGTCAAAATGTAGATAGTTATTTATGGTATGGTGGTGGATTAAAAAAGGACTTTGATAAAGCAAGTGATATTCAAAAAGCAACAGCTGTAAATTTTGCTAATCTATTGGAATTATGTGCAGAAGCGCAACCCAAAATGCGTATTCGGTTTTCAACGTCCAATCCTCAAGATATGACCTTAGATGTTGTTGAATCTATGGCAAAACACAAAAATATTTGCAACTATATTCATCTTCCAGTACAAAGCGGTAGTAACAGAATATTAAAAGAAATGAATCGCCAGCACACTCGTGAGGAGTACATCAAGTTGATTGATGATATAAAAAAAATATTGCCTGATTGTACAGTGTCTCATGATTTAATTACAGGTTTTCCAACAGAAACTGAGAAAGATCATCAAGATACTTTAAGCTTAATGGAACATATTAAGTATTCGTTTGGATACATGTTCGCATATTCTGAACGACCAGGTACAATGGCAGCACGAAAATTAAAAGATGATATTCCTGAGTCTGTTAAAATGAAACGGTTAGCTGAAGTTGTTGCATTACAACAAAAACACAGTAAGTATAGAACTGAGCAGTTTTTAAATAAAACTGTTGAAGTTTTGATTGAAAAAGAATCTAAAAAATCTTCTAAACAATGGTCTGGAAGAACTGAACACAACTTAGTTGCTGTATTTCCAAAAGAGCATTATAAAGTTGGAGATTTTGTAAATGTTAAAGTGAATAATTGTACCACAGCAACACTTATAGGTGAAGCGATAGGTTATTCAGATAATAATTAAACTATGGAATCAGTACAAGCTATAAAACAACGTTTTGGAATCATTGGTAACGATGCTGCTTTAAATCGTGCTATTGAAAAAGCAATACAAGTTGCACCAACTGATATTTCGGTATTAGTAACTGGGGAGTCTGGGGTTGGAAAAGAAAGTATTCCAAAAATTATTCACCAGCTTTCACATAGAAAACATGGAAAGTATATTGCGGTTAACTGTGGAGCCATTCCTGAAGGAACCATAGACAGTGAACTCTTTGGTCATGAAAAAGGCTCTTTTACAGGCGCTACACAAACACGCTCTGGTTACTTTGAAGTTGCAGATGGAGGCACCATTTTTTTAGATGAAGTTGGTGAATTGCCATTAACCACGCAAGTACGTTTATTACGTGTTTTAGAAAATGGTGAGTTTATAAAAGTAGGCTCAAGCAAAGTACAAAAAACAAATGTTCGTATTGTTGCTGCAACAAATATGGATATGTTTGATGCTATAAAAAAGGAAAAGTTTAGAGAAGACCTTTATTATAGATTAAGCACTATTGACATTCATCTTCCTCCTTTAAGAGACCGTAAAGAAGATATTCATTTATTGTTCAGAAAGTTTGCAAGTGATTTTGCTCTTAAATATAAAATGCCAACAATTAAATTAAGTGATGATGCTATCACTATGCTTTTAAAATATCGTTGGAGCGGTAACATAAGACAGCTACGTAATGTTGCCGAACAAGTGTCTGTCTTAGAACATAAACGAGAAATAACTGGTGAAATACTAAGACATTATTTACCTAATTCTGGACAAAACTTACCTGCCGTTATCGGCTCAACTAAAAAAGAAAATGACTTTAGTAATGAGCGGGAAATTCTTTACAAAGTGTTGTTCGATATGAAAAGCGACCTTAACGACTTAAAGAAGCTTACTATGGAGCTCATGCAAAAAGGTAATACGCAAGATGTTCAAAAAGACAATCAAGGACTAATCCAAAAAATTTATGGTGAAGAAGATGACGAAACAATTAAAGAGGAGTTAGAAGTACTGTCCTTACCTAATGAAAGTGCGCAACCTGTTGAAATAGTAAATACTACTCAAGATAAATACCATTTTGCTGAAGAAATTGAAGAAGAAGAAACTTTATCGCTGCATGATAAAGAGTTGGAATTAATAAAAAAATCTTTAGAACGTCACAACGGAAAGCGTAAATTAGCAGCAGCAGAACTTGGCATAAGTGAGCGTACATTATATAGAAAAATTAAGCAGTTTGATCTTTAAAATAAATTTATGAAGGCAGTAGAAATATTTATGATTCGAAAATCGTTTGCTCGTAATAGCTCCGAAAAAATAAGACAAGAAGCTGAAGATTTAGTAAACGAAAAGCATTATCAAGGATACCGATTAATAAGTGTAGATTTTGATATTGCAGATAATGCTGGCTATATTTATGCGTTTATTACTATGAAACGACCTAACACGTATTAAATGAAATATTTAAAATATTCATTTCTATTAGTTTTATTGACAACTCTACAAAGCTGTTGGAAATACTCCTTTACTTCGGTTTCAATTTCTGAAAACACGAAAACGTTTCAGGTCAATTATTTTCAAAACAACGCACCTTTAATAGAACCTGGTTTAGAGCGCGATTTTAAAATAGCACTAGAGGAAATTATTTTGAATCAGACGAAATTAGATTTAGTAAAATCTAATGGTGACCTCGTTTACGAAGGTGAAATAGTAGAGTATCGTATATCTCCTACTACAGCTACCGCAAATAACACTGCTGCACAAAACCGTTTAACCATTGCTGTTAAAGTTCATTTTTATGACAAAAACGATCCAGAAGCTGAGTTTGATCAACGTTTCTCATTTTATTTTGATTATGAAGGAAGCGCTCAATTAGTAGGTAGTCAAAAAGCTATAGCAATAGCTGAAATATTTGAACGCATAACTCAAGATGTTGTTAATGCATCATTATCTGCAAACTGGTAAGCGATGAATACTTCTAATTTTACAAAACTGCTACAAAATCCTCAGAATATCTCTGCAAATCAAGTAAGTGATGTAAAAGCTATTATTAATGAGTTTCCATATTTTCAATCGGCAAGAGCTATTCATCTTAAAGGACTAAAAGATCAAGAGAGTTTCAAATACAATCAAGAATTAAAAACTACTGCTGCTTACACAACAGATAGAAGTATTTTATTTGATTTTATAACATCAAACGAATTTCAACAAAACGAAATTTCAGAGCATATAAAAAAGAATATTGCACATTTAAAAGATATAGAAGTAAATGATGTCGAAGACATTTCTGTTAATAAAAGTGTTATAATTGATGAAGCTTTAAAACAACATATCAAGGATACTGAACCAACAATACGCCCTGATTTATTTGAAGAAAAACAAGAACTAATTTCTCCTGAAAAAATTATTAAAGTAGATGTCTCTAATATTGAAAAGTCACCTCAAGAAATCCTAGAAGTTGGAAAACCTTTAGATTTCAACAAAAATGAAGTACACTCCTTTAGTGAATGGCTAAAAATCACAAGCTTTAAACCTATTATTAGAGAACAAGATGTAGCTGGTGATGTAATAAAACCAGAAGAAGATGAAAAAACTAGAAAGTTTGAATTAATAGATAAATTTATTGCCTCAAGTCCAAAAATTCAGCCAATAAAAAAGGATACACCAACACTCAATATTGCCAAATCACAAATGATGCAACCAGAGACTTTAATGACTGAAACATTAGCGCGAATTTATGTAGAACAAAAAAACTACTATAAAGCTATTCAATCTTATAAAATTTTAAGTTTGAAATATCCAGAAAAAAGTGGTTTCTTTGCAGACCAAATTCAAGCAATAAAAGAAATACAAGAACAAAACAATAAATAATAATGAGCACGTTTTCAATATTTTTAATTCTTATCGTTATCGTAGCGTTCCTATTAGTAGTAGTAGTAATGGTACAAAACCCAAAAGGTGGAGGATTATCATCTTCATTTGGTGGAGGTGGTACTCAGCAATTAGGTGGTGTTAAAAAAACCTCAGACTTTTTAGATAAAAGTACTTGGGCTTTAGCTACTTTATTAATTGCACTAATTTTACTTTCTAATGTAGCAATTGGTGGTAATGGTACAACTACAGAGTCTAAAGCTTTAGATCAAGATGCAACAACATCTCAACCTCTTCCAGCAACGACTCCTACTACAACTGACACTCCTACTAACGAAGTAAGCAACGACTCAGCACAGTAAAAATGTGACTTAAAAATAATAAAATGCCAACTTAAACAGTTGGCATTTTTTGTTTCTGCAAGTTTGTCAGTCATATTTTATTGGCACAATTTTGGAACAACGCTTTAGCGTTAATCTTAATCATTAATTTAAAACATATAGAAAATGGCTTTAAACATTAAACCATTAGCAGATAGAGTTCTAATAGAACCATTAGAAGCTGAAACTACAACAGCTTCAGGAATTATTATTCCAGACAATGCAAAAGAAAAACCTCAAAAAGGAACAGTTATAGCTGTTGGCAAAGGCACTAAAGACGAGCCAATGACAGTGAAAAAACATGACACTGTACTTTATGGGAAATATGCTGGTACTGAGTTAAAACTAGACGGAAAAGACTATTTAATTATGCGAGAAAGCGACATTCTTGCAATTGTATAATTATTAAAAAATAACGAACAAATGGCAAAAGATATAAAATTTGATATTGAAGCACGTGACGGTTTAAAACGTGGTGTTGACGCATTAGCAAATGCAGTAAAAGTAACTTTAGGACCAAAAGGTCGTAACGTAATTATTAGCAAAAGTTTTGGAGCACCTCAGGTTACTAAAGATGGTGTTACCGTTGCAAAAGAAATTGAACTTGAAAATGAGCTTGAAAACATGGGAGCTCAAATGGTGAAAGAAGTAGCTTCTAAAACTAATGATTTAGCAGGTGATGGAACAACAACTGCAACTGTTTTAGCACAAGCAATTGTAAAAGAAGGCTTAAAAAATGTTGCAGCTGGCGCAAACCCTATGGATTTAAAACGTGGTATTGACAAAGCTGTTGATGCCATTACTAAAGACTTAGAAAAACAAGCTAAAAAAGTAGGTAACTCTTCAGAAATGATTAAACAAGTAGCTGCTATTTCCGCTAATAATGATGATACTATTGGTGACTTAATAGCAAAAGCTTTTGGCAAAGTAGGAAAAGAAGGTGTCATTACCGTTGAGGAAGCAAAAGGAATGGAAACTTACGTTGATGTTGTAGAAGGTATGCAATTTGACAGAGGTTATTTATCTCCTTACTTTGTAACCGATGCCGATAAAATGATTGCAGATATGGAAAATCCATACATTTTATTATTTGATAAAAAAATATCTAACCTACAAGAAATTCTTCCAATACTAGAACCAGTAGCACAATCTGGTCGTCCATTATTGATTATAGCCGAAGATGTTGATGGTCAAGCCTTAGCTACTCTTGTAGTAAACAAATTAAGAGGCGGACTTAAAATTGCTGCCGTAAAAGCTCCAGGATTTGGAGACAGACGTAAAGCAATGTTAGAAGATATCGCCATTTTAACTGGTGGTACTGTAATTTCTGAAGAAAGAGGGTTTTCACTAGAAAATGCAGATTTAAGTATGCTTGGAACTGCCGAAACTGTAACTGTAGATAAAGACAATACAACTATAGTAAATGGCTCAGGAAAAGCTTCCGAAATAAAAGCTAGAGTTAATCAAATAAAAGCTCAAATAGAAACTACTACAAGTGATTACGACAAAGAAAAGCTACAAGAACGTTTAGCTAAATTAGCTGGAGGTGTTGCTGTACTTTATGTTGGTGCTGCAAGTGAAGTAGAAATGAAAGAGAAAAAAGATCGTGTAGATGATGCATTACATGCTACAAGAGCTGCCGTTGAAGAAGGTATTGTTGCTGGAGGTGGTGTTGCTTTAGTAAGAGCAAAATCATTATTAGAAAAGATTACAACTGAAAACCTTGATGAAGTTACTGGAATCCAAATTGTAGCGCGAGCTGTTGAAGCACCTTTACGTACCATTGTTGAAAATGCTGGTGGTGAAGGTAGTGTTGTTGTTGCTAAAGTAATGGAAGGCAAAAAAGATTTTGGTTTTGATGCAAAAACTGAAACTTATGTCGACATGCTTAAAGCAGGAATTATCGATCCTAAAAAAGTAACACGTATCGCTTTAGAGAATGCAGCTTCTGTTGCTGGAATGATTTTAACTACCGAGTGTGCTTTAATAGATATTAAAGAAGACACACCTGCAATGCCACCAATGGGAGGTGGAATGCCAGGAATGATGTAAGACAAAAGTCGATTCTCAAAATTATAAAAAACGCTTCAATAATTGGAGCGTTTTTTTATGGTTGATATATTTCTGCATCTGGATAAAAAGCTCCAATAGCAAACCAATAACTAACAACTGAGTTAGCAGGAGTCAAATAGTCACCAAGATTTCCTGATAGAACACCTCCAAAAACATTCCTAACTGTACCTAAATCATCTTTAAAGAACCCTCCAGAATCACTTAATTCATATTCAAAAACAAGTCCTTCATTATCTTGACTTAATTCAAATGAGTTTAAAATATGCTCATCTCCTACTATAAGATATTTTTTATTATTAAATGTATCTATTATCGCATTTCCTCCCATAAAATCTTCAAATTGATACACTTTAGATTTATCTTCATCAATAATAGCATATACTCTTTTTTTATTTAGCAACCTCCTGTCATGAGGCGCTGGAAGAAAAAGGAAGTAATTATCATTTGTCTTATAGTCTCCATAAGGATATACGTCATAATTTCTTGAAAACCCAGTATCTTCACTTAGCACCAATGTTTCAGGGTATAGTTTTTTCCATGTTTTCCAATCTGTCTCAACAACATTAAATAAGGTTGGTCTTTCACCAACCAAATCACCATTTACACATTGCAATTTTAATTGCGACCATAAACTTTCAGTCTTTCTATCATATAAGAGTAGATTGGAATTGTACAAAAGCCCCGAAACTCCAAAAGTTCCGTCTGCATTATCTGCTTCTCTTTCCCATGCAAAAGCAGTTCCAGTTAATGGACAATATGACAAAGCAATTGGATCGTTACCAATTACATCATTAACTATTTCATGCCAATCTAAAATATAATGAGGATAAGCTCTTGCTTCACCTTCAAAGTAAATACCTACGACTAATTCATCATCCTCAAGTCCAGCATCATCTATAAATTCAGGATTATCTATAGATGGAATTCCATCTTTACCTGCACCACCATCTTTAATTTCACGTCTAGCAATTAACCATTCCTCCTCTGCCTCTATAGATATTCCATTTGTTTGATTTGATGTATCATCAGTTTTATTACAAGATAATGTGATGACCGAAATGACTAATAAAGAGTATATTTTTTTCATAATGATAGCTTTAGTTAAAAAGCCTAGGCTTAGGCTCTAATCTTAATAACACACCTGTTGTCACTCTATAAGTAGGTGTTAATTGTGTCCCTTCTACATAACTATAAATTGGTAATTCAGCTTTTGTTGAAAACGTAATATTTGGTGTTATATCTATAGTAAAATTTGGAATTAATGACACAAAATTCCCTCCTGTATTATCTAGGGGAAATTCATCCAATTCATCTTTAACCACATTTCTATATTTTAATGACAAACTGGGTGAAACTAATGTTTTAAAAGCTACGAATATATCTGAAAAACTTAGAAAAGATAAAAACTCATCTCCAAATTTATAACTAGTGTTTCCATAATAAGAGTTATTAATTCCTGTTGCTCTATAAATAATTCTTCCTCCAATTTGAAAAGATGGTCTGAAATTAAAACTGTGGCCCACAGACATTAAATAAATAACATCCCAAGTATTACTTCCTGGTTGTAAATCAGCATTTAAAACGATCCCTTCAGTACTTTTTTCGGTTGTAGATCCAAGTGGAATTTTGGCACCGACACCTATATTGAATTCTAAATTTTGAATTTTCTTAGGTTTAAATTTATACATCGTCAGTAATACTGCATCACCTATTCCTGAGGTTTGATCTAAATTTTCATTTCCAAATTGCATTATTTTCCTTCGTTGATTGACATAGGTAAACAATCCTTCAATTGATAAATTATTAAAAATAGAATAATTTATATTTAGTAATGCAGAGTGGGTAATTCTTAACCTAGAATTATCATCAAGTTTTTCTTTTTCGAAATTTAACGTATTGAGATTATTATAATCATAATGTACACCAATTTGAAAGCTCCCTTTACTTAAAGTTGGTAATCCAATATTATTGGACAACGGAATTCCACCAGAACAACATGTTTGAGCATAGCTGTAAAAAGAAAATAATAAACAGATTAGAATTGGTTTTGAATTCATTTTAATGATTTCTTTCTAAGAAGTCGGATAATAATTCTGTTCCTTACTTTTAATTATCAATCATAAAAAAAGCACCTAGTTAATGCTAGGTGCTTTTTATTATGTATAAATTTAATTAATCGTCATCATGATCTTCGGAGTCTCCTTCATCATTATCACCTTCTACTTTCTTTAAAGCCATTTTGCAAACTGGACAGTTTCCTTCTTTATCATAAGTTTTTCCTTCTTCACAATCCATTGGACATTGGTACACATCGTTCATAGCCATATCTGCATTATCAGCTGCGTGACTCTCAGTCATTTCAATTTCTTCATTATTCTCTTTTTTTTCTCCTTTACAAGACACTAAAACTGTACTTGCACTTAGCATTAATGCTAAAATTAATAGTGTTTTTTTCATCGTTACTTAATTTTTTGTTTTTGTTTTTGTTTCGTTTTCGTGGTCTTTTTTTACATCCTCATCTCTATATTTACAGCAAGGATGCACACTGTTATAAGCTTCGTCTGTAGCTTTAAGTTCTTTGGTGTCGTGACCTACAGCTACAATATTTTTTCTAATAGCATCTAAATTTGTTTTACGCTCGTCGAAAATTAATTTAAGTTCGTGAGTTTTTACATCCCAAACTGCCGATTTCACACCTTTAGTTTTCACACTGGCTTTTTCTATTCGCTCTTTACACATTAAACAAATTCCATCCACTTCAAGCGATGCCTTTGCGTTTTTGTTTTGTGCAAATGATGTTACTCCAAGTAACATAATTGTTAATACTAATACTTTTTTCATTTTTAATTTATTTTTAATCTTAAACCTGCATAATAGTTACTTCCAAAAATTGGACCATAAACAAATGTAGTATCAAAACTACTACTAAATGGATTATCGGCAGCAACTACTGGGTTATTTTGTTTTACATTCGTGATATTTTCACCACCTAAATATACTTCAAATTTTTCAGAAAACACTCTAGTTACTTGGGCATTAAGTGTTGCAAGTGTTCCTGAATAATCAGATAACTGATATTCTAAAGGATTATTTTGAGTCGAAGAAAAACGTTGTTTACTTAGTCTATTAAATGTCGTATCGAATTTCCATCTTGAGTTGTTTTTTATTTTAGTTTCATATGACAGATTAGCAAAAACTCGATGTTTTGGTGTTAATGGTTTTTCTAACTCACCTGAGTTATATTGTGTTTTTACATCATAGAATTTATACGCTAATCTCAAATCTAATCCTTCTGATATATTGTAGTTTAATTCTGTTTGAAAACTATTGGCATAACTATCCTCTTTTAAATTATAAAAACTAACTTCTTGCGAGTTTTCGTAATCTACTACGACCTGATTTTTAAAATCGGTTCTATAAAAATCAAACGTTATATCTGCTTTTTGTCCAAATAAATTAAATCCTTGTAAATACGACACACCATAGTTCCATGCAATTTCTGGATCTAATCCATAAATATCACCATCAGTATCAACTAGATTAATAACTCTAGAAGTAGCAAACAGTTTTTGGTTTTCGGCAAAAATATTAGCACTTCGTTTTCCTCTACCAATAGAAGCTCTAAATGCCGACTTTTCCCAAGGTGTATATCTTAGATGAATTCTAGGTGTTATAAATGTACCAAGTAAATTGCTGTGATCTACTCGTACTCCAGCTGTTAAATTTAAAGCTTCTAAATTATCATAAGCATATTCAAAAAATGTACCAACCGAGTTTTCATTTCTTGCAAAGTTATTCGTGTTTACATCTTCATCATAAACATCACTAGCATAACTAATTCCTGTTTTAACTTTGTGTCTAGAATCGCTTATTATAGAATTATACACCACATTTGCATAAAAACTATTATGCTTTATGTTGTATTCATTCAATCCAAAATATGACTCTTGCTCATGATTACTATAAGCTAATTGCACACCTAGTTTTTGGTATGGAATTTCTGGATTCACATAACCAAATTTACCTGACAAATCAATACGCTTGGTATCTATTTCACTACCCCAAGCATTAGTGGTCAGCTTATCAGTTTTTGGGTTAAAATTTACCTGTCCTGATTGCTTGTCATCGTCTAGATATCGAACATTTAAAAAACTCACGAAGCCTTTTTCATTATCAATATACTGCCAACGATTCATCACATTAATTTGATGATACAAAGGCATATCTAAAAAACCATCATCGTTTACATCATGCTTTTTGTTATGTGTATTTCCATGAAGATATAATCCTGTTGACCATTTTTTACTGACTTTCGTGTTTAAATGTGTATTAAGTTCTACACGCTCGCTTCCTGCGGCAAATAAGTTAACAAAAAGTTTATCGTCTGTTAGTGGTTTTTTTAATTCTGCATTTATCTGTCCTGCAATGCTTTCGAAACCGTTAACAGCGCTTCCTGCTCCTTTGGTAATTTGAATACTCTCTACCCAAGTTCCAGGAATAAAACTTAAACCATAGGCTTGGGATGCACCTCTTATAGACGGTACATTTTCGGTTGTAATTAATATATAAGGACTTGTTAAACCCAACATTTTTATTTGCCGTGTTCCAGATACTGCATCGGCAAAATTGACGTCTATCGAAGGGTTGGTTTCAAAACTTTCCGATAGATTGCAACAAGCAGCTTTTAACAACTCGTCACTACTCACATTAATCACATTTTGTGATGCGAAATATGATGTTGCTGTGGCTTTTTTTCTTCCTTTAATAGTAACTTCATCTAGATTTGATGTTGGCTTCAACCAATGCTTTACCGTTCTTGAATTAACAATATCAATAGTATCTGTTGTAAAGCCAACATAACTAATTACAAGTTTTTTATATTCCTTTTTATAAGGAATGCTAAACTTTCCATCAATATCAGTAACATCGCCAACGGTTGTATTTAACCAATACACATTTGCTCCTGGCAATGGTATTTGTTCATTTTTTTCGTTTGCTTCTAATATTACCCCTTTAAGTTCTTCTTGAGAAAACATAAAGATTGGCATTAAAAGCAGTATGTATAGTATACGTTTCAAAGTATATTTGTTTTCAATAGTTTATAATTTGAGAATTTCGCATTGAAACACAATGCATTACATATTGCTACAATACAAATTAAAGTAGCACTCTATTAAAAAATATCAGATTAAGAATACTTGATCCATGATTTGTTTATCTACGACCAAGTTGGGTGGAGAATAATCTTTATGCGGAATTACCAACTGAGGTAATCCTTCAAAAAGATTGATGTATGAATATGCAAAAGAATAAACAAAAAGTTGCTGTTCAAACTCTAAATCGTAAACCGTTTTTACAATTAATTCGTTTTGCCCTTCAATAACAGTGATTTCGTTTTTACAACAACTCTTCTTTTTGTAAGTAGCAGTATTCATACTAATACCGCTACAGTCTTGAGCTTGTGCAAAAATGGACACATCTACTAAAGCATCGCCACAAAAATGCTTTTCAACTTTAAAAGATATTGTTGAACATAACACAATTAATGCGAGGCTTATTGAAAATATTTGATGTAACAACTGTTTAATCACAACACAAAGGTATAAAAGTAAAAATAAAGATTGCTTTTTTTACAAAACCATTAACATTAACCCTTTATTTTATTGTAATAAAATGCTGGTAGTAAAACTACTAGAATTAAAGGTTGAATTAAAAATCTACGAATATTAAAAAATAGATAATAATCTTCTTGCTTAGGGTTTATTACAAAATAAAGAAATGCTGCCAACAGGAACAAATATGCAATTACATAAATAATAGTTGCAAACTTGACAACACTTTTACTTTTAAAAGCAATAAACAAAATGCTAATTGAAATTATTGAATTTAATATATACCTCAAGGTTGTAAAAAGTACCAATTTTAAAGTTTCTCTTCGTGGAGAATCAATATACAAGTAATCATTCTCAAAAAATTGCAAGTAAGGGTCGTAAAACAAGTAATCTTCAAAAAATCTTATTAACGCAAGTAAAAACACTAAAACAAGAATTAGTATGTATTTTAACCACTTATGCATTTTGTTTTTTTAACGTAGCAAAACGGTTTACCCAAACCATCCAAAGTAAAAATACTATTCCGTAAATAATTAACGGAAAAATAATGTTGTGCAAAATATCGCGTCGCCAAGGATAATGAAACAAACCTATGGATAGAATAACGATTCGCATTAAATTAACTGCATAGATCAATACACTTCCAGCAAGTAAGTAAATAATTGTTGGCTTTAATCGTCCAGAAAAAGCAATGATAAACGATATAAATAACACAATAACACTTACTGAATTACAACCTTCTATAACTCGTGCCACATATTTGTTATTGATGATTAATTTCATAGATGGTTCATCAGGATGTACTTCAATTGATGCATTATAGCCTAGAGAATCCAAAAGCGATTCGCTTTGCTTTGCCGTAAGGTTTGTAACATAATCTGGGTAATATTTTGAGCCATCAGAATAATCTAAATACAACTTATAAGACATCGATAAAACTGCATACACCAACACAAATGTTAGGATGAATTTTATAACCGACTTATATTTAACGAAAAGTGCTTGCAAATTGATTTGAATTTTAAATACTTTTACAAAAAATTACTACATGGAACTCAAAACTCTTGAACCAAAAATAACCGAAATTGTTTCAAACACAAATGAAACTGTTGAAAATCGGTTGTACAACATCTGTAAGTTGCTAGAAACCAATATTAGCTACTATAATTGGGTTGGTTTTTATTTTAAAAATGGTGACAAGGAAGAGCTAAAACTAGGTCCTTATGTTGGAGAACCAACAGATCATACTATTATTCCATTTGGAAAAGGTATTTGCGGACAAGTGGCTGTGAGTAATGAAAATTTTGTGGTTCCGGATGTAGCAGCACAACACAATTATATAGCTTGTAGCATTACTGTAAAAGCCGAAATTGTAATCCCAATTTTTGTAAATGGTGAAAATATTGGACAAATAGACATAGACTCTAACACACCTGACCCTTTTACTGAAGCAGACGAACGCTTTTTGGAGTTTGTATGTAAAGAGGTTTCTGAAATCTTGGTTTAATTATCAATCATAATTTTCCCAACAATATTTTTTCTATTTTCTTCTCTTATTTGCCAACTATATCCTGATGAAGATTGCTGTATCTTAATGGATTCGCAATCTGGATATACTTCAAATCCTGAAAAACCTTCATTTTTTCCTATAATGGTTAATACTTCTTTTAAAAGTAACGTTCTAGAATTTGGAATAAAACCAGGTAAAATAATTTCTCCAATATAAATAGTATCTGTTTTTGTTTCTACTCTATAAAGAGAAACAACTTTGTATATATAGTTATTCTTTTGAATTTGAATTGTATCAAATTTCAAAGAATCATCACATCTTAAATTCCTGTATTTCGGCTTATTTATTTGAGTGAAAGCAGAAAATGAAATCAAGAAAATAAAGCTGAATAAAAGTATTTTCCTCTTACGCATATATTTGTTTTGTTTCTTCTCCCATAGTAAAACTACAAAAATAATTCTAGTCTGTTAACAACTCCTCTTTTTAGTTAAAAAGTCCAATACATTTTCAATAAAAAACGCTTGCAAATTGCTTATTTTTGATGGCTTATTAATACATCTATAATGAGCAACAACAAAATCATAAAATCTGCATTAATTTCCGTTTTTAGTAAAGACGGTTTAGCACCTATTGTTAAAAAATTAAACGAGCAAGGTGTCACCATTTATTCTACTGGAGGCACACAAAAATTTATTAACGATTTAGGTATCAATGTTGTTCCAGCTGAAGACATTACCTCCTATCCTTCCATTCTTGGAGGTCGTGTAAAAACCTTGCATCCAAAAATATTTGGTGGTATTTTAAATCGTCAAGACAATGCTCAAGATATTGCAGAATTAGCAGAATTTGATATTCCACAAATTGATTGTGTGATTGTGGATTTATATCCATTTGAAAAAACAGTTGCTTCAGGAGCTAGTAACCAAGATATTATTGAAAAAATTGATATTGGTGGTATTTCGTTAATTCGTGCTGCAGCCAAAAATTATAACGACGTTATTTGTGTCTCTTCAGTAGATGATTATCAAGAATTTTTGGAGTTGATTTCAGAAAACAATGGCTCTACTACTGAAGCTGATAGAAAACGTTTCGCAGCAAAATCGTTTAATGTATCGTCGCATTATGATTCTGCCATTTTCAATTACTTCAACAAAAACCATGAGATTGCTACGTTAAAGATTAGTGAAACCAAAGGTCAAGTGTTGCGCTATGGTGAAAATCCACATCAAAGAGGTTTTTTCTTTGGAGATTTTGAAGCGATGTTCGACAAACTTCACGGCAAAGAATTAAGCTATAACAACCTTTTAGATGTTGATGCTGCAGTGAATTTAATGAACGAATTCAAAGGTGAAGCTCCAACATTTGCTATACTAAAACACAATAACGCTTGTGGTTTAGCACAAAGAAATACCATTCATCAAGCGTATGTTGACGCCTTAGCAGGAGATCCTGTTTCTGCTTTTGGAGGCATTTTAATTAGTAACTCAGAAATTGATGTTGCTACTGCAAACGAAATCCACCAATTGTTTTGTGAAGTTGTGATTGCTCCTTCTTTTTCTGATGAGGCTTTAGACATTCTTAAAGGCAAAAAGAATAGAATTATTTTAGTTCAAAAAGATGTTCAGTTACCAAAAACCACAGTGAGAACCTGTTTAAATGGGGTACTAGTTCAATTTAGAGATAATATTACCGATTCTCGTGAAATGCTTACTACAGCGACAAATAGCTCACCTTCAGAAGCAGAACTTGAAGATTTATTATTTGCCTCAAAATTATGTAAACATACCAAGTCAAATACTATCGTTCTTGCAAAAAACAAGCAACTTTGTGCTAGTGGAACAGGACAAACAAGTCGTGTAGATGCTTTAAATCAAGCCATTCATAAAGCACAATCGTTTAAGTTTGATTTAAAAGGTGCTGTCATGGCAAGTGACGCCTTTTTTCCTTTTCCAGACTGTGTAGAAATAGCTAATAATGCAGGAATTACAGCTGTAATTCAACCTGGAGGCTCTATAAAAGATCAATTGAGTATTGATTATTGTAATGAAAACAATATGGCAATGGTAATGACTGGGACTAGACATTTTAAGCACTAAATTTCAGCAGAAAATAAAGTCTGTTTTTTAGAAGTCTGTTTTCCTAATAATAACGTATATTTTATTACATTTACAGTTAATCAGAATTTAATATTAACAACCCTCAGATAATTTAAGATAGCCCATGGGATTTTTTGATTTCTTAACCGAAGAAATTGCAATAGATTTAGGAACAGCAAACACACTTATAATTCACAACGATAAAGTAGTTGTAGACAGTCCATCGATAGTCGCAAGAGACCGTATTTCAGGAAAAATAATCGCAGTTGGTAAAGAAGCCAACTTAATGCAAGGAAAAACACACGAAAATATTAAAACAATTCGCCCTTTAAAAGATGGTGTAATTGCAGATTTTGATGCTTCCGAGCAAATGATAAGCATGTTTATTAAAAACATTCCTGCTTTAAAAAAGAAATTATTTGCTCCTGCATTGCGAATGGTGGTTTGTATTCCTTCAGGAATTACCGAAGTTGAAATGCGAGCTGTAAAAGAATCGTGCGAACGTGTAAACGGTAAAGAAGTGTATTTGATACATGAACCTATGGCAGCAGCTATTGGTATTGGGGTAGATATTATGCAACCTAAAGGAAATATGATTGTAGATATAGGTGGTGGAACTACTGAAATTGCAGTTATTGCCTTAGGTGGTATTGTTTGTGACAAATCGGTTAAAGTCGCTGGTGATGTATTTACAAACGACATCATTTATTACATGCGCACACAACACAACTTGTATGTTGGAGATAGAACAGCTGAAAAAATTAAAATACAAATTGGTGCAGCTACAGAAGATTTAGAGTTACCACCTGAAGAAATGAGTGTTCAAGGACGTGATTTACTAACTGGAAAACCTAAACAGGTTCAAATATCATATCGTGAAATTGCTAAAGCTTTAGACAAGTCTATTTTACGTGTAGAAGATTCAGTTATGGAAACGCTATCGCAAACACCTCCAGAATTAGCAGCCGATATTTATAATACAGGAATTTATTTAGCTGGTGGAGGATCGATGCTTCGAGGTTTAGACAAACGATTATCTCAGAAAACAGATTTACCTGTTTATATTGCTGAAGATCCTTTAAGAGCAGTTGTAAGAGGAACTGGAATTGTACTAAAAAATCTTCCTAAGTTTAAAAGCGTATTGATTAAATAGAGCATAACTCATGCAACAAATTATAAATTTTATAATAAGAAACAAAACCTTTCTTTTGTTTTTGTTGCTGTTTAGTATATCGCTACTTTCTACTTTTCAATCACATTCGTATCATAAAAGTAAGTTTATAAATTCGGCCAATTTTTTAACTGGAGGAATTTATGAGTCGGCAAATAACATTGGAGGTTACTTCGGTTTAAAAAAAGAAAATCAAATACTCCTTGAAGAAAATAATAGACTTAAATCTATATTATTTAACTCTAAAACTGGAGAATTTAAAGATACATATGCAGATTCTTCAACTTTAAAAGTTATTTATAAATCTACAGTTGCTCAAGTTTACAAAAACAGTTATTCGCTAACGAATAATTATTTAACTATCAATAAAGGAGAAAAAGATAGCATTAAAGATGAATTTGGGGTCATTACATCAAAAGGTATTGTTGGTATAATAGACAAAACTTCTCCAAATTATAGTAGAGTTAGATCTATACTAAATTCTAATATTGGTATTAATGCGCAATTAAAAAAGACAAATCATTTTGGCATATTAAGTTGGAATGGTAAATCGCCCTATATTGTACAGCTTACCGATTTGCCAAAACAAGCACCTGTTATTGTTGGAGACACCATTATTACTGGAGGACTTTCAACTATTTTTCCAAAAGGAATTCCAATAGGTACTGTTGCTTCTTTTAAAACTGATGAAACCGAAAATTATTTTGAAATCGACGTCACCTTATTTAATGACATGACCAATATTGGACATGTGTATATTATTGAAAATTTAGATGCTGCCGAAATATCGAATTTAAACAACCTAGATGAATAATACCATAACCAAAAATATTGCGCGCTTTATAGCTTTAGTTTTGGTACAAGTATTAGTACTTAACCATATTAATTTTTTAGAATATATAAATCCGTATTTATATATTCTATTCATCATCTTATTCCCTATTAAAAATAACAGAATGCTGTTTATTTTTTTAGCATTTTTAATTGGTTTAACTGTTGATTTATTTACAGACTCAGGAGGTATTCATGCAGCAGCTAGTGTTACAATAGCCTATATACGTCCAGTAGTTTTAAAGTTTTCTTTTGGTGCTGTTTATGAACATCAAACCATAAAGTTTAGCAATACAGATCTTGTACAACGATTAACGTATTTTTTAATCATTATTCTTATACATCATCTATTTTTATTCGGTTTAGAAATTTTTAATGCTTCAAAAATAATTTTAATCTTAAAAAAAACGTTATTCTCTAGTATCTTTACTTTAATACTTTGCTTATTAATAACCATTTTATTCAGTAGAAAAACTAAATGAGAAAGCTATTACTCTTTTCTATAATTGTTTTAGTGGGAATCACTTTTATTGCGCGACTCTTTTATCTTCAAGTGTATACAGGTAAAGCGTACAACATTTATGAAGATAATGCTATTAGAAAAGTGTTTTACTACCCAAAAAGAGGATATGTTTATGACCGAAAAGGGGAACTCTTGGTTGCCAACCAACCTTCGTATGACGTTATGGTTATTCCTAGAGAAGTTGAATCTTTAGATACTTTAGAATTTTGTTCCTTACTAAAAATAAGTAAAGAAGATTTTATTAAAAAATATGACAGAGCACTAAATTACTCCCCAAGACTACCATCTCCTTTTGTACCTCAATTATCTAAAAAAGATTATGCAGTTCTCCAAGAAAAAATGTGGAAATACAAAGGATTCTACATTCAAAAACGTTCATTAAGAGATTATCAAACTACTATTGGAGCAAATGTATTAGGATTTATTGCTGAAGCACATCAAGGCGAAATTGATGCAGATGGCTTTTACCAAATGGGTGACCTAATTGGAAAACAAGGCATAGAAAAATCTTATGAAAATGAATTAAGAGGAGTAAAAGGTGTTAAGTTCATTCAAAAAAACAGATTTAATAGAGATATAGGTCCTTTTGATAATGGAAAACAAGATACAATACCAACACCTGGAAAAGATATAACAGTATCAATTGATGCTCAACTACAAGCTTATGGCGAACTACTCATGCAAAACAAAGTTGGTGGAATTGTTGCTATTGAACCAAGTAGCGGAGAGATTTTAAGCTTAGTATCTGCGCCTTCATACAATCCAAACTTATTGGTTGGCAGAGAGCGTTCTAAAAATTATACGAAGCTTCATAACGACTCCATTCATTTGCCTTTAATTGACAAAGGCTTGCTACGAATGCACGAACCAGGTTCTCCATTTAAAGCATTAGTTGCTCTAGCTGCTTTGCAAGAAGGTGTTGTTGACGAAAATTTTAAAGTTAGATGTACAGGTGCCTATAATTATGGTGGCAGACGACCAATGGGTTGTCATTGTGGAACAGGCACTAGAAATCTATTTAATGGTATTTCGGAGTCTTGTAATTCATATTTTGCAACATTATATAGAAAAACTATCGATAAATATGATGATGCATCTCATGCTATGGATGTTTGGAGTAGTCACATTAAAAGCTTTGGGTTAGGAAATTTTTTAGGATATGATCTTACTATTGGAAAGCCAGGAAATATTCCAGATGGTGCTTATTATGATAAAAAATATCCTGATTTTCGTTGGCGAGCAACTACTAATATTTCTAATTCCATTGGACAAGGAGAGGTGCTTGTAACACCAATACAATTGGCCAACATGATGGCAGCTATTGCCAATAGAGGTTACTATTATACGCCACATATTATAAAATCTATTGAAGGACAAACTATTGATACTGCTTATACTACAAAACGTCAAACATCAATTGATAAACGACATTTCGAACCAGTAATTCAAGGGTTGTTTGATGTTTATAATAAATCTGGAGGAACCGCTAATTTTTTACAAGTTCCTGGTATTGAAATTTGTGGTAAAACTGGTACAGCCGAAAATTTTACTATTATAGATAGCGTTAAAACACAATTGACAGACCATTCTATATTTGTAGCGTTTGCACCAAAAGAAAACCCAAAAATTGCCATTGCGGTTTTAGTTGAAAACGGATACTTTGGCGCTCGTTTTGCTGGAAGAATTGCTAGTTTAATGATTGAAAAATATATTAAAGGTGATATTACACGAACTGATCTCGAGAAATGGGTTATGGATTATACTTTAGAACATGAATATGAAAAACCTACCTCTGGAAAACCATTTAGGATAAATGCCAATTCTGGGTTAATGACCGTTGAGCAATATAACCGTTTAAAGAAAATCGAAAACGAGCAAATCCAAACAGACATAGAATGAGTTTAAACAGAACTCGAAATTTAAAATTCGATTGGATAACCATAGTGATTTTCTTATTATTGGTTGGTTTTGGCTGGCTTAATATTGTCTCAGCGTCTTCTTCGGGAGAGATAACTTCTTACTTAGACATAAATCAACGTTATGGAAAACAGTTGATTTTTATTTTATTCACATTTGTATTAATCATTCTAGTTTTAAGTATTGAAGCTAAATTTTATGAACGCTTCTCAAGTATTATATATCTCGTGTCTATGCTGTCCTTAATAGGTCTATTTCTTTTTGGGAAAACAGTAAATGGCGCTATATCTTGGTATGGTATTGGTGGATTTACCTTGCAACCAAGTGAGTTTGCTAAATTCGCTACTTCGTTAGCCGTCGCTAAATATATAAGTGATCTTCAAACCAATATTAAAAGCATAAAAGATCAGCTAAAAACTGCATTGATTATTTTTGTACCAGCGTTTTTAATTCTACTTCAAAATGATGCAGGAAGCACTATTGTTTATACAGCTTTCTTTTTTGTGTTTTATAGGGAAGGTATTCCTCAAATATATTTATTATTAGTATTAAGTATAGTTGTTCTTTCGGTTTTATCGCTTAAATTTTCAGTTCTACCAACTGCCATAATTGTAAGCGCTTTAATTTTTGTTCATCACTTTATTTTGAAAAATAAAAAGGGAACTATTCTAAACCCAATATTTATCTCACTTATTTGTATTGCTTTTAGTTTTGGTGTTCATTTTTTCTATAACAATATTTTACAGCCTCATCAACAAGATAGAATTAGTCTTTGGCTACGCCTAGAAAAAGATCCAGAAAAATTGGAGCAAATGAAACGTACTATTCTATACAATTTAAATGAATCTGAGAAGGCCATAAGTTCTGGAGGAGTAACAGGAAAAGGTTTTATGGAAGGCACTCGCACAATAGGTAAATTTGTTCCTGAACAAGACACAGATTATATTTTTAGTACTGTTGGCGAAGAATGGGGATTTCTTGGAAGCAGTTTAGTTGTAATATTATTTGTGCTGTTACTAATTAGGATTTTATACCTAGCTGAATTACAAAAGTCACAGTTTAGCCGTATTTATGGCTATAGTGTTGCTTCCATATTGTTCCTACATTTTATGATTAATATAGGTATGGTTATGGGATTAATTCCAACCGTTGGAATTCCACTACCCTTTTTTAGTTATGGAGGTTCAGGTCTTTGGGGTTTTACAATTCTACTATTTGTTTTTGTGAAATTGGATTCTAACCGAATTAATGAATGGTAACTAAGTTGCCATTTCTTTTAATGCTGCTACAAAAATATCTAATTCTTCAATTGTTGTAAACACATTAGGAGTTATTCTACAGCCTCGAACTACCTTTCCATTTATTCCTACGGTAAAAATTTTATATTCATCCATTAATCTTTTAGCTAAATCCGTTGGAATGACGCCTTCAATTCCCACATTGGCAATTCCACAGGCTCTATGAGATTCTTTTGGAGTATTAAGAATAATCTTTGGCAAATCTCTCACTTGTTTTGTCCAATATTCTTGAAGATATCTTAATCTAGCTTCCTTTCTAGCACCACCTAACATATTGTAATAGTCAATAGCATCTTCTATTGATAAATCATGATACACAGGATTTGTTCCTGTATGGTTTAACTTTGCAATATTTCCCAATTCTTTTGTATGGGAGGCAAAAATAGGCCACGTAGTATCTATGTGTTCATCAGCAACATATAATAATCCTGTTCCTAACGGAACAGCCAGCCATTTATGCAAACTAGAGCCATAATAATCACATTCCAATTCTTTAATATCAAACTCGAAATGACCCACACAATGTGCACCATCAACCATTACTTTCACACCTTTGCTGTGTGCCATTTGGCAAATCTTTTTAATAGGTAAAATGTGTCCAGAAATATTAATCATATGACATACCATCAATAATTTGGTTTTCGGAGTAATTGCATTAGCATAAAGCTCAACAATTTCTTCGTCTGTTTTTGGATGGTTGGGAACAGAAACAATTTTATTAACAACTCCAAAACGATTTGCTACTTGCTCAAACATCATTCTCATAGCACCATAATCTTGAATTGCAAAAATAGCTTCATCTCCAAACTTCCAATCCATTCCTTTAATCACCAAATCTAAAGACTCTGTCGTATTTCTAGTGATAACCACATTTTTGGTAGGGCTTTTAATGATAGTAGCTAGTTTTGCTGCCATTCGTTTTTTATCATTAACCCTTTTGGTACGCATATAATAAGACCCTTCATAATTGACCATGTTTATATGCTTATGAAGCGCCTCTAGTGTTGGTGTTGGTATGATATTATAATAACCACTCTCAAGGTTTATATAGTCTGGTTTTAGTTTATAATCGCTTCTCACTTTTAGCCAAAAGTCTTCGTTTGAAGCAAGATCAGTTGCTGTTGTTGACACTACTTCATCCAAAGAAGAATGCAATACACTTCCATATAAAGGCGTTGCTAATGCAGCCAACGATAACGTTTTAATAAAGTCTCTTTTTTTCATTGTGGTTGGTGTTTGTTTAAAGATACTTAAAATATTGCTTTGATAAATATGTATATTAGTTTTGTAAAATCAAATTACACACAAGAAGAAAAATAGATAATCGAATTTTAGGAATAACTAATAAATTTTAAGCTTCAGTCATATTTTCAAGACAAGATGTCTAATAATATTTTTTTAATAATTAATTTATCAGAATTCTTAAGTTCAAATATTACATTAATGAATAAGAAAGAAATTATAAATATTATCAATGAGAAATATGCTCCTTTGAATGATGATTGCAAATCAGAATTTGCTACTAATTCTAGAATATTGACTCTAAAAAAAGGAGAAATATTAGTTACAGAAGGACAATATTCAGATAAAGCTTATTTTATTGTTAGTGGATCGACTAGAGCTTATTACTTAAATGATGGAAAAGATATAACTGATTGGTTTGCTTTTGAGAATGATTTTATCTGTGCTATAAATAGCTTTTTTCAAAATATTCCAAGTCCACATTTTATAGAAGTACTTGAAGAAACTATATTATTAGAGATTTCTAGAGATGATATAATAAAACTATCAGATAAGTATCATAATTTTGAAAGATTAACGAACAGAGTTGCTACCAAAACAATGTTAAAATTGCAAGCCCGAATTGTATCTATGCAATTTCAATCGGCTGAACAGAGGTACCAAAACATATTGGAAGCTTATCCAAATATTACTCAAAGAGTGCCTTTAACACATATAGCATCTTATATTGGTATGACTCTTGAAACATTGAGTAGAATACGGAAGCTTAAATAGTCGAATTTGATTTATATCAAATGTAATTCATAGTCTTAAATTTATCTTTGTATATATACAATAATGATGAATTTAATTACAGATTGGGGAAAAATAAGAACCCATTTCAACAAAAGTTTCAAATCAAATTTTTATGTATCCGTAGCTTCTGTAGACACTAAAAACAATCCTACAGTAACACCTATTGGCTCTTTATTTTTAAATGATGTACAAACAGGTTTCTATTTTGAAAAATTTACATCAAAGCTTCCTGTTCATGCTAAAACCAACAAGAATATCTGTGTATTGGGAGTTAATAGCAATCGTCTCTATTGGATCAAATCTCTCTTTAAGGGACATTTTTCTGCACCACCCGCCATTAAACTATATGGGGAATTAGGTGAGAAAAGAAAAGCTACACCACAAGAATTAAACAGGTTAAATAGAAGAATGAAATTAACAAAAGGATTAAAAGGCAATACCTATTTATGGAAAAACATGGATTATGTTAGAGAGATAAAGTTTACAAGTGCTGTACAAATTAATCTAGGAAAAATGACAAAAAATAATCAATACAGCTAATATGAACCTAAAATCAAAAAAGAAATTAGGAATAATTGGTATGTGGCTGGGAATTATAAGCTTGATTGTATCTCAATTTTATTTAGCATCAGAATCAACAAGCGAAATAATTCAATCTTCTCATTCAGGATTAAAACCTTTAAAAGGATTGATTTTACCAACAGTGATAACCTATATGTATAGCAAGATAAATCATACTAATTAATAAAACTTTACAATTGAACTTATACCTATTAATAGCTGCCATTTTGTGTTTTGTTTTAGGACTTGTGCATTCATTTCTTGGAGAGTATTTAATTTTTAAGAAAAAAAGAAAAAAAGGAACTTTAGTTCCTTCAAAAGAAAGCATTGAACTAAAAGAAAGACATTTAAGAATACTGTGGGCTACTTGGCATTTGGCATCCTTTTTTGGATGGTGTATTGGTGCAATATTGATAAAAATAGCTGTGCTAGAAAGTCTACAAAACAAAGAACTCGTTGATTTCATAATAC
Organism: Pontimicrobium sp. SW4; assembly: GCF_039954625.1. Classification (NCBI taxonomy): domain Bacteria; kingdom Pseudomonadati; phylum Bacteroidota; class Flavobacteriia; order Flavobacteriales; family Flavobacteriaceae; genus Pontimicrobium; species Pontimicrobium maritimum. The sequence goes on from NZ_CP157199.1 coordinate 2,551,384, forward strand.
AATCAATTGTTTTTACAATGATTTTTTCATCTGCATTGGTTTTAGTAGGTACTAAAGGCAAACATCCTGGATGGGTAGTTCTTTTATTAATCGGAATATTAACAATAATTGGATACTAAATATGAAAAGAATACACTTATTTGAATTTGAAGACTTACAATGGTTCCCTAATTGGATTAGAATTTGCCTTACCCGACTTATAATGGTAATGCATAAAAAGTTTAAAACCAGTGAAGATATGGCGCAACTACTTTCAAACCTTATTGAGAAAACCAAGACTTCAACAATTATCGACTTATGCTCTGGAAGTGGAGGGCCAATGCTAGATGTACACCAATTACTACGAGATAAGCACAATATAAAAAACATAGAGTTAACCTTATCTGATCTGTATCCCAACCTAGAAGCTGCTAAAACCATCAATAGTAAACAAAATGGTATTAATTACAGAACAACACCTTTAGATGCTACAAAACTTGAAAATGATGTTGTTGGATTATTAACAATGGTTGGCAGTTTTCATCATATGAAACCAGCAATGGCTAAATCAATTCTAAAAGAAGCTAAACAAAAAAAACAACCAATATGCATTATGGAAATTAACAAAAAGTTTCCTGTCGTTTTGTGGTGGCTATTCATTCCTTTAAGTACAATTCTATGCCTTTTTATTACACCTTTAGTAAAACCTTTAACGCTTAAACAAATTATTTTTACTTACCTAATCCCTATAATACCAATATGCTTTGCTTGGGATGCTGTCATTACCAGCGGTCGTATTTATCGTTTAGATGATTTGAATTTGCTTCTAAAAGGATTAGACAATGATGAAAACTATACTTGGGAAAAAGGAATTATTAATAAAAAGACCGAAAAGGTTTATTTGATAGGATATCCAACAATAAACGGATATGCATAAAACCAATATAAAATGAAAAAAATAATCGCACTTTTCTTAATCACTTTTGTAATCGTAAGTTGCTCAAAACAACCCAAAAACAAAGCACATAAAACACCAACTACCAAAACTTCAATGCAAGAAAAAATGACAGGGAAATCTATCAACAAAAACTTACCTACAATTGGAATATTAATATTTGAAAGCGTAATAATCAATGAAGTTGTAGCTCCGTTAGATGTCTTTTCCAATCCAAATATGGACAATGAACATCTTTTTAACGTAATCACCATTGCAACAGAAAATAGAACCTACACGAGTGCTCACGGATTAAAAATATCACCTGATTATGTGATTGAAAACATTCCTGAGCTAAAAGTTTTAGTTGTACCAAGTTCGTACAATCCTGCCGACCTAACTTCAGATAAAAAACTGGTAGAATTTGTTCGAGAACAAAACAAAACAACTGAATATATTGCCAGCCATTGTGCAGGAGCTTTTTTAATTGGAGAAGCTGGAATTGCAGACCATAAAGAAATCGTTACTTATGTTACCGGAGGAGAGTCTTTGAAAATAGATTATCCCAATCTTATAGTTGCAGACGATAGTAAAGTTTCGGTTGTTCAAGACGGAAAGTTTATTTCTTCAAATGGGAGTTTGGTAAGTTACATAGCATCATTTGATTTGTTAGAAAAGTTAACCAGCAAAGAACACAGAGCTTTTGTTGAGTCGGCAATATTGTTTGATAGATTAATAGATACCCATGAAAAATAATATCTCAATAATTGGAGGAGGAATTGGAGGGTTAGTAACTGCTTTATCTTTTGATAAATTAAACATTTCATATAAACTATATGAAAGAGCAGCACAATTAGAAGCTGTTGGGGCAGGAATATGGCTATCCCCAAATGCATTGCAAGTATTGGAATGGATTAATCCTATTTTATTAAAAGAAATTCAAGATGCTGGAAATTCTTTTAATAGAATTTTAGTGGCTGACCATAAATTAAACCCAATATCAGACTCTAATCAAAATTTTGTTCGAGAAAAATTTGGTTACACCACTATGGCAATCCATAGAGGAAAACTACAGCAAATTTTGTATAAATATGTACAACAAGATACTATTGAGCTAAATAAAAATTTTGCCGGATATTCTCAAAATAGCGATAAATCACTAAGGGTAAAATTCACAGATAGCTCTTTTATAGATACAGGTTCTATAATTGGTGTAGACGGAATTAATTCTAAAGTAAGAAAACAATTATTTCCTAATAGCAAATTAAGGTATTCGGGGCAAACCTGCTGGAGGGGAGTTTCGGATTATAATATAAAAAGTGAATTAAAATCTGTTGGTTTTACATTATGGGGTAAAAAATTACAGTTTGGTGTCTCAAAAATTTCTGAAGGAAAAGTATATTGGTTTGCTGTAAAATTGAGCGAACCTAACTTGACCGACGACAAAGAAAACTTAAAGAACACTTTAACTAATATGTTTGCAGAGTTTCATCCTCTTGTAAATGATTTGATTGCACATACAGCAAACAATAACATATTTAGAGGCGACCTTTCCGATTTAGAAATACTAAACAAATGGAATTCGGAAAATATCTGTTTAATCGGAGACGCTGCACATAGTATGACTCCAGATTTAGGGCAAGGTGGTGCTCAAGCTATAGAAGATGCTTATTATTTATCCAATTTTATCTATAATTCAAGAAATTTAGAAACAGCATACGATACATTTTATAAGTATAGAAAACCGAAAGTCGAAAAATTAGTTAAACAATCAAGACTTACTTCAAAAATCGCAATAACAAACAGGTTTTTGGAAATAATTAGAAATTTTATCCTTAAAAACACCCCCGAATTTTATATAAAAAAACAGATGGTGGAATTATATACCTTGGATAAAACTATTACCAACAATGTCTAAGCCGAATAAAGTGATTTTAAAAGTAAATATTATTGGCTCTACCGACAAACCACATTATTTAAAAATAACATAAAATGATTTTAGAAAAACGAGAGTACAAATTAGGGATAAGATATGGAATCATACTAGGCATAATTGTAGTTACTATTGGCATAACTAGATATACAACGGGAATGATTTTTAATGAAGATCAAAGATTAAGTTATCTATATTGGGTAATATTCTTGATAGCCAGTTTATTTTCAGTAACTAACGCTAAAAAGTCTAACAATGAATTTTCGTTGAAACATGCGATTAAATTGGGTATCACAATTGGTTTTGTAAGCAGTTCAATTTATCTGTTATACCTTATTGTCTTAAACTATTTTGTTGACCCTGAATTACCTGAAAAGCTAATAGAGATTTCAAGACAAAGAATGATGGGACAAAACAATGAATTAACCTCAGACCAAATTAAAGAAATTGACCTCAAGAAAAGCTCATCAAATCCAATTGTTAGAGGTGTAATTTACATAGTAGTATCTACCTTTTTTGGAATAATTTATTCATCTATGGGATGGATAATTGTAAAACTGAAAAACAGAAAAAGGTAGTTAACATTAAATAAAATTACTAAACAATCAAGATTTACGTCAAAAATCGCAATAACAAACAGATTTATGGAGATAATTAGAAGTTTTATTCTTAAAAATGCTCCTGAATCGTATATGAAAAAACAGATGGTTAAATTGTATTCATTAGATAAGGCTATTGCTGTCAAAATACAAAATTAGTAAATACTTCTAAACCAATGATACCCTAAACTCGTTATACAATAAATCGTATCTTTAATTTTTACTCTATTATCTATATTTTTAGAGATTTTTAATTCCAGTATGAAGAAATTTTTTCCAATAATATGTATTGTTGTTCTATCGATAACTGCATGTAGTTTTGATGCTATAGATAAAACACCTACTAAGGTAACGAATGAATCTAAGCCTGTAGGAGAATTTATTGATAATTGGACATTTAACGTATTTTCAAAAACTTCTTTTGATTTTGAAGAAGCTAAATTCAGATTATGGTTACCTGAAGATGAAGAAAACATAAGAGCTATTTTAGTTTTATTAAGCTTCCATAACGGAAGTACTTTTGGAGATATGACTTTAGAAGAATGGCAAACTTATGCGAAAGATGAAAAACTAGGGCTATTAGGAGTTACACTTAGAGGCGGCAATTATCCTGATGTAAGTATGGGCAGTGGAGAAGCTTTAATTAAAGCTCTTGACACCATAACTTATAAGAACAACATCCCAGATATAGGCAAACTACCCTTACTATTAAAAGGCTATTCTGCTGGAGGTGTTTTTAGTTATAATTTTTCACATTTAAAACCTGAACGTGTTATTGCTTTTGTAAACATACGAGGCGGTGGTATTAACCCAACATCTAATACAAATAATAATGTACCTGGTTTGATGTTATTGGGAGAGAATGATGAATCTTCAAGAAATCAACGAATGACAGATGTGGTGCTTTCAAAACGAGCTGAAGGCAACTTATATGGTTTAGCTATAGAACCTGATATGGATCACTTTGGAGGTTTATTTACTTCTTGGAGACTAACTAGAGCTTTTTTCTCAGCTGCTTTAGATAAAAGACTTACACCAGAAACTAATACTCTTAACAATATTCAAGAGAATTCTGGTTGGTTAGGCAATAATACAACTAAAGAAATTCATGCTTTTGATAATTATCCAAACGCTACAATAGAAGCTTCATGGCTTATTGACGAAACCTTTGCGGAAAAATGGAAGGCATATCAGGAAAATTAGTTTGTTATATTAAGTTTTGTGGCTTTCTACAAAGTATATTTGTAAATTACTTTTTAAGCTCCAATTTTTCAGCAAAATAATCACAAAAATCTTTCATGGTTGCAGTCATTTTTTCGTCTTGTGTGGCACGATTAAAAGTATCACTCATACTAACTAAGGTTTGGTGAAAGAACAATTTCATTTCATCTACTGGCATGTCTTTAGTCCAAAGATCTATACGTAAAGATTCTTGTTTTTTACTATCCCAAACTGAAAGCATTATAGCTTTAGCTTCTTCATTGGCAATACCCCCATCTTGAGCTGACCATTTTAACTTTTCTGGGATTCTGTTTTCATCTAATTCTACATTCAATTCAATTTTAGATGTATGTGTTTGCGCCATTATTTACGTGGTTTAAAGTTTGCTTTATTAAAAATATCTTCTGCACTCATGCTTAAAATCTCTTGAAGTGTTGCATCATTATTTTTTGCATACGCTCTTACTATTTGCCAGCCAATATACTGTCCTAAACGACCAGGGGATTCACCATCTAATTCTAAATTAAACTTCGAAAAAGGTGCTGGATTTATAAATCTTGCTGGCAATTTATTATCAGTACTAAATAACATTTCATTTTCTACAAAATGCTGCCAAATATTTTCTTCGTTAACAGTTGCCCAATCTAATTGCTCTTTGGTATAACCTACTTTTATTTCGTCTGGTGTATCTGGAAGCATTACATCTTTAAAATAAAGTGTCTTACCAAAATATATCATTTCATCTAGTAATGTTTTTCGTTTAGGCTGATAGATATATTTTTCAGCATAACTAAAAGCCAAATCTGGAACTATTTGGTCTTTATCCATGTTTAATTTAATGTAATCATATATATCATAATAAAAATCATGACTTGCTCCCAAATAAGTATCTAAAGCAATAAGAGTAATAGTATCTGTTACAATCACTTTGTTTCTATAATCTACATCGTTAGTAACAGTTATCACTCTTGGTGTTTTAAACTCTTTGAAGTAATATTTTAGATGCTGAAAGAAACTATAAATATCATCCTCTGTATTTTTAAAATCACCATGTGTTTTATCTACCTCAAAGTTTAATTGTTGTTGCAAAGTATCTTGAATTCTATTTATCCAAATCGAATCGTTATAACGTTTAGAAAACATAAACGGATATGCTTGCTTCAAGTTTGGTAAAGATGCTTCATCAGCATTAGCAAATAACCTATCAAATCTTTCAACAGTCATGTCTATATCTATAGCAGCTATCTCTTTTTCTACTTTAGACGTGCTATCACATGACATTAAAACAATTGTAACAAGTAAAATTATATGAAATCTTTTCATAAGACTAAGGATATCAAACTTAAACGACATTAATTTTTATTAATTATTCTATTGGTTTATTTTTGTTGAGCAAAGGTACTATTCTTTACACAAAAAACCTTACCAAATGAATACCGAAAAAGTAACCCAACATATCGTACAGTGGCTTAAAGATTATGCAGAAAAGGCAAAAGTAAATGGATTTGTTATTGGTATTTCTGGAGGCATTGACTCGGCAGTTACATCTACATTATGTGCAGAAACTGGACTGAAGGTTTTATGTGTCGAAATGCCTATACATCAAGCTGAAAGTCATGTTAGTAGAGGTCAAGAACATATAGCTCAATTAAAAGAGCGATATCCAAATGTCTCGGATATTAAAGTTGATTTAACACCAGTTTTCGAAGAGTTTAAAACCGAAGTCTCATTAGATGGGAAACAGGCAACAGTTGATATGGCATTGGCAAATACTAGAGCTCGTTTACGAATGACAACACTATATTATCATGCAGGTTTATTAGGCTTGTTGGTTGCAGGAACTGGAAATAAAGTTGAGGATTTTGGTGTTGGTTTCTATACAAAGTATGGTGATGGAGGTGTTGATTTGAGCCCAATAGCAGATTTAGTAAAATCTGAAGTCTACAAAATTGGCGAGTATTTAAAAGTCCCAAAATCTATTATGAAAGCTGCTCCAAGCGATGGCTTATTTGGAGATGCAAGAAGTGATGAAGACCAAATTGGTGCTAATTATGATGAATTAGAATGGGCTATGAAAATGGATAATCAAGGAAAAAATATTGAAAATTTTTCAGGTAGAAAAAAAGAAGTATTCAGCATCTTTAAACGCTATAATTCAGCCAATAAGCACAAAATGATTCCAATTCCAATTTGCAAAATACCTCAGGAATTAAAGGCTTCGAGATAAAATTTTATCTCGAAAAATAAAAATTTACGCTTTTTTTTTGTAACTTTAATAATCTCCATTTTAAATATAAACTTAATCTTAGTTAAGTTATGTTTCCCTAATTACTAATTTAAAAACACTAATCATGATTAAGGTATTGGTTGCAGATCATCATCCTATCATTAGAACTGGACTAAAAATGCTTTTCGATAACTCTCCTGACATTCAGGTGGTTGGCAGTGTAACTACTGGAAAAGAATTGTTTGATTTTGTAGGAAAACACAGCGTAGATGTTGTCCTTTCTGAAATAGATTTACCAGAATTAAACGGAATTACAGCTCTAAGAACTCTCAAAAAAGAATACAGCGACGTAAAAGTTATTATGTTTAGCATACATCCTGAAGAAATTTATGCTGTTAGTACCATAAAAGCTGGTGCGTCCGGATATTTAACCAAAACAGTAAGTACGCAAACCATTAAAGATGCTATTTTAAAAGTATATAATGGTGGTATTTACATTAGCAATAATTTAGCACAACGTTTGGCTTTTGACGAACGTGGTAATAAACCAAGTAAACTTTATAAAAAATTATCTACGCGTGAAGTTGAAGTTTTAAAACTTCTCTCATCTGGAAGACGAAATAAAGAAATTGCTAAAGAGTTAGATATTAATGAGAAAACCGTAAGCACTTACAAAGCGCGATTAATGAGAAAACTAAATGTTACAAATTTAGTTGACTTAGTTAATCAAGCACGACATTTGGAATTGGGTTAATTATAACACACGATTCAGTTTCCGGGAGAGTAACATTTTTAGGTTAGAGTAATTCATAACATCTTCTAAAATAGATTTAGAATTTGATGGATTTTCTATGGTTTCTTGTTTAAAATCGCTTACTTTTTGATCTATTAAATAACAACGTAAGCTTAAAATGGTTTCGCTTACTAATTGTCCGATACTATGTGTTTTAGCTTTTGGATAAATGTTTTTACGCTCCCAATCATGTAAATTATAGCGTTCATCATTCATTAGAATATGTGTGATTTCGTTAGCTATATGCGGTTCTACTGTATTCACAAAACTCTCTAAAGCAAATTCAGGGTTTTGATTTAAGGTATCTATTAATACATAATACAATTCTCTAAAATTATCGTTAGTAAACTCCATTTCATCTTCTTGTAAATCTAAATAGATTTTTTCGAACACTTTTGCCTCATGTATCACAGGTTCAAGACCTAAACCTCCTTCGTCGTTTTCTTTTAGTACTAAATCTTCAAATTCTTCTGTTTTATTTCCGTAAAGTAATAAGGCTTCAATAATTTTACTTTCTAATTCGTATTGAATATCTACTTTTTTTCTGGTTGTTGTTGATTTCACAACCTCAAACGCTTTTTGCTCTTTTTTGTATGATTTGTTTGCCTCTTGGAGTTCTTTTTTACCAATTTGCGCCAATGTGCTAAATAGTACGTCTTCACTAATATCCATAATTCTAGCACACTCTTGAACGTAAATTTCCTTTTGAATACGATCTGGAATTTTAGAAATACTTGCTACCATATCTCTAATTAAAGCTGCTTTTTTAACAGGGTCGTTCTTCGCATCTTCCATTAACAAAGATGCTTTGTAGGCTATAAAATCTTTAGCGTTTGTTTTTAAGTATTCAGCTAGTTCTTCATGGGTATTCTGCTTTGCAAAACTATCTGGATCTTCACCATCTGGAAAGGTACAAACCTTTACATTCATGCCTTGTTCTAGAATCAAGTCTATTCCTCTTAACGATGCTCTTATCCCAGCTGCATCACCATCAAAAAGCACTGTAATATTTTTTGTAAGACGATTAATCAATCGTATTTGTTCCGAAGTCAAAGCTGTTCCAGATGAAGACACCACATTAGTAATTCCTTTTTGGTAAAACTGAATCACATCTGTATAACCTTCTACCAAATAACAATTATCTTCTTTTGCAATACTTTGTTTAGCATAATAAATACCATACAAGACTTTGCTTTTGTGGTAGATATCACTTTCTGGTGAGTTAAGGTATTTGGCTGCTTTTTTATTAGTTCCTAAAATACGACCACCAAAACCCAACACACGACCAGACATACTATGTATTGGAAACATCACACGACCTTTAAATCGATCAAACTGTTTTTCTTCCTTAACAATAGTAAGTCCTGTTTTTTCTAGATATTCAAGTTGATATCCTTGTTCTATAGCTTCGTCTGTAAATGCTTGCCACTCATCTAAAGCATAGCCAAGTTGAAATTTTTTAATAATCTCATCGGTAAAACCACGTTCTTTAAAATAACTTAAGCCAATAGATTTACCTATGTCTGTTTTATGCATCATATTTTGAAAATAGGTATTGGCATATTCACTTACCAAATACATACTTTCACGTTCGCTTGCTTCTTCTTTTTCTTCGTTGGTTTGCTCAGTTTCTTCTATTTCAATATTGTACTTTTTAGCTAAATATTTTATAGCCTCTGGATACGTAAAATGTTCATGCTCCATTAAAAAAGACACTACTGTCCCTCCTTTTCCACTTGAAAAATCTTTCCATATTTGCTTTACAGGAGACACCATAAAACTTGGTGAGCGTTCTTCACTAAACGGACTTAAGCCTTTAAAGTTGCTCCCAGACTTTTTTAAGTTTACAAAATCACCAATAACCTCCTCTACACGAGCAGTTTCAAATACTTTATCTATGGTGGATTTTGATATCAAATTTTTAATTTAAAATAGATTCCTGCCTATACAGGAATGACACTGTAAATGTAATATAATACAACTGTATTTAAAAAAGTTAGGTTTATATTTATCGGCAAAAAAGGGTTCAGACTAATATATAGCTGAACCCTTTTAAAAACAAATATAAGTAGTGATTATTAGTCCATATCGAATCTCACACCAAATGAGATGTTGTTTTGTTTTACTGCTTGGTCTTTAAATATTGGTGACATATCGTATTTTACATACAGAGCTGTATCATCAATGGCAATATAACCGCTTAAGCCATATACCAAACTTGTGGCATTAAAGCTTTTTTTCATTTTGTCCTTAACGTTTTCACCGTCTATGGAATACTTAAGCTTTTGTCTTGTGCCAATATTAAAACCAGCATAACCACCAATACCTATTTTAAATTTATTACGTGTACTGTACCTAAAATAGTCTTCTCTATCTATACGCTTTGATGGTCCAAACTCAAAATGTACAGGAAATACTAAGTTGGTGATAGATAGTTTTGATTTCTTTAATTCAGAAGTAAACTCTTCTAGCATGGTATCATTACCATTTTGGGTAAAGTACATATTGTCTTTTGGTTTCAATCCGTTTATTTGGAAAGAATAACCATATTTTATTCTTAAAAAATTAGAATTTTCGAACACACGTGTTTTCCAAGCCCAACCAATTTCAAAGAAACGAGAACCGCCAATTTTGTATGGTGAATCATCAAATTTTTCACCTTCTATTATGGCATTGTTCAAGCCAAAAGCCAAAACCATGTCACTTGAAGTTCGTCTATCATAACGCCTTGGCTTGTCATCTCTTCGTTTACCAAAATATATAAAGCTGTCCTTCTCATCTTTACCACTACCTATTCTAAAAACAAAACCATCTTCGTCTTCAGAAGTATCTCTAGACACATAGCCATTTCTTTTTAATAGTTCAATCTTATTATCAATAATGGCTATTCTGTTTTCGATGTTTAGCGCATGCTTTTGAGCAGCTTCTTTTTTTAGGCGTTCAGCTTCAGCTTGTGTTATGTCTCCTTTGTCAAAACGTTGATTAATCGCCTCAACTTTAGATTTTAAAGCTTCTCGCTCTTCTTCTTCAATTGTTTTTTTAAGTTTAACAAGCATTTCGAGGCTTTCTTCTTTAGTAACTGACTCTTGTGCGTTTACTAATTGTATGCTAAAGCATAAAATTGAAATTAACAAGTACTTTGTAATTGTTTGCATAACTGTTCGTTTTTTATTGATTTGATTTTTGATTTGATGAATTTTAATTATTTCTTTCGGCTACAACAGTTTTTACTTCATTAAACCCTGTTTTTAGCATTTCTAAAACACGTGCTCTAAATGACTGCGCTTCTATGTCTTCTTCTACACTCAGCAACAAGGCATTCGCATCTATTGTTTTAGTGCCTTCGTTATATAGTCTTTTAAAAGTGATTTCTCGTTGCGCAGCACCTAACAAAGTATCTATCTCTGCATCAGTCACTTCCTTAGTTTTTTGCATGTTTTGAATTTGAGCCACAACTTCTTGTGCCTTTTGTTCTTCGAAGCTTAACTTTTTAGCAACTGTTTCTTTGTTTTCTTCTTTAATATTACTTGCAACAATCGGTTCTTCGGTTTTACTTGGAATTAACTTAAGCTGCTCTTTAGTTATTTTTTGTTTAGATTGAGATTTATTTGTTGTTTGCTTTTTAGGCGTTTCAGTCTTATCATTTTTAGAAGCTAAAATTTCAGTTTCATTAGAAAATATTTCTTTTTCTTCTGTAGGAATGTCCTCTTGTACATTATCATTAATTGGCTCTGGGCTTGTTTTATCTGTATCGACTATAGTTGGTTCAACAATATTAGTATTGTTATTATCAAATACATTTGTTATTAATAATATACCAACGATACTTGCTGCAATACCTAAATACCAAAAGCCTTTGTTATTCTTTTTAGATTTATTGGCATCAAGTTTATCATTTAACTTTTGCCACGCATCTGGGCTTGGTTGTATGGTGCGTTGCTCCAATTTATCTTTTAACTGTTCTTCATATTTCATTGGTGCCATGGGTAAGGTTATTAAGTTTTGCTAATTGTTGTTGTAAAAGCTGTCTTGCTTTAAATAATTGCGATTTAGAAGTGCCTTCGTTAATACCAAGCATTGTTGCTATTTCGCTATGTTTATATCCTTCAATGGCATACATTACAAATACCATTCGGTAACCTTCTGGAAGATTGTCTATGAGTTGTTGTATTTCGGCAACATCAATCTCTGTTTTAATATTATTGGTTGCTGTTTCTGGAAACACCGTCTCGTCTGTACTAAACTCTAATTGCTTTTTTGAACGTAAAAACGAAATGGCCTCGTTAACCATAATACGTCGTATCCATCCTTCAAAACTTCCCTTACTATTAAAGCTCTTCAGCTTAGTAAATACTTTAAAAAACCCATTAAGCATCACTTCTTCGGCATGTTGAAAGTCGCTTATATAATAACGACATATGCTTAACATTTTTGGTGCATGCCATTCGTACAACATATGTTGTGCTTCTCTATTATTTCGGCTCGCTTTTTTTATAAGCTGAGCTTCGTTTTTATAAAGTTGAATGACTTTCAATGGATCCTTCATTTAATCTTCTATCTATATAGACGCAATAATGATGCAAATGGTTGTATGCGATTAAAAAATATTTTTTGAGACTGCAATTTAGAGAAACTATTACGAGCTATAAAACATTGATTTTGTGAGAAAAAACTACTAACTTCGTTTAACGTCGGATATAATTTATTAAAACGACGCATATCCGTAAAAACATTAAACGAATTTTCGATTTTAAAAGCTAATTTGTACCTAGAATTATAATGAAAACCCTTCTTAAAATAATTATAATTAGTCTATTAATATCCTCATGTTCTTCATCAAAAAACTATACCTATTTTGATGAAAACAATTTCGAAATAAGTAGTCGCGAATATACTAGAGGAATTTTAACTGGTAAATTGTTATCTATACAACTCGACTCTACAAAACTAAAACTAACCACCAGAGAAAAACATGGTACATTGACTAATCTGTCAAAATTTGTTGAGCTACTTGAAGTAGGTTTAGACACTAAAATTGACTCAACCAAACCTATTGTTATTATCTTTTATCCTGGAGAAGATAAGTTTAATCGTGCTCTTAATGAGAACATAGACAATATGAGTAAATGGTATTATCAACTAGAAAATGGGTTACAGCAAGTAGCCAAAATTAAACCTTTGTATATCTATAAAGACTCCAAAGGCTTAGAAAATTATGAGGGCTTGCTAGATTGGAAACAAGACCCCAACCAATTTATAGAACATCTGTTTTTTAAACACCATTATCCTTGTCATAGTTTTGTGGTTATTTCCAGTAAAGGAGATTATATAAGTTATTTTGGTGAGTTTCCTAAAGAATTTGTTTGGGAAGCTGCGCAAATATTAAAGTAGACTATTTCTTTCTATCTATCACATAATTCACCATAAGTTCTAATGAATTTTTATAAGCAGAATCTGAGTAATGTTGTAATAATTGTAAGGCTTCTTCTTGGAATTGTTTCATTTTAGTCACTGCATAGTCTAAACCTCCATTGTCTTTTACAAAGGCAATGACTTCTTTAACACGCTTTTTATCTTTATTATGGTTTTTTATAGAATTAATTAACCAATCATGGTCTTTTTTAGAACAATTATTTAACACGTGTATTAATGGCAAAGTCATTTTTTGCTCTTTAATATCGATTCCTGTTGGCTTTCCTATTTTGGTATCGCCATAATCAAACAAATCGTCTTTTATTTGAAATGCCATTCCTATAAGTTCACCAAATTTATGCATAGTAACGACCTCTGTAGAATTTGGTTTTACCGAAGCAGCCCCCAAACTACAGCAAGCAGCAATAAGTGTTGCTGTTTTCTGGCGAATAATTTCGTAATAGACGTCTTCGGTTATATCTAGTTTTCGTGCTTTTTCGATTTGTAATAACTCTCCTTCTACTACTTCACGAACTGCTACCGAAATTATTTTAAGCAAGTCGAAATCATTATTATCAATACATACTAGCATCCCTTTTGATAATAAATAATCGCCGACTAAAACGGCAATTTTATTTTTCCATAAGGCATTAATAGAAAAGAATCCTCGACGTCTGTTACTGTCGTCCACAACATCATCATGTACTAGAGATGCTGTGTGAATTAGTTCAATAACAGATGCGCCTCTATACGTACGTTCGCTTACCTCGCCATTATTAAGCATTTTAGAAACTAGAAATACGAACATAGGTCGCATTTGCTTCCCTTTTCTATTAACTATATAATGCGTGATTCTATTAAGCAGTGCAACTTTACTTGACATGGACAATCGGAACTTTTGCTCAAACAGTTCCATTTCATAATCTATGGGTTGCTTTATTTGCTCTACTATTTTCAAGAGAAGTAATTTTAACTTTACAGTTAACAAACCTACTAAAAAAAGCCAATTAAGACTAATAATACTTTTAAGTTCAAAAGTATTTTGGAAACATATTTAATTTTTTCATATTTTAGTGATTGTCAATTGTTTAATTCAACAGATTCATGAAAAAATTAACACTCACTCTTTTGGTGGTGGTATTTTACCATACATCATTTTCTCAAATTCTTACCGAAAATTTTAATGATATCACATCGCTTTCTGGAGCTGGATGGAGCTTTTTAAACCTAAGTTCGCAACCAGGAACAACTAATTGGTTTCAAGGTATAGGCAATATTTTTCCTGCTTATGCAGGGGCTAATAGTTCATACATTGCCGCAAATTTTCAAAACCATGCAAATAATGGAACTATTAGTAACTGGATGATATTACCTGTTACAACCGTTAATAATGGTGATCAAATTAATTTTTTTACGCGCGGTCCTGTAGGTAGTAATTATCCGGATCGATTACAAGTAAGAATGAGTATTGATGGTGGATCTTCTACCAATCCAACTAATTCATCAGATCTTGGTTCTTATACTACCTTATTATTAGATATTAACCCTACACTAGCTATTGGTGGGTATCCAGAAGCTTGGACTGAGCAACTAATTAATATTTCTGGTTTAGCAAGCACGACAGATGTGCGAATAGCATTTAGATATTTTGCCAATGATGCTGGTCCAAATGGTGCCAATTCCAATTATATTGGGATTGATGAAATAGAAGTATCATCACCTCCTTTAAGTGTAAATGATATTAGATTGTCTAATGTAACACATTATTATGATAAGCAACAAAGTTCGTTAAATTTAGAATCTAAAAACTATTTACTTAGTGGAGCAAAAATATATAGCTTAACAGGACAAGAAGTACTATCTAAAAAACTTTCTGGTTATACTGAACGTATTAATCTTAACGCTATTTCGCAAGGGTTATATGTTGTAAAAATTGAAGTCATAGGTGGCACAAAACTGATAAAGCTAGTAAAAGAATAAATTTAAAAGAGCAGCAATGATGTAGCTTTTTTTATGATTTATTTGCAAGCTGACCACAAGCAGCATCAATATCTTTACCTCGTGAACGTCTAACAGTAACAGTAATCCTATTTCGTTCTAGCATTGATACATACATATTGATTGCTTCGTTATCGGCCTGTTTAAAATCGCCATCATCAATAGGATTGTACTCGATTAAATTAACTTTACTTGGTGCGAATTTGCAGAATTTAATTAATGCATCTACATCCTCCTTTTTATCATTAATTCCTTGCCAAACAACATATTCGTAAGTGATTGGGTTTTTAGTTTTAGTATACCAATATTCTAAAGCTTCTCTTAAATCGGCTAACGGAAATGTTGCATTAAATGGCATAATAGAGGTACGTACTGAATCTCTTGCTGAATGCAAAGACACTGCTAATTTAAATTTCACCTCATCATCAGCCATTTTTTTAATCATTTTAGGCACACCAGATGTTGATACTACAATACGTTTTGGTGACATCCCTAAACCTTCTGGGGATGTTATTTTATCTATAGCTTTGAGTACGTTATTGTAATTCATAAGTGGTTCTCCCATTCCCATAAAAACAATATTAGACAATGGACGATTATGATATAATTTGCTTTCTTTATCAATAGCAACTACTTGATCATAAATTTCGTCTGGGTTTAAATTTCGCATGCGTTTTAAACGTGACGTAGCACAAAATTTACAATCTAAACTGCACCCAACTTGACTAGACACACAAGCTGTTGTTCTTGTTTTAGTTGGTATTAATACAGATTCTACGATTAAACCATCATGCAATCTCACAGCATTTTTAATAGTTCCATCACTACTTCTCTGCATGTTATCGACTTCAATATGGTTAATTACAAAATTGTCATCAAGCATTTGTCTGGTTTGTTTTGAGATGCTTGTCATATCCTCAAAATTATGCGCAGATTTTTGCCATAACCATTCATACACTTGATTACCTCTAAATGCTTTATCACCTTGGTCTACAAAGAAGGTTCTGAGCTCTTCTTTAGTTAACGCGCGTATGTCTTTTTTTGCTTGAGTCATTGGAGTCAAAAAAGCCTCGAAAAACGAGGCTCATTTTAAATTTATATGATTAACATGGCATCGCCATAACTATAAAATTTATAGCCTTCTTTAATCGCTTCTTGGTAAGCACGTTTTATAAAATCATGTCCAGCAAACGCTGAAACCATCATTAGTAATGTAGATTTTGGTGTATGAAAATTAGTAACCATACTGTTAGCAATACTAAAATCGTATGGAGGAAAAATAAACTTATTAGTCCAACCTTCATACTCATTTAGTGTTCCACTTGAAGAGACAGAACTCTCAATAGCTCTCATGGCTGTAGTACCAATTGCACAAATACGTCTTTTATTTTTTAACGCAGAGTTTATGGTATCGGTAGCAATTTTATTAATCACTATCTCTTCACTATCCATTTTATGCTTAGATAAATCTTCAACTTCTACAGGATTAAACGTTCCTAAACCAACATGCAAAGTCACCTCAGCAAAATCAACACCTTTAATCTCTAAACGCTTTAATAAGTGCTTTGAAAAGTGTAATCCAGCAGTTGGTGCAGCAACAGCTCCTTCGTTTTTAGCATAAATAGTTTGGTAACGATCCTCATCTTCAGGCTCAACTTCTCTCTTTATATATTTTGGTAATGGTGTTTGCCCAAGGGCTGTTAGTTTTTTTCTAAATTCACCATAAGATCCGTCATATAGAAAACGTAAAGTTCTACCTCTTGACGTTGTATTATCAATAACCTCAGCTACTAAAGTATCATCATCGCCAAAATATAACTTGTTACCAATACGTATTTTTCTTGCAGGATCTACCAATACATCCCATAAACGTTGTTCGGCATTAAGCTCTCTTAATAAAAACACTTCTATTCTAGCTCCTGTTTTTTCTTTATTACCAAATAATCTAGCAGGAAACACTTTAGTATTATTTAAGACCATGACATCATCTTCTTCAAAATAATCAATAAGGTCTTTAAAAAGTTTGTGTTCTATAGTTTGATCTTTACGATTAAGAACCATTAGTTTTGCTTCATCTCTATGTTCTGAAGGGTATTCGGCTAATAGTTCTTCTGGAAGATCAAAATGGAAATGTGATAATTTCATATACGTGTTTATTTTTTTGAGAGGTGCAAATATACAATCTCAATATAGGCGTTGTCAAGTATTTGAGGGTTTATTTTAAAATTTGGAGAAGTTAAAGCCTATATTCTTTAAGTCATTCCAAAAATCTGGGTAAGATTTGGTGACTACATTGGCTTCAAGAATATTAAAAGTTGCTTTAAGAGCTAGTGGTGCGAAAGCCATTGCCATTCTATGGTCGTGATAGGTTTCAACATTTACATTACTAACTAAAGGGTTGATTTTTGATATAGTTAGAGTATCATTTGAAATTGTTACTTGCGTTCCAAACTTTTCTATTTCTGTCTTTAAAGCTACTAACCTATCTGTTTCTTTAATTTTTAGTGTGTGCAATCCTGTTAAATGGCAACTTATACCTAAACCTAAACAAGTTACTGTAATTGTTTGTGCTATATCTGGTGCATTAGAAAGATTGTACTCAAAGTTGCTAACTTGGTTATTTTTTTTTGTTAAAGTAATTGTCATATCATCAAATACTGTTTCAACACCAAAATCTTTATAAATAGTACTTAAAACAGAATCGCCTTGCAAACTGTTTTGTATATATGATGACAACTCTATTTTAGTCCCGACATTACTTAAAGCAACGATACTATAAAAATAGGACACCGATGACCAATCGGATTCAACTACTAGTTTTTTAGAAGTAACTTCGTTAATTGGCTGAACTGTTATCTTATTGTCTTTAAAACTTATGTTTACTCCAATTTGTCTTAACAAGTTGAGCGTCATTTTTATGTAAGGTACAGATGTTATTTTGCCTTCTAAAGTAAGTTCTAATCCCTTTTTTAATCGGGGTGCAATAAGCAATAAAGCAGATATATATTGACTACTCACATTTGCAGCCAAAGTAACTTGGTGTTTTTTTAATGCTTGCCCTTTAATGTTAAGTGGAGGGTAGCCTTTTTTATTTATATATGAAATATCTGCACCTAGATCTTTAAGAGCATTAACTAGGACTTCAATTGGTCGTTCTTGCATTCTAGAAGAGCCTGTCAATATGATTTCTCTTCCTTTTTGTAATGAAAAATAAGCTGTTAGAAATCGCATTGCAGTTCCTGCATGATATATATCTATAGTATTTGAAGAGCTACTTAATGCCTTTTGCATAAGCTTGGAATCGTCAGAATTAGACACATTAGATATCTCAATATTTGGATATAATGCTTGCAATAATAACAAACGATTAGATTCACTTTTAGAGCCAGTAATTTTAATTATAGACTCCTTTACTATTTTAGATTTTTGAAGGGTAATATTCATAACAACAACTCTTTTAAGAGTTTTGCAAAGTTACTTTAACTTTTCGTTATTATGATGCCTATCATGGTCTCTTTTTGTCTTTAAATCTAATTTCTTATCAAACGCATCTTGAAGATTAACACCTGTTTGGTTCGCTAAACAAAGTACTACAAACATAACATCGGCTAGTTCTTCACCTAGGTCTTTGTTTTTATCGCTTTCTTTTTCACTTTGCTCTCCATAACGTCTAGCAATAATGCGTGCTACCTCACCAACTTCTTCTGTGAGTTGTGCCATATTGGTTAGTTCGTTAAAATAACGAACTCCATGGTTTTTAATCCAATTATCTACCTCTTTTTGTGCGTTTTGGATGTTCATGATTATATTTTTTTAAATACTATTTGTTCTGCTTGTTTAGAAATTGCCTGATTGAAAATTTCTTTAAGTATTAAATAAGTTTCAGCAGCATGTTTAGCTTCTTTAATATCAAAAATTGCTGATAATCTTAATTTATTATTCATTACAGAAACAGTATACTTAAACTCTATGTTTCCATCTGGAGACCGAACCATAAATGGTGTTAAATCTGATTCTAACTCATAACCTTCAGGAATATCTACATTTATAATGTACATATCTTTAAATGGAAATCCAAAATCGATTGGATATTCTCTTTTGTCTAGCTTAAACGGATTTTCGGTCATTCTCATAAACATCAATGGTTGAAAATAAATTTTATCACTTAAAACTTCTGCTCCGTTTTCTTGATAAAAGCTAAAAGACTCATTAACATTACCTTCATAGGTGTCTGTGTTTTTAGTTTCGTAATCAGATATTTCTATATCATTAAAATCATCCTCTCTGCTTGTTATAAAAGCATCCATATCTTGGTCTTTTATTTCTTCTCTAAACAGGTATGCTTGATGACCAAATAAACGTGATTTAAAGTCTCCTTCCACTACACCATCTTCAGCTAATTTAGCATCTATTTGATATTGCGTTATTGCTTGTTTAGGACTAAGAAGGCTCACCTTTTTCCATATTTTATTAGGGTTATCTATAAAGATCCCATCCCAATTATAATCCCTCAATGGCAATAAGTTAATATCGCTAAACTCTTGTGTTGCGTCTAGAAAATACTTTTTTTCGTTTATCTCAGCATAGGCAACTACATAGTTTAGTTTTTCCAAAGTTGGAAAGTATGGTATCTGATTATCTTTTGTACTAATTACTAAAGGGTTTGCATCAATATCCGCATATCTTAACATTGCCACTAATGCTAAATTTATATCGCCAGCATTACCTTCTTTTTCTTTTAAGCTTTTTTTAATTCCTTTTTGAAAATATATACCATCTCTACCATTCCATTTAATATTATCCTTAACATACTTAAAAATTAGCTTCATCTTTTCCTCTTTACTGCTTGCATCGGCTAAAATGGGGTCTAATATTTCATCAAATGTTCTTGTTTTATCTAATTCTTTTTTATAATCATCTGAGCTTCCAATGGATTTAGCAACATCACCCCAAGTTTTTGCAAAATCGCGAGTAACACCAAGCGACACCTCAACTGAAGCTAATTCGTAATTTACTCCTGCCGTATAATTATCTATATTATCTACATATAACTCTTCTTTTAAAGCTGGGACATTGTCTAAATTATAAACATCTACAACCATACTTTCACCTCCAAGACCAGAACCTATATAAGATTCTCTTTTTGGGTAAAAACTAATATAACCTTTAAACGTTGGCTTAAACACAAAGCTTTTAGGTGTTTTAATTCGTGCTTCAATCTTTTTTATTGGAATATGGCTTTGGAAACGGAACTCATCAATAGCCCAATAAAAAGGTGAAGTTACTCTATATTTAAACTCTATTACAGACCCTTCCTTTACTTTAGGCATTGTAAATTTAGTTTCTGTGATATTGTAGCTTTGTTCATTTTCGAAAATTTGATTTTTTTCTAGTTTTGTTTCAACAATTTTATCGCCTTCAAGATTATAAGTTACCGCTTTAAGTTTGCTTAATACTTCTCTTGCACTTTTGCTTTCAAATAAACGTATTTGCCTTGTTGCATTTTCAAACCCTTCTTTGTTATAGATTTTAATTTTTTGATAAATTTCTGTAACTGTCTGCCCTCCTCCACTAATATTAACATCAAAATATGTGTTTCTATATTTATAAATGACCATGGCGTTCGCTGAACTATCAATTGGACATTTTGTTTCTAAAAGTTCTTCTTTAGTTACTTCTCCAAACTCCATCTCTTGTGCTGATAAAAAGCTTATAGAGATTAACAGTGTTATTAGGCTAATTTTTTTAATCATGACTAATTATTTTGATTTTAATACAATAATTGATTTGTCTAGTTTAGATACTTTTCTTCTAAAGTCTCTATATAGGTTGTAATCCTCTTTGCTATATTCTCCTTTTTTAATAAGCAACTTTCTTTTGTAGATAATGGTGTTATCTTTAATTAAAAAATCGATGACATATTCACCAAATTTATTTTCCTCTGTTACACTTTCGGGTAACCCTTCTATCATATAGTTTTCTGGAATTTCAATTTCAAATGTATCTACATCTAAATACCCTCGCTGAATTTCCATATTAAATTGTCTGTTTCTATACCTATCTGGAACAAATGTATTTTTATTAAATATATTTGGCGAAAAAATTATACTTTCACTATTAAGGGTGGCATAGCCTTTTGCATCTACCTGTAGTTCTTCGGTAAACTTCACTAGATTTTTATCATTGTTAAATTTATAGTTAGCAATATTTAAGTCATTAATATCACCCCAAAGATTTTTGTAATAACTCATTAAATCTTTATCTGAAAAATTTTCAATACGGAATCTTGAATCGTACTGGATTCCTTCAGTATTAATTTCTACATCAGAAGTAAAATTTCCGTTAGCTTCTAATTTAATTTTAGCAGATGTATATTGTGAATTTTTGTTGTCAGGATAAAATGTTGTTTTCACTATTTCACTTCCACCTTCCTTAACCAACAGTACATTTCTATTGTCTGTAAAATCGCCAATAAATCCAAATGGGTGTACTTGTGATGTACAATCAATCCATGTTAGTTCATCTCCATTAGGAATGGCTAAAATAATATGATTTCCTTGCTCTAAAGTTGCAAACTCTGGGTCAAAATCTACAATTTCCTGACCTGATTGTACTACAGAGTAGTAGGAAGGAACATTAGCTACTGTTAATAAAGCTTGTGTATAGTTTGTTAATCCTTTACAATCTCCATATTTAAGTCGATCTACTTCACTTGCCGGAATTGGTTGAACTCCACCAATACCAACTTGTACACTAATATATCTTGTATTATTCTGCACGTATTCATAAACTATCTGGGCTCTTTCTAATGGGTTATCAATTCCTTTTACCAATTGAGTAATCTTATCTTTTGTTTCATTACTCACCGTATTTCTACCTTTTAATAAGGCATTAAATACCCAGTCACCAAACTCTTTCCAATTACTAGCATAGCCATCAGCTCCATAATAATAAAATTGATTTACAGCAACCATACAATGAGGCGAAACTTTAGATAATACTGGGCTTAATTGCTCTGGTTTTTTTGCTTGAATATAAGATAAACTAAATTCAAGAAATGTGTCATTACTATTGATTTTTACATCATAGCCTTCAAAATTCTTTGTTTTGTACCTAATTTCTAAATTGGCTAAATCTTTAAGTCTATAACTATCTTTTTCAACACTCACATAATACCCTGTAATTGGTCTCCAAGAAGGTATAAATGCCGTGTTTTGGGTTTCCATCTCATAAGTAAAAGAAACTGTATAAGGATAAGATGTTGGCATATATGACATATACAACACTCGTGAGTCTGAATACAAAGTACCTCCATCTACGGCACTTTGATCAATAAAATCTCTTTTTCTGATTTTTTTAATTTCCTCTCCGTGTTCATCAAAAATGATAGCTTCAATTTTTCGTATCTTAAGTTGGTTATCGTATCCTGCATAAGCCTCAACAAATCGATTACCTTTCTCATTCAATACTGTAACATCCCTCTGATAAGTATAGGTCATTTTGTTTTTCTTTTCTATTACAACATCCAGACTACTGAGTCTAATCACAGCATTGGCGCTTTTTTTAAGTTCTTCAGGAATTTCAGTCACTGCAAGTGAATTACTCTGCGACATAACATTTAAACAAGTAAGTAAAAGAAAAACACTCACTATATTTTTAAAGTTCATATAATGTAGATTAGTTAAAAATTCAAGTTACGTAGTCTTAGGGGACTTAATATATGACATTAATCATATTTGCTAAAATATAGTTTTTTTTGACTTTTGAAGTATAAATCTCACTAAAAGTATAAAGAAACATGGAATTAAAATATATTTTAACTCACTCATTATCACTTGCAAGCCCCATTCTGATAAAAACTTACTCACTCCTATTGGTGACACCTTTATTTCTCTAAACGGAAAGAAAAAACGCTCATTATTAAAAGGAATTAAAAACCCAATACCTTTCCCTCCTGAAGTCATAGCATCTAATAATCCATGTGAAATAGTCGATAAAAAAATAACAGTAAACCAAACAAGTCTATCTTTCTTTCCAAAAAACGACATTAATAATAACGCCCAAATAACAGCAAATAGAATTGAGTGTGTAAAACCACGATGTCCAAATGGATGCGAATAAGGAATATTTAAACTAAAAGCAATAACATCTATATCTGGCAATATCGTTGACATGATTGCTAAAATTAGAAGCCATCTGTTTTGTTTAGATTTAAACAGTTTAACTAGTGTAAATCCAACAATACTATGACCAAAAACTGATGCCATTAGCTTTTTTGTTTCGTATCTATAATAATAGTTACTGGTCCGTCATTAAGTAATTCAACTTTCATATCGGCTCCAAACTCACCGGTTTGTATTTTTTTACCTAAATCGGCTTCTAACTGTGAGACGAATTGTTTATATAATGGAATTGCAATATCTGGTTTTGCTGCTTTTAAATAACTTGGTCTGTTTCCTTTTTTTGTACTAGCGTGAAGTGTAAATTGACTTACTACAATAGCCTCACCATCAATATCTAAAATCGATTTATTCATGACTCCTTCATCATCACCAAAAATTCTGAGATTTGTAATTTTATTACTTAACCAAGAAATATCTTCTTGAGTATCTTCATGTATAATCCCAAGTAATATCAATAAACCATCATTTATGCAAGCGACCTTTATGCCATCAATAGTAACACTTGCTTTAGATACACGCTGGATTACTGTCTTCATTTATTCGTTATCAAAATTGTCGGTTCTAAAATGCTCGTCTTCGCCTTCTAAGATTTGTAAATAACTTCTATATCTTGAATATGCAATCTCACCATTATCCAATGCTTTTTTAACTGCACATTTTGGCTCATGAATATGCAAACAGTTGTTAAATTTACAATGTTGTTTTAATTCAAAAAAATCTGGAAAATAATCACCAACCTCTTCTTTATCCATATCAACAACACCAAAGCCTTTTATTCCAGGTGTGTCAATAATTTTAGCATCAAAACTTAAATCAAACATTTCGGCAAATGTTGTAGTATGTTGTCCTTGTTGATGTTGCTCCGATATTTCTTTTGTTTTCAAATCTAACCCAGGTTCAATAGCGTTAATTAAGGTAGATTTCCCAACTCCTGAATGACCAGAAAACATACTCACTTTATTCTTCATTAGTGCTTTAACCTTGTCTATATTTTTACCAGTTTTAGCAGAAATACCAATACATTCGTACCCAATTTTTCTGTATAAAGCTGCAAGTAATTTCACTTCCAAAAGTATATCTTCGTCGTAGGTGTCAATTTTATTAAATAATAATACCGTTTTAATTGAATATGCTTCAGCTGATATTAAAAACCTATCTATAAAACTTGTAAATGTTGGTGGATTATTAATGGTTATTAAAAGGAATACCTGATCAATATTACTTGCAATAATGTGCGTTTGTTTTGATAGGTTTACCGACTTGCGTACAATATAATTTTTTCTATCTTGAATACGATTAATGACACCTGTTTCTTCATCATTCTTTGTTTCCAATTCAAAAGCTACAAAATCTCCAACAGCTATTGGGTTTGTACTTTTAATACCCTTTAAACGAAATTTTCCTTTAATTCGGCATTCATAAAACTTACCGTTAAGTGTTTTAACGGTATACCAACTTCCTGTAGATTTATAAACGAGACCTGTCATCAAGCATCAAATGTAAACTAAAATTATATTTTTTTTGGCATGGATATTGTCATATCTTGTTTTTTTAAAACATAAAAATTTAACATCATGAAAAAACTACTTTTTGTATTTACCTTAACTTTATTCTCATTTTTAGATTTAAATGCCCAAATAGAATATAAAGTAATTACTAGCGTGGAGTCAATTGTTCCCGCCGGCTTAGGAAGGTCAAGAATAATTTCGACTGAAGACCAACGAGATTATAAAGAATTTACATCAGAACAAACTGAGGAAGATAATACCAGAAATAAATCTAAAAGAAGCGATATACGTGTTAAGGACTTTGAAGAAACTAAATTATTGAACTTTTATAATTTAGGAGGTATTCGATTTCAAAATATTGCTGCTAATGACGCTGTGATAACTTCTAAAATTAATACCATGATAAGTGAGGGTTGGGAATTGGCTTTTGTTACAAGCGCTGTTGAAAGTGACTCAGGCAAAGGCGATGGAAATGGAATTTTTATAACCAGATATATTTTTAAAAGAATTAATTAAAAAAGGCGCCAATGGCGCCTTTTTTATTAAGCTTCTTTAAATATCTTTTCCTGATGATTAATCGATTCTTGATGAATCGCTTTAAACATTCTTAGCACAAACTCTTCACTTAATTTATGTTGTTCGCCTTCTAAAATCATTTTTCCTAATATTTCATTCCAACGCTTGGATTGTAATACCGCTACGTTATTGGCTTTTTTAAGTTTTCCAATACCATCAGATACTTTCATACGTTTACCTAATACTTCAATTAATTGATGGTCTATTACATCAATTTGCGTACGTAACGTATTTATCTTGTTGTTAAACTCTGCTTCAGCTGAGGTTTCTTTTCTAATTTTAAGGTCATCCATATACTGTATTAATGCTTCTGGAGTAATTTGTTGAGCTGCATCACTCCATGCTTTATCTGGATCATGATGAGTTTCGACCATCATTCCATCAAAATTTAAATCTAGCGCTGTTTGACATAAATCGAAAATAATATCACGCTTTCCTGCTATATGAGAAGGGTCTAATATTAGTGGTAAATCTGGAAAACGGTTTTGTAAATCAATTGGTAATTGCCATTCTGGATTATTACGATATCTTGTTTTTTCGTAAGTAGAAAATCCTCTGTGAATTACTCCTAAGTTTTTAACATCTGCAGTATAAAAACGCTCCACAGCTCCAAGCCAAAGTGCTAAATCAGGATTTACAGGATTTTTAATTAATACTGGTTTATCTGTTCCTTTAAGTGCTTCGGCTATTTCCTGAACTATAAAAGGGCTTACGGTAGATCTAGCTCCAATCCACAAAATATCAATATCATGTTGTAACGCTAAATCTACATGATTAGCATTTGCTACTTCTGTAGCTGTAAGCAATCCTGTTTCTTCTTTTGCTTTTTGTAACCATTTGAGACCTAAAGCGCCTACACCTTCAAAATTTCCTGGTCGTGTTCTAGGTTTCCAAATTCCTGCACGTAATACTGTAGCATCGCTATCTTTTAATTGATGTGCAATAGTTAGTACTTGCTCTTCAGTTTCTGCACTACATGGTCCTGCTATTACTAATGGATGGTCTAATCCAAAATTATCTAACCATGTTCTAAGTTCTTTTTTATTTTCCATAACTTGTTTTTATGCAATTCCGTTAAGAATTTGTTTTATATAATTCGTGTTTTTCATTTCGTTATAAATAGCCTCAAAATCATCTTGTTGCATTAATTCTTTAAACTGCGTAAGATTATTGATGTATTCTTCTAATGTTTCAATAACATTGTCTTTATTCTGTTCAAAAATAGGTGTCCACATTTCAGGTGAGCTTTTTGCAAGTCTTACGGTAGACTCAAATCCACTACCAGCCATATCGAAAATATCGCGTTCATTTTTTTCCTTTTCGATCACTGTTTTTCCTAACATAAATGCACTAATATGTGATAAATGCGACATATATGCAATATGTTTATCATGGGCTTTTGGCTTCATATACCTCATTCGCATCCCAATATCTGAAAATAGTTTTAATGCTTTTTCTTGAAGCTTAAAAGTAGTTTCTTCTACTTCGCAAATAATATTAGTTTTTCCTTTATACAGCCCTAGTATTGCAGCATTAGGTCCAGAAAATTCGGTTCCCGCAATAGGATGCATAGCCAAAAAGTTTCTACGTTTAGAATGGTTTTCAACTGCTAAACAAATATCTTCTTTTGTTGATCCAACATCTACGATTAATGTATTATCAGAAACCAAGTCTAATAGCTTAGGCAACTCTTTAACTGCAACATCTACAGGAATAGCCACAATTACTAAATCGGCATTTTTAATATCTTCAATATTGGCTTTATAATCGATAACACCTTTTTCTATAGCAATATCTAAATGCTCATCGCTTTTGTCGATTCCATAAATAGTTTTTGTTGCATCTAAATTTTTAATATCTAATGCTAAACTTCCGCCTATTAATCCAACGCCTATGATATATATGTTTTTCATAATACTCTAGTTATTGCTTCTTGTATATCTTCGGTTGAAGCACATAAAGAAAATCGTATGTAACCTTCTCCTTTGCTGCCAAAAATAGTTCCTGGAGCTACAAACAAATGATTATTTTTTAATAACACATCTATAAATTCTTCTGCTTTGGTGTAAGGTGGTAACTTTGCCCACACAAATAATCCTGAAGCATTTTTATCATACGTACAGTTTAAAGCCTCGGCTAATTCCCAAACTAGTAAACGGCGTTGTTCGTACACACTATTTAAACTTAAATACCATAATTTAGAACAACGTAATGCTTCGATAGCTCCTTTTTGAATTCCGTAAAACATTCCAGAATCCATATTACTTTTCACTTTTAAAACATTATTGATATGCTTTCCATCTCCTAATACCATTCCTACTCTCCATCCTGCCATATTAAAGGTTTTACTAAGCGAGTTAAGCTCTATACAAACCTCCTTTGCTCCTTTTACTTTTAAGATACTTCTTGGTGCATCTGTTAGTATAAAACTGTAAGGGTTATCATTAACTATTAGAATGTTATTTCTTTTTGCAAAATCCACCAATTCTTCAAACACTTTATAATTAGCTTGCGCACCAGTTGGCATATGCGGATAGCTTAACCACATTAATTTTACTTTACTTAAATCTAACTTCTCAAGTGCTGTAATATCTGGCATCCAATTATTAGCCTCATCTAGCTCATAAAACACAGGTATAGCACCTAGTAATTTAGTAACAGATTGGTAAGTGGGATATCCAGGATTAGGAATTAACACCTCATCACCTTCATTTAGATATGCCATAGAAATGTGCATAATCCCTTCCTTACTTCCCATTAATGGTAATATCTCCGTCATTGGACTTAAATGCACTTGGAATTGTTCACGATAGAACTCAGCCATAGCATCTCTCAATTCTGGCAAACCTTGATAGCTTTGATACTTATGAGCATTAGCATCTTGCAACCCTTCAGTTATTGCTGTTATCACTTTTTGAGGTGGTTGCAAATCTGGACTACCAATTCCTAAATTTATAATTGGTTTGCCTGCTACTTTTAGCAAATTTACTTCTCGTAATTTTTTCGAGAAGTAGTACTCCTCAACTGTATGCAATCTGTTAGCTCCTTCAATCATAACTTTGCATTTATATACTCCCCTAAAACTTTAAAATCTTCTGCCATGATATTCATAATGGATTTTGCCTTTACATAATCTTCATAGGCGTCAAAAGTAACATCTACAAAAAATGCATATTTCCAAGGGGTTTCTATTTTTGGCAACGATTGTATTTTGGTTAAATTCAATTTACAATCACTCATTACATTGAGCATTGCTGCTAAGCTTCCTCGTTTATGATCTAATTCAAATTTAAGCGATGCTTTATTTATTTTATTTTCTGGGATTTCAGAATTTGTGCGTTTTACAATAACAAATCGTGTTTCGTTGTGCTTAATTGTTTGAATACTTTTAGCGAGTATCTCAACTTCAAAAATTTCTGCAGCCATTTCAGTGGCGATAGCACCAATATGTTTTAATTGATTCTCTTGAATACGTTGCGCAACTTCGGCCGTATCTTTATCTTCAACTAATTTAATATGTGGATATTCTTTAAAAAACTCTTTACACTGAAGCAATGCCATTGGATGTGAATAAACTTCACGAATATCTTTAATAGACTGTCCAGGAAGTGCCATCAAATTATGTTGAATATCTAAGTATTGCTCTCCAACAATATGTAAGTTTTGATCATCAATTAATGCATAATTTGGAATAATAGAACCTGCAATAGAATTTTCTATTGCCATAATTGCTGCATCGCACTTTTTAGTAATTAAATTGTCAACTACCTCATCAAATGACAAGCACTCCATAACGGAGACACCATTGTTAAAATACTGTTGAGATACAATATAGTGGTTCGATCCTTTTACGCCTTGTATAGCTACTGATTTAATCATATTCAAAAAAAAAGTCTCGATTTTCATCGAGACTTACATTTAAATTTATATCTATAAATTACACATATAACGTCTCGTTTCTTTTGCTAAAAAAGAAATAAAACCAGTTAAAATATGTGAAATTTGTTGTCATTATTATATTTTGATGGAGCTAATGTAACTATTATTTTCAAAAATCAAAATACTAAAGCATTTTTTTAGGTGTTTTACCTAAAATAAAGTTTATTTAATGTTTATTTTTGATTAAATATTTTTTGCATGTCAATAAAAGTAGAGCAACTCACTAAGATTTACGGAAACCAAAAAGCGCTTAACAATATAAGTTTTGAAGTTAAAAAACCTGAAGTTGTTGGTTTTTTAGGGCCTAATGGTGCTGGAAAATCAACCATGATGAAAATATTGACTACATATATTAATGCTACTACAGGTGCTGCTAAGGTTAATGATTTTGATGTCACTACCGAAACCAAAAAAGTACAACAAAGTGTTGGGTATTTACCAGAGCATAATCCTTTGTACTTAGATATGTATGTAAAAGAATATTTAGCGTTTAATGCTAAAATCTATAAAGTTTCAAAATCACGAATAGATGAAGTTATTGAACTTACAGGATTGACGCCTGAATCTCATAAAACTATTGGACAACTATCTAAAGGGTATCGCCAGCGTGTAGGATTAGCCAATGCCTTATTACACAATCCTGATGTATTGATACTAGATGAGCCAACCACAGGTTTAGACCCAAACCAATTGGTCGATATTAGAAACCTCATTAAAACCATTGGAAAGGAAAAAACCGTGTTTTTATCTACTCATATTATGCAAGAGGTAGAAGCTATGTGTGACCGTGTGATTATTATTAATAAAGGAGAAATTGTTACTAACAAAACCTTAAAAGAACTTAGAGAAGGTTCTCAACAAGTAATTGTTGTGGCTTTTGATTATAGGGTTGAAGAAGCTTTTTTAAAGAGTATACCTAAAGTTGTTAAAATTGAAAATTTATATGACTTTATGTATGAAATCACCTTTGATTCAACCGAAGATATGCGCTCTTACGTATTTGATTTCGCACACGATAATGGTTTAAAAATTCTACAATTAAACCAAAAGAGCACCAGTTTGGAAAGTTTGTTTAGGGAGTTGACGAGTTAA
The DNA here is from genome assembly GCF_039954625.1 of Pontimicrobium sp. SW4. Taxonomy (NCBI): domain Bacteria; kingdom Pseudomonadati; phylum Bacteroidota; class Flavobacteriia; order Flavobacteriales; family Flavobacteriaceae; genus Pontimicrobium; species Pontimicrobium maritimum. The sequence goes on from NZ_CP157199.1 coordinate 2,581,778, forward strand.
CTAACTCAAAATATAGTTTCACTCATTATAGTTTTTCGATAAATCAATGAGTAATTATCTTGACATAGTATTCAACAATTTTTAAATGAAAAAATCTTTACTTTTAATATTATTTCTGCTTAGTATTGTCCTGCATAGTCAATCTAAAGAATACTCTGGAATTGTTAGAGATATTAGTAAAACACTACTTCCTGGTGTCAGAGTAACCATTAAAGGAACTCAAATAAACACTGAAACTAATTTCGATGGCTATTTTAAAATAACTATCCCTAATTCTTTAGATATTTTAACTTTTTCGGCGATTGGAATGCAAAATTTAGATTATAAAGTTGGAATCAATAAAAATATTGAAATACTTCTTGAAGAGTTTTCTACTGAAACTAAATTCTTGGATATAGGACTTATCTACGATTCGCCTAATTCAATCTTTGGTGCTTCAATAAGTAATGATATCGAAATTCAACCATTAGTACATTTTGAAGAATTAAGAACAGATTTTTTATATAAATTAAGTGGTCAAACTAATTTTAAAAATGATTATACTTTTAAAACAAATCTCTCACTAAATTATCCAAATCGACACTTAAACATAGCTTCAATTGAGTTTTCTCAAAAAAACCTATACTCTAAAGATTTATTTTACAGAGACCTCAGTCTTATTGGTTCTACTTATTTAAAATTTAGCAATATAGCTTTAGTGTTAAAAATTGGTCATCAAAAATTTAACAAACAAAATAACTTTGGAACATCAATTGGGCTCCAAAAAATTCATCCAAATGTTTATTATGGATTCCAATTTAGTTATTACTCAGACTATTTTAATTATTTAGGTTTTATAAAAGGGTTTTTATTTGAAGATAAAGTAGGTTTCAATATTGTTTATGAAAAAATAAACAACTTCGGTTTTCTTAATTTTGGGATTTCTTTAATCTTTATAAAAACGACAACAAATAACGTAGTAATAAGCAATTAAATTCAATCCTCAAAAATAAGCTGACCAATATAAAGTTCCTCAACATTAACTGATGGAGGTTGGTTTACAGAAATTAGATTTCCAGTACCTCGTAATTCGCCAGTAAGAGATACTTGCGGATTTACAATCATGTCGTTACTACCTCGATGAAACACATCAACGTTTTGAGCTATTAAGTTGTCTCCTTCAAAACGCCCTGCTCCTGAGAAAAATCCAACAAACAAATCATTAACCTCTCCAGAAATGTAAAACGATGAAATATTGTTAGACACTATATGTAATTTATCACTATCTATTTGTAGTCTGAAATCGCCAATCGTAAAACTTCCAGGAGCATTAAAATCTTCCGAAATAAGTTTTAATTCTGGAAACGTAAGTACTCCATTAGACGACACTTCGTATTGCGATGAATTTCTAATCTCTCTAATATTTGGACCAGTCACATATATTTTGGTAATGCCATAGTCTCTTACATAATTACACGAATTATTATCGGTGAGTTGTAACTCATCACCAACAACTATTACTTCAACATCATTTATAAGGTTTTTTCCTGTTTCTATTATTACTTCATACTCTAAACCTTCTTTTACAATAAGTTCTATGTCGCGATTGACTAAAATCTTATCAAACGAGTTTACCGTAACTTCTTGCTGCACAATATTTCCTTTGGTTTGAAAACAATCGGAAGTGTCTTCGCTGTTACAAGCAAAAAATAATACTATAATAAGTAAGTATACTATTCTCTTCATAATAGATTTCTGCCTTTGCAGAAATGACAAAATTTATAATCGTATTCCTATTCCTAATTCAACTGCTTCAGCTTTAGCTGCATGCGATTTTAAGGTCACTGCTGCAAACCATTTATTTCCAAAATAACGTTTAAACCCTATTCGTTGATATACTCTTCCTTCAAAATCAAAAGGATAATAAGCATAATACCCAAGTTGCGTTACAATAGACAACTTATTAATAAACAATTCATGACCAACAAAAATACCTAATCGCTTATAATCTGTATTAGGATCAATATTTCTATCTGGAAACGCAACGGATTCATAGTAAATAAATTCTTTTAAAAATCTTGAAATAAAGGCATCAACTCCAAATTGGATAGCACTTTTTCTATTCAAACGTTTATCTGCATAAGCAGATACAATATAAAACGGAAATTGACCACTCCCAACCACATCACTTTCATTAACACCGCTTCTAAAAACAATATTGTATTTTATTGGTTGACTAAACTTTGCATCATCACTTAAGTCGTACTGATATTCTGGATCTTCGTCATCAAAATTATAAGTTACTCCAGCGCTAATAGTTAACGAATTGATACTTGTATTTGGTGCTTTTACATTTGCATTAGAATAGTGTATTAGAGACAAACCTGTTTGAAATCCAAAATTATCTAAAATACGTTCTCTTTTATAGTTAATCATAGCATACGTACTACTCATTAACTTAGTCCCAAAAGCAATGTTTTTATGATTGGTTTCTTTATCATAAGGATTTGTTGTATACGCTAATCCTTGACCAATACGAACCATTAAATTTCGATTTAGAAAATAGAAATTATAATGCCCATAAAGAGCATAGTTTTTACCAAGTACTTCATTTTTAAAATTTTGATAACTGAAGGAGACACCATAATCTGGATAATTATAGCGTTGTTCCCAAGTATTAAATCCGAATGTTTTTTTGTTCCAACTTACAATGATGCCTTCTGGATGTCCTGTTATTAAGTGCAGAATATCATCATTATGAAGTGCAATATTTCCTGAGAAATAATTGACATCTAAGGACGACTGTTTTTGTGTTTCTTGAGCTTTTACAAAAATACTAAAAAAACACAATAAACAAATAAAGCTTTGCTTCATAAATTAACCTGATTAACAAAGCTAAAGGTAATGGATTAATTAAAATATTTGAGACGCAATAGCTTTAATATTATCACTTTTTCCCATAGAATAGTAATGCAATACAGGAACTCCAGCCGCTAAAAGTTCTTTAGATTGTTGAATACTCCATTCTACTCCTACTTGTCTAACCTCTTTATTGCTTTTACACTTATCTATTTCTTTAATAAGATTTTCTGGTAAATCAATTTTAAACACTTGGGGTAATAATTGTAAGTGACGATTAACAGCAATAGGCTTTATGCCTGGAATAATAGGCACATTTATGCCTTCTTTTTTAGCTGCTTCAACAAAATCGAAATACTTTTTATTATCAAAAAACATTTGAGTTACTACATAATCTGCTCCTGCGTCTACTTTTTCTTTTAAACGCTTTAAATCGGTTTGTAATGATGGCGCTTCAATATGTTTTTCAGGATATCCAGCAACTCCAATACAAAAATTTGCCTTATGGTCTGCTTCCATAACATCATGTAAATATTTACCTTTATTTAGGTTATTTATTTGATCTACCAATTGTTTTGCATACATATGACCTCCTTTCGAGGCTTCAAAATATTTTTGATGACTCATAGCATCACCTCGTAAAGCCATAACATTATTAATCCCTAAATAATGACAATCTACTAGCAAATATTCTGTTTCTTCTTTTGTAAAACCTCCACATAATACATGTGGAACGGTATCTACATTGTATTTATGCTTTATAGCTGCACAAATACCAACAGTTCCTGGACGCATTCTTGTTATCTTTCTATCTAATAATCCGTCTTTTTCAATATAAACATACTCCTCTCTTGACGTAGTAACATCAATAAAAGGAGGTTTAAACTCCATTAATGGGTCTATGTTATTGTATAATTCTTGAATATTATTTCCTTTTTTAGGTGGAATAATTTCAAAAGAGAATAATGTTTTCTCGTTTGCTTTTTTTATATGCTCTGTAACTTTCATTTATGCTACTTTTCTATATTTTTAATTATCTGCAATTACTGGATGCAACCATTTTCTTGCCTTTTCTTTTGATATTCCTTTTCTATTTGCAAAATCTTCAACCTGATCATCGGTAATTTTACCTAACCCAAAATATTTGGACTCTGGGTTTGCAAAATAATACCCACTTACACTAGCAGCAGGCCACATAGCCAAACTTTCGGTTAGCTTTACACCAATTAGCTTTTCTACATCTAACAATTCCCAAATAGTTTCTTTTTCTAAATGATCTGGACATGCAGGATATCCTGGTGCTGGACGAATGCCTTTGTAATTTTCTTTTATTAAATCGTTGTTAGTTAAATCTTCGTCTACGGCATATCCCCAATGTTTGGTTCTAATCTGTTTATGTAAATATTCTGCGAAGGCTTCTGCAAATCGATCAGCAATGGCTTGTGCCATAATTGCATTATAATCATCCTCCTTTTTTCTGTAACTATCGGCTAATTCTTGCGCACCAAAAATACCAACGCAAAATGCTCCCATATAATCCATTTTACCAGTTTCTTTTGGTGCAATAAAATCTGCTAATGCATGATTAGGAATCCCTTCGCGCTTTTTTAATTGTTGACGCAGCGTTCTAAAAATTACTACTTCCTCTCCTTTTTTATGAACAAAAATATCGTCATCATGTATTGAGTTTGCTTCAAACAATCCAAAAACCGCTTTAGGTTTTAAAAGTTGTTTTGCAACAATTTCTTTTATCATTAGTTGCGCTTCTTCATACATGATTTTAGCTTGCTCACCAACAACTTTATCAGTTAAAATATCTGGAAACTTTCCATGCAAATCCCAACTTCTAAAAAACGGACTCCAATCTATAAACGGCACCAATTCTTTTAAACTTAGTTGTTTTAAAATCTGAACACCTAATTCCTTAGGTTTTACAATTTCAGAAGTTTCCCAATCAATTTTATATTTTCTATTTCTAGCCTCTTCAATTGAAATATATGATTTCTCTTTCCCTCGTTTTAGAAATTTAGTTCGAAATTCATCATAATCAGCTTTCATTTTAGCGACATACTCATGCGATGATTTCTTATTCAATAAATCACCAACAACTGTTACCGCTCTTGAGGCATCATTTACATGAACCACGGCATTTTTATACTGCGTATCAATCTTAACCGCCGTATGCGCTTTTGATGTTGTGGCACCTCCAATTAATAATGGCAATTCAAAATTCTGACGTTGCATTTCTTTTGCCAAATACACCATTTCATCAAGTGATGGTGTAATTAATCCAGATAACCCAATAGCATCAACACGTTCTTTTATAGCCGTTTCAATAATTTTTTCGGGCGGTACCATAACACCTAAATCCACTATTTCGTAGTTATTACAAGCCAATACCACGCTCACAATATTTTTACCAATATCGTGTACGTCACCTTTTACAGTTGCCATTAATATTTTACCAACGGGCTCTTGCTTATCGGTTTTTTCAGATTCAATAAATGGATTCAAATAGCCTACTGCCTTTTTCATCACACGAGCCGATTTTACCACCTGTGGCAAGAACATTTTACCTGCTCCAAACAAATCACCCACTACATTCATCCCAATCATTAAATGACCTTCAATCACTTCAATAGGCTTACTTGCTTCTTGTCTGGCTTGTTCAATATCTTCGATAATAAAAGCATCAATACCTTTTACTAAAGCATGCGTAATTCTATCTTGCAATGGATTTTCTCTCCAAGTTAAATCTGCTCCAGCTTCCTTTTTTGAGCCTTTTACAGTTTCTGCAAAATCTAATAATCGCTCGGTAGCATCGTCTCTTCTATCTAAAATCACATCTTCAACATGCTCTAATAAATCCTTCGGAATATCATCATACACTTCTAAAAGTGCAGGATTTACAATCCCTATATTCATCCCTGCTTGAATGGCATGATATAAAAATACTGAATGCATTGCTTCTCGAACACCATCATTTCCTCTAAACGAAAACGACACATTACTTACGCCTCCACTAACACTTACATTTGGTAAATTTTGCCTTACCCAACGCGTGGCTTCAATAAAGTCTATCGCATTTCTACGATGCTCTTCCATTCCTGTAGCTACAGGGAAAATGTTTAAATCGAAAATGATATCTTCTGAAGGAAAACCTACTTTATTAACTAAAATGTCATACGAACGTTTTGCTATTTCTATACGTCTGTCGTAATTATCAGCTTGTCCTTCTTCATCAAAAGCCATAACAATTACAGCAGCTCCGTACCGCTTAATCTGTTTTGCCTCCCAAATAAATTTGTCTTCGCCTTCTTTTAAACTAATAGAGTTTACTACACACTTTCCTTGAACAACTTGTAAACCTGCTTCAATAATTCCCCATTTTGAGCTATCAATCATGATAGGTACTCTGCAAATATCTGGCTCTGCCGCAATAAGATTTAAAAAACGTACCATGGCTTGTTTTCCATCTATCAAACCATCATCAAAATTAATATCGATAATTTGTGCACCACCATCTACTTGATGTCTTGCAATATCTAAAGCTTCGTCAAATTTTTCTTCTTTGATTAAACGAAGAAACTTACGAGATCCCGCAACATTGGTACGTTCTCCTACATTTATAAAATTGCTGTTTTCGTTTAAAACCAAAGGTTCTAAACCAGACAACTTCATGTATTTACTTTGTTTTATTTTCATTACTTATAATGCTCTACTGTTGGAAAAGGTTCATAAAAATGGTGTAATAATTTTTTCCATTCTTGATACTCCTTTGATTGTCTAAAGCCAATTTCGTGGTCTTCAATCGTTTCCCAGTTCACTAATAATATATATTTATCCTCTTGCCCTACACACTTTTTTAATTGATGTGATATATAACCTTTCATTGATGAGATGATGCTTTCTGCTTTTTTGAAATTGATTTCAAATTCTGCGGAAAGACCTTTCTTTATGTTTAATGTGGCTACTTCTAATATCATAACCATTTCCTAATGTGATGCTGAAACAAGTTCAGCATGACGACGTGGTTTATATTTGGCAGCAATACTTGCGATTACTTTTATATGCTCGGGCGACGTCCCACAACAACCACCAATAATGTTTATTAAATTCTTTTTTAAATACTCCTCTATTTGCTCACCCATTTCCTCTGGAGTTTCATCATATTCACCAAAAGCATTTGGCAAACCTGCATTGGGGTGTGCTGATATTGCAAAATCAGTTTTATTAGCAATTGCTTCTAAATGTGGTTGCAATAAATTAGCTCCTAATGCACAATTAAACCCAACTGATAATAATGGAATGTGTGAAATAGATATTAAAAATGCCTCAGCAGTTTGTCCAGATAGCGTTCTACCAGAAGCATCTGTAATCGTTCCCGATACCATAACTGGCACTTCAATATTACGCTCAGCCTTCACTTCTTCAATGGCAAATAAAGCGGCTTTAGCATTAAGTGTATCAAAAATCGTTTCTACCAATAAAATATCAGATCCTCCATCTAGTAATGCTTCAACTTGTTGTTTATAAGCACTTCGTAATTTATCAAAAGTGACAGCACGATATCCAGGGTCGTTTACATCTGGAGACATACTAGCCGTTCTATTAGTTGGTCCAATTGATCCTGCTACGAACCTTGGTTTGTGCGGTTCTTTTGCCGTAAACTCATCTGCAACTTTCTTGGCTATTTTAGCCGATTCATAGTTAAGCTCGTATACCAGATCTTCCATTTGGTAATCGGCCATAGCAATGGTGGTTCCAGAAAATGTATTGGTTTCAATTATATCTGCTCCAGCTTCAAAATATTTTGCATGTACTTCTGCAATGGCCTTTGGTTGCGTAATGGACAACAAATCATTATTCCCTTTTAAAGGTGTTGGATAGTCCTTAAAACGCTCGCCACGAAAATCTTCTTCAGTAAAATTATATTGCTGAAGCATGGTTCCCATAGCACCATCGAGTACTAAAATTCGTTCTTGTAAAATTTGACTAATGTCTGACATTGTTTGATAAATTATATCAATATGTCATCAGGAAAGTAAGTTGAAACTACTTGTGGTTATCTGTCCTAATCTTGAAATAATTCAAAATAGGTTAGAATTTAGCACCTTCTTTAAGTTAAAGGGTTGCTAAGGCTTCACAGGGTCTATTCCCTCTGCCTTTCGTGATAACAATCAATAATATTAATGAACGCTGCAAAGTAACGTAATTAATTTTTAATTATCATCATGTTTTTTTATGATTTTTATTGAAACAAGCTAGAAGACAAGTAACGATCTCCTCTATCGCAAATAACGGCAACAACAATTCCACTTTTTATTTGCTTCACAACTTTTAATGCTGTGGCTACTGCTCCGCCACTACTCATACCTGCAAAAACACCTTCCTCCTTCGCTAGACGCTGTGTCATTTCTCTAGCTTCATCTTCGGTTACTTCTATAATATTGTCTACAAGTTTTTTGTTAAAAATACTTGGTACGTACGCTGGTGACCACTTTCTAATTCCAGGGATTCTAGACCCTTCTGTTGGCTGAGCACCAACTATTGTAATATTTTTATTTTGTTCTTTTAAATATGTTGCCGTACCAGTAATGGTTCCTGTAGTTCCCATAGCAGACACAAAATGTGTAATTTCTCCTTTTGTGGCTTCCCAAATTTCTGGTCCTGTCGTTTTATAATGTGCTTTCCAATTATCATCATTTTCAAACTGATTTAATAAAGTGTATCCTTTTTCATCTCGTAATTGAAATGCTAAATCTCTTGAACCTTCTATACCAATTTCTGAAGATGTTAAAATTACTTTTGCTCCATAGGCTTCCATCGTTTTTACACGCTCAACTGTAGAGTTTTCAGGCATTATTAATACCATATTTAAACCAAAAACTTTAGAAATGTATGCTAATGCAATACCTGTATTTCCACTAGTTGCTTCAACTAAGGTATCTCCTTTTTGTATGGTTCCTCTTCTTACAGCTTCAGAAATCATATTTAAAACAGGCCTATCTTTTACACTTCCTCCAGGGTTATTACCTTCTAATTTTAAAAACAACCGAATACCTGGTTTTGTAATAAGATATGTAGCTTCAATTAAAGGCGTATTCCCTATTTGATCAAGTATTGTTTTAGAGTTAATCATTTTTTTCTAGTAGTAATTTTATTTTCTAACTGATTGGTAACTAAAGAATTTTCTGGAATTGAGGTTGTTATCCAAACATTAGCTCCAATAATTGAGTTTTTGCCTATAACAATATCGCCTCCCAAAATAGTAGCGTTCGCATAGATTACCACATTATCTTCAATAGTTGGATGACGTTTAGTTGATGCTAAACTTTTCTTAATTTGAATACCTCCTAGTGTTACTCCTTGATATATTTTTACATTGTTTTTTATAATCGATGTCTCGCCTATTACAATTCCTGTGGCATGGTCTATAAAAAATGAATCACCAATAGTCGCTCCTGGGTGAATATCTGTACCTGTTACACCATGTACATACTCACTCATCATTCTTGGTATTAATGGTACGCCTTGTTTGTATAACTGATTACTTAATCTATAAATAGCAATGGCATGAAAGCCAGGATATGCTAAATACACCTCATCTATACTTTTTGCCGCTGGGTCGTTTTGCTCTGTTGCCAATGCATCAAGATCTAACCGCTTTCTAATAGTAACAAACATTTCTTGAAAGTCATTCCAATAACCCTCTGCATTACTTATTTGCAATTGCTCTGCAATATCTAAAAACTGTTGCCTTATTTTAGGCAATTCCTCTTTACGTAATTGATCATTTAAAAACAATACATAAAAAAGTTTCTTTGTAAATGCTTCAATAGCATCTTTTACATAAATATTATAATACTTCAAATTCTTTTTTTTTAAAATAATTAACTTTCTGGAGCTAATTCAATTTCTAAGCCTTCCAAGTTCTCAGTAATCGGAATTTGACATCCTAATCTACTATTCTCCTTAACATAAAATGCTTCGCTTAACATTGCTTCTTCATCATCTTCCATATTATTGAGCTGATGGTTTGATATCACATAACATTGACATGAAGCACACATAGCCATACCTCCACAAGTGCCTTCTACAGGGAGTTCGTAAGCTTTAAACACTTCCATTAGATTCATTGCCATATCTGTTGGAGCTAACAGGTTATGTATGACTCCTTCTCTATCCTTTACTTTTATATTAATATCAGACATTTTCTAAACATTTATTGCTTGAACTACTGCTTTAGGAGCTTCCTTACGTGTGCCATCAAATCCATCTATACCACTTACAGTCGTATATTTAAGTATATTCTTTTTTCCTGGATTAATTATTTGAAATGCCGATTGACACATTAAAGTGGCTTCATGAAATCCACACAAAATCAATTTTAATTTTCCTGGATAGGTATTCACATCACCAATAGCAAACACTCCTGGAACATTAGTTTGATAATCGAATGTATCCACTTTTATAGCATTCTTTTCAATCTCTAATCCCCAGTTAGCTATTTGACCAAGTTTTGGTGACAATCCAAAAAGAGGAATAAAATAATCTGTTTCTAATAGCTCTTCTTGTCCATCTTTACTAACAGCTATTGATTCTAATTTGTCTTTGCCATTTAAAGCTGTAACTTCTGCTGGTGTAATGAGATTTATTTTTCCTAATAATTTTAGTTCTCTTACTTTTTCTACAGAATCTAAAGCACCTCTAAATTCATTTCTTCTATGAATCAAAGTCACTTCAGAAGCAACATTTGCCAAAAATATACTCCAATCTAAAGCAGAATCTCCACCTCCAGCTATAATCACTTTCTTATCTCTATATACTTCAGGGTCTTTAATCATGTATGCAACACCATTATCTTCAAATCTATTTAAGTTTTCAAGTAAGGGTTTTCGTGGCTCAAAACTACCTAAGCCTCCAGCAATTGCCACCACAGGAGCTTGATGCTTTGTGCCTTTATTTGTAGTTACAATAAAGCTCCCATCGTTTTGCTTTTCTATAGTTTCTGCTCGTTCTCCAAGTGTAAAACCAGGTTCGAACTGTTTTGATTGTTCCAACAAGTTATTAGTTAAATCGCCTGCTAGAATCTCTGGAAACCCAGGAATATCATATATAGGTTTTTTTGGATAAATCTCTGAACACTGACCTCCTGGTTGTGCTAAAGCATCTATTAGATGACATTTTAGTTTTAATAACCCTGCTTCAAAAACAGTAAATAATCCTGTTGGTCCTGCTCCAATTATAAGTATGTCTGTTTTAATCATTTTATTTACTTATTAATGTTTCGGTAATTTTATTTAAAGTATTCACCTTTTCTTGAAAATCACCTTGTATCGTTTTTCTATATATGTTTAAATTTGATACTAGTTTATTAATATCATCTGGTATTACTTCCTCAAAAAATTGACGCAATCTTTTTGCCGTGGTTGGGGATTTTCCATTAGTTGAAATAGCAATTTTTACGTTGCCTTTTGTTACTATTCCACCAAGATAGAAATCACACAAATCAGGTGTATCTGCTACATTTATAAGTAGCTGTCTTTTTTTAGCATCTTCATAAATTTCCTTATTTACTTCTCTATTATTAGTTGCAGCAATCACCAAATGCTGCTTATGTAAAATATTGGATGAATATGATTGCTGTATCGTTAAGACATTGTATGCTTTTACTAAGTCTAATATTTCATTAGAAAACTCTAGAGCTATCAATGTCACTTTTGCATTTGGACTTGATTTTAATAAGAATGTTAGCTTTTCTAAAGCTACTTCTCCACCACCAATAATTAGTATATCTAGCTGATGTACCTTTAAAAATATTGGATATAATTCGTTTCTTTCCACGACTAAACAGATAATGTTCTTACTTGACTATAGATAGACGTTAGTTTTGCTCTTTGTTCAACTACTTCACCAATAACAATTATTGCTGGATTAGATAATTGTTTTTCTTTTACAGCTTCACAAATAGTTTCAACAGTTCCTACTCCAAATTTTTCATGTTTTGTAGTTCCATTTTGAATAATAGCTACTGGTGTTTTTTGTTTTCCTTCAGCAGAAAAAGCTGCTGCAATTTCTTGAAGTTTAGACATTCCCATTAAAATAACAACTGTCGCTGTTGATTTTGCTGCTAAAGGAATATCATTAGACATTTTATGGGATTTTGTACTTCCTGTGATCACCCAAAAACTCTCTGAACTTCCTCTTTTTGTAAGTGGAATTCCACGATACGCTGGTACTGCCAACGCTGATGAAATACCAGGAATCATATATGTTTCTAAACCAAATTGATTAGCATAATCTATCTCTTCGGCACCACGACCAAATATAAATGGGTCGCCTCCTTTGAGTCTAACAACATGTCTATTACTTTTTGCTCTAGCTACTATCAACTCATTAATCTGCTCTTGCAGATATGAATAACATCCTTTTCGTTTTCCAACGAAAATAAGTTCTGCATCTGGTGAGGCATAGTCTAATAAAACTGTATTTATAAGTGCATCATATAAAATAACATCTGCATCTTTAATCGCTTTGATAGCTTTTAGCGTAATTAAATCTGGGTCGCCTGGACCAGCTCCTACAACTGTTAGTTTTCCTTTTTTCATAGCCTTTTTATTTTTTAACTAACTCTTGTTCTTGCTTTCTAAACAATTTAACTTTTTCTAAAAATGCTTCCGCATTTTTGATATAGCTTTTTGCAAAAGCTTCCGTTGGTGCATTATTTTTAATCTGATAAATTAATTCAGAAAACGTCATGCCTAAATTCACTTTACTACTCGCTACAAATTCGATGTCAAATTGGCTAATAATTCCTACTTGTGTATTGGTTGAAATATTTTCTGATAATAATATTGCCTTCGCGGAATTTACCATTGAACTATATGCAAAATAAATAGCGTTTGAGTAGACTTTATTCTTTAAAGCTTCTTTTGCTGTATCAATTTTTTCTTCACTCTCAAGAAATAAAGTGGCTATTAAGTCAATAACAACACCTGCACATTCGCCAATACCAATTGCTTTAATGTATTTCTCGTTGGTACCCCAATCAATAAAATCGTCTTGAGTTAGATTAGTAATATCAGACAAGTCAGTTAATAGCTTATAAAAATACTTTTCACCTTGAAGCAAATAATACTCAAAAAAGGATTTTCCATTAGCGTTCGCTTCAAAATCATTTAAAATACGTCGTAATGCTTCAGGCCCTCTTTTGCTTGGTACTTTTACTACTTTATCTGCAAACACACCTTCACCATTTCCTTTATTCCCTCCTCCTAATAGTACTTGTAGTGCAGGTGCTACTAACTTATCTGGTGTACGAACAGACATTCCTTGAAACCCAATATTTGCCATATTGTGTTGTCCGCAAGCGTTCATACAGCCACTAATTTTTATGACCAAATCCTTGTTTTGCAAATATTGTGGGTAATCTTCTTTAATAATACGTTCTAGCTCTTCAGCTATTCCAGTACTACTTGAAATTCCTAAATTGCAAGTATCTGTTCCAGGACACGCAGTAATATCTACTGCTTTGTTATAGCCAGCTTCTACAAATCCTAATTTTTCTAATTCTTGATAGAAAAACGGCACTAAATCTTCCTTTACGAATGGAATAATAATATTTTGACGTAATGTTAATCTCATCTCTCCTGCTGCATAATTTTGTACTAAATCTGCTAGTAATCTTGCTTTATCAGTATAGAAATCACCTAATAACACTTTAATCCCTATAGCAACATAGCCTTTTTGTTTTTGTTGAATAAGATTGGTAGACATCCATAAGTTGTAGGCAAACTCATCTTTAATTACAACTTCAGGAGCTTTAATTTTAACAGGAACAGAAATAGGAAATTCGCTAGCATTTATTGGAACTGATTTTAATTCGATGGCATCTTGCTCTTCCTCAACTAATTTTTTGAATGCCTCTAATCCAATATCTTTTATTAAGAATTTCATACGTGCTTTGGCACGACTTTTACGTTCGCCATGGCGATCAAAAACTCTTAAAACTCCTTCCATTAAAGGAATTATTTTATCTGACGGTAAAAAATCATATAAGACATCTGCATGACGAGGCTGAGATCCTAAACCGCCTCCAAGCAACACTTTAAATCCTCTCTCTCCATTTTCAATTTTAGCAATAAAACCTAAATCGTGTATGTATGACAATCCTGTATCTTCATCTGAAGCAGAAAACGATACTTTAAATTTTCGTCCCATTTCTTGACAGATAGGATTGCGTAAAAAGAAACCAAATATAGCATCGGCATAAGGAGAGACATCAAATGGTTCATTAATATCTATCCCTGCTGTTTCGCTAGCAGTAACATTACGTACAGTATTACCACAAGCTTCACGTAAGGTAACATCGTCACGCTCTAGCTCTGCCCAAAGTTCAGGTGTACGATCTAAATCAATATAATGAATTTGAATGTCTTGACGTGTGGTGATGTGCAAACGTCCGCGAGAATATTCATCGGAAACATCAGCAATTCTATGTAATTGATTGCTTAACACTTTACCAAATGGTAGTTTGATGCGAATCATTTGTACACCTTGTTGTCGTTGTCCATAAATGCCTCTAGCTAAACGAAGACTTCTAAATTTTTCTTCATCTACCTTACCATTTTTGAATAGCTCAATTTTTTTAGCTAAATCGATAATATCTTTTTCAACAACAGGGTTTTCTATTTCGGTTCTAAAACTTTGCATAGTGTTTTAATTGAAGGTATTTAAGGTCTTCTTTTAGTTTTATAAATAAAATTGATTGTTTTGACTTACTTATTGATGCATGAATTGTTGCTTTTCTAACAACTCTTCTTCTGTTTCTACATGATTTTCGTCTGGTATGCAACAATCTACTGGACACACCGCTGCGCATTGTGGCTCTTCATGAAACCCTTTACATTCTGTACATTTATCTGGTACTATAAAGTAAAGCTCATCTGAAACTGGTTCTTGATGTGCATCTGCATCAACAATGCTTCCGTTTGGTAACTTTACGTTTCCAGTTAATGATGTTCCTTGACTGTATTGCCAATCTTCGGCACCTTCATAAATAGCTGTATTTGGGCATTCAGGTTCACATGCACCACAGTTTATGCATTCGTCTGTAATAATAATTGCCATTGTTTTTTTATTGAATAAAGCCAGCTCCAACGGTATTATTAGAGTGAGAATCGATTAAAATAAATGATCCATTTGTACGATGATTTTTAAATTCATCAAAATAGATAGGTTTGTTTAATTTAAAAGTAACTGAAGCAATATCATTCATACCTAAAGCATTGACATCAGTTTCTATCCCAGAATAATCTGGATTGATTTTATGGTGGATTGCATCTACTTTTGCCAACACTTTATTTACACCATGTTGCAATACATACTTGCTCCCTGTTAATAAATTTTTAGAATCCATCCAAGAAATGGTCGCCGTGAATTGTTTATCAATTTTAGGTAAATCATTTGCTTTTACAAGCATATCTCCTCTACTAACATTAATATCATCTTCTAGTGTAATTGTTACAGATGAACGTCTTGAAGCAGTTTTATATGTATCATTATAGAAATAGATCTCTTTAATTTTTGATTTCGTTTGTGATGGCAATGCCACAACCTCATCACCTACACTTAATTCACCACCATACACTTTTCCTGCATACCCTCTAAAATCATGAAACTCATCTGTTTTTGGACGAATTACGTATTGCACTGGAAATCTTGGTGTACCTACATTATAAATATCTTTTCTGTCTAAATTTTCTAAATGTTCTAATAATGTTTGTCCTTTATACCAAGGCGTTTGTTTCGATTTATTAACCACATTATCACCTTTTAAAGCACTAACTGGAATAAATGTTATTTTTTGATCTTGGTAGTCTCGCTTACTCATTAATACTTCAAAATCCGCTTTGATTTCATTGTACTTTTCTTCTGAAAAATCGACTAAATCCATTTTATTAATGGCTACAATAATATCTTTTACTCGTAATAAATTATTAATAAAAAAATGACGATTTGTCTGCTCTATCACTCCTTTTCTTGCATCAATTAAAATAATTGCTGCTTGAGACGTTGAGGCTCCAGTAACCATGTTTCTTGTATACTCAACATGACCTGGTGTATCTGCAATAATGTAGCTTTTTGCTTGTGTTGAAAAGTAAATATGTGCTACATCTATTGTAATGCCTTGTTCTCTTTCGGCCACTAAACCATCGGTTGCTAAAGAAAAATCTAAATAATCGTATCCCTTTTGTTTACTGGTTTTTTCAATAGCTTCTAATTTATCACTTGTTAGTGATTTTGTATCATAAAGTATTCTACCTATTAAGGTGCTTTTACCATCATCTACACTTCCTGCTGTTGCAATTTTTAATACTTCCATATTATTTAGTATTGAGTGTCTAGTAATTAGTATTGAGATCTTTACTAGAACACCTCATTTTTATATTTTTTTTATGACTTTGTTCTTGATACTTAGAAGTACCCTTGTTGTTTACGTTTTTCCATGGCAGCTTCAGAGCGCTTATCGTCTATTCTAGCACCACGTTCAGATATTGTTGAATTTCTAATTTCTTGAACCACTGTTGCTATGTCTGATGCGTCGGACAAGACAGCTGCAGTACAACTCATATCGCCAACTGTTCTAAAGCGCACTTCTCTTTCTTCAACCACTTCATTCTCTTCTCTATACACTACTTCATCATCTGCTGACCAGATTAAGCCATCTCGTAAAAATGTAGCTCTCGTATGAGCAAAATAGATAGAAGGAATTTCGATATTCTCTTTTTCTATATAAGACCAAACATCTAACTCTGTCCAGTTTGAAATTGGAAATACACGCACATTTTGTCCTAACTCAATTTGACCGTTTAACATATCGAACAATTCTGGTCTCTGATTTTTTTCGTCCCATTGACCAAAATCATCACGTACAGAAAAAATACGTTCTTTAGCTCTTGCTTTTTCTTCATCACGACGTGCTCCACCGATACATGCATCGAATTTAAACTCCTCAATAGCATCTAAAAGTGTCGTTGTTTGCAAACTATTACGACTAGCATATTTACCTGATTCTTCTTTAACTTTTCCTTCGTTAATAGAATCTTGAACGTTTCTAACGATTAATTCTAGACCTAATTCATCTACCAATCTATCTCTAAATTCAATAGTTTCAGGAAAATTATGACCTGTGTCTATATGCATTAATGGAAACGGAATTTTAGCTGGATAAAATGCTTTTTGTGCTAATCGCACCAAGGTTATTGAGTCTTTTCCTCCAGAAAACAACAACACAGGTTTTTCAAATTGTGCTGCTACTTCTCGCATAATATAAATAGCTTCGTTTTCTAATGGGTTTATGTTTGAGGTATCTTTCTTCATAATCATATTTTTTAAGCGTGCAATCCACACTCTCTGTTTTCTAATTGTTTTGTTGGATCAAAATATTTAAACTCATTCGGTAATTTATTTTCACTTAAGTACCTGTCTAATTCAGTATCAGAGTAATAATAAAAGGGACTCACTTTTAAGATCCCATCTGCACCTTTAGACACAATATCTATACTATCTCTAAATGCTGTTTGTCCTTTACGAAGGTTGGTAAACCAAACATCAGGTTGATGTTCAGCCATAGCACGTTTAAAAGGTTCTAACTTCACTTGTTCTGTGAAAATTTTATGTTTAGGATCCTCTATTGTTGGAATCCCTAAAACTATATCTCTATGTGCTGCTGTTTGTTTAGGCACATATAAACTAACATTCAATTTTAATTTTTCAATTAATTCTTCAGCATGTTTATAGGTATTTCGTGTATTATAGCCTGTATCACACCAAATGACAGAAATATCATTTTTTACGTTTGAAACTGCATGTAAAATTGCAGCTTCATATGGTCTAAAATTGGTTGTTAGTACTGGTTTTTTAGCCAAACTAAGAGCCCAACTGATGATTTCTAGCGGTGATTTTTCTTTTAATGTTTTATTTATTCCCTCTAAATTCATAATACTTTATTTTCCCCATTTTATTTTATTCCAAGCACGTTCATGAAAAAAGTATAATATCATTTTTGATATTAACTCTATGGTGCCTATAGATAATGCCAATGCTATTTTTCCTGTAATTAACCACGATATTAATACAGTATCAATTGTACCTATAACTCGCCAACTTATTGTTTTTGCTAAGCTTCTTTTAATTTTTTCTTGAGATGCATCTAAAGCTTTTTTGTTAGACTTTATCTGTAAAACATTATCTATAATCATATCTAAATTTAATTAATACTATTATCCTATCGGATTACTAGGTTAATAATACAAATATATAGGAATATTTAGAAAATCAAAAAAAAATAAACTTTTTATGAAATTAAATCGGCAAGAGACCTATTATTGAAGATATTAAGAGTATTATCTCTAACTTCCAGCATTAAATTATGTACAGCACAAGCATTTTCGTCTGGGCAATCTTCACATTTTTCGTAAAAATTTAAGCTTACACAAGGTACCATAGCAATTGGCCCTTCTAAAACACGCATCACTCCAGACATTTTAATATCCTCCGGTTTTTTTAATAAATAATAGCCTCCTCCTTTACCTTTTTTAGAGCCTAAAAAACCTGCCTTACGTAGCGTGAGTAGTATACTTTCTAGGTATTTCTGCGAGATATTCTCACTTTCGGCAATAGCAGCAATTTGTACAGGTGTTTTATACTCCTGTTTTGCCATAAACGTCATAGCCTTTATACCATATTTTGTTTTTGCTGAAAGCATATTGCGAATATAAAAATTATAACTCGCATAACATTAATTTTGCAATGCCTGATTTAAATCATCAATCACATCTTCTATATTTTCCAAACCAACAGACACACGCACCAAACCATCTGTAATACTTACTTCCAATCTATCTGTTTCGCTCAATTTACTATGGGTTGTTGATGCAGGATGTGTAACAATAGTTCTAGTATCTCCTAAGTTTGCCGATAAAGAACAAAGCTTTATCGCATTTAAAAATTTACGCCCTGCTTCAACACCTCCTTTAACTTCAAATGCTACAATGCTTCCTCCTTGTTTCATTTGTTTTTTTGCTACTTCATATTGTGGATGCGATTTCAAGAATGGATATTTTACCCAATTCACTTTATCATGATTTTCAAGAAACTTGGCAACTTTTAAAGCGTTTTCACAATGTCTATCTACACGTACAGCTAAGGTTTCTAAACTTTTAGATAATGTCCATGCATTAAATGGCGATAGTGCAGGTCCTGTATTTCTAGAAAATAAATAGATTTCCCTTATTAAATCGGCTCTACCTACTGCAACACCACCTAACACTCGTCCCTGACCATCCATTAATTTAGTAGCTGAATGTATAACTATATCTGCACCAAATTTAATAGGTTGTTGCAAGTAGGGAGTTGCAAAACAATTGTCTATTACTAAAATTAAATTATGCTTTTTGGCAATCTTTCCTAAAAACTCCAAATCTAAAATATCTACTGCTGGGTTGGTCGGTGATTCAGCATATAGTATTTTAGTCTTTGGAGTTATAAGGTTCTCTAATGTATCTATTTCATTTACTTTAAAATAGCTTGTTGTAATATTCCATTTTGGTAAATATTTTGTAAACAAGGTATGTGTAGAACCAAATACGGATTGCGCAGATACTATATGGTCACCACTATCTAATAAAGCTGCTAAAGTGGAAAATACTGCTGCCATTCCAGTAGCAAAAGCATATCCATCTTCTGCGCCTTCCATTTTGCATACTTTGTCTACAAACTCTGATGTGTTAGGGTTTGAAAATCGACTATAAATATTACGTTGTTTTTCCTCAGTGAAAGAAGCTCTCATATCTTCGGCATCTTCAAATACAAAACTTGAGGTTAAATATAATGGTGTTGTGTGCTCTAAATATTGTGATCGCTCTAACTGCGTTCTAATGGCTTCGGTTTCTTGTTTATAATTGCTCATGTTATAATTTTATGTGATTCTGAAAACATATTCAGAATGACTTAACTATTTTAGTTATTGTTATCTACTAATCTTAATATATCTCCAAATACACCTCGAGCAGTTACTTGTGCTCCTGCTCCTGCGCCTTGTATTACTAAAGGCTGTTCTCCGTAGGACTCCGTATATATTTCAAATATTGAATCTGATCCTTTTAAGGCGCCTAACGGCGAGCTTTCTGGAACCGACACTAATTTTACATCTAGATTTGCACCACTTTCATCTGCAAGATTTCCATGTAAATCACCAATATATCGCAATACATGATTTGGTGATTGGTTGTTTTTCAAAATTTGATATTCATCATTCATTTTTTCGAATGACTTTAAAAACTCTGAAGCTTCAACAGTTCTCAATGATTCAGGAATTAAATTTTGAATTTTCACATCATCAATTTCGTTATGTAAATCAAGCTCTCTTGCTAAAATCAATAGTTTTCTTGCTACATCATTCCCGCATAAATCTTCTCTTGGGTCTGGTTCTGTAAATCCGTTATCAACGGCTTCTTGTAGTACTTTAGAAAACGGTCTATCATTGGTCGAGAAATTATTAAACAAATAACTTAACGACCCTGAAAACACACCTCTAATACGTGTAATATTCTCACCCGATAAATGCAATAGTTTAATCGTATCTATTAGCGGTAAGCCTGCACCAACATTAGTTTCGTACAAATAACGCTTTTGGTGTTTTGCTAAATGCGATCTCAATTCATGATAGAAGTCTAATCCAATAGTATTTGCTATTTTATTTGAAGACACTAAATCAAATCCGTGGTCTACCAGTTTGGTATATTGGTTTACAAAATCTTTACTTGATGTATTATCGATTGCTATTAAATTTTCTAAATGCAGTTTATTTGCATAGTCAATAATGGTGTTAATTGTATACGCTTCTCCTTTTTCTTCTAGCTCGTTCTTCCAATCATTATTTACGCCTCTTGAATTTAATAATACTTTTCTAGAATTGGCAATAGCAAAAATGTTAAGCTTTATACCTTTACGTTTTTCGATTTCTTTTGCTGAAGATATTATTTGGTCTATTAAAGTCCCTCCAACCAAACCATGTCCGAAAATAGCTAAGTTTATTTTTTTAGAAATTCCGAAAATTTCCCCATGAATTACGTTTAGTGCTTTATGAAGGTTTGTTTTTTTTACTACCAAGCTTACATTTTTTCCAGAAACAGTATTGTTAAACAACAATGGGACTATTTGGTTTTTTATTAATGCATTGAATGGTTTATGAAACGTGCTTAAGTCTTGTCCAACTATAGAAATAACAGATACGTCATCTATAATGTCAATTTTATTTACATCTTTTGAATAGAAATCATTTTCAAATTCTCTTTCTAGAGCAATAACAGCTTCCGAAGCTCTTTTTGAATCAATAATTAAGCCAATACCTCTCTCAGAAGAACCTTGAGAAATTATACTAACACTAATATTATGATTACTTAAAGCTCTAAAAATTCTTGCATCTACACCTACTTTTCCTAGTAAACCACGACCTTCAAAATTTATCAATGCTACATTATCTAAAACTGATAAGGATTTAATTCCTTCTAAATTTGTTCGTGATGTTATTAAAGTGCCTTTGTCTTTAGGATTAAAAGTGTTTAAAATTCTAAGAGATATATTTTTTTCAATTAGCGGAATTATTGTTTTAGCATGTAATACTGTTGTCCCAAAGTTTGCTAATTCGTTGGCTTCGCTATACGATAATTCTTCTATTTTTTTAGCATCTTGAACCAAATCTGGATTGGCAGTATAAATTCCGTTAACATGTGTATAGTTTTGTAACTCTTCGGCATCTAAATAATTAGCCAATAAAGACGCAGTATAGTTACTACCATTTCTACCTAAAGTTGTGGTTTCATTTTTAGTGTTTGAAGCTATAAAACCAGTAACTATGTTTACTGTTTTACCATTATATTTTTCAAAATGACTTATAACATTCTCTTTAGATAGTTTTGTTAAAGGTTGAGCATCACCAAAGTTTTCATCAGTTTTAATTAGCAATCTCGCATCTGTTGCATTTGCCTTAATTCCTTTTTCTTTTAATAATTGTTCAATAAGTTTTATAGAAAGTAATTCTCCTTGCGCCAAAACCTCATCTTTGATTTTTTTACTATAGTCTCCTAAAAGTTTTACACCTTCAAATAACTTTTCTAAAGTTGAAAACTCCTTCGAAAAATCTACATTATTAGATATTTTAGATTGGTAATCTTTAAATGCTTCAAATTCCTCATTATAGGCTTCATTTTTAACTGCTTTTTCTAGAATAGCTTCTAATTCGTCTGTTGCATTTCCTCGAGCAGAAACTACTACAGCTATTCTTTCATTAAGATTAACTTTATCTTCAATAATTGAGATTACTGAATTAATCCCAATGTCATTTGCAAGAGATTTTCCTCCAAATTTCAATATTTTCATTCCTTTTTCTTTTGAATCTGGTTTAAAAATTCCTTCAATAATTTTTTCTAACTGTTTATATTCTATTAAAAAAGCGTCATGACCATGTACCGAACTAATCTCGTTATAAGTAACATTTGGATGCGTTAATGCTAATTGTTTATGTGTTTCTCTATTCTCTTCTGCTGTAAAAAACATATCAGAATCGACACCAATAATGTGGATTTTGGCTTTAATGGAGTCTAGTACTTTAAAATTGGCTTCACGGTCTTTTGCAACATCAATTGTTTTTAATAATTGGTTCATTAATTTATAGGCAGATAACTGAAACCGTTCTTGCAATTTTTTGCCATGGTGTAACAACCAACTTTCTACATTAAATATTTCTAAATCATCATTTTTTGAGCGTTGAAAACGTTCCTTAAAAGACTCTGGTGTTCTATAACATAACATAGCATGCATTCTAGCATCATGTACTGGATTATTAGAATTTAATAAAAATTGTTCTTGTATTTGACAATTAGCGATGAGCCAATCGGTAGATTTCCAATCGGTAGCTACTGGAATTAAATGCTCTGTTATTTTTGGATTTAAAACTGCCATTTCCCAAGCAATCCCACCACCTAACGATCCTCCAATAATAGCAAACAACTTGTCTATTTTTAAAAGTTCTAAACCTTTTAAAAAGATGTTAGCAACATCGCGTGCTACATAATCTTTATAATTTTCTATCACAAATCCATCATATCCATTTCCAGGAATATTAAAAGACAAAACCGAATATGTATTTGTGTCTATAACTTTATCTTCTCCTATTAAATCTTTCCACCAGCCTTTTTCTCCAGCCACATTACTATTTCCTGTTAATGCATGATTTACCAATACTACTGGAGCTTCATGTAAAGGTTTACCAAATACTTCGTATGACAGTTTAATAGTGTTTTTTGAGCCTGTATTAGTTATGTAATCGGCTACTTCTATAAAATTTAGTGTGTTCATATGTGTGAATTAATTAAAAAAGAGTAGGCACCCTTATTAAATAAGCATACCTACCCTCAGAACTAAACTAAACTTTTCAATTTATTTTTTACCACAGCAAAAGCTTCTTTTAAGTCTGCTTTCAAATCTTCTATATCTTCTAGACCAACAGACAGCCTAATTAAATCTTTTGTAACACCTGTAGTTTCTTGTGCTTCTTCACTTAACTGTTGATGTGTCGTACTAGCTGGATGTATAATGAGCGACTTTGTGTCTCCTATATTTGCTAAAAGCGAGAATAGTTTTGTTGTGTCTGCTATAGTTTTAGCCGATTCGTAACCACCATCTACACCAAACGTAACTAAACCACTTTGCCCTTTTGGTAAATATTGCTTTACAAGATCTTTATACTTACTAGTTTCTAAACCTGGGTAATTAACCCAATTTACTTCTGGTTGTTCTTGTAACCATTTTGCTAGCGCTAATGCATTGCTACTATGCTTTTTTATTCTAAGCTCTAAGGTTTCCAAACCTTGAATAATTTGGAATGCATTAAACGGACTCAATGCTGAACCATAATCTCTTAAGCCTTCAATACGCACTTTTGCAATAAATGCAGCTTCCTTTAAAACTTCACTATAAACAAGTCCATGATAGCCTGCAGATGGCTCGGTAAACTCAGGGAATTTCCCACTAGCCCAATCAAACGTTCCTGCATCAATAATAGCACCGCCAAGTGCAGTACCATTACCATTTACGTACTTTGTTAATGAATGAATTACAATATTTGCACCGTGCTCTATTGGTTTCACCAAATAGGATGTAGCTACTGTATTATCTACAATAAAAGGAACTTTAAAAGCTTTTGCTTGTTTAGAAATTGCCTTTAAATCTAATACATCTAACTTAGGATTCCCTAAAGACTCAGCAAAGAAAACCCTCGTGTTTTCTTGAGCTGCATTTTTGAAGTTTTCTGGATTTGAAGGGTCTACAAACGTTGTTGTAATACCATGACGAGGCAGCGTTACATTTAATAAATTGTAAGTCCCACCATACAAACTATTTGAAGCTACTATGTGGTCGCCTGTTTTTAAAAGCGTTAATAATGTTGTTGCAATTGCAGCTGTACCTGATGCTGTTACAACTGCAGCAATACCTCCGTCTAACGCAGCTAATCGTTGCTCTAAAATATCATTAGTTGGATTATTAATTCTGGTATAAATATTTCCAGGTTCTGTTAGCGCAAATAAATTTGCAGCATGATCTGAATCATTAAAAACATAGGCTGTAGATTGATAAATAGGCACTGCTCTTGTACCTGCTGTTTGGTTAACATTGTGACCTGCATGCAACGCTTTTGTTGCGAATTTTTGTGTACTCATTTCTCTAATTTTTGAGTTAATAATAAATTAAACCAAAAGTCAAATGCGTCATTATTGACGTACTTAATAGAAAAATGTTATAAGAAAATACGTAATTAAGGATGAGTAATTACGCTTGAGTTATCTATCCGAATAGCAATAAATAAATTGCTTCTTCAAGTAGAATTTAGCACCTTCTTTATTGCTAAAGGGTTGCTAAGGCTTCACAGGGTCTAATCCCTCCACCTTTCTTGATAACATTTCAGTAAGTTTTTGAACTTTGTGAGCGCAAATATTCAGAAAGAAAATAGTAATAACCAAATATTTTTCGGTTTATTTTAATTTATTTTGTTTTTAGCTTTAAATTTTTCTCTAATAATTAAATCAACCGATTTATTTTCTATTTTACTTTCAAGCCAAGAAATAACATCCAAATACAAAAATGCGCGACTTTCGTAAGGATGGTCTTCGTAAGTTTTTAGCTTTTTATGGAGTTTTATAAATTCTCCGCGTATTTGATGAGGATAAATATCGCCTAAGCTTCTTAAAAACTTAATCATTTCTTTCTGTACTTCGTATAAATCTTCCATTCGAATTAGAAACTTATATGTACTTCTAATGAGTGTGTCTAGATTATAATCTAATCCAGCTTCATAGTGTGCAACTAGGTTTAAAATCCTTGAAAAGCATAATAGGTCTTCTCGCATTGAGAGTGACTTATTACTAATAATTTTATCTAAAAACTCAATGGACTTTTTATGCTTACCTATACTAAAATATAAGCTTGCAATTTTATAATAGAATACCATTATGTGATGTTCATCAATCCTGCTCTTATGTTTTTTGATACCTGCTAACACCTCATTAACTAGAGGTAATCCTTCATGAAAACTCCCTTCCATGAAATGCAAATTAAATTTATTTGCATATACATATAGGAAGATTAAGCTTTCAACATTATCGTCTTTAGGAAAGTCTTTCTCCTTTGTTATAGTTTCCAAATTGTCAAGGGTATCTTTGAATTTGTTATAATGTCTTATAAAGAATAAGGCTTCTAATAAATATTGATTTCCTTTAAGAAAAAATACTGGATTTAACTTAATCATGCTTGGGTTTTCGTAAAACAAATCCACCCATTTTTTAGAATATTTGTAGCATGCTAAAAAATCTTGAGTTAAAAAACTATACCACAAATACGATTTATACAGCCATAATTTTTCTCTAAAACCTAGTTCTTTAATTGTAAATTTAGGTAATCTATCGTTAAAATATTTTGTAACCTTTTTGTATTCTTCGTCGTTTTTAACATATCCTGTTTTAAGAAATAGCCCATATAATTGAAGAGACAAATTAGATAATTTACTAGTTAATAAATTTTGTCTGTTTAACTCCTTTGCTTGTATTGTTAGTTCATCTGCTCTACTACTAATACTTCTAGTAATATATTGTGATTCAATAATTTTTTCAAGTTCTAAAACTTCATAAGCTATATTTTTTTCTTCATAATTAAGAGCTAAGGTTTTAGCTTTATCAAGAATTTTTAAACTTTGTTTATAAAGTCCTTTGTGGTACAAAATAGTTGCAAAATCCAATTGTTCACGAATTTGAACTCTAATATTTTGATGCAAAGGGTTAAGTCTTAAACTAATTAAGATTTGTTTATAAAGATGCGCTTTTAAGTTTGAGAGTTGTTGTTTTTTTACAATCCCTTTCTTTAGAATAATTTGTTCGTCATATCCAGCCATTTTATCCAAAACATTAAACAATAGCAAAAATTTAGAATCTTCATTAACTCCCAGGCGACCAACATAAAGCTTAAATTGACGCTTCTCTGATTTAGACAGCGATTTTACCAATACGAATAAGTTGTCTTTTTGCTCTTTAGTCATAGTGCAAATAATGAATTTAAATCACTGTTAATCAATATTTTAAATTAAATAAAATTTGTGTTGACATCGTAATTAATGGCTATGCAATCGATACTTTGAATAATCCAAAATATAAATTCGTATTACAATACAAAAATATATTAGAACAAATGTCAAATTCTCAAGTACAAATTTTTGATACAACCCTCAGAGATGGCGAACAAGTTCCTGGTTGCAAATTGAATACTGAACAAAAAGTTGTGATAGCTGAACAACTAGATACATTAGGTGTTGACGTAATAGAAGCTGGATTTCCAGTATCTAGTCCAGGAGATTTTAAATCGGTTGAAGAAATTTCAAAAATAGTAAAAAACGCAACGGTTTGTGGTTTAACGCGATCGGTAGAAAATGATATAAAGGTTGCAGCAGAAGCATTGAAACATGCAAAAAAACCAAGAATACATACAGGAATTGGCACTTCTGATTCTCACATCGTACATAAATTTAAAAGTAATCGTGAAGATATTATAGAACGCGCTTATGCAGCTGTGAGTTATGCAAAATCTTTTGTTGAAGATGTTGAATTCTATGCTGAAGATGCTGGACGAACTGACAACGATTATTTAGCACGTGTTTGTGAAGCTGCCATAAAAGCTGGAGCAACTGTGTTAAATATTCCAGATACTACAGGTTACTGTTTACCTCATGAATATGGTGCAAAAATAAAGTACTTAAAAGAAAATGTAAAAGGCATTGAAAAAGCTATTTTATCTTGTCATTGTCATAACGATTTAGGACTTGCTACTGCAAATTCTATTGAAGGTGTTATTAATGGTGCTCGTCAAATTGAATGCACAATTAATGGCATTGGTGAACGTGCTGGAAATACGGCTTTAGAAGAAGTCGTGATGATTTTAAAACAGCATCCATACTTAAATTTAGACACCAATATTCAAACAGAAATGCTATATGGTATTAGCCAATTAGTGTCTGATAGTATGGGAATATATACACAACCAAATAAAGCTATTGTTGGTGCTAATGCATTTGCTCATAGCTCAGGAATACATCAAGATGGTGTGATAAAAAATCGTGAAACTTACGAAATTATTGACCCTAAAGAAGTTGGTGTTACTGAATCTGCCATTGTATTAACTGCACGTAGTGGTCGTGCTGCATTAGCGTATAGAGCAAAAAATGTAGGTTACGAACTTACTAAATTACAACTGGATGAAGTATATGCAAATTTCTTAACCTTTGCAGATAAAAAGAAAGAAATCAATGATAGTGATATTCATCAAATTATTGAGACTAGTAAAATTTATAGAGAAATTATCTCAGCTTAACTAAAAAGAGATTTCCGTTTTCGCGGAAAATACATATGGGAAAAACATTATTTGATAAAGTTTGGGATGCACATGTCGTCGATTCGGTTCAAAATGGACCTCAAATTTTATATATAGACAAACACTTAATACACGAAGTAACAAGTCCGCAAGCGTTCAATGAATTAGAAGCTCGCGGAATTCCAGTTTTTAGACCAAATCAAATTGTTGCAACAGCTGATCATAATACGCCAACCTTAAACCAAGATTTACCAATTAAGGATGAACTATCTAGAAAACAACTAGAGCAGCTTTCTGAAAATTGCAACAAAAATGATATTACGCTTTATGAGCTTGGTCATAAATACAACGGTATTGTACATGTAATGGCTCCAGAACTAGGCATCACACAACCTGGAATGACCATGGTCTGTGGTGATAGTCACACCTCAACACACGGTGCTTTTGGTACTATTGCTTTTGGTATTGGCACCAGTCAAGTAGCACAAGTATTTGCTAGTCAATGCTTATTATTATCTAAACCGAAAAGTTTAAGGGTTACGGTTAATGGCAAATTAAAGAATGGCGTCTTACCAAAAGATGTCATTCTTTACATCATTTCTAAGCTGGGAACAAATTCTGGTACAGGTTATTTTTGTGAATATGCAGGCGATGTATTTGAAAACATGAGTATGGAAGGTCGAATGACCGTTTGTAATATGAGTATTGAAATGGGAGCTCGTGGCGGAATGATTGCTCCAGACGAAACGACTTTTGAGTATGTAAAAGGTCGAGAATTTGCACCTAAAGGACAAGCATTTGACAAAAAAATAGCCTATTGGAAAACCTTACCAACTGATGCTGATGCTGTTTTTGATAAGGAATATTACTTTGACGCAGCAGATATTGAGCCAATGGTAACTTACGGAACCAATCCTGGAATGGGAATTAAAATCTCTGAAACTATTCCTGTAGACAACAATGCTTCCTTTAAAAAATCATTAGAATACATGAATTTTGAAGCTGGAGAATCATTGATTAATAAGCCTATAAATTATGTGTTTATTGGTAGTTGCACAAATTCGAGAATTGAAGATTTTAGAGTAGCTGCCAACTTTATTAAAGGAAAACAAAAGGCAAATAATGTTACTGCATGGTTAGTTCCTGGAAGTAAACAAGTAGAAGCACAAATAATTGAAGAAGGTCTTAAAGATATTTTTGATACTGCTGGTTTTGAGCTTCGTCAACCAGGTTGTTCAGCGTGTTTAGCAATGAACGATGATAAAATTCCGCAAGGAGAATATTGCGTATCTACTTCAAATAGAAATTTTGAAGGTAGACAAGGACAAGGTTCAAGAACCATTTTAGCAAGTCCTTTAGTGGCTGCAGCAACTGCAGTTGCTGGAAAAATTGTAGATGTAACAAAAGATATAGAAACTTTAGAATTGGCTTAATTATGGAAAAATTCACAACACTTACATCAAGAGCTATTCCATTAGCCATTGAAAATGTTGACACAGACCAGATTATTCCTGCACGCTTTTTAAAAGCAACCGATAAACAAGGATTTGGTGATAACGTATTTCGCGATTGGAGATTTAATGAAGCTGGAGAGCTTAATATTGATTTTAATCTAAACAACCAAAAGTACTCAGGAAGCATTCTAGTAGCAGGAGATAATTTTGGTTGTGGCTCCAGTCGTGAACATGCAGCTTGGGCTTTAGTTGGCTATGGTTTTAAAGTTATTGTATCTAGTTTTTTTGCAGATATTTTTAAAGGCAATGCACTTAATAATGGATTGCTTCCCGTACAAGTATCAGAAGTGTTTTTAAAGACTTTGTTAGATACTGTCACAAACAATCCTGAAACACAAATTGAAGTTAACCTAGAAGCGCAAACAATTGTTATTTCAGACTCAAACATATCTGAGTCGTTTGAAATAGATGCTTATAAAAAAACATGCATGATAAATGGTTATGATGATATTGACTATTTGTTAAGTAAAAAAGAACAAATTGAAGCTTTTGAAATGTCGCGTTAGCGGTTGCAGTGACATCCTTTTTTTGTCAGTTCGAGTTTGCAAAGCAAGTATCGAGAACAAAACAAAAGATAAAACGGAAAACGCGACCTGAAGTGTAAACGAAAGGTAACGCAAAAAATAAAGAATAAAATTATAAAGAAAGGTTCCCATTTGCATGGGAACGAAAAATAAATTTTTCGATGAAACTTAATATTGCTGTTTTACCAGGAGATGGTATTGGACCAGAAGTAACAGATCAAGCCATAAAAGCTTTGAAAGCTATTGCTATGGAATTTAACCATTCATTTACATTTACATATGCTCCTGTTGGCGCTATCGCCATTGACGAAACTGGAAACCCTTTACCAGAAGAAACTTTAGATGTGTGTGAGGCAACCGATGCTATTTTATTTGGTGCTATTGGTGACCCAAAATATGATAATGATCCTTCTGCAAAAGTAAGACCAGAACAAGGATTGCTAAGACTCCGTAAATCATTAGGTTTATATGCTAACATCAGACCTGTTAAAGCATACGAAAGCTTATTAGACAAGTCGCCTTTAAAACGTCATATTATTAAAGGCACAGATATTAGTATTTATCGTGAATTGACTGGAGGTATCTATTTTGGTGAAAAGAATTTAAGTGAAGATGGCAACACAGCTTCTGATTTATGTGAATATTCACGTGAAGAAATTGAGCGTATTGCACATCTAGCATTTAAAGCTGCACAATCTAGAAGACGCAAAGTGACGCTAGTAGATAAGGCTAACGTATTAGAAAGCTCACGTTTATGGCGTAAAGTAGTAACTGAAATCGCCGCAAACTACAAAGATGTAGAATTAGACTTCTTGTTTGTAGATAATGCTGCCATGCAAATGATATTGAACCCAAAACAGTTTGACGTGATTTTAACTGAAAATATGTTTGGTGATATTATTAGCGATGAAGCTAGTGTTATTGGAGGCTCAATTGGCTTATTAGCATCTGCTTCTGTTGGAGATAAGTATGCGATGTTTGAACCGATTCATGGCTCATATCCTCAAGCTAAAGGGAAAGGTATTGCGAATCCAATTGCTTCTATTTTATCGGCAGCCATGTTATTAGAGCATTTTGAATTGCATGCGGAAGCTGATTTAATTAAAACAGCAGTCGAAAAATCTTTGAAATTACATATTACAACACCAGATATTAATACAAAATACGATAATGTTACTACCGGTAAGGTTGGCGACTTTATTGAAGATTTTATTACAAATCCTGAAGACTCAAATTTAAATTTTACTAATATTCATTTGGGACAGTCTACAATTATATAAATTGATTGTAAAACATACTAAAAAAAGCATCTTGATTGAGGTGCTTCTTAACTTTATTTTCTATCTGTTCGTTTAACGGGTTTAAATATGGAAAGTTGCGTTTTATACAAACCCTGTTTTCCGAGTTTAAAAAATAGTAATTAAAAATTAATAAACATTGAATTTAGCTGTAAAAAGAAATTTTTTATATGCGGTGTTGTACATAGTTATTCTTCCATTTTTGCTTGTCCAGTTGTTATTAGATATTCTATTGCATCCTTTAGATTCGTGTCTGGTGTAAGTTTTATATAATCAATTATAGACCTTCTTATTCTTTTTAGTAAATTTTGAATAAATTCAATAAATGAATCTATATCTATAGAACATATTTCAGATTGGTGAATTATATAGTTTCTTTGTTCATACAATAATTCAAACTGCGTTTTGTATCTATTATACGATTCGTTAAATAGTACAGTAAACTTTTTTGAAATATCAATTAACTCATTAGTGAAATAATAGTTTGTTTTTATTTGTAGAAAATCAATGTCTATTGGTTTTCCAGATATATTATGAAATTCTTTATGTGAAATTGTTGAGTTGACTTCAGTTTGATTATTATAAATCAAATTAAAAATTAATAAATCAAGGTGAGTTTTAGTAATGTGTTCTTCTGAACACATTAAAATATATGGTATTTTTTTTATCCTAATATTATCATTGCTAAAATTGGCATATTTAGCAAGAATTTCGATATATCTCCAAGCGTTTACAATTTTATCCTCTGTTAAATTACTAGTAAATGCTCTGAAATATAGTTTGTCTAAATTTTTCAATTGTGTATATAATCTTGTGTTTTCTATTGATTTATCTAAAATATATCCATTATCATGGGCGATACGCAAGATTTCATGTGTATAAGAATAACTTATAGACTCTTCAAATATTTCAATAATTTCACTTTTGTCTATATATCCTTTTGTTTCATTTGGATAATTTAGATACGATAATACATTTTCAGCTTCAGAGAATGCAATCTGTTTAGCATTTTTTTTGGATTTAGACTTTACTTGTATTTTTATAAAAATAATATTCTCTTGATTACTAAATCTATCAAGATTTTCATGACATTCTTGAGGTAAATTTATTTTAATCATATCAAAATATGATTTCGTAAATATCTCATATTCACCAAATATATTTTTAAACTCTTCTCTCGTATTTACATTAGCAACCTTAACAATAAAGTATGAAGGTGATTCTTCTTTTTGTAGATAATTTACAATTCCTTGAAATTGTTGTTTAAAAGTTCGATTTGATAAAAACTCTTCAACTTTTTCATTAAATTCAGGAGTGTTCTCTCTTAGTTTTTCAATTTCTTCTGGAAGCGGAAAATTTGTGTAAGTATAATTTGATGAAGGTTCGATGTTTATTTCTTTTGATAGTATTTTGTTGAATAGTCCGTCACCTCTGGTTAATTCATCTAGTTTGAAGTTATGACGTATAAACTCTGAAGAAATTAATTTTGAGTAATAAATTATTTGTGCCTTATGTACAGATAAATCGCATCCACAACTAAGATATGAAATCAATTCATGGATACATTTATCGAGATAATTAATGCTTTCATAATTATAAGAATCATTTAGATAAATCACACCTTTTTCAACTTCTTCCTTCAACTCCGAAATCGAGATATTTGGCTGAGATAATAGCATTCTAATTTTTTTAATTATTATCGATAGTTCTTGTTTTTTAGAAAATTCATCTGATGAATTAAACATTTTATTTTGAACTAATTTTTTTAAGATTACCTTAGAACTAGACTCTAATTTATCTTGATTTAGTCTATAATCTATTTTTTGGAATAATGTTAAATGATTATTCAAAGGATGGTTTTGAAGCCTTAAATATTCGTTTTTAGATAGAAAGCTATGAAAATAATCATAGAACAATTTTACTTTTTTATCTATTACCTCATTTTCATGAGAAATTTTTCCAAGGAGATTCATTCTTAAAGTTCTAAAATTATTGAATAGGAACTTATGCTCTAATAATTATGTACAATGCTTTGATATATTTTTTTTTAATTGCTTTTATCCGTTGTCACTGAAGCTAGTTCAGCAGAAGTAAACGAAGTTAGCTTAATTTTCTTACAAAGTCAACTACTCTGGAAGCTTCGCTCTAATTTTATCTAAGCACAAATTATGAAAACTACCAATATGGAAATGCTCTTTACTCATACCATTTTTAAATATACCGTCAGTTTGTTAATTACCTTGTATACTGAAGAACAATTGTAAATTTCATGCATTTAATTCACAACCTGTTTTCATATTTTTCTAATGTTTTCCAAATATCTACAAACTCTTTAACCCCTTTCTTTTTAAGTTCCGTGTTTACAATTAGAATTTTACCAACTTTGGTTTTGGAATTAAAAAACATAAATGTTGCCACTCCTGGATCTCCTCCTGTATGACCTATTTGTCCTTGAGCAGAAATACCTATAAAAATCCCCATATTGTATTCGTCATTGTACAAGCTATCATTTCTTTCTTTATAATGTTTATCAGTTAAATATGGTTTAAACAACTCAATATAGCTTTCAGTAGTAAGGATTTTTCCTTTTGCACTGTACCCAGAAATTAGTTCTGATAAATATTTACCTAAATCACTTGATGATGTGATTAAACCTCCATCGGGATAAGTTACTAAATGGTAAAAGGCTAGTTGTGTTTCTTTATTCGCGTAAAGATTTGAATAATTTGAAAAATCTACTTCATGAAAAGACCAACCAGTATCAGACATTTCTAAAGGTTCAAAAATATAAGTCTTTGTAAATTCATTAAAGGATTTACCTGTTGCATTTTCTAAAACAAAAGCTGCTAAACTTGCTGCAACATTGGAGTATTCAAAAAGCATTCCTGGTTTGGCTTTTAAAAAATTACTTTTTTTATACCATTTACCCTTTTCATTTAAAATGTTTTTCAAAAAAACACTTTGTGTTATCATTTCATCTGGAGAACGGAAATTACTATTTACTTTAGCTTCTCCATTGTTTTTATCTTTTAAAATGTATCCATTTTTTTCATATCTAGAAGGATCTTTAATACTAGACGTATGTGTCGCCAATTGCCGAATAGTTATTGGTGTATTCGGAAAATAAGGATTGACCACATTAAAAGGTAAATACTTGTTTATAGGATCATCAAGATTAAGCTTATTAAGTTCTTGAGCTTTTAACAAAGCAATCCCTATAAAAGTTTTAGAAATAGAAGCAATATTCTGGATAGTATTTTTTGTATACTTTTTGTTTAATTTTCTATTAGAATAACCAAATCCTTTTTCAAAAAGCGTTTCTTCTTCATTTACAATTGCCACCGAAAATCCGTTAATATAATCTTGCGAATAGATTTGCTCTAGATCTTCTATTAGTTTTTTTGTTATTGATTCTTTTGTTTGTCCGTAGCTATGACAGAACAAAATGCTTAATGTAAGTAGAATAACTATTTTCTTCATTTAAATACTTATGAGCTTTAAAACTGTTAAATATAGTTATTATTAGCTTTTTAGTTTATAGTATACTAACTCTGTTCTTTTTGATCATTTACACTTGCACAAAACGAAGCTAGATTAATTTCTTTACAAAGCCTACTATTAAGGAAACTTAGCTTTAATTTTATCTAGGCACAAATTATGAATACTCCCAATATGGTATTTAGATACACTTCTCTTAATGACTCGAATTTAAATTTTACCAATATACATTTGAGACAATCCACAATTATATAAATTGATTGCAAATACATTATTTTTTAATAGCATTTAAGCCCACACTAAATTTATACCCAAATTGAAATTGAAAAAAGTTGGAATCTCTTTGTCTATCTATATCATTAAACACTTTTAGCCTTAAAAAAATCGCACTTGTTTTTGAACTAGCTGGGAAATAGGATATTTCAGATTCTAATTTAAATGCCAAAAGATGTTTTTGCATATCAATAATTTGGTTATAATTGTTCCAATCATCTAGATTATACCATATAAACTCTGTTGATAGATTAAAACCAAAATTATCAAATCGTCTAAAATCTAAATTCGCCCCGACTCCCAAACCCATGGCTTTATAGTTTTCCTTTTCTTTTTTCTCTGCATCGAAAGCTACATTGGCAACGTTGTACCTTGCTGCTCCATAAATATTAACTTCAAAAGGCAATTCCTTACTAAACTTAAAATTTAAAACATCAAGTTTAACTCCTAAACTTAGGTAGGTTTTTTTAATTACATCTAGTCCATTTACCAATGAATCGCTGTTTATTTGCACTATATTATCTCCTTCATCAAATCGAGAAAATCGCACATAAGGTTTGATTTTTTTTAAATAATAAATATTTGTATTTGGATATCTAAAAGGGAAAATATAAAAACTAGCATCTCCTTCAAACTGTACAATACCATTAGGATCATCATTAAACAAGCCCAAAAAGTCAGTGTAAGCTCTTAGCTCTAACACATTTTTTAAACTGGTATCTTGCCTTAACTCATAAACTGTAGGACTGGTGTTTTCGTCTTCTATTGGAAATGAAAAGTTTTGGTCATCAGGCACAAAGTTTTTTCCAGGCTTATTTATATACTGCAATACATCACTTAGTCTAACATAATACTTTTCATCTTTATATTTTCCATCGTCAATCTCATCTATTCCTTTTTTTTGTTTAGAAGAATATTGCAAATAAAATTTATAGGCCGTTTTTGAAAATCTAAGTAATGATATTGGCCATATTTTATTTTCAAATAGATAGACACTTCCTTCACTATCTTTTAAAAACAACTTAATATCTACCAAGCTTCCTTCATATAACTCAAGATCAATCTTATGAAACTTATAGGATTTAGGAGAATATTCAAAACTAAAAGAGTTATCCGCTTTCTCTTTATACTCAACAAGAAATATATCTTTCTCCTTTTCAGGAATGCTAAAATTTCCAAAATAAGATTCACTCTCTCGGTTAAGCATGTCTTTAATTATTTCATCTTCAGTTTCTCTATTGAAAAATTTATCTTTTTCAATGATTTTTTTATCGCCAAAATAGAGATATACTTTCGCTTCTTCTTTTTTCGCTTCTTCTTTTACAACTTTCGAATATTTATTAATATTATAAAACTTATCAAGCGAATCTTTTTTCACACCGTCTGCTAAGTCTTTGATATCACTTTGTAAATAATAATTTCGAGCTAACTGAGCTTCTTCAAATATTTTATTTAAATCTGATATTAAACTATCTAATTTTTTGAGTTCTACCTCTTTTATGCTGGAAAAGGACTTATTTTTAACGAGAGTATCAAATTTATCTTTTTCCTTATTATAAATATTGAGAGTTTTCACATACCTCTCTTGTTTTTCTTCCAAATCTTTTTTTACATGCTCTTTATCAATTTGCGCATACCCTAAAAAGGATGCAAAACACATTAAAACACAGGTTACTTTTTTTAATTTCATGGTAATCAGTTTTAGTTATTAAATAAGAAATAACAATGAAAAATAACTGAAAATTAGAATCTTTAAGGGAGAGTAAAATATTATAATATGCAACAATATAATAATTTATTAATTGATAATCAAATCGTTGCAATTAAAATAAAGAATACATCTACTTGCTTATCTAAATCGTTAGACACTTTTAACCTTAAGCTAGTTTTTAAGCTAATAAGATATTTCAATTTTGCAAAGAAATATACTTAATCACATATAACACAAGCTTAACTACTCTGGAAACTTAGCCTTAATCTTATCTAAACACAAATTATGAATACTACCAACATGAGAATGTTCTTTGCTCATATCTGGTTTATACGTTCCATCTTGTACTTGTGCGCCAATTTGTTGATACGCTTTTCTAAACGACAATCCATCGACTACCAAATTATTAATACTATCTACCGTAAACAGGTATTGGTATTTTTCATCACTCAAATCAATATCTTTTACAATTACTTGTTGTATTGCGTAATTAAAAATATCTAGACTATTTTTTATATCCTCGAAAGCATTAATCATAGACTCTTTTAACAACTGAAAATCTCTATGGTAGCCACTTGGCAAATTGTTTGTGATTAATAGCATTTCGGTGTGCAATGCTTGAATTTTATTACATTTTCCTCTTATGAGTTCAAACACATCTGGATTCTTTTTATGTGGCATGATGCTACTTCCAGTAGTCAACTCATCTGGAAAAGATATAAAACCAAAATTCTGACTCATATACAAGCAAATATCCATTGCAAATCTGCTTAAAGTATTGGCTAATCCTCCCAAGGCACTTGCAACTGCTCGTTCACTTTTACCTCTGCTTAATTGAGCCGCAACCACATTGTATTTTAAGGTTGAAAAATCTAGTTCCTTAGTTGTAAACTCTCTATCAATAGGAAACGAGCTACCATAACCTGCTGCAGACCCCAAAGGATTTTGATCCACAATTTTGTTTACCGCGTTTAACATATGTACATCGTCAATCAATAATTCGGCATAGGCCGAAAACCATAAACCGAATGAGGATGGCATAGCTACTTGTAAGTGTGTATAACCAGGTAATAATTTGTCTTTATAGGTTTCAGCTAACTGTAAAAGCGTATCAAATAAGGTTTTGACTTTGGTAGTTACTCCGGAAAGGCTCTCTTTATAATATAATTGCAGTGCTACTAAAACTTGGTCGTTTCTGGAACGTGCTGTATGAATCTTTTTACCGACGTCTCCACACATTTGGGTAAGTTCTGCTTCTATTTTGGAATGTACGTCTTCAAACTGATCTTCAATAATAAAAGAACCTTCTTCTATTTGTTGACTTAAAATAGCTAGTCCATGTTCTAGCTGTTGCAATTCTTCAGCAGAAATTATAGTAATTTTCTTCAACATTTTTGCATGTGCCAACGATGCAATTACATCGTATTTAGCAATATGTAAATCAATTTCTCTATCGTTACCAACAGTGAATTGCTCTATTTGTTTGTCTATTGTAAATCCTTTGTCCCAGAGTTTCATAATTGTTGTCTTTTGTCATTCCTGCGAAGGTAGGAATCTATTTATTCTTTATTGTTATTTTGTGGATTCCTGCCTTTGCAGGAATGACAGAATTGTTAAGCAACTACTTTATTCAACAATTCAATATATATTTTAACAC
The DNA here is from genome assembly GCF_039954625.1 of Pontimicrobium sp. SW4. NCBI lineage: Bacteria > Pseudomonadati > Bacteroidota > Flavobacteriia > Flavobacteriales > Flavobacteriaceae > Pontimicrobium > Pontimicrobium maritimum. Next base: position 2,620,069 of record NZ_CP157199.1, read on the forward strand.
CTTCTTCTATCTCTTTGAGATAAATAAACTCATCCGCAGTATGCGATCGTGTACTATCTCCTGGTCCTAATTTTAAAGAAGGACAGGTTAAACATGCTTGATCTGATAAAGTTGGAGATCCGTAAGTTTTTCTACCCAAAGAAATTCCAGCCTTTACTAATTCATGATTCACTGGAATGGAAGATGAGTTTAATCGTAAACTACGTGCTTTAATGCTTGTACATGGTGAATTATGCACTAACAAATCTGCAATTTCCTGATTAGAGTATTTATCATTTACACGCACATCAACTACCAAATCCACCTCAGCTGGAATTGCATTATGTTGTTTTCCTGCATTAATTTGTGTCACGGTCATTTTTACTTCGCCTAGTACTTCTGAGACTTCTTTAAATTTAAAATCTCGAAACCATTTTAGCACACTTATGGTATTATAAATAGCATTATCATGATTAGGATGCGCCGCATGACTAGGCGTGCCTTTTACCTTGGCATCAAAAACTACCAAGCCTTTTTCGGCTATTGCTAGATGCATTAAAGTAGGCTCACCAACAATGGCAACATCTATTTTTGGGATAATAGAAAGCATGCTATTTAACCCATTTGCACCACTACTCTCTTCTTCGGCAGAAGCGACAATTACCAAATTATAGTTTACATCTTTCTTCTCATAAAAATGCGTAAATGTTGCCAATAAAGATACTAAACAACCTCCTGCGTCATTACTTCCCAATCCGTACAACTTACCGTCTTCAACAATCGCTTTAAAAGGGTCTTTAGTATACCCATTATTTGGTTTTACTGTATCGTGATGCGAGTTTAATAGAAGCGTTGGATTGTGCTTGTTAAAATATTTATTAGTAGCCCAAACATTGTTTTTTGTTCTTTGAAACGGAATCTTATAATTCTTAAACCAATTCTCAATTAAAACTGCGGTGTTCTCTTCTTCGGAAGAAAACGATGGTGTTTCGATTAAATTTTTGAGTAACGTAATAGCGTTTTTTGTTAATTCTTTTTGCTTCATTATTTCTGAATGGTTGTGAATTTTGAATTAGATTCGAACAGCATGTTTGGCTTCCCAATACACACTTTAGTTACCTGATGTTCTATCGCATGAAAACAGTTGTTGATTTTTGGCAACATGCCGTCTGTAATAATCCCTTCATCAATTAAAAATTGATAAGTCTTTGTGTTAATATTTGGAATGATCGAATCCTCATCGTTTACATCTTTTAGTACACCGTTTTTCTCAAAACAGTAATACAATTCTACCTTAAAATCATTAGCAAACGCAATAGCCAATTCTGATGCTATAGTATCTGCATTGGTATTTAACAACTGTCCATTCTTATCATGTGTTAATGCACAAAAAACTGGGCTTACATCATTATGAAGTAATAACTGTAATACTTTTGTGTTTACTTGTATGATATCTCCAACAAAACCAAAATCTACTTCTTTTACAGGACGTTTCACAGATACTATTGTATTTCCATCTGCTCCAGAAAATCCAACAGCATTACAATTGTTTGCTTGTAATTGTGCAACAATATTTTTATTAATTTTTCCGGCATATACCATGGTTGCAATATCTAAAGTTTCTGGATCTGTGATACGTCTTCCATTGGTCATTTTTACATCAACTCCCATTTGATTCGCCAATTTTGAAGCTAGCTTTCCACCTCCATGCACCAAGATTTTTGGGCCTCTTAGTTTAGAAAAATCACCAAGAAAATCTATCAATGATGCTTTATCATCAATGATATTTCCTCCAATTTTTATAATTTTTAATGTTTTCATTTTTCTTGTCAAGCTGAACTTGTTTCAGCTTCTCATTATGTGATTCTAAAATAAATTCAGAATGACGATTATTTAACGTTTTCTAATATGTTCTTCAATACTACTTGAGCAGCAAATGTCCTGTTATTAGCTTGTTGAATGACTACTGATTGCTCACTATCTAACACAGCATCCTCAACCACAACATTACGCCTTACAGGCAAACAATGCATAAATTTTGCATTCCCTAATTTTTCTTTTGTCATCATCCAATTAGACTCTTGCGACAAGATTTTTCCATAGTCAGAATAACTACTCCAATTTTTTACATAAACAAAATCAGCATCCTTTAAAGCATCTACTTGATTATAATTAATTGGAATATCCTTGGTTATTTTAGCATTTAACTCATAACCTTTTGGATGTGTTATACTAAAATCTACATCCAACTCCTGCATCATGGTTACAAATGAATTCGCAACTGCTTGCGGTAATGCTTTTGGGTGAGGTGCCCACGACAATACTACCTTTGGTTTTTGCTTTGTCTTTAACTCTTCAATGGTTATAGCATCTGTTAATGCTTGCAATGGATGCGCTGTTGCACTTTCCATATTTACAATAGGCACAGAAGCGTATTTTTTAAAATTATTGAGTATATACTCCGTTTCGTCCTTAGCCTTATCTTTTAAACTTGGAAATGCTCTAATTGCAATAATATTGGCATATTGTGAAATTACCTGAGCAACTTCTTTAACATGTTCGGCAGTATTTAAATTCATAATACTCCCGTCTTCGTATTCTAAATTCCAAGCATCATTGACATTTAAAATCATGACCTCCATACCTAAGTTTTTTGCTGCCTTTTCGGTACTTAGTCGCGTTCTTAAGCTAGAATTAAAAAATAGCATAACCAATGTTTTATGCTTTCCTAAATTTTCAAATTGAAATGGGTTTTGCTTTAATTGAATTGCTTCCTGAATAATTTTGGGAACATTTTCAATATCATCTATGTTTATATATTTTTTCATTTTTTTAATTTTTACGTCAAGCTGAACTTGTTTCAGCTTCTCATTAGTATATTTTTATGCGATTCTGAAATGAATTCAGAATGACGCTATTAACTACTTAGTAACCTACTCCTTAATGCATCAAAAAATAGATCTATATGTTCTTTTTGAATTGTTAAAGGTGGTAGAATTCTTAATAAATTAGGATTCTTTGAACTTCCAGTGAATATATGATGCCTATGTATCAATGTTTTTCGTAATTCTGCTATTGGGAAATCGAATTCCAATCCTAACATTAACCCTCTTCCTTTTATGTTTTTTATTTGTAAAATTCCTCCTGCTTTCTCAATGAAATATTTAGAAATTTCTTTTACATGCTGCATTACATTCTCTTTCTTCAACACATCCAAAACAGCTATTGATGCTACACATGCCAAATGATTTCCTCCAAAGGTTGTTCCTAATAATCCAAATGATGCTTTAATATCTGGGTGAATTAATATGCCTCCGATAGGGAATCCATTACCCATGCCTTTCGCCATCGAAATAATATCTGGCACAATATCATGTTTTTGAAAAGCAAAGAAATCACCTGTTCTTCCAAATCCACATTGGATTTCATCTGCAATTAAAAGTGCCCCATGAAGTTTACACAATTTGCTAATGCCTTGATAAAACGCTGTAGTAACCTCATCCAATCCTCCAATTCCTTGAATAGTTTCAATAATTACAGCACAAACATCTCCTGTTTTCAATACGTCACTTAACCCTTCTAAATCTCCCAATTCTAAAAATGCTACTTCTTGTTGAGCATTTATTGGTGCAATTATTTTAGGATTGTCGGTTGCGGCCACAGCTGCAGAAGTACGACCATGAAAAGAGTTTTTAAAGGACACAATTTTCTTATTTCCAGTATGAAAAGATGCTAACTTAAGAGCATTTTCATTAGCTTCTGCTCCAGAATTACATAAGAATAATTGATAACTCTCACAGCCTGATAACTTCCCTAATTTATCCGCTAATTCAATTTGCAAAGGGTTTTGAATAGAATTACTATAGAACCCTAATTTGCCGACTTGGTCGCTTATACGCTTTACATATTCTGGATGCGAATGACCAATTGAAATTACAGCATGACCTCCATATAAATCGAGATATTTAGTGTTGTTTTCATCATACACATAAACACCTTTTGCAGTTACAGGAGTGATGTTAAACAAAGGATATACGTCGAATAATTTCATAATTGCTCTGTTTTAATACTATTAATTTTCTTATAAGAAGACACCATCCCTTGAATTAAAGAAGAGCTTAATCCTTTATGTTCCATTTCGTTCAAACCTTCTATCGTACACCCTTTCGGCGTGGTTACTTTATCTATTTCCTGTTCTGGATGATTGCCTGTATTAATTAATAAACTTGCAGCTCCTTCACAAGTATGCATAGCTAATGCCTGTGCTTCTTTAGCATCAAAACCTAGTTGAATTGCTGCTTGCGTTGTTGCTCTAATCAATCGCATCCAAAATGCAATTCCGCTAGCACAAACTACAGTTGCAGCTTGCATTTGACTTTCAGGAATCGTTAATGAAGTTCCTAACCTGTTAAAAATAGCCTCTGCAATTTTTACTCTTAAACTTCCTTTTTCATTACTACACAAACAGGTCATAGACTTCCCAACTGCAATAGCTGTATTTGGCATTGCTCTAATTAGAAATTTATCTGCTCCAACAATGCTTTCCATTTTTTCAATGGAAAACCCAGTAATGGTCGAAATCAACACATGATTTTCATGAAGCAATGGTTTTATATCGATTAAGATATTCTCCATATGTGCTGGTTGAACAGCAAAAATTATGATGTCTGAGTTTTTAACCGCTTCGGTATTATCCACCGTTAGAAATACATTTTTATAACCTTCAAACTCTTTTATGCTATCTAAATCCCTCTTTGTTAAATAGAGTGATGTAATGGCATTTGTTGTTATCAATCCTTTTGCGATTGACTTTCCTAAATTTCCTGTTCCTATGATTGCTATTTTCATATTTATTGACCGCGAAAGCGGTTATCTTTTTAATTAAACTTTTTTCTAACTAAGACCTTTCGACTGCGCTCAAGGTGATAGCATGTTAAAAAAAGTTGGCTTTAAGCTGTAATCCTTCAACTTCTTCAAAACCATACATTAAATTCATGTTTTGAATGGCTTGACCTGAAGCGCCTTTTAATAGATTATCTATTATGCTTGTAATTAATAATTTGTTATTGTGTTTGTGTAAATGCAATAAACATTTATTTGTATTTACAACTTGCTTCAAATGCACCTCTTCATTAGACACAAAAGTGAAAGCTGCATCTTTATAGTAGTCATTATAAAGTTTTTTAGCGTCTTCTAAACTACCTTGAAATTTTGTGTACACTGTGGCGAAAATTCCTCTAGAAAAATTCCCTCTATTGGGCATAAAATTAATTTCAGAATTAAAATCATTTTGTATTTGCTTAACTGTTTGATTTATTTCTCCTAAATGCTGATGCGTAAACGCTTTGTAATGCGAGAAGTTATTGTCTCTCCATGTAAAATGCGTTGTTTTGGACAAGGACGTTCCAGCTCCTGTTGCTCCTGTAGTTGCATTAATATGAACATCATCATTTAACAAACTTTTATCCGCTAATGGTAAAATCGCCAATTGCAAGGCCGTTGCAAAACAACCTGGATTTGCTATATAATTCGCAGATTTAATCTTCTCTTTTTGTAATTCTGGTAAGCCATATACAAAGGTTTTGCCTTGAAAGACCTTGTCCTTTTCTAATCTGAAATCGTTACTCAAATCGATCATCTTTGTTTTAGCCGAAAAGCTATTCTTTTCTAAAAAAGCTTTTGAATTTCCATGTCCTAAACATAAAAACAAGACATCGATACTTGAATTAATTGAATCTGTGAAATTCATATCTATGGAACCCACTAAATCTTGATGGATGCTACTAATTTTATTTCCTGCATTTGATGTGCTGTACACAAAATTGATTTCTGCTTTTGGATGATGCATCAACAATCTTATTAATTCTCCAGCTGTATAACCAGCTCCTCCTATGATTCCTACTTGTAGCATAACTAATTATTTACTTGTTGATATATTTTGTTTTGATTTCCAAGAATCTTAATGAATCCTTTTGCTTCTTCATCGGTCCAACCTTTGTTCATTTCGCCATAACTTCCATACTTTGCATTCATTAAATCATGTTTGGAAATTATTCCATCTAAAGAAAAATGATACGGTTTTAAGCTTACAATAACGTCTCCAGAAACTTGCTCCTGACCACTCTGTAAAAAGGCTTCCATGTCTCTCATTACAGGATCCAAATATTGACCTTCATGCAAATGCATTCCATAAAAACTTGCTAAATACTCTTTGTGTTGTAACTGCCATTTAGTAAGTGTGTGCTTCTCTAATAAATGATGTGCCTTTATAATGATTAAAGCAGCAGCAGCTTCAAAACCCACTCTCCCTTTTATACCAACAATAGTATCGCCTACATGAATATCTCTACCTATTGCATATACTGAAGCTAGATTATTCAACACTTCAATATTAACCTCAGGATTGTTTTCTATTCCATTAACAGCAACCAATTCGCCTTTTAAAAAAGTTAATGTCACTTTTTCTTCTTCAGTATGTTCTAATTGTGAAGGATACGCTTCACTTGGCAACGGTTTTTCTGAAGTTAAAGTCTCCTCGCCTCCAACGCTTGTTCCCCAAAGGCCTTTGTTAATAGAATATTTTGCCTTATCCCAAGACATGTCAATACCATTACTTTTTAGGTATTCAATCTCTTCTTGTCTTGATAGTTTTTGATCTCTAATTGGTGTAATAATTTGAATATGTGGTGCTAAAATTTGAAAAATCATATCGAACCTCACTTGGTCATTTCCTGCGCCTGTACTTCCATGTGCAATATATTTTGCGTCTATACTTTTTGCGTATTCAACAATTTCGATAGCTTGAATAATTCTTTCGGCACTGACAGATAAAGGATAGGTATTGTTTTTAAGTACATTTCCAAAGATTAAATACTTTACTACTTTTTGATAGAATGTCCCAACCGCATCAATGTTTTTATACGTAGATACTCCCATTTTATAAGCATTTGTCTCAATGGTATTTATCTCTTCTTGCGTAAATCCGCCAGTATTAACACTCACTGCATGCACGTCATATCCTTTTTTTGATAAACTAACGGCACAATAAGACGTATCTAAACCTCCACTATATGCTATGACTAATTTTTTCATTTTTTATTATTTTTTAAAAACATTGCTTGTTTGATAAGCTTTAATCTTTGAAACACCTTTGGCTTGATTTGCTTATTATTCTCTGTTTTTGATTTAACTGAATCGTACAACATTCCAGTGCACAAACACATTTTTTGTTCTGTCCGCTGTAATACATCGTAGTTTTTACATGTTTGACAACCGTTCCAGAAAGATTGATCGTTTGTCAACTCTGAGAAAGTGACTGGTTTATAACCTAAATCGCTATTCATTTTCATAACCGCTAATCCAGTAGTAATACTAAATACTTTAGCTTCGGGAAATTTAGTTCTAGAGTGCTCAAAAACTTTCTGTTTTATTTGTTTTGCTAGTCCCTTATTCCTAAAATCCGGGTGTACTATTAAGCCCGAATTAGCAACAAATTTTCCATGACTCCACACTTCGATGTAACAAAAGCCTGCAAATTTATTTCCATCTAAAGCTATAACAGCATTCCCATTTTCCATTTTGGTAATAATATATTCTGGCTTGCGTTTCGCAATACCAGTTCCTCTAACTTGTGCAGCTTCTGCGATAGTTTCGCAAATAATTTCTGCATAAATACTATGTGATTTATCCGCAATAATGATTTCCATTATTATCTTGATTTTGAATTAAACTCTTTAGAAAAATATGATTTTGAGAAGCAGAACTGGACTCACCTTAGTTCTAAAACATAAAACACCCTTACGGGCGACGAGGGAAAAATCGGCGTACAGGAACCTTGTTATCTAAAGAGATAACTAAATTTTGAAAAAATGATATTAAAATGGTTTTGTACAAGGTGAAAAAAATAAAATTACGTATTGGATTATTGCTAAATAGAAGAATTAGCGACGTCGATTGCGCAAGCGCAATATGGGTGAATTTGTACGTATTTTATTGTATGATATTTTCATTGGTGTAAATCTAAGAATTATTTTTATACAACAACTATTTTATCAATTTTTTTAATAATTTATTAAAAAACTACACCAAAAACTGAAATAAATCTGGTTTATCGTTTAGATAATCTCCATAAAAATTATGCAATTTCATCTTAGTAATCAATGGCTTTAAATCGGATGGTGATTTTAACTCTAACCCTACAACTGCAACATCATTCTCACGATTTGCCTTTTTTGTATACTCAAAATGAGTAATATCATCATTTGGGCCTAAAATTTCAGCCACAAACTCTCTTAAAGCTCCTGGTCGTTGTGGAAACTTAATAATAAAATAGTGTTTTAAACTCGCATATAATAATGCGCGTTCTTTTATTTCGGGAGTTCTTGTAATATCATTATTACTACCACTAACTAGGCAAACCACATTTTTACCTTTAATCTCATCAGCATAAAAATCTAATGCTGCAATACTTAATGCGCCTGCTGGTTCAACAACTACAGCATCTTTATTATATAATTCTAGTATTGTTTGACATACTTTGCCTTCAGGAACAGTAATCATATCGTCTAAAGTATCTTTACAAATAGCAAAGGTTTTATCGCCAACGCTTCTTACTGCAGCACCATCAACAAAGTTTTCAATATTTTTAAGCTTTATAACGCGTCCTTTTTGTATGGATGTTAGCATGGACGGAGCTCCTTCTGGTTCTACTCCAATTATTTTAGTTTTAGGAGATAGTAACTTAAACACAGTAGATAAGCCTGAAGCTAATCCACCACCTCCTACAGGAATAAAAACATAATCAATAGGTTTACTACTTTGGTTGATTATTTCTAATCCTACAGTCGCTTGACCTTCTATTACTTTTTCATCATTAAAAGGATGAATAAACGTTTTATTTAAACGCTCGCACTCTACCAATGCTTCATGATAAGAATCATCAAAAGTATCACCTACCAATACTATATCTATAAATTCTTCACCAAACATTTTTACCTGCTCCACCTTTTGATTAGGTGTTGGAGCAGGCATATAAATAGTTCCTTTTGTTTGTAATAATTTACATGATAATGCCACACCTTGTGCATGATTTCCTGCACTTGCACATATTACTCCGTTTTCAATTTCACTTTCGCTTAAAGAAGCCATTTTATTATAAGCACCTCTAATTTTATACGAACGTACTTGTTGCAAGTCTTCTCTCTTGAATAATACATCACAGTCAAATTGTCTTGAATATCTTGTATTATAAGTTAAAGGCGTTATAGACACAACATCTTTTAACTTGTTTGCTGCTGTTTCTACTGCCTTTATACTTGGGAAATATGTTGTTGTGGTTTTCATACTTATTAATTAAGCTAAGACTGGATTTTTTTGAGTTTCGGTTTTTATAACCTTCATATCAGTCATAGCAGTACGCAGTGTTTTTCCAATAGATTCAATTGGATGGTTTCTAATGTTATTATTAACCTCAATTAATTCAGCATTATCAACAGCATTTGTTGTTGAAAAAGATTTCCCAATAACATCTGTTTTAATAGATTTCATAAAATCTACTAACATTGGTTTTGCAGCATGGTCAAACAAATAACATCCGTATTCAGCTGTATCTGAAATAATGCGATTCATTTCAAATAATTTTTTTCTAGCTACTGTATTTGCAATTAGCGGCAACTCATGTAATGACTCATAATAAGCTGACTCTTCTATAATTCCAGAATTCACCATAGTTTCAAAAGCTAATTCTACTCCTGCTCTTACAAAGGCAACCATTAGCACACCATGGTCGAAATATTCTTGCTCTGATATGTGCTCAGATGTTGCTTCTGTTTTTTCAAAAGCAGTTTCTCCTGTTGCAGCTCTCCATTTTAATAAATTTACATCGTCATTTGCCCAATCTTCCATCATAGTTTGAGAGAAATACCCAGACATGATATCGTCCATATGCTTCTCAAACAATGGTTTCATAATTGTTTTAAGCTCTTCTGATAATTGGTATGCTTTAATTTTAGCAGGATTAGATAGACGATCCATCATATTTGTAATACCGCCATGTTTTAAGGCCTCAGTAATAGTTTCCCAACCATACTGAATTAATTTTGACGCATAATTAGGATTAATTCCTTCTTCTACCATTTTATCAAAAGATAAGATGGAAGCTGTTTGTAACACGCCACATAAAATAGTTTGCTCACCCATTAAATCACTCTTTACCTCAGCAACAAACGACGATTCTAATACACCTGCTTTATGTCCTCCTGTTGCAGCAGCATACGCTTTTGCTTGCTCCCAACCTTTTCCTTCTGGGTCATTTTCAGGATGCACAGCTGTTAATGTTGGTACTCCAAAGCCTCTTAAATACTCTTCTCTGACTTCGGTTCCAGGACACTTTGGTGCTACCATAATTACGGTAAGGTCTTTACGAATTTGCTTCCCCTCTTCAACAATATTAAAACCATGTGAATACGACAATGTCGCACCTTGTTTCATCATTGGCATTACTGTATCCACAACATTTGAGTGTTGTTTATCTGGTGTTAAGTTTAAAACCAAATCTGCATTTGGTATTAACTCTTCATAAGTCCCAACAGTAAATCCATTAGAACTAGCATTTTTAAAAGACTGACGCTCTTCTTTAATAGCTTGTTCACGCAGTGCGTATGAAATATCTAAACCAGAATCTCTCATATTCAATCCTTGGTTTAATCCTTGTGCTCCACAACCTACTATTACTATTTTTTTCCCTTTTAAAACTTCAACTCCGTTCTCAAATTCTGAAGATTCCATAAATCTACACTTAGACAATTGATCTAGTTTTTGACCTAACGATAGTGTATTAAAATAATTTGCCATTGTTTTTTGTTTTTATTGATTAAATGCCTTTAGCATTTGTGATATTTGCATTGGTTCTTTAGTGACTGCTATACGTCCTGAACGTGTAAACTGTAAAATTCCGAAAACACTTAACTCTCTATGTAAAAGCTCTATCTCATGTCTTCTACCTGACTTTTCAAGTACAAAAAAATCTCTATTTACAGTGACAATTTGAGCATTACTCTCCTTAATTATATTCTGAATTTCACGCTCTTCAAACAGTAAGTCAGACTTAATTTTAAACATTGCCGATTCCTGATAAATGGTTTCTTCATCAGTATGATAATAGGCTTTTATAACCTCTATTTGTTTTTCAATTTGACCAATAATTTTTTTAATTTGATCTTCGGTCATTTCTACAACTATTGTAAAACGAGAAACACCTTCAATTTCAGATACTGAAATGTTTAAACTTTCAATATTTATACGTCTTCTTTGAAAAATTGCCGAAACACGATTTAACAATCCAATATTATTTTCGGTATATATAGAGATTGTATATGTTTTATTTTCTATATCCATAACTATTCTAATCTTATATCTGATACTGAGGCTCCCGAAGGCACCATTGGAAATACATTATTTTCTTTTTCTACACAAACTTCTAAGAAATATGCCTCTTTTGAAGCCATCATTTCTGACACAGCGTTTGCTAAATCTTCTCTTTTTGTAACACGTTTAGCATCTATATAGTAGCCTTTAGCAATTGTTATAAAGTCTGGATTTGTCATTTCTGTAGATGCATAACGTTTATCAAAAAACAATTGCTGCCATTGACGTACCATTCCTAAAAACTCATTGTTTAATACCACAATCTTCACTGCTGCTTTTTGCTGAAAAATGGTTCCTAATTCCTGTATAGTCATTTGATAACCACCATCTCCTATTATAGCAACTACTTCTCGTTCTGGCGCTGCCATTTTAGCTCCAATAGCTGCAGGTAATGCAAATCCCATAGTCCCTAAACCACCTGAAGTAATGTTACTTTTTGTTTCATTAAACTCGGCATAACGACAAGCAATCATTTGATGTTGCCCAACATCAGACACTATTGCTGCTTTACCTTTGCTTTGAATGTTAATCTCTTTAAGAACTTCACCCATTGTTAATCCTTCTTTCGTTGGGTGTAAATCATCCTTAATCACTTTTTCAAATTCAAAAGCATATAAATCTTTGAATTTTTGAAGCCATTCCTGATGAGAATTTTTATTTAGTAATGGTAATAACAATTCTAAACTTTCTTTTGCGTTACCTAATACAGCAACATCTGTCTTTACATTTTTATCTATCTCTGCAGGATCAATTTCAAAGTGAATAACTTTAGCCTGAGTTGCATATTCATCTAATTTTCCTGTTACACGATCATCAAAACGCATCCCAATAGCGATTAACACATCACATTCATTGGTTAATACATTTGGCGCATAATTACCATGCATTCCTACCATTCCAATATTTAATGGATGTGATGTTGGTATAGCAGAAGCCCCCATAATAGTCCATGCCGAAGGTATTCCTGTTTTATCTATAACTGCTTTAAATTCTTCTTCGGCTTTACCAAGAATCACACCTTGACCCCAAATTATCATTGGTTTTTTCGCATTATTAATTAACTCTGCCGCCGCTTTAACTGATTCAATATTTGTTTCAGGAATAGGCTTGTAGCTTCTTATGCCTTCACACTTTTTATATTGAAAATCAAACTCTTCAAATTGTGCATCCTTAGTAATATCTATTAAAACTGGTCCAGGGCGTCCGCTTTTTGCAATATAAAATGCTTTTGCAATCACTTCAGGTATTTCTGATGCTTTGGTTATTTGGTGATTCCATTTAGTTACTGGTGTTGAAATTCCAACAATATCTGTTTCTTGAAATGCATCACTACCAAGTAAATGTGAAGGCACTTGACCTGTAATACATACCATTGGTGTAGAATCTATTTGTGCATCTGCTATCCCAGTTATTAAATTAGTAGCTCCTGGTCCAGAAGTTGCCATAGCAACTCCTACTTTTCCAGAAATGCGAGCATATCCTTGCGCTGCATGTGTAGCACCTTGTTCGTGACGTGTAAGTACATGATGTATTTTATCTTGATACTTAAAAAGTTCGTCGTAAACTGGCATTATAGCACCACCTGGATAACCATATAGTATATCGACACCTTCTGCTAATAAACATCTTACTATGGCTTCGCTACCTGAAATACGCTCTTTAGGCTGCTCTAAATATTGCTTTTGTTTTATTGTTTGTGTATCCATAATTTTAATTAAAATTCATCAGTTACACATCCTTTAGATGCTGATGATACAGTTCTTGCATATTTATATAATATTCCTTTTTTGTGCTTTAAGTCTGGCATAACCCAATTAAATTTTCTTTCTAATAACTCTTCTTCAGAAAGCTGTACATTAATGGAATTGTCTTCTGCATTAATTCTAATTTTGTCCCCAGTTTGTAATAAGCCTATGGCTCCACCTGACTGAGCTTCTGGTGTAATGTGTCCTACTACAAAACCGTGTGTGCCTCCAGAAAAACGTCCATCTGTGATTAAAGCAACCGACTTCCCTAAACCAGCTCCCATAATTAGAGACGTTGGTTTTAACATTTCTGGCATTCCTGGGCCACCTTTAGGCCCTACATAACGTATTACAACTACATCGCCTTTTTCAACCTCTCCATTAGATATTCCAGTATTAGCAGCTTGCTCTCCATCATATACAACCGCTTTACCTTCAAACAATAATCCTTCGTTTCCGCTAATTTTTGCAACCGCTCCTTCGGGAGCTAAGTTTCCATATAAGATTTGAATATTTCCTGAAGTCTTTAATGCTTTATCTTTTGGATAAATCACATCTTGATTACTTTCAAACGTAAGTGGCTCAATATCTTTTAAATTTTCAGCTAAAGTTTTTCCTGTTACTGTTAAACAATCTCCATATAAATATCCATTGTCTAATAAATATTTCATAACTGCTGGTGTACCTCCAATACCATGAACATCTTCCATTAAATATTTTCCAGAAGGTTTTAAGTCTGCTATTAATGGTGTTCTATCACTAACTCGTTGGAAATCTTCTAAAGTAAAATCTATATCAGCAGCATGCGCAATTGCTAAAAAATGTAGCACTGCATTTGTAGAACCTCCTAATGCATTTACCAATGCAATAGCGTTTTCAATAGATTTTTTAGAAATTATATCTAAAGGTTTTAAATCTAGCTCTAGTAGATTTTTAATAGCTAACGCAGTTCTTTCTGCTTCAGATAATTTGTTTGGATTCTCAGCTGGAATTGACGAGTTATATGGTAATGAAAAGCCCATACACTCAATTGCTGAAGCCATTGTATTTGCAGTATACATCCCACCGCAAGCACCAGCACCTGGAATGGCTCTTCTTATAATTTCTTTATACTCATTCTCATCTATTTCACCAGCAACTTTTTGCCCTAAAGCTTCAAAAGCTGAGACTATATTAAGCTTTCTTCCTTTATACTTTCCTGAAGCTATAGTACCACCATACATCATTATAGATGGTCTGTTTAATCGTAGCATAGCAATAACTGCTCCTGGCATATTTTTATCACAGCCAACAACAGAGATTAGCGCATCATAACTCTGTGCATTCATTACAGTTTCTATAGAATCTGCAATTATATCTCTTGAAGCTAAAGAATAATTCATACCTGAAGTTCCCATAGATATCCCATCACTTACACCAATGGTATTAAACCCTAACCCAACTAAACCAGCTATCTTACATTCTATTTTTACTTCTCCAGCCAAACCATTTAGATGCATATTACATGGGTTTCCATCATAACCAGTACTAGCAATCCCTACTTGGGCCTTATGCATATCTTCATCAGTTAAGCCTACTGCGTACAACATTGCTTGTGATGCTGGTTGAGACTCATCCTGTGTTAATCTACTACTATGTTTATTCAATTCCTTCATTCTATTTCTATAATTTCTTGATAAGCGAAGCTTATAGAGTTCGAAAGTAAATCTTTACAAATATTCTGTGTTTTACTCATTTATTTCTCGTTTAAATTCATTTAACAGCGACTTAATTTAATTTATTGATTATCAATTATTTAATTAATTATTTTTATGATGTTCAATACTTAAAAAATTATCATAAAAAAAACCTGCATCTTACTGATACAGGCTTTAAATATGATTATAGCAATCTGTATCAACTCAACTGGAGCTAATAATGACAACAACACAAATAATGATTGCTATGGTAAATTCTATATTCATTTTTTCTATAAACTAAAAAAACCTTCCGTTTAGGGAAGGCTTTAAATTTATTTTAAAATTTACAATACCATTCCCTATCGTTGTGAAATAATCACTACGACAATAATAGAAATAATATTTAAAATTTGTTTTTTCACAATAATTAAGACAAATATCAAAAAATATTTTAACATTACAAATATTCTATATTTTTATTTTCAACATTAAAACTTAATATATTTACACTCTTATATAATTTTATATGCTTAAAACAGTAGATGTAACTTTTTCTTACACTAAAGAATCTTCTTTTAATTTTCCTGATATTGAGTTAACCAGTAGTCAGTCATTATTAATTCTTGGTAAATCGGGTATTGGTAAGACTACTCTTTTACATTTATTGGCAGGAATTTTAAGTCCTGATAATGGAGATATTTTCGTCAAGGATACCAATATCACCAGTATTAGTAGTAAAAAATTAGATACTTTTAGAGGAAAGCATATTGGTATTGTTTTTCAAAACACTATTGCCGTTTCGTCATTGACCGTTTACGAAAACTTACAAGCTAGATTGTATTTTAGTGGAATTTCCAATCAAAAAGAAGCGATTGAAAACATTTTGGATCAATTAGATTTAGTTTCTGTAAAAAACCAAAAACCTAATACATTAAGTACAGGTCAATTGCAACGTTTGGGTATTGCTTTAGGCGTTATTCATAAACCAGATATTATTCTTGCAGATGAACCCACTTCAAGTTTAGATGATGAAAATTGTGAATTAGTAATTGATTTATTGAAAAATCAGGCAAAAAAGTCGAATGCGAATTTGATTATCATCACTCATGATCAACGTATAAAAAATTCATTTACTAATACTATTGTTTTATGAACATTGTAACGCTCAGTTATAAAAATATTATTGCCAAACCGTTACAAACTTTTTTAACGGTTTTAATACTTTCTTTAAGCATAGGACTACTCCTTGGAGTAAAACAGCTGAACAAAGTTTTTGAATCTCAATTACAACAAAGTTTAAACGGAGTTGATATGGTTGTTGGTGCCAAAGGTAGTCCGTTACAATTAGTACTTTCTACTGTTTTACATATTGACAATCCCACTGGGAATATTTCTTATAATGAAGCAAAAAAGATTGCAGAAAACAAATACATTGAAGATGCTATTCCAGTTTCAATTGGCGATAATTATAAAGGCTATAAAATTGTTGGTACTTCTATTGGTTTTGTCGATTTACATAAAACCAGTATAGAAACTGGAGCTATGTTCAATACAACCAATGAAGTTGTAATAGGTAATGCTGTTTCTGAAAACTTAAACTTAAACATTGGAGATACTCTTTATAGCTCGCATGGAATGATTGAAAATGCTGTTGAAAATCATGATGAACATCCTCTTAAAGTTGTAGGGATTTTGAAACCTACGCAAAATGTTATTGATCGATTAATTTTAACAAATCTAGAAACTGTTTGGCATCTCCATGAACACGAAGATAAAAATAGTAACCATGATAATCACAATCATGACAACGAAGATATAACAGCATTATTAATAAAGTTTCAAAATAAAAGGGGATTGTTATTTCTCCCAAGGAGTATTAATGAAAATACACCATTTCAAGCAGCATTACCAAAGTATCAACTAGATAAACTTTTTAAATTTACAGCAATAGGCACAAAAGCAATTACATGGATTGCTCTTTCTATCTTATTGGTTTCTGGCATAAGTATGTTTGTTAGCTTATATAGAATGGTAAAAGAAAGAGCTAAAGAATTAGCTTTAATTAGAACCTATGGCGCTAGTAGAAACAGGTTAATTTTACTTGTATTTTCTGAAGGTTTATTAGTTGGCCTTTTTAGCTTTTTCTTTGGAGTTTTGTTAGCTACCTTTAGCTTACAAGCTATATTTTCGTTAATTAAAGACACTTATAAACAACAAATCTATTTATTAGAATACCATAATGACATCTTAGAATTGTTATTGTTTATATTTGGTATAATTATTATTGCAACATTAATAGCCATTCGTCCAATATTTAAAATGGATATTTCTAAAATTATAAGTCATGAAAGTTAAATCTGTATTGTTTTTTTTACTTTTTACTTTGTTTTACACGACTGCTTTTAGTCAAGAAAAAATAACTTGGAAAGAGCTCACTACTATATATCGCAAAGAGATTTATAATAAGAAAAGTGACGAAGAAAAAAAAACCACCTTATTTTACAAAGAAGTTGTCCTTAAAAATAAGGACGATAAACAAACAATATCTCTAAAAGATGTTGAAGGAAAAGAAGTTACCATTAGAGGTTATTTTTTAGACTTAGGTGCAGATTCTATGTGGTACATGCTCTCAAGATTTCCTTTCGAAAATTGCTTTTTTTGCACTGGTGTTGGTCCCGAAACGGTTATGGAGCTTGTGGATTTTCAAAATCAAAAATCAAAACTTAAAACCGATGACATAGTTACCGTTACAGGTACCCTATATTTAGTAAAAGAAGACGATGAATATTTCTATAATTTAAAAAATTGCACTGTAAAACTTTCTGAATCATAATTCAATATTTCTTGAGTTAAGTTAAAATTAGTTTTCTGTAAATCTAGAAATGGAATGATGTTTTTCTAAAAGAGTAAGCTTAAGGGTTGGTTTTTAGATTTTTTTTCGGTTTGGCACCTATTTATAACAAAACCGTTTTTTAGTTTACCGATATTTTTTACATTTGCGAACGAACAATACGAGGAAAAATTTGACCTGATTGCAACCTCATAAAAAATGCTAAAGCAGTAATTACCATACTTCTCTAGCTACTTAGCAATTACAATTTTCCTTATTTATTAAAAACAGTGATTTATGGCATATTTATTTACTTCAGAAAGTGTTTCTGAAGGACATCCAGATAAAGTAGCAGATCAAATTAGTGATGCTTTAATTGATAACTTTTTAGCGTTCGATAGAGACTCAAAAGTAGCTTGTGAAACTTTAGTAACTACAGGTCAAGTAGTATTGGCTGGCGAAGTAAAATCGAACACTTATTTAGATGTTCAAAAGATAGCAAGAGAAACCATTAATAAAATTGGTTACACGAAAAGCGAATACATGTTTGATGGAAATTCTTGTGGTGTGTTTTCTGCTATCCATGAGCAATCTGAGGATATTAATAGAGGTGTAGATAGAGAAAACAAAGAAGAGCAAGGTGCTGGAGATCAAGGAATGATGTTTGGCTACGCTACAAGTGAAACCGAAAACTACATGCCTTTGGCATTAGATTTGGCACATCGTATTTTAATTGAACTTGCTGAATTACGTCGTGAAAACAAAGATATTACGTATTTACGTCCAGACTCAAAAAGTCAAGTGACTATTGAGTATAGCGATGATAATATACCTCAACGTATTGATGCTATTGTAGTATCTACGCAGCATGATGATTTTGATACTGACGATGCAATGCTTGCGAAAATCAGAAAAGATATTGTTGCTATTTTAATACCTCGAGTCGTAGCAAAGTTGCCTAGTGAAATTCAGGCTCTATTTACTGATGATATTACATATCACATTAATCCTACAGGGAAATTTGTTATTGGAGGCCCTCATGGAGATACAGGCTTAACTGGGCGAAAAATTATTGTAGACACCTATGGTGGGAAAGGTGCTCATGGTGGAGGTGCTTTCTCAGGAAAAGACCCAAGTAAGGTAGATAGAAGTGCCGCTTACGCCACACGACATATTGCAAAAAACCTAGTTGCAGCAGGAGTTTGTAGTGAAATTTTGGTGCAAGTGAGCTATGCAATTGGTGTTGTTGAGCCAATGGGAATTTTTGTAGATACTTACGGTACTTGTACTTTTAATATGACCGATGGTGAAATTGCTGAAAAAGTATCTCAGATTTTTGATATGCGACCAGCTGCTATTGAAGAGCGTTTAAAACTACGTAACCCTATGTATAGTGAAACTGCTGCCTATGGACATATGGGAAGACCTCATGAAACTGTCACTAAAACTTTCCAACAACCAAATGGTGAACCAATTACTTTAGATGTAGAGTTATTTACTTGGGAGAAATTAGATTATGTTGATAAAGTAAAAACTGCTTTTGGTTTATAAACCTGATTGGCTTTAATGAAACGAGATTTAATAATACAAAACCTCATAATTAGTTTTATGAGGTTTTGCTGTTTGACTTTTTAATAAAAAAAGACGAACTTCGTTTTCAAACTAAATCCTATCTTAAAAATGCGTTTATCAACGCTGTTTAAAAATATCTCAAACAGATAAATGAAAACATCAAATCCTTCCTTAAAACATCATATCCTAATTGGAATTGTAATAAGTTTATGGAGTTTTTTGTTTGCTTTCTTCTCTAGGCCTTTTGAACACGGCTATATGGATTTTCAAAAATGGATTTATGTTAGTATTGGTTATAGTTTTATAGCGTTTATAGTTTATATTTTTGTGAGTTTGTATCAAAAATATGTCTATGAAAAATTAGACAAATGGAGTATTCTACTTGAAAGTAGTGTCTATATTCTATTCTATCTTCTATATACTATAATGACTTATATATATTATAAAAGCTCAGTGATAGAAGGTATTTATGAATTTAGCCAGTATTTAACTGATATCATGGTTAATATCATTCTTATATTTACACCACTAATATTCTTTGTGCGGAGGTATGTATTTAAACTAATACCTTCAAAAGAAGAATGCATTACCCTCAAAGGAGAAAATAAATTAGATATTTTAAAAATTAAACAATCTGACCTTATCTGTATTTCAAACTCACAAAATTATGTTGAGATTTTCTTCCTCGAAAATAATGAGCTTAAAACGAAATTATTACGTAGTTCATTAAAAAAAATTCAGATTGATTTTCAGTTTTTAGTGCAAGTACATCGTTCGCATTTAATCAATCCTTCACATTTTAAATCTTGGAAAGATTCCACAACCATTTCATTAACTCAAATAGAACTACCTGTTTCTAAAAACTACAAAAATCAGCTATTATCGTTGTAATTTTTATACCTAAAATAGCTTGGTTTGTACCAATTTATTACAATTACACCTAAAATAATGAGTTTTATCCCTTATTAAATTCATTATACGCCAAAGCACTATTTTGATTATATTTTAGCCTTATCAATCAAAAAAATCAATCAAAATGAAAAAACTTATCTGGATTATTTTCGGAAGCTTATGCGTGCTTATTAGCCTCTATCCTATTCAATACTTATTAGCTGACAAACCCATCGCTCTATTATTATCAAAACCTACAGAATTATTAAGAAGTAATGTTTATAATATCTTCTTTTATTCACATATTACCTTAGGTGGTATTGCCCTTTTAATAGGATGGTTGCAATTCAGTAAAAAGTTAAGAAGTAAAAACATAAAATTGCATAGAATTATTGGCAAAGTATATATAGCTTCAGTTTTAATTAGCGGACCAGCAGGATTATATATTGCCTTTTTTGCTACTGGTGGATTATTGCCACAATTAGGTTTTTCTATTGGAGTTTTACTTTGGATCATTATTACTTATTTAGGTTTTAGTAAAATACGAAAAGGGCATATTGAAGCACATCGAAAATTTATGATGTACAGCTACGCTGGTACTTTTGGAGCCGTAACATTACGATTATGGTTACCCTTTCTCATTTTTATTTTTGGTGAATTTATAATGGCATATAAAATTGTTGCGTGGCTAAGCTGGATACCAAACATGATAGTCGTTTACTTCATACTAAAAAGAAAACAAGCCTAAATTATATAAAAAACAATAGAAATATTATGAAATACAAAACAATCAAAAAATGGTCATTACGTATAATTTTAATTTTAGTCGTAATTAGCATTGCATCATGTATTGGAGTTAAATCTCAAATCAAACAACATTTAGGAGCAAAAACAGAATTAATAAACCCATCAATATTTAAAATAGATGAATCCCCTCTAGCCATAAAAAATGTTAGTGTGCTCTCAACCGATTGCACCAAAATGCTAGATAGTTTAACCGTATTAATAAGAAACGGAAAAATTATAAGTATTACTAAAGATGTTAGTATAACAAATGAATACAACATAATAGATGGAACAGGTCAATACCTCATTCCAGGGTTAGTAGACACACATGCACATTTACACGATAGCAAAAATGATCTATTATTATATTTAGCAAATGGAGTAACCCATATAAGTGAGATGTTTGGACAAGAAAGACATCTTAAATGGCGAAAAGAAGCAGAAGATGGTGCGCTTAGTCCTAAAATTTATGTTGCTTCAAGGAAGTTAGCTAGCAAAAAAGGAATTATGTCAAAAATAAGAAGCTGGTTTGGCTCTAGTCCTAATTATACAACTACAAATAAAGCACGAAAAGCTGTTCGTAAGCATAAAGAAGAAGGCTATAATGCTCTTAAGCTTAGTACTTTTTTAAATACTGAAATCTATTATGCAATAACTGATGAGGCAAAAAAACAAAATATACCAACGATAGGTCATTTAACATCTGATGTTAGTTTGAAAGGATTATATACTTCTGGCCAATCTCAATTGGCGCATATTGAGGAAATAACCAAAGCTACCATGCATGATTTTGGAGGCTTAAGTTATGACAATACTGAAGCATATTTAACCTATCTTAAAAAAAATGTTGATGCTATTGCCATTGAACTTAAAGAAATTGAGATGGTGGTTTCTTCTACTATCTGGTTAATGGAGAGCTTACCTAAACAAAAATTTGATATTGAAAATTTCCTTAAAACTATTGAGCTAGAGTATCAAAATCCAGGAGAAATAGAAGGCTCTAAACTAGCTAAAGGATGGTTACCTGGAAACAATAGCTATGAAAATTTGGATATAAAAAACAATCCCGAGAAAGCTAAAAAAAGCAAACTATTTTGGAAAACTTATGTTGAAGCTATTCATATCATGACCAAAGCTTTGGCTGACAATGGTGTAACAATCACAGCAGGAACAGATTCTAATACTGCTGGTGTTATTGCTGGGTTTTCTCTACATGATGAATTAGAGTCTCTTAATAAATCAGGTCTAACGAATAGTCAAGTGCTATATGCAGCAACTCTTGCTCCTGCAAAATGGATGCAAAGTGATGCAGGAAAAATTGAGGTTGGCTTGAGAGCTGATTTGGTTCTTTTAGAAAAAAACCCTCTGGAAGATATTAACAACACAAGAACTATAAATGCTGTAATTGCTAATGGCAAATTTTTAGATAGAACAATATTAGATAAAATGTTGCAATCAATAAAGGATGCAAATAATAGAAGTAGGAAAATTAATATTGATACGTTTATTAACTAATATAAAAAACACATACACGCTAAACTACAAAAAAAGCCTTCTCAAATCGAGAAGGCTTAGTTTTATAATGTGCATATAATTTATTACATACCACCTTTTCTAGTTGGTGATCTTTTAGTAGGCCAATCACGACGTTCTCCAGTACCTGGATTAATTGGCATTACCATTTTTTCATTTGAGACTCTTTCTGGATCTTCAGATGCCATGTAAGCTAAAATAGCGGTAAGGATAGCATTATTACGAACATCGTCAAATACTATTTTATCGTATGTATCACGATTTGTATGCCATGTATAGTCCCAGTATGACCAGTTTAAAGCACTTAAATTAAATGCAGGTGCACCAGCAGCTAAAAACGATGCATGGTCTGTTCCTCCCGTACTTGGACTTCCCGGAAAGCTGGTTTCTATATGTTTGGTAATGCTTCTTGGCACAGCATTTAGCCAACGTCCTAAATAGTCGTAAGAATGTAAAAATCCAGATCCTGAAATATTTACAACACGCCCTGTACCATTATCTTGGTTAAATAATGCTTGTACATTTTTTACGATCTCTGGATGATCTTCAACAAAAGCTCTGGAGCCATTTAAGCCTTGCTCTTCACTTCCCCAATGTCCAACAATAATAGTACGCTTTGGGTTAGGATACATTTTCTTTAAAATACGCATAGCTTCAAGCATAACTAAAGTTCCTGTTCCATTATCAGTAGCTCCAGTTCCACCATCCCAAGAATCAAAATGTGCAGATAGTACAATGTACTCATTAGGTTTTTCGCTTCCTTTAATTTCTCCTATAGTATTAAACGTTGGTACTTCACCTAGTTCTTTAGATTCTGCTACAATATTAAGTACTGGCTTGTCACCATATTCTGCCATTCTATATACCATTGTATAATCCTCTAATTCCATATCTACTGTTGGAATTTTTTTAGTTCTGGCACTAAATATTTTATTTACACCAAAGCCTCTAGACCAGTTACAAGCTACAAGACCTGCTGCTCCAGCATCTTCTAAGGCAGCGATAATTGTACGTGTATTGTATCCTGTTCTGCGAATGTTTTCTCTCCATTCTCTAGTCATTGCATCACGGTCGTCTTTCATTTTTTGAAAAGATTCTTCGGTTGCAAATTCTTCCCAGTTATAATCTGGACGTCCAGTTGGTTGGTTCATTGAGATAAGTACTAATTTCCCTTTAACACTAGGCAACCACGCTTTAAAAGCTGCTTCATCTGCAAAGTTTGGCAATGTAATTGCTTCGGCTGTGACACCTTTACTACCTGTACTTGGATTCCAAGCTAACTGCGTACCATCTAGTGATTGTACACGTGGCGATACCATGTCAATATGCGTAATACCACGCTCCCAACCACGCCATGTACCATAGTTTTCTTTTCTAGCTGAAATTCCCCATTTAGCATATTGTTCGATTGCCCATTTACTTGCATGTTCCATTTGAGGTGTTCCTACAAGTCTAGGACCTACAACATCCAAAAGTTCGTGCGCTAATCGCTCTAAGTTTGAATTTTCATTAGCTTCTTTAATAATCCCTTCTATTACAGGATCTGAATCTTGAGCATATACGTTACTATTTAGTAATAGCACAAATGCCAACAATAATTTAATTGCATTTTTCATTTTAAAAATTGATTGGTTGTAAATTTTATTTAACTGCACAAGCTACAATATTTAACAGTAATTTTATTTTTTGAAAATGTTAAGATTTAGTTAATTAACAACTTTTCGTCAATAAAAAAGCCAGTTTAAATAAACTGGCTTAAATTTTAAAGTTCGTATCGTAATCTAAAGGAGACAAACCTAGGTTGTATAAAATACTCGGTTGCACTTACTGATACTGCTCCAGTACTACTTTGGTTTTGAGCTCGTGTATCTAACAAATTTGTTGCTTTTATCTCATACTCAAATTTTGCATCTTGATCTTTTCTGTATGCTAAGGAAGCATTCCAAAACTCATAAGTGTTTATGGTTTTATCTTGATCACTAAAATTGTTATATGTGTAATCTGTTCTAAGAGTAAAAGCTTTAAAAATTAATGCATCAGCTTCTATAGAAGGGGATTTAGTATAGAATTTTGAACCACCTCCTTGTCCTAAACTATTATCTTGAATTCTATAGCTATAGCCAATTTCTACATTTGGTGCTGTTCTAAAATTAGTTCTTACCTGCGCTACATATGTTTGACTAAAACTTTCATTTTGTGAAACTCTATTTTGAATAAACTGATTGAACTTAGAGTAATTAAAATTCGCTCTTAAAGTACCTCTAACCTGATTAAAAGTTCTTTGCATACGTCCTGATGCACTTATACTTTCATCGGCAAAGTCTGAATTAAAAGGCGAGCTAATATTTACCACACTTCCTGGTTCAAAATTCGACCTAT
Source organism: Pontimicrobium sp. SW4 (assembly GCF_039954625.1). NCBI lineage: Bacteria > Pseudomonadati > Bacteroidota > Flavobacteriia > Flavobacteriales > Flavobacteriaceae > Pontimicrobium > Pontimicrobium maritimum. The sequence continues at coordinate 2,644,887 of NZ_CP157199.1, forward strand.
TTCTAATATTATCAATGCTTTTATTGTAACTAATATTTGCAAATACATTGGTGTAATTAAACATATTAAAGCTATTGTAGAAGAGGCTTAAATTATGAGATAATGCACTTTCCAGCTCTGGATTACCAGAAAACAAAGAATTATAATTATTTAGTACTAATCCACTTGCAAATTTAGATACGTCTGTAAATTGTGTTTGCATACGGTAGTTCAATACTAGCTGCTCACTCTTTTTTAATTGCATACGCATATTAAAGTCTGGAAGCACTCTAAAGAAATTATCTGTAGTCTCTGTGTTAAATTGGTCATTTTTTGTACTATAAGCATGTGCAGACACTCCAGGAGTAAAGGTGAAAATACCAGATTTTAAACGATAATGAATACCTAAATACACATCGCTAAAACTATAATCTATATTATTGTTATCTAAGCCTCCATTAATTGTTGGCGTTGGATTATACTTAGATCCATCATCTAAAAATTGAAAAATATTAGAATCGAATTTTTGATTACTCAATATAGTTCCAAGGGTAAAATTAATGTCACTTTTAGTGTTTAAAATATTCCAATAATCGAGCTTAGCATCTAATTGATTTGATTTTATGCGCTTATCTTGTCCTATATTATAATCTAGTTGAGCACCATCTAAGCCTAAATTATTTGCAGTGCCATCATAATTGCTTTTATCTTCTAAAATGGCATTGTAAAAAGGATCTTCGTCACTCAATAAATGTTGTGCTTCAAACGCAAAGATATTAGTCTCGTTAAGTGTATAATAATAGTTTACATTCTGGTTAATACTATAAGGACTCGAGCTTTCTATTTGATTAATATCTCCAATAACTGATGAGAAAAATCCTTGATCTTGTCTTTCTTTTGAAACTTTACCAAAAATATCATAGTCCAATTGATTATTAGCATTTGGCTTGTACTTTGCTGATAACTTCAACATTGCTAAATCACTATTTTGGATTGTATTACTTTCTGTACTTTCATCAGGAATACCCAAATCTGGATCAGTGTATCGCTTATCTCTGTTTTCTTGGATTTCAGTTTTGTTGTTAGAAAAAATAGCAAATCCGCTTAAATCTAAAGCTTTGTTTGGTGACCAACTAAAGTTTGCAGCACCAAATTTTGTTTCAATATCTTTCGCTCTATTATTTTGAGTTGACAAAAACCCTAAATTATTACTTCCTAAATTAATATTTGTTCCACTAGATCTACTAGGTCCTCTAAATCCTCCAGAGAAATTAAAATAATCTCTTCTAGTAAAAGCAACTTCTCCAAGATTATTTAAATCTCCAATGATATTAATACTATATTTTGGACTGTAATAAAATAATTTTGGTTGAAACATATATAAGCCTCCATTAGGCGAATCTCCTCCTCCAGCAGTAATGTTCCCAAACCAGAAATTAGTTTTACCTTCTTTTAGTTTGATATTTATAGCGACATTATCTTGGTTATTTGTAACGCCACTTAATTGCCCAACATCTGCATAGTTTTTAAGTACTTGCACTTTGTCTACAGCATTAGACGGAATGTTCTTAGTCGCTAATTTAGTATCACCATCAAAGAATTCTTTACCTTCGACCATTACTTTAGAGACCACTTTTCCTTCAACTTCTATTTGTCCATCTTCATTAATTTCAACACCTGGTAAGTTTTCAAGTACATCTTCAAGTTTTCTTTCAGTTCCTGTTTTAAAGGAATCTGCATTGTAAACTAGTGTATCTCCTCTAACAGAAACAGGCATTTCGTAAGTAAGCTCAATTGCATCTAAAGAATTATCAGCAATTAATGTAAAATCTTTATTAATGATAGCTTCTTTCTTTGTTTCTAAACTATCTTTGGTAGTTTTCATTCCAATATAACTTACCTGAATTTCATACTTAGAATCTTCTTTAAGGTTTAGCTTATATCGTCCTTGGCCATTAGTAATGCCATACGAATCTAAAATTTTTGTTTCTTGATTTATTGCTATAACATTAGCAAGCTCCAACGGGTTACCAATACTGTCTTTTATTACACCTTCTACTCTAACTTGAGCAAAAGATGTGCAGGCTACTAGCAAAATTATTGCAGTAATTAATTGTTTCATTTAGATGTTTTTTTGTTGATTTTTTTGATTAATGATTTTAGTTTCTTCTTCCGCCTCCTGGACGACCTCTGCCTCGCATATTCATCATTTCTTCCATCTTTTCCTTAACTATATCGCTATATTCTTTTTGGGTTACTTCTTTTCCTTTAGATGGTCGTTTAATTTCTTCTTTCTCTCCAGGATTCATGACTATTTTTGAACATAAAATAACTGTTCTTCCTGCATTCACTTCTAGAATTAATCCCGGAAGTCCCCAATATTCTCCTGGTCCTTGGTTAATTGGAATTTGAGGTGTGTACCATGCAGTAACTATTTGCGTTTTTGGTATTTCTATCTCATCCATTGGGTTATTTGTTTTAGTAGAATCACTTGCTTTCGCACTATCTGCATTATCTCGGTCTCTATTTCTTCTTCTAGCGCTCATAAAATCGGTGTTATCTAATTCTACAACAGCTGTTGCTTTCATAGCCATATACTTACCAATTTGCTTCGTTTCGGCGGTCATAACCCATTCTAGTTTTTTTAATTTATCATTTACCAAAAATTGTTTTCCAAAAAACTCCTGCTCTATTAGTAATTTATTTTCTTTTATATTTTTGTATTGGTTACCGCCAGTCATAGAAAATCCACCAAAACGCATTCCTCCACCTCCAGGAGCTTCTAATTTTTCTTCTTCTTTATAAATCGATTCTTCTTTATTGAAGGTTAGAATAAATGTTTTTTCAAACATACTTTTCATTCTTTCTTCAATCCTTTTTTTCATATCTGGACTCATCTCTCTTCCTCCAAAATTACCCATGTCCATGGTTGTTTTAGAGAAATAATATGCTTTACCCTGAAATTCTTGTCCAAAAGAAAATGCAGAAATCATGATAGCCAAACAGCTAACTATTAATTTAATCGAGTTTGATTTCATCTGTTTTTAAGTCTAAAAATTTATGCTAAAATACGTTTAACTCGTATTTGACTTTAAAAATGATGAATAGTTTAATTGAGATGTGTTAAATATTTCAGAAAATTATCCTCCTATACGAATTTCAAAGCTGTTTCCATCACGTCTTTCACGGCTATTTCGCATACGTTCATTCATTTCTTTCATTTTCTTTTCCATAATTACATCGTATTCTTTTTGGGTGATTTTTTTACCTTTTGTTGGCTCTTTAATCTCAATAGTTTTTTCAGGGTTTAGTACTACCTTACTACACATTAAAGTTTCAGTACCATCAGTAACTTCTAAAATCAACCCAGGTAAACCTTGATAGTTTCTTGGACCAGCATTTACAGGAATTTGAGGCGTATACCAAGCTGTAATAGTAATTTCCTCCATTTTTGGCTTAGTTTCTTCATCGAGGTCCTTGTCTCCATTTACACTAATACCACTTTCTCTTACTTCTACCTCTCTTGTTAAGGTTGCCTTATAGCATGTATATTCTCCAATATTTTTAGTTTCGCTACCTAATTCCCAATTTAAATCTTCTAATTTATCTTGAATTAAAAACAACTTACTAAACGATTCATTTTGATTGGTATATCTCTTTTCTTTTGTGTTTTTATACATCACATCAGACCCTCCTGTTTCAACCATAACCATTACCATACCTTGAGGTTGCGGAGCTTCTAATTGTTCTTCTTCTTTAAAAAGAGACTCTTCTTTATTAAAGGCAAGGTTGTATGTTTTTTCAAACTGCTTTTTCATCATATCCATCATGCGCTTATGCATATCTGAGTTCATTTGAGAGCTATCTAGCTTAATATCAAACTTCCTATGCGACTTATAAGTAGCTATTCCTTGAAAATCTTGTGCTATAACACTTGTAGATATAAGCACAGTAATTGCGAATAATAATTTTGTAAATCTGTTCATTTTATTTTTTGATTAATAATTTAACATTACAAATATGATTTACAATTTACAATTTCACCGTTAACTAGTGTTAACGTGTGTTAAGCGATTGGTTTAATATGCTTTTAACGTTTACTTTTGAATTATGAACGACGCTAGATATAGACTAATACTATATATTATTATTGCCGTAATTATTGGTACAATAAGCATTCAAGTATATTGGAACTATAAAAATTACGAAGTCAATAAGCAACAATTAGTTAATGATGTTCAAGTTAGTTTAGATAATGCTGTAGAAAAGTATTATACAAATTTAGCTAAAGAGCAAACCATCAGTTTTGCCTTTAAAACAGCTTCTAATGACGATTTATTATTTAAGAATAAAGGAGTTGATAGCTTAATTCATTATCTAGATATTGCTAAGTCAAGTTTTAAAGGAATTGATTCTATTGATTTTGAAATTGGGGATGGCATTACAATTTTTGGTGATGTTCAAAGAGATTCGATATTTAAATCAATTAACAATAAAGCTTATTGGAAAAAGAGAAAAATTAGATATGACAGTTTATACTTAAAAGATTCTATTATTACAAAGGATTTTGAAATGCTCACTTCTAAAGTTATTATTTCAATGACTAGCGACTCATTACAGCTTAAAGAAATTGATTCGATTTTTAATGAGGAAATTTTAACTAAAAATCTTGACATTAAATATACGTTAAACAATAATCAGTCTCATATAGGTATTGATTCATTACAATCTAAACTAATAAACGCTTCCGAATTATATACATTTTCCAAATCTCCTTTTTTACCACCTCACAATAGTCTTTTTGTTGGGTTTTCTAATTCTACAAAAGAAATATTAAAACGCATTCTCACTGGGATTTTACTATCTACATTATTAGCATTAATAGTTATAAGTTGTTTGTTTTACCTGCTTAAAATTATAAAACATCAGAAAAAGATTGCTGAAGTAAAAAACGACTTTATTAGTAATATAACACATGAGTTTAAAACACCAATTGCAACCATTGGTGTTGCACTTGAAAGCATTAAGAATTTTAATGTGATTAATGATAAAGAAAAAACCAAGAGCTACATAGACATGTCTAATACTCAATTGAGTAAATTGAATATTATGGTTGAAAAGCTTCTTGAAACGGCCTCATTAGATAGCGAAAATCTTCAATTAAAAAAAGAACAAAGCAATGTTACTCATTTATTACAAAACCTTGTAAATAAACACACTTTAGAGTTAGAAGAAAAATCATTAACATATAATCATCCTGAAAATGATATCCATGCAAACATTGACGCTTTTCATTTTGAAAATGCTATAAACAATGTAATAGATAACGCTATAAAATATGGTGGGGAAAACATAAAAATTTACCTTGATCAAAACACAATTGGTTTTACTGTAACTATTTCTGATGATGGAAAAACGTTAACTAAAGAAAATAAGGATACAATTTTTGAAAAATTTTATCGCATACCTAGAGGAAACACACATGATGTAAAGGGTTTTGGAATTGGCCTGTATTATGCCAAAAAAATTATTGAAAAACATGACGGTGCAATTCATTTGAATCTTGAAAACAAATGGACAACTTTTAAAATTTCTGTTCCAAATGGATAAATTGAAAAACACCATATTACTCGCTGAAGACGAACCAGCTTTAGGTCAAATAATTAAAGAGAGTTTAGAAACCAGAAACTTTCACGTATTGCTCTGCGAAAATGGAGAAAAAGCTTATCAAGTTTACAAACAAAACAGTCCAGAGCTATTAGTACTTGACGTAATGATGCCAAAAAAAGATGGCTTTACGTTAGCAAAAGAAATCCGTTTAGAAGACGATACTATTCCTATTATTTTTTTAACCGCAAAATCTCAAACTGAAGATGTTGTTGAAGGCTTTAATATTGGAGGCAATGACTACTTAAAAAAACCGTTTAGCATTGAAGAGCTTATTGTTAGAATTAATAATTTACTAAACAGAACACAATTGCAAAAAACTGCTGATGTCTTAGAAATTGGTGCATATACGTTTAACTTTCCTAAGCAACACATTACTTTTAAAAACTCCGAAAAAGTACAGCTCACCCATCGTGAAGCACATCTATTATATCATTTGATAAAAAACAAAAACGAAGTGTTAGATCGCTCACTAATATTAAATAAACTTTGGGGAACCGACGATTTCTTTTCTGCAAGGAGCATGGACGTTTTTATAACTAAGCTTCGCAAAAAGTTAAAACAAGATGAGACTATTCAAATTGTAAATATTCGTGGTTTTGGCTATAAATTAATATGCTAAAAAGTGGTTTGATTTTTGTATTTTTCCAAATACTATGAAACACATACCTTTTCTTTTCTTTTTTATTTCAATATCTATATTCTCTCAAGAAACTTATAAAACTTTATTTATAAAAAAAACTGAGCTAAAAGCAAAAATTATTGCTTCTGTTATTAAGAGTAATCGTTATGAATCTATAAAGTATATTGATAATAACACGTTGTTTGTAAAACTAAATGAGAATATTATTTATAATTACAGCAACCTACAATTAGACGAAATAACATCTATAGACGCTTTTAGTCCATCAAAAACCAAGTTGTTTTACAAAAACTTTAATACTGTTGTGGTTTTAGATAACCGTTTAGCAGAAATGGATAAAGTTAATTTCAACACTATAAAGCCTTACAAAAACATAACACATGTTACTACAAGTTTTGGAAATAAACTTTGGATTTTTAATCAGGACACTCAACAATTAGAGTTATATAATTATAAAACAGGTGAAGTAACAGCAAAATCTTTGCCTATTCAATCTAATGTTGTTGATCTTAAAAGCGACTATAGTTATTGCTGGTTGCTTACAGAAAATTATTTATATAAATATGATTCTTTGGGAAGCCTTATTTTTAAATTTGAGAATAAAGGCTATACTAATATTACACTAGATTTTAAAGAGAATTTTTTGCTAAAATCTGATAAAGGTCTTTTTTATTTTAGAAATTATGATCAAGCTCTCATTCCAATTGACACTCCAAAATTGTTAATAAAACAGTTTTTAGTAACCAATGGAAGCTTGTATATTTACGACGATGAATTTCTTCATGAATACCAACTAATAAAAGATTAAATTATGCACGTTGCAATTGCAGGAAATATAGGCGCAGGAAAAACTACGCTTACAAAATTACTAGCAAAACACTATAAATGGGAAGCTCAATTAGAAGACGTGGTTGACAACCCTTATTTGGACGATTTCTATAATCAAATGGAGCGTTGGAGCTTTAATCTACAAGTATATTTTTTAAATAGCCGTTTTCGCCAAGTATTGCAAATTCATCAAAGCGGTAAAGAAATTATCCAAGATAGAACCATTTATGAGGATGCTCATATTTTTGCGCCCAACTTACACGCCATGGGTCTAATGACAAATCGTGATTTCGAAAATTATTCGTCGTTATTTCAACTTATGGAATCCTTAGTAAAAGGTCCTGATTTATTAATCTATTTAAGAAGTTCAATTCCTAATTTAGTAAGTCAAATTCATAAACGTGGTCGCGACTACGAAAACTCTATAAGCATAGACTATTTAAGCCGACTCAACGAACGCTACGAAGCTTGGATTCATGGCTATAATAAAGGTAAATTAGTTATCATTGATGTAGATAATTTAGACTTTGTGGATAATCCAGAAGATTTGGGAAGCATTATTAATACCATTGACGCAGAGATTCACGGTTTATTTTAACATATCCACCGCTCATTTTAAAGGTTAGATTTATTACTTTAGTCAATGAAACTAAAGTTTATATAAATTTCCAACCAACAATTATGAGAAAGTTTACATTCTTGCTTATATGTATATTAAGCACAACTTTCATCTTTGCACAAGATGAATCACAAACACCCGTTCCAAATTATAGATTAGCCGCAAAATATTCGCCAAACAATCTTGGAAAATTAGTACACTCAACAACTGTGCGTCCAAATTGGTTAAAAACAGGCAATCGTTTTTGGTATCAATACAAAACTACCGAAGGTTCTAACTACTACATCGTAGACCCAGACAAACGCACAAGAACTAAACTGTTTGATAATGCTAAAATGGCTAAGTGGTTAACCGAAATCACAAAAGATCCTTATGATGCGCAACACTTACCACGTTTTGATTTCGAGTTTGTTAAAAATGAAACGGCTATTCGTTTTAGAATAACTTCTACTGAAGAAGTAGAAGCAAAAGACGATGAAAAAGATAAAAAGGAAGAGGAAAACACCGAGCAAGATTCTACAAAAATAAAAAAGGCCAAAAAGAAAAAGCCGAAAATGGAAAAAAAGGTGTATTTCTTAGAGTATCGTTTAGGTGGCAATGGATTAACCATTATTGATAATTCTAAAGACGATGAAAAACGTATTCGTTGGGCAAATGTTGCGCCAGATAGTTCTATTGTATTGTTCTCTAAAAAACACAACTTATATTGGATGGACAAAGAAAACTTCTTAAAAGCAGTTGAAGATGAAAAAGATTCTACTATTGTGGAACACCAATGGACTAAAGATGGCGTTGAACACTTTGGCTATGGTGGCGGAAGAGAAAACAATGTAGAGAAAGAAAAAAATAAAGACAAAAGAAAAGGTGTTTTCGGATATTGGTCTCACGATTCTAAAAAATTTGTAATTCAAAAAACAGATTCAAGACACATAAAAGATCTTTGGGTGATAAATTCAGCTACTGAAGATCGTCCAACACTTGAAACCTATAAATACCACATGGCTGGGGAACAAGAATTTTATAAGCCTTACGTAGAGATTTTTGATATCCCAACAAAGGAAATGATTCAAATAAAACTTGATACTTCAGTACAACAAAGTGTTGGTCTTTATTCTCATAGGTATAAAAAGAATGATGACAGTAAGCACAAACCTGCATTGTTACTTTCTAAAAAAGGGAAAATATACTTCAATACCACCAGTAGGGATCGCAAGCGATTTGATATACATGTAGCCGATATTAATACAGGAGAAGTCACCACATTAATAGAAGAGCACTTTAATACCTATATTGAAAGTAGAGGAAAAGGCATTCAGCTATTTAATAATGAGTCTGAAATTTTATTCTGGTCAGAAAGAGATGGTTGGGGACATTATTATTTATATGACGCCAATGGAAACTTGAAACGTCAAATAACAAGTGGCGAATTTCATATTGACACTTTTGAAGGCATCGACGAAAGCGAACGCACAGTATATTTTACAGCAAATGGTGTGAATAAAGATGAAGACCCATACTATGCTCATTTATATAAAGTCAACCTAAACGGAACAGGCTTTAAAAGTTTAAATCCAGGAGATTTTAATAGTAGTGTAGACGTTTCTGATTCTAACAAGTATTTTGTGAGCAACTATTCTAAAGTTAATACAGTTCCTAAGTCAGAATTAAGAAGTAATACTGGTTCCTTGGTTATGAAATTAGAAGAAGCCGATTTATCACAACTAATGGCTACTGGATATCAATTTCCAGAACCTTTTAAGTTTAAAGCAGACGATGGTATAACTGATATTTATGGCGTAATGTACAAACCATTCGATTTTGATGAAAACAAAAAATATCCTTTAATCGAGTATGTATATCCTGGGCCGCAAACAGAAGCAGTGAATAAATCTTTTTCTCCTAGAATGAATAGAACTGACCGTTTAGCTCAAGCTGGCTTTATAGTAGTTACTTTAGGTAATAGAGGAGGTCATCCAGCGCGTTCAAAATGGTATCACACTTACGGATATGGTAATTTAAGAGATTATGGTTTAGCCGATAAAAAATATGTTGCCGAACAATTGGCTGATAAACACTCATTTATTGATATAGAGAAAGTTGGTATTTTTGGTCACTCTGGAGGTGGTTTTATGTCTACAGCTGCAATGCTTGTTTATCCTGATTTCTTTAAAGTAGCAGTATCTTCTGCAGGAAATCATGATAATTCAATTTATAATAGCTGGTGGAGTGAGACTCATCATGGTATAAAGGAAGAAATGGAAGCTGATGGCAGTATTAAATATAAATATGCCATCGATAAAAACCAGTCGCTTGCTAAAAACCTAAAAGGAAAATTATTACTAGTAACTGGCGATATTGATAATAATGTACATCCAGGGGGCACTATAAGAATGGCTAACGCATTAATAAAAGCCAATAAGCGTTTTGATTTTATGCTAATGCCAGGGCAACGTCACGGTTTTGGTAATATGACTGAATATTTCTTTTGGATGCAAGTTGATTATTTTAGTAAACACTTACTTGGCGTTGAGACTAAAGATGTTGATATGATTGAAATGAATAGAGATATCCCTCAAAATGATTAGGAACTTAATTTTTTTATGCAAAAAACCACGCAAATTGCGTGGTTTTTTATTTAATCCTTCAAGTTAATTGGTGAGCCATTGGATTCAAAATCCAGTTTCAATAATTGAGCAACTGTACTAGCAATTTGATTAGAATACAATTGTTCATCTTGAGTGATTTCTCCTAAAGACTTAACACCTGCTCCAAAAGCAATAAGCCAAACCTCATCGGCACCATTTACATCTGAGCCATGACCTGTCCACGTTTCAATTGGTTGTGTTCCACGTCCATGATCTGTAGTAATGATAAAGGTTGTTTTATCTTTATAAATAGGATCATTTTGAGTATACTCCCATAGCTCTTTAATAAATCCGTCTGTAGTATTTGCCGATTTTAGATAAGCATCATAATTTCCATCATGGGCAAAATCATCAGTTTCACCATAAGAAATATATACCAAGCTTGGATGTTCTTTTTTTAGATATTCTAAAGCAAAATGATGTGTAAACACATCTAATCTAACAGTACTCCACGGACTAGGTGTTGCTTCTTGTAGCTTATTTAAATACGCTTCGTTACTAGTTAAAGAAGTCCCTTCGGCTAAATCGAAACCTGCATTTACAGACACTCCACTACGCTCTTCGTTTATTATATATGGAAACACATCCCAACTTGCAAAAGCACCAACTTTACCTTTGTAACGTTCATCTGCATTAGCTATCTCCAAAATAGTTCTATTTGGATTTGGTATTTTGTCATTACTTTGTATTCTATCATCATCAGCATTCCCAGAGAGAATTTCATTATACCCTGGATAAGAAAACCAAAAGGAATTGGTAAGATTAACATGACTACCCAATATTCTATTACCATGTATTTGACCTAATTTAGGAACAGCCTCCCAAATAAAAGGTAATAATGCTTTACGCCTTTCTTGAGGCGTCTCTTTCCAGAAAAGCTTCCTTAACCTTGAAGTATCACTAGAAAAATCTTTATTGACCATTAAATCTTCATCTATTCCTGTAAACAATTCTTGCCATCTAAATCCATCTAACGTAATCAAGATAACGTGTTGTTCATTAGTATTGCTAATTTCTTGATCCGTTGTTGATTTACAACTTGTAAGAACTATTAAGAGTGCTAAAAAAAATCTTTTCATTTTGACGATTTTAGAATGTACCTCAAATTTATAAATAAAAAACCACGCTAATTGCGTGGTTTTTTATTTAATATGAAGTTTGAAGTATTAGTTTTTCTCTTCTTCTACTTCTTCGATAACTTTTTTAATCATCTTCTTCTTCACTTCTACCTTTTGCCCAACATCTTCAAGCGCATCTAACTGTGCCTTAACCTCTTCTAAAGTACCTTCATATACTTTATCTTCAGTTGTTGTTTTGCCATCTTTAGTGGTGTTAGTTGTTACAGTTGCTTTAGCAGTACCATCGTCATTCTTTTCGATGTTTACTTTTACTATTTTTTCAGCTTCTTCAGTTAACATTGCCATATCTCCTTTAACAACGTGTTTTTTTCCATCTTCATCAATCCAAATTTTTTCATTTGCTTCAACAGCATAAGCACTGTCTCCAGTTAAAGCAATACTTGGTGCAATAACTAATGCTACTACAGACATTAACTTTAATAAGATATTTAATGATGGTCCAGACGTATCTTTAAATGGATCTCCTACAGTATCACCAACAACAGCAGCTTTATGAGCCTCTGTTCCTTTTCTACCTTCTTCTTCAATAGTTTTCTTAGCATTATCCCAAGCACCTCCAGCATTCGATTGGAAGATTGCCATAAGTACTCCACAAGTTGTAACACCTGCAAGAAGACCTCCTAGCATTTCTGCTCCTCCAATAAATCCAACAGCAACAGGAACAACAATTGCCAATAGACCTGGCAACACCATTTCTTTAATTGACGCTTTTGTGGAAATATCAATACATTTTCCGTAATCTGCAACGCCATCTGCATCATCAAATATTTTTCTATCTGCGTCAGATGCTTTAGACATATCACTATCATACTTACGCATTACTTCTAAAGCTGCTTTTAATTGAGGAATATCTCTAAACTGACGTCTAACTTCTTCAATCATTGCCATAGCTGCTCTACCAACTGCATTCATAGACAATGCAGAAAAAACAAATGGTAACATACCTCCAACTAATAATCCTGCCATAATATTTGGTTTAGATACATCAATTGCAGTTACACCTGCTGTCTGCATAAAAGCGGCAAATAATGCTAACGCTGTTAACGCTGCCGAAGCAATAGCAAAACCTTTTCCAACTGCTGCAGTTGTATTACCAACAGCATCTAATTTATCTGTACGCTCACGTACTTCACTTGGTAATTCTGCCATTTCAGCAATACCACCAGCATTATCACAAATTGGTCCGTAAGCATCTACAGCTAACTGAATACCTGTGTTTGCTAACATCCCTACAGCTGCAATTGCAATACCGTATAATCCTGCGTAATGATGAGATACAATAATAGCAGCAGCTATTAAAATAATAGGAATAGCTGTAGACATCATACCAACACCTAAACCAGCAATAATATTTGTAGCAGATCCTGTTTCAGATTGCCTTACAATAGACATTACAGGCTTTTTACCTGTAGCTGTATAATACTCTGTTATTTTTCCAACCGCTAAACCAGCTATTAAACCAGCAATCACAGCAAAAAATACACCTATAGATGTGTACTCAACGCCATTTAAGTTAAACGTTTCTGGAATAAATTCTTGAATTAAAAAGTAAGTCGCAATAGCCATTAATCCTGCTGAACCAAATTCACCAATATTTAATGCTGTTTGTGGATTTCCACCATCTTTTACTTTTACAAAAAATGTTCCTATGATTGACATTATAATTCCTACGGCTCCAAGAACCAATGGTAAGTATACAGCTCCTAAGCCATCAAAACTAGGCGTTATGATAACTGCTCCTAATACCATAGTACCTATAATTGACCCAACATATGATTCAAATAAATCGGCTCCCATTCCAGCAACATCTCCAACATTATCTCCAACATTATCTGCAATTGTTGCAGGGTTTAAAGGATGATCTTCTGGAATACCTGCTTCAACTTTACCTACTAAATCAGCACCTACATCGGCCGCTTTAGTATAAATACCTCCACCTACACGTGCAAATAAAGCAATAGATGACGCTCCTAATGAAAACCCTGAAAGCACATTTAATACCATTACTAAATTTTCAGCTCCTGGCCACATGCTTTGATAAAGTACAAATAAGCCACTTAATCCTAAAATACCTAAACCTACAACACCTAAGCCCATTACTGAACCTCCAGCAAATGCCACTTCTAAGGCTCTTCCTAAAGATGTACGTGCAGCTTGTGTCGTTCTAACATTTGCTTTAGTTGCAACCTTCATTCCAATAAACCCAGCTAAAGCCGAACAAATCGCTCCAACTATAAATGATACTGCTACCATTCCACTTGAGCCTACTTCATTACTTCCTTTAAAGAATAATAACACTGCTACTGCAACCACAAAAATTGCAAGAACTTTGTATTCAGCTTTTAAAAATGCCATTGCACCATCGGCAATATTTTTGGCTATACGCGCCATTTTTGCATCACCAACTTCTTGTTTTGAAACCCAACCGCTTTTTATAAAAACAAAAATCAAGGCTAAAACACCAAATGCTGGTAAAAATTTTACTAATAATTCCATATGTTAGTTGTTTATTTTTTAGACTGCGCCAAAAATAGTAAAATATAGCTGATAAAAAAAGCCACTCTTTAATTTAAAAGAATGGCTTAACTGCTTTTATATTAAGCATTATTATATCGTGAACGTTCTATTTTTCTTATGTTCACTTTCATCATATCGTTCAATACATTTGTTATAAATACTAATAGCTTCCTCTACATTTCCCCAACCACCAACATCTACTTTCTTTTTTTCCAGATCTTTATACACTTGAAAGAAATGTTCTATTTCTTTTAATCTATGTGAACTAATATCTGCAATATCATTGTGACCATGCCAAATAGGATCGTTCATTGGTACACAAATTAGCTTTTCATCTGGTCCTTTTTCGTCTGCCATATGGAATACTCCAATAGGTTTAACTTCCATTACGCACATAGGAAATGTTGGCTCAGTTCCTAAAACTAATACGTCAAGCGGATCGCCATCTAACGCTAATGTTTCTGGAATAAACCCATAATCTCCTGGATACATCATAGATGAAAACAACATTCTATCGAAACGAATCTTGTTCAACACAAAATCATATTCATATTTGTTTCTGCTACCTTTTGGGATTTCGATTAGCACATCGAAAGTCACTTCTTTTTTCTTGCTCATAGTTACCATTTTTTGGGAGCGCAAAGGTAGACATCATTTTAACTTTTAACAACAAAATATGCATTGATTTTGTAAGAAAAAAAAACTAACTTGCTACTCCTCCAAAAATTAGACTTAATCAAAGCTTATTTTGATAATTAAAACACTAAAAAACCAACCATTATGAATCGTATAGTATCCATTCTTATCCTTTTTATTTTAGTCAGTTGTAAAAATGAAAAAACTGTAACTGATGAAGAACAACGTTGGCAACAACATGCAGAAAATGTCGAAATTATTAGAGACGACTTTGGCGTACCACATATCTACGGCAAAACTGATGCCGATGCAGTCTTTGGATTATTATATGCGCAATGTGAAGACGATTTTAATCGTGTTGAGCGTAACTATATTTGGGCTATTGGTAGGCTAGCAGAAGTAGAAGGTGAAGCCTCTATTTACAGTGATTTACGAGCTAGATTATACATGACCAAAGAAGAAGCAATTAAGAATTACAATAACAGTCCTCAATGGTTAAAAGATTTATGTGTTGCTTTTGCTGATGGTGTAAACTACTATCTTAAAACACATCCAGAAGTAAAACCAAAATTATTAACTCATTTTGAACCTTGGATGCCAATGTATTTTAGCGAAGGTTCTATTGGTGGTGACATTGAAAGAGTTTCTACTAGAAAAATTAAAGATTTTTACGATAATGATAATGATGAAGTATTAGCCATTAATGATGGTTTAATTAGATTGAAAGATGATGAACCTCGTGGTTCTAATGGTTTTGCCATTTCTGGTGATAAAACAAAATCTGGTGATGCCATGTTAGTTATTAATCCGCATACCTCATTCTTTTTTCGTGGAGAAGTACATGTAGTGAGCGAAGAAGGCTTAAATGCTTATGGCGCTGTAACTTGGGGACAATTTTTTGTATACCAAGGTTTTAATGAAAAAACTGGCTGGATGCATACCTCAACTGGAACAGATATTATTGACGAATTTGAAGAGACTATTGTAAAAGACGATAGTAAAACATCATATAAATATGGCAATGAAGTTCGTGCTGTAGATTCTATAGAAGTCACTTTAAATTACAAAAGTGCTGATGGATTAAAAGACAAAACATTTATGATGTATAGAACTCATCATGGTCCAATTACCCATGCTAATGACGACAAATGGGTAGCTACTGCTTTAATGTGGAGTCCAATAAAAGCTTTAGAGCAATCGTTTACAAGAACAAAAAAATCTAATCATAAAGAGTTTTACGAAATGATGGATATTCGCACCAATTCATCAAACAATACCGTGTATGCAGATGCAGATGGAACTATCGCGTATTATCACGGAAACTTTATTCCAAAAAGAAACGAAAAATTTGATTACACAAAACCTGTTGATGGTAGTAATCCTGAAACCGATTGGAATGGATTACATCCTTTGAAAGACAATATTTTAGTTTTAAATCCTCCAAATGGTTGGATACAGAATTGTAATTCTACTCCTTTTACAAGTGCGGCAGAGTATAGTCCGAAAAAAGAAGATTATCCTGAATACATGACTTCTTATCCTGAAAATTTTAGAGGCATGCATGCCATACCTCTATTGCAAGAAGCTGATGATTTAACTTTAGACTCTTTAATCGATTTAGCATACGACACCTATTTACCTGGAGCCAATTTATTAATTACTGGTTTATTAGAGGCAGCTAAAAATTCAGAAGTAAAAACAGCTGAAGCAAAAGCAGCTATAGAGCTTTTAAAGAATTGGGATTTTAAGGTTTCCAAAAACTCAGTTAGTATGACATTAGCGCAATTTTATTTGAATGCCTATTATCGCTCAGGAAAAATTCCAACAATGACAGGGAATAAAAGAATATCTGCACTTGGAAGATTTGATTATATGAGTAAAATCTCAGCTCCAGAAGAACGTTTAGAAGTGTTTCAAGTCGCTTTAGAAAAATTAACTAAAGATTTTGGTTCTTGGGAAACACCTTGGGGAGAGTTTAATCGTTACCAAAGAAACGATGGCAAGATTTTTCAAGAATTTGATGATTCTAAACCAAGTATTGCTGTAGGTATGGCATCAGGATCTTGGGGAGCTTTAGCCTCCTATGGAACACGATTTGGAAAAGATACTAAGCGTCAATATGGAACTTCCGGAAATAGCTTTGTAGCTGTTGTAGAATTTGGTGATAAAGTAAAAGCTAAATCCATGTTAGCTGGTGGACAGAGTAGTGATTCGAATTCACCACATTTTGATGACCAAGCGCAACGCTATGCGGATGGCGAATTTAAAGATATTGCTTATTACAGAGAAGATGTAGAAAAGAGAGCTACAAAAACTTATAAACCAGGAGAAAAACAATAAATTATGCTAAAGAATATCGTAAAATTAAGCGTTGTAGTTTTTGCAGCAATGCTTTCACAGAGCTGTAAAGAAGAAATTAAAGTGCCTGCTGACTCATTTATAGTATCTGGAACCATAAAAGGTTTAGACACTGAGTATATGAGCAGAAGTTACAAAGATGCCGAAGGCAATCGCGTATCTGATTCTATTTTTGTTGAGAACGGAAGTTTTACCTATACTGCAAAAATTGATGAGCCAGAGCATATTATTTTTTGGCCAAATGTTGAACGTACAATTAAACGAAGTGGTCGTGGTTATTACCCAGCAAAATCGTCGCAATTTGCATTTTTGGCAAGTCCTGGAGACCATATTATTTTTAATGGTGAAGTGACCGATTTTATAGACGCTTATCCTAGTGGCACTAAAAGCAACGAAGATTTAGCAAGTATAAATAATAAGATATTTCCTTTAATGAACAAATCGGTTAATTTATTATTAGAAAAAAATAAATTAAAAGAAGACGATCCTCAATTTAAAGTTATTGAAGATTCTATTAATAGTATAGATGAACAAGTTGTAGCCTTGAAAAAAGAGTTTGTATTAGCAAATCCAAATTCAGAAGCTGCTGCTTGGTATTTATCTGATATGATGATTCGTAGTCAGGTTACTAATGACGAAGCTATTACCGCTTTTAAGAACCTAGATAACAACTTAAACGACTATCCTTTTTATAAAGCAGTTGCCAAACGTGTAGCTGGCATTGAAGCTACCTTAATTGGAAAAACAGTTGAAAACTTTACTACTAATAGCACATTTACTGGTGATTCGTTTGAGTTTGACTCTTTAAAAGGAAAATATGTACTCATTGATTTTTGGGGAACGTGGTGTGGACCATGTATTGCCGAAATGCCTAAAGTAAAAGAATATCAAGAAAAATATAAAGACAAGTTAGTAGTTCTTGGTATTAATCAAGGAGACACTAAAGAGCAAGTTGAAAAATTTATAACACCAAACAACTATACTTGGACACACTTGATGAATGGTAATGGAGATGACGATTTTGTTTTAAATTTTAATGTTGCTGGATTCCCAACCAAGTTTATTATAGACCCAGAAGGTAAAATTTTACATCGTTTTGTTGGCGATAGTGAAGAATCGTTTACAGTGCTTGATGGGCTTTTGGAATAAAATCTATTTGACTTTGTAAGAAAAAACAACTAACTTCGTTTAACGACTGATATAAAACATTAAAACGTTGTATATCATCGCATTACCTGCAAGCTAATATGAACCCAATTTCAAATTTAATTGATAAAATAAACAGTCAACAACTTTGGGATAGAGAAATCGAATTAGAACGTAATGAATATTTAAAGGTAAAAGGAAGTATCGACACTAATATTTATTTGGTAAAAAGTGGAAGCTTAAGAATATTTGTAGTTGATGAATTCGAAGAACATACAATAAGATTTGGTTATAAGGACAACTTAATAGCCTCTCTAGATTCTTTCTTGAATGAAAAACCTTCAGACTTCTATATTCAAGCATTAAAAAAAACTAATGTAAAAGTCATCAATAAAAAAAAGTATAAACCCTTCATTGAATCATCATCAGAGAATAAAGAAATATGGCTTTCTGTTTTAGAAAATTTCGTTTTGCAGCAAATGGAAAGGGAAAGAGATATTCTAACGTCATCTCCTATTGAACGATATAAAAGAGTTTTGGAGCGAAGTCCTCAGCTATTTCAGGAAATACCAAATAAATATATCGCTTCGTATTTAAGAATGACACCTGAAACACTTTCAAGAATTAAAAAATCTTAATTTCAATCAATTTTTTTAAAAGATTATCTATTGATATTTGTAATAAAATAAATGTAATGGCATTAGCAACTGAAAAATTATTACAAAACTTATTAGAAATTACTCGCAAGAACTTAAACAACGTAGAACTACTAAAAAAGCAACCTCTTGATTCTCTAAATTGGAAACAAGACTCTGAAAGTTGGAGTGCATTAGAATGCATTGAACATCTAAATAGGTATGGAGATTTCTATATTCCAGAAATAGCAAACAAAATAAAAACTTCTAAATACGAGCATTCTGAAATTTTTAAAAGTAATTGGCTAGGTAAATATTTTAGCAAATCAGTTGCTTACAATGAGGATTTAAACAAAATGAAAACGTTTAAATCTATGAATCCTTTAAACTCAGATCTAGATATTCAAACACTAGACAAATTCATTGGTCAACAACATCAGATAATAGAACTTTTAGATAAATCCAAAAAAGTAAATTTAGACAAAACTAAAACGGCAATTTCAATTTCTACATTTATCAAATTGAGATTAGGTGATACATTTAGAGTACTAATATATCATAATGAAAGACATATTAAACAAGCAGAAAAGACAATAAAAGATGCCAGCAGGTAACAACGTGTATAATTAATTACTACGGAATTCCTTCGCAGGAATTCACTCGAATTAATTAACTTAGCTCAACGTCGGAAAATCCTAACTGATTTTCCGTAACTAACCATACACTAACCGTTAAACGAATCTCCTAAAAATGAAACCCAAACGTTCCAGTCACTCCAAATTTTCTAGCATCTGGATTATCGAGATAATTACCTCTAAAGTTAAAGTCTAAACGGAAGATTTTGAAAATATTACCTACACCTAAGCTGTATTCCCAATAAATTTCATTATTAGGCGCTACTAATGGGATATTGGTTGGGCTATTCAAAGCGATATTTCCATCAGATAGTTCTCCCCAAACACCACGCACACTAATAATTTCGCGTAAATTCAACTTACGTAATAATGGAATTCTAGAAAAGAAACGACCATTAAAATTATGCTCTAAATGGAGTGATGCATAGGTATCTGTAACAAACTCGTAAAAATCGAGCTGCGAAAAAGTATTATATATTGAAAAATATGATTGATTTCCTGGAATTACACTTAATAACCCAAGCGGTACATCGCCAATAGTTTTCCCAGCTTCAATGGTAGTAGTTAAACGTCCAAAACCTCCTATTTGCCATGGTTGTAAATATGAAAACTGTAACTTCGTGTAATCAAAATCACTATTAAACATATTTTTGTTTCCTAAACTAATTTGAGCAAACAAACGTGCATAATCATCATTAGCATCATACCGTTCTACACCAAAACCCGTCTTTTTTCTTCCTGGAAAATAGGACATAGAAAAGGTAGTTTCAAACTGTTCAATCTTCGAAGCTACACCATCAGCTGTATTGTAATCTAAACTAAAGGTAGGTGATGCCGATTCTAACGTTCGGTAATTTCCACCAAGTCGCATCACCAAGTTTCGCCAAGGCTCCATTTCGATGGCGGCACTTGTTAAGTTAATGGATGTTAGTTTATCGTTACTTCCTGTTCCTACAACCGAGGAGGATGCTAAACTTCGTCCTAACACATCTGTTGACGTGGTTAAACTAGCTCCTATTTGTTCTACGTCACGTCGTTTTCCTCCCGAAATAATAAGTCTATTCTTCTTATCAATTAGCCATTTCCCTGAAATACCATATTTAAACTTATCATCCCTAAATCCGTAGGCTAAAAACCCTTCTAAACGCCAAATATCATTTTTTCCAAAGTAAGTTCGAACACCAGTTCGTAAACGCATCCCTTCAACCTCATTAAATCCAAAGGTTGAGAAAATGGGACCATAATCTAATGGCAGGCTATTAAACTCTATATAACCTGAGGTCAAGATACTTCCCAAATTATACAATCGTTTAAATTTTTTGACTGTTTTTAAGGTATCAAGCATTTTATAGACACCTATTTCATCTTTACTAAGCTCCTCTAAACGGTTGGCGTTCCAAAATTCATCGCCTCGATCATAAACATCCTTGTCGTAATAATATACTTCTTCGTCATAGAATTTTTTATCCTTTTTAACGTCGAACATATAATTATTAAATAAAGTAGTTCGCTTACCGTAGATACCTCGTGATTTCTCTTTTTTATTAAACGCGAAATCAGACAACATATAATCGCGTTTTACCAAAAACAAGGAGTCGTTAAGCACTTCAAATTCTTGCTCTATATAAATTTCTTTTACCCAGTTTATATTGGCGCTTTTGGTGGCTTGCAGATTTATTTCTTTTATCGCATACGTGGAATCGTTTACCCAGAAATCTCCTTTAAATGTTAACTCATTTTTACGTCTTGGGTAATAAATAATATTATAGCACCATTTATTATCTATAAAAGCACTATCAGATAGTACATAGTTATAAGTTTGTATTCCTGTTCTAGACAAAGGACTTACGAAACTCTTGTCGAAAAACTTTAAGTAATTATCGTAGATATTAAAATCGGAATACAAATCATCCACAAAATCAATAATAACTTGATTATCACTAAATCCTGAATTTTTGTTTCCTTCTAAAACCTCTTTTTCTTTATTGATCGTGTTATCTCCATAAACTTTAGAAACAGCCTCATTAATAAACATTGGCAAATACGTTTTACCAGTAACGCTAGATGTATCTACTTGATCAAACACAAATTCCATCCCTCTAAACAGTTTGCTTTTTATAAGTGTACTATCTATGGTATTGATATCGAATTCTACTTTTTCGTATTTGTCGTATTCGTATTGTTTAAACTGTTTAAGTCCATTTTTTCGTTTATGTTCCCAAATTTTTCGTAAAATATCAATGGCAGGATTATTCTTTTTTGGTTGTTTCCCCGAAATCAAAACAACAGCATCTAGTTGCGCTGTCTCTTCTTTTAAGATGATTTTTAAATCGAAACTTACTTTTTTGTCGAGATTTAACTCTAAAGTTTTATACCCAATAAATGAAACAACAATCGTTTCCCAAGTCCCATCAGATTCTAAATAAAATCTTCCGTTCTCGTTAGTAATCGTTCCCTCAGATGAGTTTTTAAAAATAACATTAGCAAAAGACACAGGTTCATTGTTCTCATCAAGCACGTGACCACTAACTTTTGTTTGGGTGAATCCAGAATATATTCCGAATAAAAAAAGAAGTACTACTAATCTATATTTCATAATAAGAAAAAACTTCATCAACAATCGTGCTAATGAAGCTTTATAACGTAAAAATATTGTTTTATTTTATTTGTAAAGCACCTTTTTAACTGCTTTTACCACATCGTTACTATTTGGCAACCATTCTTCCAATAACACTGGTGAATATGGCGCAGGCGTATCTGCAGTATTTATTTTTTGAATTGGTGCATCTAAATAATCAAATGCTTTTTCTTGCACTTGATAAGTAATTTCTGTGGACACATTACCAAAAGGCCACGCTTCTTCTAAAATAACTAATCGGTTAGTTTTTTTAACCGAATCTAAAATTGTATTGATATCTAAAGGACGAACTGTTCGTAAATCAATAACTTCACAAGAAACTCCTTCTTTTTCAAGTTCATCTGCAGCCTTAAAAGCTTCTTTAATAATCTTTCCAAAAGATACTACAGTCACATCTGTACCTTCTCTCTTTACTTCAGCTACTCCAATTGGCAAAATATATTCGCCTTCTGGCACTTCTCCTTTATCTCCATACATTTGCTCACTTTCCATAAAAATAACTGGATCGTCATCTCTAATAGCAGCCTTAAGCAATCCTTTAGCATCATATGGATTTGAAGGTACAATAACTTTTAATCCAGGAGTATTAGCATACCAACTTTCAAAAGCCTGAGAATGTGTTGCTGCTAACTGACCTGCAGAACCTGTTGGGCCTCTAAACACAATTGGACATTTAAATTGTCCTCCAGACATTTGTCTAATCTTTGCTGCGTTATTTATAATTTGGTCTATTCCAACTAATGCAAAGTTAAAAGTCATAAACTCAACAATTGGTCTATTTCCTGTCATTGTCGACCCTACAGCTATTCCTGAAAAACCTAACTCCGCAATTGGAGTATCTATAACACGTTTAGGTCCGAATTCATCTAACATCCCTTTTGAAGCTTTGTAAGCACCATTATATTCTGCCACTTCTTCTCCCATTAAGTAGATACTTTCGTCTCTACGCATCTCTTCACTCATTGCCTCACAAACGGCTTCTCTAAACTGAATTGTTTTCATTTATCAAGTTTTAATCGAACAGCAAAAATAACAATAATTAGAAAATTATAAGCGAATCTTTACTTTAAAAATTTATTATGCATGCATAGGAAATTATTATTATTTTAATTACCTTCGTAACCTCAAAAAATTACATTTAAAAAATCAAATAAGTAAGATGAAAATATTGGTATGTATTAGCCATGTGCCAGACACAACTTCAAAAATTAACTTTACTGAAGGCGACACAAAATTTGACACAAATGGCGTTCAATTTGTAATAAATCCTAATGATGAATTTGGGTTAACAAGAGCTATGTGGTTTAAAGAAAAACAAGGTGCTGCTGTTGATGTAGTTAATGTTGGAGGAGCTGAAACCGAACCGACATTGCGTAAAGCTTTAGCTATAGGTGCGGATAGTGCAATTAGAGTCAATATTCCTGCAACTGATGGATTTGCTGTAGCAAAACAATTAGCAAAAGTGGTTAAAGATGGTGGTTACGATTTAGTAATAGCTGGTCGTGAATCTATTGACTATAATGGTGGGATGGTTCCTGGAATGCTAGCTGCTCTAACTGATGCCAATTTTGTAAACAATTGTATTAGTTTAGAAATTGATGGTTCTAATGCGACTGCTACCAGAGAAATTGATGGTGGAAAAGAAACAATTTCAACAAGTTTACCATTAATTATAGGTGGGCAAAAAGGTTTAGTTGAAGAAAGTGACTTACGTATTCCGAATATGAGAGGTATTATGATGGCTCGCAAAAAGCCTTTAACTGTGGTGGAGCCTGTAGATGCTAACGCAGAAACTTCTGCTGTAAAATTTGAAAAACCAGCACCTAAAGGAGCTGTAAAATTAGTATCACCAGATAATATCGACGAATTAGTAAGCTTACTTCACAATGAAGCTAAAGTGATTTAATCATTCTCAAAATTTAAAAACATGTCAGTTTTAGTATATACAGAATCAGAACAAGGAAAATTTAAGAAAGTTGCTTTAGAAGTCGCTTCTTATGCAAAAGCTGTGGCTTCGCAAATGGGAACAACTGTTACTGCAGTTACTTTTAATGTTAGTGATGCTTCCGAATTAGGCAACTATGGTGTAGATAAAGTATTAAACATAACAAACACAAACGAATTCAACGCTAAAATATATGCTGATGCCTTAAAACAAGCTGCTGAAAAAGAAGATGCAAAAGTAGTAATTGTAAGCTCAAGTGCAGACGCAAAGTATTTAGCACCATTATTAGCTGTTGGGTTAAACGCAGGTTATGTTTCTAATGTTATTGAAGCACCTACTAGCACATCTCCTTTTACTGTTAAGCGTACAGCCTTTACGAACAAAGCATTTAGCCTAACAGAAATTAATACAGAAGTTAAAATAGTTGGTGTTTCTAACAATTCTTTTGGGTTAGTTGAAAACTCAGGAAGTGCATTAGCTGAAGGTTTCACACCAAATTTAGTGACTTCAGACAATAAAGTACAATCAGTAGATAAAGCCTCAGATAAAGTATCTATTGCTGATGCCGATATAGTAGTTTCTGGAGGTCGTGGTTTAAAAGGCCCTGAAAATTGGGGAATGATTGAAGAATTAGCCGAAGTTCTAGGCGCAGCGACTGCATGTTCTAAACCTGTTTCTGATTTAGGTTGGAGACCACATAGTGAACACGTTGGACAAACAGGAAAACCAGTAGCTTCAAACCTTTATATTGCTATAGGAATTTCAGGAGCTATTCAACATCTTGCAGGTGTTAATGCTTCTAAAGTAAAAGTAGTCATTAATACTGACCCTGAAGCACCTTTCTTTAAGGCTGCGGATTATGGTGTGGTTGGTGATGCATTTGAGGTTGTTCCACAATTAATAGAAAAATTAAAAGAATTTAAAGCACAAAACGCATAATTTTTTTAACTTTAAATACCAAGGAACTGTTTAAATCCTCTTTAAAATGATACTGCTTTTTCTAATTTCTAACTTTTAGCGAAATTTGAGGTTAGTTTATCTTAATTCTACCTTAGGTAGTTGGTAAAGTCTAAATTTAAACAGTTCTTTGTGTTTTAAATATTATGAGTTTAGTAAGACTTAA
The DNA here is from genome assembly GCF_039954625.1 of Pontimicrobium sp. SW4. Lineage (NCBI taxonomy): Bacteria > Pseudomonadati > Bacteroidota > Flavobacteriia > Flavobacteriales > Flavobacteriaceae > Pontimicrobium > Pontimicrobium maritimum. The sequence continues at coordinate 2,670,040 of NZ_CP157199.1, forward strand.
CATAAAAGGAATCTCTTATAGTCAAACGCAAAATGGTGCTTATGCACTAATTTTGAGTGAAGTGGATGGAGACCGAAAACTTCCAATCGTCATTGGAGCTTTTGAAGCACAATCTATAGCAATAGCATTAGAAAAAGAGATAAAACCTCCAAGACCTCTTACTCATGATTTATTTAAAAATTTCTCCGATAGATTTGATATTGTTGTAAAACAAGTTATTATCCACAAACTGGTAGACGGCGTTTTTTATTCTAGTCTAATTTGTGAACGCGACAAAATTGAAGAAATTATTGATGCACGTACAAGTGATGCCATTGCGTTAGCTTTACGCTTTCAAGCACCAATATTTACTTATAAAAACATTCTTGATAAAGCTGGAATTTATTTAAAAGTAAATAAAGAGGATGAACAAAAAGCTGATAACATTCTAGTTGATGAAGTTCTTGCAGAAGAAATTGAAACCTCATCTGGTCAAGATAATTTTAAAGGAAAAACTTTAGACGAGCTTCAAAAAATGTTAGATAAAGCTGTTGCAAATGAAGATTATGAAACTGCCGCAAGAATAAGAGACGAAATGTCGAAGCGTTAGATTTTACTAACTATCATCCAAAATAAATCCTTATCTTGCTTTTCTAATTCTATTAAAAGCCAATCATCGTGAGTGTTCGTCACTTTTAAATTTACTTTTATGAAAAAATGTTTCTTAGCTTTTGCAGCTATTTTTTTTGTGATCACACCAACTTTTGCACAAGAAGTTTTAACTGAAATAGTTCCAAGTCAAGGCACCTCTTTTACTAGCATATGGAAAGGTATTCTAGGAATGATTTCTCTCATTTTTATTGCCTATTTATTTAGTAGCAACAAAAAAGCTATCAATTGGAAAACAGTTGGTATTGGGCTTTCATTTCAATTATTAATTGCCATAGGTGTATTAAAAGTTGGATTTGTTCAAAAGTCTTTTGAATTTGTCGGACAACTATTTGTTAAAGTGCTAGATTTTACTCGTGCAGGAAGTCAGTTTCTATTTGAAGGTTTAGTGGTTGATATGGATACTTTTGGCTTTATTTTCGCTTTTCAAGTATTACCGACTATAATATTCTTTTCTGCTTTAACTTCTGTTCTCTTTTATTTAGGTATTATTCAATGGATTGTTAAAGCGTTTGGATTGTTACTTTCTAAATTACTTAAAATATCAGGTGCAGAAAGTTTAAGTGTGGCTGGAAACATTTTTCTAGGTCAAACCGAAGCACCTCTATTAATTAAAGCATATTTAGAAAAGATGAATAAATCTGAAATGCTTTTAGTAATGATTGGTGGTATGGCGACCGTAGCTGGTGCTGTATTGGCTGCATATATCGGTTTTCTTGGAGGTGATGACCCAGTTCTTCGTTTACAGTATGCTAAGCATCTTTTGGCAGCTTCTGTTATGGCCGCTCCAGGCGCTATAGTTATTTCAAAAATATTATACCCTCAAACTGAAAACATAAATACAGATGTTTCTGTTTCGCAAGAGAAGATTGGAACGAATATTCTTGATGCTATCGCCAATGGAACAACCGAAGGTTTAAAATTAGCAGTAAATGTTGGTGCAATGCTGTTAGTTTTTGTGGCTTTTATTGCAATGGGTAATTGGATTTTTTTACAAATAGGACAAATAGGAGGTCTAAATGATTGGATAGTAGCAAACACACCTTATAAAAGTTTATCGCTTGAATTTATTTTGGGCTATGCTTTTGCTCCATTAATGTGGCTTTTAGGCGTAGCTAAGGAAGATATGGCTCTCATGGGACAACTCCTAGGAATCAAACTTGCAGCAAGTGAATTTGTTGGTTATATTCAATTAGCAGACTTGAAAAATGTAGCTAGTGCTACCCATTTAACTTATAACAAATCAGTTATTATGGCAACATATATGCTTTGTGGATTTGCAAATTTCGCGTCTATTGGCATTCAAATCGGAGGTATTGGGTCGTTAGCTCCTGGACAACGAAAAACCTTATCTAAATTTGGAATGAAAGCTCTTATTGGAGGAACCATTGCCTCACTTATTTCGGCGACTATTGCAGGAATGATTATTGGATAAACAGTTAATAACTTTTTAAATAAATATAAGCTCTAGACTTTTAGTTTTGGAGCTTTTTTTTACTTTTATTTCCACGAAATCAAAGAGATAATGAAGCAATATTTAGACTTAGTTAAACACGTATTAGAAAGTGGAAATGAAAAGGCAGATCGTACAGGAACTGGTACTAAAAGTGTGTTTGGACATCAAATGCGTTTTGATTTAAGTAAAGGATTTCCAATGGTGACTACCAAAAAACTGCACTTAAAATCTATAGTTTATGAATTGCTTTGGTTTTTAAAAGGAGATACTAACACAAATTATCTTACTGAAAATGGTGTTAGAATTTGGAATGAGTGGGCTGATGAAAATGGCGATTTAGGTCCAGTTTATGGACACCAATGGCGTAACTGGAATAGTGATGAAATTGACCAGATAAAAGAAGTTATTGAAACTTTAAAAAACAATCCAGATAGCAGACGCATGCTTGTATCTGCTTGGAATCCTTCGGTTTTACCTGATACTTCTGTGTCTTTTAGTGAAAATGTAGCCAATGGAAAAGCGGCATTACCTCCATGCCATGCTTTTTTTCAGTTTTATGTCGCTGATGGAAAATTATCTTGCCAACTATATCAACGAAGTGCTGACATTTTTCTTGGCGTGCCTTTTAATATTGCGTCATATGCCTTATTTACAATGATGATGGCTCAAGTTTGTGGTTATGAAGCTGGTGAATTTATTCACACCTTTGGAGATGCACATATTTACAGTAACCACTATGAACAATTAGAATTACAGTTATCTAGAGACATAAGACCATTACCAAAAATGATTTTAAATCCAGAAGTTAAAAATATTTTTGATTTTACTTTTGACGATTTTACACTTATAGATTATAATCCGCATCCACATATAAAAGGAACTGTTGCGGTGTAATATTTTCAAAATTTTTATGACTGTATTACCATTCGTCGAATATTATTTTGTCTTTGACGTATAAAGCTTTATTTTAGTAACTTATAACCCTCTATCTCTATAAAGAAACACTAAAACATTAACTATGAAGAAACTATTACCCATTGGAGTATTTTTAATTTTGGCATTTATTGCTTTTAAATTTACATCTCAAGAAGATCAGCAAGACGTAAATATTGAAGATAAAAAAATTGCTTCTCGCCCAAAATTACCTAAAAAAACACCTGAATTACGTGCACAATATGCTGAGGAAAGAGCGCTATATGAATATAAGCTACAAGCCAATCCTACAACAGGTGAAATTCCAATCGAAGAAAAAGAATTGGAATTTAAAAATTCTAAGAAAGCAAAAATCAGAATAGATGGTGGAGATAACTTAAGAGCTCCTGATGCTTCTATTGTAAACAGAGGACCTTCTAATCTTGGTGGTAGAACTAGGACCATTGTTTTTGATCAAAGTGACGGAACTGGTAACACAATCCTTGCTGGAGGTGTTAGCGGCGGGGTTTTTAGAACTACAAATGGGGGGACTTCTTGGACTAAAGTATCTTCAAATGATGAAGTACATAGTGTTACAAGTATAACACAGGACCCTAGCAATTTAAATACTTGGTATTATGGAACTGGTGAAGGTCGTGGTAACTCTGCATCATTAGGGTCTTTCTTTTTAGGTGACGGTATATGGAAATCTACTGATAGTGGATTAACTTGGTCGCCGATGGCTGGTACTACTGGAACTTATGAATCGTATGATTCTTTCTTCGATATTGTTTATAAACTAGAAGTTCATCCAACAACTGGTGATTTATTTGCTGCAGTAGGAGGTCGAATTTACAGATATGATGTTGGCACATCTACTTGGGTTATTGAAATAACAAATTCTGGAGGAAATACTTCGTATGCTACAGATGTTGTTATAACAACTGGCGGTAGGGTTTATGTTGCATTTTCAGGAAATCAAGATGCTAATAGAGAAGGTGTATGGACTTCAGCAAACGGTGAAGGTAGTTGGACTAGAATTACTGACAATACTACGTATCCAACTGCTGTTGTCGGCGGAATACCAATACATACTAAGCTAACTGGAAGAGCTGTTTTAGGTTTAGCACCATCAAACCAGAATAAACTGTATGTACTATACGTTAATGGTGTATCATCAGATTGTACAGGTATAGCAGCTCCTGAAGCCGATTTAGTAATGTGGGACCAATCTACTACAACTTGGACAGACTACTCTGGTAAACTTCCAGACGAAAGTGGATGTAGTGACGGTAATGACCCTCTTGCAGTACAAGGAGGTTATGACCTAGTCGTTAGCGTAAAACCAGATAATGAAAATTTCGTAGTTATTGGTGGAACAAATGCCTATAGAATGGCTGATATCACTGCAGCTGGTTCTTTTGGAAGAATTGGAGGATATGCTACCGCTGGTGGCTATGCACAATATCCAAACCATCATCCAGATATTCATGCTTTAGTTTTTAATCCATTTAATAACAGTAATTTAATTTCTGGAACAGATGGAGGAGTTCGTGAAACTCTTGATATTACTGCAACAGGTGGTACATTTCCTGTCACTTGGGTTAATCTAAATAATGATTATCAAACACAACAATTTTACCATGTAGCAATAGACCCTCAATCAGCATCTGATTATGTGGTAGGTGGTCTTCAAGACAATGGAACTAATCAAGGAGGGTTAAGTGCTGGTGAAGCAAGTTTAACTACTCAAACCAATATTTGGGGAGGAGATGGTGTCGCTGTTGGTATTTCCAGAGATAATGCCAATGTTCCTGTATTTGTTGGTTTCCAAGCAGGTCCAATTTATCGAATTTTTAAAAATGTTGGAGGATGGACCGATATTGAGCCTACAGGTGCAACTAGCCAATTTGTTACATATTTTCATTTAGATCAAAGTAACAATAAAAACCTATATTATGCTGGAAAAGGAGTTCTATATAGAACTACTGATGCTACAAATGTAACTTCTGGCACTTGGACTAACATGGGATCACCTACTGGTTTTGGAACTAGTGGAGCTAATGAATGGTTTAGTAGATTCTCTGCAAGTTGGGGAGCTTATAATCCTGCTTCGAGTTATTTGCTAATGGGTGGTGATACTGGAACTGTTTTAAGATTGGATGACCCTCAAAATGCAGCAAATGTTAATACTGCAGTAGACATAACACCATCGGGAGTAACTTCTGGTGTGGTTACTGGTTTAGCGATACACCCTACAAATCCAGATATTGTGTTATTGACTTATTCCAACTATGGCTTAACAAACATTTACATTACGACTGATGCAACAGCTGCTACGCCAACTTGGACCGTAGCTGAACGAAATTTATCTTCACATTCTATTAGGTCTGCAGCTATTACTACAAATACTGCTGGAGAGGCTTTATACCTAGTAGGAACAGCAAGGGGACTATATAGTTCTACAAACCCTGTAAATGGTGGCTCAGGTGTAGACTGGACTAGAGAAGCTCCTAATTTAATTGGTTATGCAGTAGTTAGTTCATTAGCTTATAGACCAGACGACAATAAGTTACTTATTGGAACTCATGGTAATGGTATGTTTGAGGCAACTATTAATCATGTATTAGGAATTGAAGACAATGAAATTAGCAAGAGTATTAAAATTTACCCTAATCCTGTTGCAGATAGATTAAACCTAAACATGCCTAGTGAAATAAGCGACAATGCGTCTTATATGATTCACAATGCTCTTGGACAGAATGTTATGAGAGGTGTTTTAGAAAATAATCAAATAGATGTCGACAACTTAAATATTGGAATATACTTTTTAGAAATTAATTCAAATGGTAAAAAAGGTGTTAAACGATTTATTAAGAAGTAAAACTTCTTTTTAAGATATTTTTGAAAGGGTTTTGGTGATTACCAAAACCCTTTCTTATTTTCTAATCCATTTTAATTAAATTTGTAACTAATAATTATAGAATAGTTATATGTTCGGAAAAAAGAAAAATATTCCATCCATAGATAGTGAACAACTAGAATTAATACAAAATGCTCAAAAACGTATAAAACAAAAGAAACGTTTATATGTGCATTTTGTAATATTTTTAATAGGTTCCGTTTTTTTAATACTAGCAAATACTGTTTTAGGAATTGGCAAAGACGTGAAATTCTTTGGGAAAGAATGGTTTCTTTTTGCAACTTTTGCTTGGCTATTCCTGTTTCTTTATCATTGTTTTAATGTATTTGTTACCAATAAGTTTATGGACAAAGATTGGGAAAAATCTCAGTTAGATAAACTCGTTGCCAAACAACAAGAACGTATAAACAAACTAAAAGAAGGTTTTATAAAAGAGGAAAAACTCATAGCACAAAGTCAAGCTTATAACGAAGCTAATCCTGAAAATAAGATAGAAGCCATCTCCAAAAAAAAAACTAATAAGCTCACAATTATTGTAGCTGCAGGCGAAAACGATGCTATTGGCAAAGACAATAAACTTATTTGGCATTTAAGTGACGACTTACAACGATTTAAACGTCTAACTAATAATCACCATATTATTATGGGACGCAAAACGTTTGAAAGCTTCCCAAAGCCTTTACCTAATAGAATTCATGTAGTCATTACGCGTCAAGCAAATTACAAAGTTCCAGATGGTGTCATTGTAGTGAACTCTTTAGAAGATGCTATTGATGCTGCTAGAAATGACACACAACCGTTTGTTATTGGTGGCGGCGAAATTTACAAACAGGCCATGCCTTTGGCCGATACAATTGAACTTACAAGAGTGCATCACTCCTTTGAAGCAGATACCTTTTTCCCAAAGATAGATACCTCTTTATGGAAAGAAACCAGTAATACCTTTCATGATAAAGACGAAAATCATGAATATGCGTTTTCATTTTTAACCTATCAAAGAGTTTAGATTTGACTCTCTAATTATTTTTATCGAAATTGCTTAAGGTCTTTTAGTACTTATTAATTAGCTCATATCAGCATTATTTGCGAGATTAAACGACCAATATTTATAAACTAATTAACAACTAAAGATGAAAGTAACACTAATCAGTATTCCAGTCAGAGATCAAGAAAAAGCTTTAAACTTTTATACAAAAAAACTAGGCTTCTTAAAAAAGAAAGATCTTCCATTAGGTGGAGGAAATAGATGGCTAACATTAGTTTCGGCAGAATGGCAAGATGGTCCAGAATTGTTATTAGAACCAGGTCCATTACATTTTAAACCCTGTAAAGTTTATCAAGATGCACTTCTGGAAGCAGGTTATCCTTATACCCAATTTGACGTTAAAAGTGTTGATGCAGAATATGACCGATTAACTAAACTTGAAGTAGAATTTAGCATGAAACCAACCGAAATGGGAAATGTAAAGGTTGCTGTTTTTAACGATACTTGTGGAAACAACATTCAACTTGTAGAAGAATTGAAATAGCGAAACTGCATTCTTGTATAATGAAACCTCTATGATAAATATTCAATATTCTAAATTCTCTTTTATACTTACTAAATATACCTAATTTTGTGCTATGGTAAAAGACATTCAGCTTCGCATTTCTTTAAAAGAAGAAAGAATTCAGGATATTCTGCAAAAGAAATCTGCCGAATTTCTAAACGTTTCGCATCACGATATCTCTGGTATTAAAATTCTTCGAAAATCCATTGATGCCAGAAAGCCTAAAATTATGTTTAATTATAAAGTTTCTGTTTTTATAAAAGAACCATTACCAGAAACTTCCAAATATCATTTTGATTACAAAGATGTGTCGAAAGCTAAACCTATTCATATTATCGGTTTTGGTCCAGCTGGTATGTATGCTGCTTTACGCTGTATTGAATTAGGCTATAAACCAATAGTTTTAGAACGAGGAAAAAATGTACAGGACAGACGTCGTGATTTAAAAGCTATTAATCAAGACCATTATGTGAATGAAGATTCTAATTACTGTTTTGGAGAAGGTGGTGCAGGAACGTATAGTGATGGCAAATTATATACCCGAAGTTTAAAACGTGGTGATGTAAGACGCATTTTTGAAAATTTAGTATTTCATGGAGCTACTGAACAAATTTTGGTAGATGCGCACCCACATATTGGCACCAACAAATTACCTAAGGTGGTCCAAAACATTCGAGAAACCATTTTAAAATATGGTGGTGAAATTCATTTTGAAAGCCGTGTCACTGATTTTATTATTAAAGATAATAACATACAAGCCATTCAATTACAAAACGATAAAGAACTCACAACCGAAAAAGTCATTTTAGCAACAGGGCATTCTGCAAGAGATATTTTTTATTTATTAGATAAAAAAAGAGTTGCACTTGAAGCAAAATCATTTGCTATGGGAGTTCGTGTAGAACATCCTCAACATATTATAGATTCCATACAATATCATTGTTCGGGTAAAAGAGATGAATTACTTCCTGCAGCTGCTTACAGTTTGGTGCAACAAGTAAATGATAGAGGTGTGTATTCGTTTTGCATGTGCCCTGGCGGTTTTATTGTACCAGCTGCAACAGCAAATGGCGAAGTGGTTGTTAATGGTATGTCGCCTTCAAAACGAAACAACGAATTTGCTAATTCAGGCATTGTTGTAGAAATAAATGTTGATAAAGACCTTCCAAAATATGAACAATTTGGTGCGCTAAAAGGGTTGGAATATCAAAAGAATTTAGAACGATTAGCTTTTACGTCTGGAGGGCGAACGCAGACTGCTCCAGCACAAAGACTCACCGATTTTGTTGAAGGAAACTTATCTCGAGATTTAAATTCAACTTCGTATCAACCAGGGTTAAAATCGGCGCCATTACATTCGTTATTACCAAAACTGATAGGTGGTAATTTGCGAAAAGGCTTTGCCGCATTTGGACAGAAAATGAAAGGTTATTACACAGCTGAAGCCAATGTTGTTGGTGTAGAATCCAGAACATCGTCTCCTGTAAGTATTCCAAGAAATGAAAATTTACAACATCCAGACGTACATAACTTATTTCCTTGTGGTGAAGGTGGTGGTTATGCTGGAGGCATTGTATCTGCTGCTATGGATGGTGAACGTTGTGCGGAAGCCGCAATTGTTGGATTGTAAATATAGATAGATATTCTAGGTTTAATATAATTTAGAGTGAAGTCTATGTTCTAATATCTAACAGCAAAGCGGTCTTACATCTAAAAAAAATATTCCTATTTTTGCAACTCAAAATAAAACACATGAACGCATATATTTTTCCAGGTCAAGGAGCTCAATTTTCAGGAATGGGTTTAGACTTATACGAAAACTCTCAATTAGCACAAGAGCTTTTTGAAAAAGCTAATGAAGTTTTAGGTTTTTCAATCACTGACATTATGTTTGAAGGTTCTGCTGATGATTTAAAAGAAACTAAAGTAACACAACCAGCTATTTTCCTTCATTCAGTAATTTTAGCAAAAACCTTAGGTGAAAATTTTAAACCAGACATGGTGGCTGGACATTCACTTGGGGAATTTTCTGCTTTAGTTGCTGCAGGAGCATTGACTTTTGAAGATGGTTTAAAACTAGTTTCTCAACGCGCTCAAGCGATGCAAAAAGCCTGCGAAATTCAACCAAGTACTATGGCTGCCGTTTTAGGTTTAGATGATGATGTCGTTGAAAAAATATGTGCAACAACCGATGGTGTTGTGGTAGCTGCTAACTATAATTGTCCAGGGCAGTTAGTAATTTCAGGTGAGATTGATGCTATTAATAGAGCTTGTGAAGCCTTAAAAGAAGAAGGCGCTCGTCGCGCTTTAGTATTACCTGTTGGTGGTGCATTTCACTCACCAATGATGGAGCCTGCTCGTGAAGAATTGGCAGCAGCTATTGAAAACACAACGTTTAGCAAACCAAACTGCCCAATTTATCAAAATGTGACTGCAACTGCGGTAATTGATGAAAATGACATAAAAGCAAATTTAATTTCACAATTAACAGCGCCTGTTAGATGGACACAGTCTGTACAGCAAATGATTGCTGATGGAGCTACACACTTTACTGAAGTAGGTCCAGGAAAAGTATTGCAAGGGTTAGTAAAGAAAATACATCGTGAAGCCGAAACAGCATCAGCAACTTTAGAAGCTTAACCCTAGATGAATATATCTCGCAACACATCTATAATTCTATTGGTTATTGCAAATATTGCAGCAGACCAAATTTCAAAATTTTGGGTAAAAGCTGTGGTAGAACCTCGTAGTAGTACACCAATAATTGGTGACTATCTTACATTAAGAAATGTTGAAAATAAAGGTGCTTTTTTAGGAATGGGTAGTGATTTGAGCGACCCCTTAAGAATAATTCTATTACTAATATTACCAGCAGCTGTTCTTTTATTTGTACTTTATTATGTGTTTAAAGAAAAGCAAATGGATAGGTTGTCATTAATTGGCTTTTCGTGTGTTGTTGGTGGTGGGATTGCTAACGTTTTTGATAGGTTTGCTTACGGTAGAGTAACCGATTTTCTATTCATAGACCTAGGTTTTGTAAGTACTGGTATTTTTAATATTGCAGATTTATCTGTAACTACTGGAATGATATTAATACTTTGGTCTAGTTTAAAACAACGAAAAAAAGACAAAGTAAAGACATAAAAGAAGCCTCAACAATGTTGAGGCTGTTAATTGATACTGCTTATTTTTTATAAATTTTACCTTCTTTCATAACAAAAACTATGTTAGTCATAGTCTTTATGTTTTTAGTTGGATCATCATCCGTAGCAATGATATCTGCTAAAAAACCTTCTGATATTTGTCCAAGTTCATTACCCATTCCTAATACTTTAGCGTTTGTAATAGTTGCTGATTGAATGGCTTCTATTTCAGACATTCCAGCTTCAACCATATAACCAAATTCTTCTCCATTCTCTCCATGATTAAAAACTCCTGCGTCTGTACCAAAAGCAATTTTAACACCTTTTTTATAAGCTTTACCAAAAGTTGCTTGGATTTTTGGTCCAATTTCTAAAGCTTTAGGGACAATAATCGCTGGAAAATATCCTTCAATTTTTGCCTTCTCAACTACTTTTTTACCAGCAATAATAGTTGGTACATAATACGTCCCGTGTTTTATCATTAAATCCATGGTTTCTTCACTCATTAAAGTTCCATGTTCTATCGTCGTAACACCTCCAATTACTGCGCGTTGCATACCTTCATCTCCATGGGCGTGAGCAGCGATAATCATTCCATAATCTTTTGCTGTTTGACAGATAGCTTGTATTTCTTCTAAGGTAAACTGTGGGTTTTGTCCATTTTTAGCCATACTCAAAACACCACCTGTAGCAGTGATTTTAATATTATCGGCACCATCTTTATAGCGTTGTCTTACCGCTTTTTTAGCATCATCAACACTGTTAACAACTCCTTCTTTTGGTCCTGGATTTCCCATAAGGTCTTTACGTAGTCCATTAGTTGGGTCGGCATGTCCTCCTGTTGTACCAATAGCTTTCCCAGCTGTAAAAATTCTTGGACCTTTAACTTCACCGCTATTAATAGCGTTGCGCAATGAAATATTAACGCCACTTCCGCCCAAATCTCTAATGGTAGTAAAACCAGCCATAAGTGTTTTTTTAGCGTATTTTAAAGATCCAAAAGCAACATCAGCATCATTTTTAGTAAATGTATCCATATACCTGCTTGGACTGGATTCACCTTCAATATGCACGTGCATATCTATAAGTCCTGGCATAACAGTTTTTGTTTTTAGATCAACGACCACATCATCATTTCTTTCAGGATTTACAAATCCGTCTAAAACAGATTCAATTTTTTTACCAGATATTACTAAAGTTTTATTTTTTAAAACTTTTCCAGTTTTAGTATCAATTAATTTTCCACAATGTAAATAGGTGTTTTGGGCAGTAATACTAAATGATAGCAATATGGTAAGTAGAAAAAGTAATTTTTTCATTTTTTGGTTAATTGTTAAATGTTATAAATTTAAACCTCTAATTTAGGGATTTTTTCGAATGTTTTGCTCCCACTTCCAAGCAGAAGCTAATGCATCATCTAAACTAGAATGTGCTTTCCAGCCTAAAACAGTATTGGCTTTTTTGGTATTAGCATATGCCTCTATAATATCGCCTGCTCTTCTATCGGTCATTATATAATTAAGCTTTTGTCCAGAAACTCTTTCAAATGATTTAATAACATCTAATACACTGCTCCCTTTTCCAGTCCCGATATTAAAAGTTTCAAAATTTGAAGTGTTTTTCGCATTTAACAAACGTTGCAATGCAACTACATGCGCTTTTGCTAAATCTACTACGTGAATATAATCTCTTATACAAGTACCATCATGTGTTGGATAATCATCTCCAAAAACAGACAATTGTTCTCTTAATCCAATAGCAGTTTGCGTAATGAATGGCACTAAATTTTGCGGAACTCCAATTGGTAATTCACCAATTTTAGCACTTTTATGCGCACCAATTGGATTAAAATAACGTAAAGCGATGCCGTTAAACTCGTTATTAATTTTGCACACATCTTGAATAATCTCCTCACCTATTTGTTTAGTGTTCCCATAAGGCGATTCAGCTTTTTTTACTAGAGCGTCTTCGGTTATTGGCATAACATCTGCTTGTCCATAAACTGTGCAAGAGGAGCTGAAAATAAAGTTAGCAGTTTCAAGTTGTTGTATTTCTTGAAGTACGTAAACCAAGGTATTTATATTGTTCTCATAGTATAAAAGTGGTTTTTCAACACTTTCGCCAACTGCCTTACTTGCTGCAAAATGAATAACTCCTTGTATATCGCTATGCTTTTTAAAAAAAGATTGAACTTTAGGCTTTTCTTTTAAGTCAAGTTTTTCAAAAAAAGGTTTTATGCCTGTTATTGAAGCAATTCTATCTAAAACATCTTCCGAAGAATTTGATAAATCATCAATAATAATTACTTCAAAACCCTCATTTTGAAGCTCTACAACTGTGTGTGACCCAATAAACCCTAAACCTCCTGTTACAAGTATTTTAGCCATTTATAAAATCAATTATAGTACTAGTTATAAATGCAATTTGGTCGTCATCTAACTCTGTATGCATTGGCAATGAAATCACTTCCTTTATAAGCTGATTAGTTACAGGAAAATCTTCTTCTTTATATCTTGAATCTTGATATGCTTTTTGGCTATGTAATGGCACAGGATAATAGACACCACAAGGAATTCCGTTGTTGTTTAAATGCTCTACAAGAGCATCTCGTTTACCATTCGTTATTTTTAAAGTGTATTGATGAAACACATGATTATCATTATCCCCATCTCTAAATGGTATTATAATGTTTTCAATATTCTTAAAAGCTTCATCATATTTTTTAGCTGCATTTTTTCGACGTTCATTGTATACGTCTAATTTTGGAAGTTTTGTATTTAAAATAGCTGCTTGAATAGAGTCTAATCTAGAGTTTACACCAACCACATCATGATAATAGCGTCTATACATTCCATGATTTACAATACCTCTAATTATATGAGCTAAATCATCATCATTTGTAAAAATGGCACCACCATCACCATAACATCCCAAGTTTTTAGAGGGGAAAAATGATGTAGAAGCCACATGACCAATAGTTCCTGCTTTTTGCTTTGTTCCATTAGACGATGTATATGTCGCTCCAATAGCTTGCGCATTATCTTCAATGACATATAAACCATGCTCTTTGGCTATATCCATAATGGCATCCATATTTGCGCATTGTCCAAATAAATGTACAGGAACAATAGCTTTAGTATTAGGTGTAATGGCTTTTTTTATGGCGTCAATATCAATATTAAAGGTCTTTGGTTCAACATCAACCAAAACTGGAGTTAAACCTAATAATGCAATAACCTCTACAGTAGCAGCAAAGGTAAAGTCCGCAGTAATAACCTCATCTCCTGCTTTTAACCCTAATCCCATCATGGCTATTTGTAACGCATCTGTACCATTTGCACAAGGAATAACATGTTTTACACTTAAATAATCTTCTAAGTTTTTTTGAAATTCATGAACCTTAGGCCCATTAATAAAAGCTGTAGAATCTATAACTTCTAATACAGAAGAATTAACGGTCTCTTTAATTTCTTCATACTGACCTTTAAGGTCTACCATTTGTATTTTTTTCATCAGTAGAATTTGAATTTCTTAGTTAGCGAAAATACAAAATTCGTAGGTTTTTGCGAATGTATTTTAGATTAAAGAATGTATTTTAGCTTTATAGAAATTACTTTGAAAAGACTTTACAACATATTAACTCATATTGCCGCATTTCATATAAAAATAGCCGCCATTTTTAATAATAAACTAAAACTTGGTGTACAAGGCAGAGATGAGACTTTTTCTGTCTTAAAAAATAAAATTAGTGATAAAGACCAAGTTATTTGGTTTCATTGTGCTTCGCTTGGTGAATACGAACAAGGACTTCCTGTTTTTGAAGAAATTAGAGCTTCACAGCCTAACCATAAAATTGTACTTTCCTTTTTCTCGCCTTCTGGTTTTGAAATACGAAAAAACTCACCTATTGCAGATTGTGTCGTGTATTTACCCTTAGACACAAAGCAAAATGCTAAACAATTTCTTGATTTGATACAACCTGAATTAATCGTTTTTGTGAAATATGAGATTTGGCCAAATTACCTTCTAGAAATCAATAAGCGACAAATTCATGCTATTTTAATTTCTGCGTTATTTAGAAAAAATCAGAGTTTTTTCAAAGCTTCTGGAAAGTGGATGCAAGAAGCATTATTTGCTTTTAAACATATTTTTGTTCAGAATGAAACATCAAAAAAACTTTTAAATACTATTGGTTATCATGAGGTTACTGTTTCTGGTGACACTAGGTTTGATCGGGTTTCAAATCAATTAAAAATCAACAATAAATTGCACTTTATTGAAACTTTCAAACAAAATAAACTTTGCATTGTAGCTGGTAGCACTTGGCCAGAAGATGAAGCTTTATTTATTAACTCTATTAATAATGATAGTTCAAACACTAAATACATTATTGCACCTCACAATATTAAGAGTGGTCAAATTTCAAGTTTAAAAAACAAACTAAATAAACTAGCCATACTCTATTCTGAAAAAGACTCCGTTGATTTAACCAAAGCTAAAGTCTTTATAATTGATACTATTGGTATTTTATCGAAAATATATAGTTATAGTGATATCGCTTATGTTGGTGGTGCTATGGGTTCAACAGGATTGCATAACACCTTAGAACCTGCTGTTTTTGGCGTGCCCATTATTATTGGAGGAAACCATGAGAAATTTCCAGAGGCTAAAGCTATGATTGATAATAAAGGCATGTTCAGTATTGAAAACCAAACTGAATTTGATTCTATTTTAAATCGATTAATTAAAAATGATGATTTAAGAATCAAATCTGGTGAGTTTAATGCTAACTATATTTCTAAAAACAAAGGCGCAGTAGCACAAATATTAACATACCTAAACAAACGTTAAAGCTTTTAATTTGTTTGGATTATATGTAAATATCAAATAGGTTTGTTAGATGTCCTCTTTGAAGGGCTTATTCATAATCATAAACTAAATTTACACACATTATGTTTAAAACCAACCAACCAATATTCAAACTTTTTTGGATATGTATGTGTCTCGTTTCTGTAAATATCTTTGCGCAATCAGATTACAGAAATAATAACGAGTTAACAAATGCACTAAAACAAATTAAAAGCAAACATGCTTCAAATGTAAAACTTCAATCATTAACAAAAACTATTGGAGGGCATGACATTTGGGCTTTAACCTTATTTCAAGGAAAACCTGAAAACAATCCAGCAATTGCAATTGTAGGAGGTGTTGATGGGAGTTTATTACTGAGTAGAGAAATGGCTGTAAATATTGCTGAAAATATTTTGAACAACCATAAAGATGTTTTGGAACATACTACTTTTTATATTTTTCCAAACATGAGTCCACATGCTTCTCAACAATATTTCTCTTCACTTAAATATCATAAGTTGGGAAATGCTAAGGAAACTGATGATGATAGAGATGGCCTCTTTAATGAAGACCCTTTTGAAGATTTAAATAACGACGGATTAATTACTTTAATAAGAGTTGAAGATGTCACTGGAGATTATGTGAAGCTAAAAGAAGATGAAAGAATCATGGTTAAAGCCGATGCTCAAGAAGGTGAAAAAGGTGCTTATAAAGTCTATAGTGAAGGGATTGATAATGATAAAGATGGAAACTATAATGAAGATGGAGACGGAGGAATTCATTTCAATAAAAATCTAACTTACAATTTTCCATATTTCAAACCAGGAGCTGGTGAGCATGCTGTTTCTGAAAAAGAACATCGTGCACTTTTAGATTTTCTTTATGAGCAATGGAATATTTATGCAATAATCACTTTAGGTCCAACAAATAATTTATCAAATCCTTTAAAATATAATGCTGCAAATGCTAAAAAAAGAGTAGTGACTAGTATTTTAAAAGACGATGAAGCGTTAAATAAGTTTATTTCAAAAAAATACTCTAAAATTACTGATACCAAAGACGCACCAACTGCCAATGGGAAAGGCGGTGGATTTTTTGAATGGTCTTATTTTCACTTTGGTAAATTAGCTATGAGTACTCCAGGTTGGTGGGCACCAAAATTTAAAGGAGATTCTACTGTAAAAGCAAAAAAGAACTATAAAGCAAACTTTTTACAATGGGCTGAAGAAGAAAATCTGTCTAACCATTTTGTTGATTGGAAAGAGGTAAAACATCCTGATTTTCCAAATAAAAAAGTTGAAGTTGGAGGTATTGCTCCATTTAAAATGTCAAACCCTCCTTATAATATGGTTGGAGATATAAGCACGAAACATACCGATTTTGTTGTTGAACTGACTAAAATGCAACCAAATATTTCTATCGAAAATGTTACTACCGAAAAAGTAGATAATGGTCTTACTAGAGTAACCTTAAATATTCATAATAAGGGACTATTACCAACACATACCGAAATGGGTAAACGCTCGCGATGGTTAAGGCGTATTAAAGTTGATTTAAAACTAAATAGCAACCAAGAGGTAGTTTCTGGAAGAAAAGTTCAACTCATAGACAGTATTGATGGCGACAGTTCAGAAGAATTAACATGGCTAATTAAAGGCAAAGGCTCTGTAACGATTGAAGCAGGTGCTGCACACACAGGAACAGACTCAACAACCATTAATTTAAAATAAGAATCATGAAAACACATAACAAAATAAAACTCTTAATTGCGATTATGTTAATGGTTCCATTAGCAATAAATGCACAAAAAGCCGAAGAAATATTTAGAGCTGCAGGTTCACCTCACAACCCTAAAGTTCAAATTTCTTTTAACAAATACTATACAGCTGAAGGACTTGCAGCTATAAGCAAGAAAATTGCTGATGCTCATCCAAACTTAGTAAGAAGAGAATCTATTGGAAAATCTACTGAAGGAAGAGACATCTGGATGATGGCTATTACCAATTACAAAGTAGGAGATGCCGATAGAAAACCTGGATTCTATATTGATGGTAACATACACTCTAATGAAATTCAAGGTGCTGAAATTAGCACATATACAGCTTGGTATTTAACCGAAAATTTTGGAGATATTGACTATATCACAAATATGCTTAATGATCGTGTTTTTTATATCGTTCCAACCATCAATCCTGATGCTAGGAATAATTATATGAAAGAAGCCAATACAGGAAGTAGTCCAAGAGCTGGAATGATAGCTTTAGATGATGATAGAGATGGTTTGTTTGATGAAGATGGTCTTGAAGATTTAGATGGTGATGGCTCGGTTACAAGTATGCGTCGTAAAAATCCGAATGGGAACATGATTATTGACCCAAAAGACCCAAGAATGATGATTCAAGTTGGTCCTGATGATGTTGTAACAGCTCAACGTTATGAAAACCTAGGCTCTGAAGGAATAGATAATGATGGCGATGGTCGTGTTAATGAAGATCGTCCTGGTTACTATGACCCTAATAGAGATTGGGCTTGGAAATGGCAACCAGATTATATCCAAGGTGGTGCTTACAAGTATCCTTTTTCAGCTCCAGAAACAAGAGCCGTTGCAGATTTTGTACTAAAACATCCAAATATTGCTGGTGCGCAAAGTTTTCATAACTCTGGTGGGATGATTTTAAGAGGACCAGGTGCCGAAGAAGATCTATCTACATATAATAGAGCAGATATCGCTATCTATGATGCCATAGGTAAAAAAGGAGAAGAAATGATGCCTGGGTATCGCTATATGGTAGTTTACAAAGATTTATATTCTGTATTTGGAGGCGAATTAGACTGGTTCTATGGTAGTCGTGGTGTCTATACATTTACCAATGAAATATTCAGCTCTTTTGCTTATTATAAGACTAATGAAAGAGATAGAAACCAAATGTATAATTTTGAAAAAGATTTGTTATTAGGTGATGCTTTTACTGAATGGAAACCATACAACCACCCAACATATGGTGAGATAGAAATTGGAGGATTTAGAAAAAACATTGGACGTGCAACTCCAGGATTTATGTTAGAAGAAGAGTTGCATCGTAACATGGCATTTACATTTTATCATGCCTTTCATATGCCAAATTTATCTATTGATCAAGTTAAAGAAAAGAAAATAGGTGGTGGGTTAACCGAGGTTACTGCCTATATAAAGAATGATAGACTTATGCCTACACATGCAAGTCAAGATTTAAAATACAAAATTACTAGACCAGATTACATTTCTATAAAAGGTACAAATGTGGTTGCTGGAATGATTATTACTAATGAAGATTTTGGGTTTACCGAAGAACAAAAAACCAACCCTGAAACATTAAGAGTCGCAAACATACCTGGAAATAGTATTGTAAAAGTACGGTGGATTATTAAAGGAAACTCCAATTATACAATTACTGTAGATAGTGAAAAAGGAGGCGTTGTCTCAAATAAATAATACTAATTAGTATCATTTCTAAAATAAAAAAAGCTCTAAATGAATTGTTTAGAGCTTTTTTCATATATTTAGATTATGGCAGATGGTTTAAAAATGATACTTGCAATGGTTCTTTTTTTTGGAGCTATGTATTTATATTCTTGGATGCCAGAGATTCTTGAGGCGCGAAGAAAAAAAAAGCGAGAAAAAGATAAGCTTCAAAAATTAGCAAATAGAGAGGCTGAAAAACTTGAACTACAAAAATTAAGAGAAGAGAAATTTCAAACCCTTGAAGAAAGGCGTTTAAAGATTAAAGAACATTTTGAATGGCTTGAAAAAATGAATACAAAAATCAAACAGATTAAAAATAAATAAAGATCTTACAGCATTATAAGACTTTTTTATTTACTAAAAATCCAAAACTGAATTATAAACGTAAATAGTATTAGTTATTTACATATCGATAGTTTGTCGATTAAATAATCATATTTTTAAAAACTAAATTAAATCACTAAAAATCACTAAAATGAGAAAATTATTTCTAAGTACTGCATTTGTTTTAGCATTAGGCTTAACATTTACGTCTTGTAAAGACAAAAAAGCTTCAGAGGAAGTTGAAGAAACTATGACAGAAGTTGTTGAAAACACTAAAGACGTAGTTGAGGAAACTGAAGACGCTGTAGCTAAAGCAAAAAAAGCAGGTAACGAACTTGTAGAAAATGCAGAAAAAGCATTAGCAGAAGCTCAAGAAGCTGCAAAAAATGCAGTAGGAGATGCTAAAATAGCTGCTGACAAAAAAGTTGAAGAAGCTAAACAAGCATTAGAAGAGTTAAAAGCACTTTCTATGGAATCTGTTGAAAAGGCAAAAGATGTAGTAGAAGACGCTAAAAAAGATGCTAACAAAGCAGCTGATATGATAAAAAACTAGAACTTATTTAAAGTTCAAATTTTGTAAAGCTCTAGAAATTCTAGAGCTTTTTTAATTAATTATTGTAAGCCTTTTCTATTACATCTAAAAATGTTTCTACTGGTTGGGCTCCAGATAAACTATACTTATTATTGAATATAAAAAAAGGTACTCCAGAGACACCAACCTCTTTAGCTTTTATTTGATCATTAAATACTTCGTTTTTTAGTTTTTTACTCTTTAAACCTTCTAATACATTATTAATACTTAACCCAAGAACTCCCCCAATACTTAACAAAGTATTAGTACTATCAATATTTTTTCCTTCACATAAGTAAGCTTTAAATAATAATTCTTTGGCTTCATTTTGTTTATTTATTGTCTTAGCCAAGTGTATTAGTTTATGAGCATTAAATGAGTTAGCTACAACAACTTTATCTAAATTAAATTCTAGATTAACTTCTTTTGCCATATTTTCTGCATGAGTAAATAAATCTGTTATTTGTTGCTTATTAGCTCCTTTGTTTACATAGTAATCTATTAAGTTTATATCTATATTGGTTTGAAGGTTTGAATCTAATTCAAAACTTTTCCATTCAACAATAATTTTATCTTCATTGTTGTTGAATTGTGAAATAGCATCCTCTAATTTCCTTTTTGCTATATAGCAAAAAGGGCATCTAATATCTGACCATACAGAAATTGTCATATAAATATTATTTTTTAGTTACTGTTGCTTTATCGTTAATGCTCCTGATGGACATTGAGAAACTTGGTTTATAATATCTTCTTTAGAAGCACAATCTGTATGTACCCAAGGAGTTTCTCCTGGTCTGTATACGTTAGGCAATAATTTCACACAATAACCAGCATGTACACATTTGGTAGCATCCCAAAGAACAGTAATATCTTCCTTTTTAAATTCTTCCATTGTATTTCTTTAGATTTTTAAAGTTAAGGGCTTATTAGTGTTAATAAGCCCTTGGTTGCAGATGAGTATAAAAAACTCACCACCCTAATTAAACTATACTTAAACTAGCTACCATCTTTACTTTATTAGCCATTGTTGCGTAATTAGGAGAAAATTTAATGACTTCGTTAGCTGCTTCTTGATATTGAGTTTCTGTTCCATTTCCTTTTACTGAAAATGCGTACTCAACAGTATCAAAACCAACTGGAGATGTTTCGTTGATGCCCAAGAAACCTTGAAGATCTAATCCTGACTTTATGTCTAACGTAACAGATTCCAATTCTATTCCTTTAATAGAACACATAGCCACAAAAGTAACCATCATACAACCAGATAATCCTCCTAACATATAATCTTGAGGCGTTGGTGCAGAATGTGCTCCCAATAATTGTTCTGGTTCATCAATGGTAAAAGAAAAATCATGAGGAATAGTTTCATCACCTAAAATAAGGTTGTTTGTTTTTACTCCTACTTTAGTGCCACCCATCCAAGTAGCCTTTATGCCTCCATTGTACATTCCTTTTTTTGCGTCTTGCTCTACAGTCGCTTTATAGGCTCCTAATGCTTCTAAATTTAATCCGTTAATCATGTTTTTATTTTTAAGTGTTAATTATTAGCTCAAATAACCATTGTCAATTAATTGTTTTTGTACTTCCATATACGTTTCTGCGTATAATTTATCTACTTCTTTCATAGATAAGAACTCGTTAGAGAATTCTGGTTTTTCTGGATCTATCATTAATTTAATAGACTGTAAAAAATGACCTATCAACTCTTTAGGGTTTTCATTACCTACTGATACACGCATGGTTGTTTTATGTATACCTGCATCCAATAAGGCTTCTTTATTCAATTCTGAATGTGATGTGAAGGCAGGACATAAAAGTGTCGTATTAATTTGCCCTAAACTTACCTGAAGACCATAAGCTGGTGCTAATGCATCAAAGAACATTTTAAATGCCTTGTCCGATATTTTTGCGTTCTCAAAATCAATAGTGAACAAAGGTGCAGCTAATTGATATTTGCTAATTTTCTTCATAATTGCATTGTTGTGGTTTCCTTCCAGTCCACTACAATGTACTGTTACTCCAGGGTTAGAGTCAAAAAAATTAGCAAGCACTAATGTATTTACACATTTTTGAGCCATTCTTAAACTCAATGTTTTTAATCCAGATAATACTTCAAAAGCAGTATCAGAATTTAAGAAAGCGCCTTTCACATAGTATACATTCCAAAAAAGAGTTTCATCCCAGTTAATACCATTTTTCTTCTCACCTTTAGGCAAGAACATCAAGTCATTTTTAGCAATAATGCCTGCTGCAATAGCATTACCAGAACCAGTAATATCTTTCGTGTAACTATGAAATAAATAGTCAGGTCGAAGTTGTTCGTCTTCGTGCTGTAGAGGCTTAATTAGAAAAGGTGTAGCAACCGTTCCGTCTAAAACTACAGTTGCTCCATGTTGTTTAGAGAATTTACAAATAGCAGGAACATCTAACATATAACCATGTGGATTACAAGGAGATTCCATATATACGTGTAATTTGTTGCCAGAAGAAAGAATGTCCTTATAATCTTCTTTTGCTTTTTCAAGTACAGGTTTGAAATCTTCTACTGAGTAACCATCAAACCAAACTATTTTGATGCCGAATTTATTCTTTTTAGCAAAAAAATCTTCAATTAATTGATATACGCCACCATACACGTTTCTTGAAAGTACAAGTACATCTCCATAATTCAATATGTTACTCAACAATGCATCAACAGCTGCCATACCACTATTAAAGTTCCAAGCGGTATAATCATCGGCATATTTTCCTGCTTCTATATGTACAATCTGTTGTGAAAGTGCCATAGAAGTTGGGTTTAATAATCTTGAATAGATGTGGTGAATAGATTCTTTACCATTGAATGCATCATCAACCCACTCCGTACAAGAATAATCATATGTAGACGTACGAGCAATTACTGGAGTTGCAGAAAATAATGCTGCAATATTATTAGTTAAAGGAAATGGTCCTTTAGCCTGCAAAGTTTCGTCTGATTGACCTAAAGACTGATAAGTTTTGTTTAATGGCCCTTGTAATGTCTCTAGTACTTTGGCTATTTGAAAAGACAAAAAACGCTTTGCATTAAAATAGGCTACTTTTTCTCCTTGATCTAGTTTAGAAATAGTATTACTAGTTATTTCCTGCAACTTGGTAATATCGGACTGTGCGTTGTAAATATCAATGGCAGCACTTTTAAGTGCTTTACCATAATCGCTATTGGCATCTATGCTAAAATGCTCTAATTGCTCTGCTGCTAAAGCTTCTATAGTAGTTACTGTAGAAGATTTTCTCCTTGGAGATAAAATTTTGGAATTTGTTATATCACTCATAATCTATTTGTTATTTAAATTAAAACATACAATTTTGGTTGTGGTCATTTCTTTAATGGCTGATGCAACACCCTCTCTACCAATACCACTTTGCTTAATACCTCCAAAAGGCATCATATCTATTCTGTAATCTGATGTATCATTAACCATAACACCACCACATTGTATTTGCTCTGTTGCTTTAAAAGCCATATTAACATTATTAGTAAAAATGCCAGCATGTAATCCGTAAGGCGAATCGTTACATGCTTTAATACCTTCTTCTAGGGTTTTTATTTTAGACAATGTTGCTACTGGTCCAAAAATTTCTTTTTTACCATTTAGTGGGTTATCAAAATTCCCTTCTAAAATGGTAGGTTCAAAAACATTATTTATTCTATTACCGCCTTGTAAAACAGTGTATCCTGAAGTCTTAAGCTCTTCTATTGATGTTTCAATTTCTTCTATGGCGTGATTAGAAATAATTGGTCCCATATCTGTGGTTTCATCTTCTGGATTTCCAATTTTTACCTTTTTAGCACACTCTATTAATTTGTTTTTAAAAGCATCGTAAATGTCTTCATGTACATACATTCTTTTTACACCAACACAGTTTTGACCAGCCGCCCAAGTAATAGCCCCAAAACAATTTGTAGCTACTTCATCAACATTAACATCATTCATTACAATTACTGGTGAACTTGATCCTAGCTCCATGGCGACTTTCTTTATTCCAGCTACTTTAGTAATAGCTTCCCCAGATTTCGTTCCTCCTGTAAAGCTTACCATGTTTACTCTATTGTCCGTAACTAAAATGTTTCCAAAATTGCTAAGCGGTCCTGTTACAATATTTAACACATGATATGGTAAACCCGCTTCTAAGAATAATTCTCCTAGTTTTATGGCTGAAACAGGAGTAAAATCTGAAGGTTTTAAAATAATAGCATTTCCAGCAGCTACAGCTGGTCCTAATTTATGAGCCACTAAATTTAAGGGATCATTAAACGGTGTAATTGCTGTTACAATACCTATTGGACTATTTACATAATATCCTGTTCTGTTTTCCGATCCTTTAAAGGCATTAAAAGAGACCATTTCTCCATTATTTCTCTTGGCTTCTTCAGCACAAAGTGTTAATGTGTTAATACATCTATCGACTTCTTTTCTGGACTCATTAATAGTTTTTACACCTTCAGAAACAATCGTTTTTGCAAATTCTTCTTTTCTTTCACTTAAAAGAGTAGCTACTTTAGTTAAAATTTCACTACGCATATATGGAGATAGTTCTCTTGAAATCTCTTTTCCTTTTTCTGCCGATAGCAGCGCATCTTCTGTATGCTTTTTTGAAGCACAGGAGCCATAGTAAATGGTTCTACCTGAATATGCATTTTGAATTGGAAATTTCTCTTTAGTTTCAATCCAATTGTCGCCAATTAACATTTTTAAAGTCATAGCTATTTCGTTTTCTTAATGATTGATAAAACATCTGAAAACACAGCGTATCCAGTTTCAAGTTTCCCAGCACCTGGACCAGTAATCATAGTTTTTCCTAAATATTCTGTAGTAAATTCTATAGCATTCGTAACGCCATCAATACCAAATAAAGCATCTGAAGCATCTAATACTTCTGGTTGAACTTTACCTGTAACGATATTGCCTTCTTTTTTAAGTGTGCCAATTAAGCGAATGTTCTTGTGCTCTTTTTTTGCAGTGTCTAGCTCTTCTTTAGAAATTGCGTCAATTCCCATTGTTGGAATGTTTTCTAAACCTAAATCAACACCAAAGATTCTATGAGAAAGAATTGCTACTTTCCCCCTAGCGTCGTGCCCTTTCACATCATTCGTTGGATCCGCTTCGGCATATCCTTTTTCTTGTGCTATAGCTAAAACGTCTTTAAAAGACTCACCTTTTGCCATTTCGGAAAGTATATAATTACTAGTTCCATTAAGAATACCTCTTACTTCAATAATATTATTTCCAGCTAAAGAGTTGTCTATTAAATTAAATGTTGGTGTACCACTTAATACAGTGCCTTCATAACACAATGACACCTTATTTTTAATGGCAATTTTGTTAAGCTCTGCATAATGTAAAGCAATAGGACCTTTGTTTGTAGTTACAACATGTTTCCCATTCTTTAATGCATCTTTTATAAAAGTATAGGCAGGATCTCCGGTTTTATAATCACTATATGTAGCTTCAACGATTAAGTCTACATCTTTAATTAAAGAAACAGCGTCGTTTTCATGCAAACTTCCATCACTAATAGTTTCATTATTTTGTAACTTACTTAAAAGGGTTTTTAAGTCTATACCATTAGAATTATAGATATTGCCTTTTTGAAGGTCTTTAATAGCTACAATTTTTAAACTAGATCCAAATGTATCTCTAATCCAATCTTCTTTTTCTTGCAAGATTTCTACAAATCCTTGAGTAACGGTTCCAAGTCCTATTATGCCAATATTCATTTATAAAAATATTTAATTATATTTGAACAAAATTCTTATTTTTTGTATTAAATCAATTTATTATTCTTCATAATTTTAATTAAACTGAAAATAATTCTATAAAAAAATTATTATGAAACTAGATCAAAAGGATATTCGGATATTAACACTATTACAGAATAATGCTCGGTTGTCTAACAAAGAGTTAGCAGTTGAACTAGATATTGCTCCGTCAACTTGCCATGAAAGGCTTAAAAAGTTAACTAATGAGGGTTTTTTTAAAGCATTTAATGCAGACTTAAACTTGAAAAAATTAGGCGTTAACATAGAGGTGTTGGTAGCTGTTCGTTTAAAAAGACATGAAAGGGAAATAGTAAATTCGTTTATAAAGAAACTAAATTCTATTAAAGGTGTCATACGGTTTTACCACCTTGCTGGAGATACCGATTTTATGATTCATGTTGCTGTAATAGATTCTGATAGTTTGAGATCTTTTATTATGGATGAGCTTGCTAGTTTTCATAATATTGATCATATTGAATCATCCATGATTTACCACAGCGAATGTGTTTATAAATTGAGTGTATTGAATAATTGAAAATAGTCTCTAGTATTGTAATAAATGTAGAATAACTTGTAGCCTCCCAATAAAGACTGTGTTTTGATTTTTAAGAATTGTGACTAACAATATAGTTTCTTACTCTTCTCCGGTTTGGTCTGATTTAGGAGATTAGATAGTTTTTTCGGGGATGGTCAAGAGAAAAACAGCAATTATTCAAGAAAAACCTTATCACGTGGAAAGAGACTATGCTCACAAATGAACCAAGCATTAATATAATGCCTACTTGGTAATTTTTTTATACAAATAATTTTTGATTTTAAGTTCTGTTTTTTTTAATTAAACTCACTCTAAATTTTCACAATTTATAACTGACTACTTTTGCCAAACTAAACATCGGGTCTAATTTAAAAAATCGTTTGTTTTATTTAAAGTTTACCATTTTGTTAAATAAAGGATCTATAATTTTTATACAAAAATAGGAACTCGTAAAAAATACATCTTCACTTCATATAATAGAGCGTTCACTTCATTTATTGACTACTCGTGATTTGTATAAGTTAATTTTATTAAAAAATTAACAAATTACTTATTTAAACAAAATTATTAATGAAAAATCTCACTAAATTTTTAGCTGCAATTGTATTTGTTTTTATCTCTCAAAGTTCTTTTTCACAGGGGATTACAACTTCTTCGATTAATGGAAAAGTACTCGATGGAGATACACCCTTGCTAGGGGCGAATATAGTTGCTACACATATACCTTCTGGGACTCAATATGGTACGATCTCAGATATTGATGGTCTTTTTAGAATTCCTAACATGAGAGTAGGAGGGCCATATACTGTAAGTATAACGTACGTTGGTTTCAAAGACTTTATTAGAGAAAATATTGCACTTCAGTTAGGACAAACCTTTAGGGTCAATGCTGTTATGGTTGAGGATATAAATGCGTTGGAAGAAATAGTCATTACTGCCCAAAGTAATAATATTTTTGATGGAAATAAAACAGGGACAGAAACAACAATTAATTCTAGGCAAATTAATAGTTTACCTACAACTTCAAGATCTATAGCCGATTTTGTTAGAATAACACCTCAAGCTACAATATCTGAAGGCTCTGATGGATTCAGTATTAATATTGCTGGACAGAATAATCGTTTTAATACCATTTTTGTTGATGGAGCCGTTAATAATGATCAATTTGGACTTTCTGCATCTGGTACTAATGGTGGACAAACTGGTGCTTCTCCATTTTCGATGGATGCGATTGAGCAATTTAATGTTGCTGTTGCACCATTTGATGTTAAGCTATCAGGTTTTACTGGAGGGGCAATCAACGCAATTACAAAATCAGGTTCAAATGATTTTAAAGGAACTGTTTATGGCTTTTCAAGAAATGAGGATTTAGTTGGAAAAACACCGGTAGATTTAGTTACTAGTGGGAAAAGAGAAAAAGTAGCCGAATTTACTTCTAATACATATGGTATTAGTATTGGTGGGCCTATAAAGAAAGATAAATTGTTCTTCTTTGTTAATTATGAAAGAGAAGAAAACGAAACACCTAATTCATTTAATTTGGATGGTTATATTGGGAATAGTTTAGCAACAGACCTTAGTGCTCTTCGCAGTGATTTAGTGTCGAGATTTGGATATGATCCTGGAAGCCCAAACTCTGGCACAACATTTTTAGAGAATGATAAAGTAACAGCTAAATTGGATTACAATGCCAATGAAAATCATAAATTCTCATTATCCTATAGATATACTGGAATAGAAAATCTTGAAGCTAATACTACCGACTATAATAGTATAAATTTTGCTAACGGATCTGAATTGTTTTCTTCTAAGACAAATTCTGCTACTTTGGAGTGGAATTGGCAAATTGGAAATAGAGCATCTAATAATTTAATAATTGGATATACTAAAGTTGCTGATGACAGAGATCCTTCTGGTAATCCTTTTCCATCTGTACAAATTCGAGATGGAAGTGGTAATATACAATTTGGAGGTGAACAATATTCCACAGCAAATCTTTTAGATCAAAAAGTATTTACAATTACTGATAATTTTGAAATTTATAGAGGCGCCCATACACTGACTATTGGCACTCATAATGAATTTTCTTCTTCTAAAAATTTATTTTTCGCAAACAATTATGGATTTTATAGATTTTCTAATTTAAATGACTTCTTAACCAATGCATTACCAAATCAGTACCAAAGAGGATACTCTCTTTTATCTGATGGGGTTGGTGATACATCATCAGGAGCAGCAGAGTTTGATTTGGTACAATATGGAGTGTATTTTCAAGATGAAGTACAAATGACCGATGATTTAAAAATGTCTTTCGGATTGAGATTTGACTTACCAGTATGGAAAGATGGTTTACTTAATGATGATTTTAATAATAGAACTATTCCTCTATTAGAAGCTGCTGGCAAAAACTTGCAAGGGGCAAGAGCAGGTGGTGGTATTTCTTCTACAGTACATTTTTCTCCAAGAATGGGATTCAATTGGAATGTTAATGGAGATTATAGAACTCAAATTAGAGGAGGTTTGGGTGTATTTACATCTAGAATGCCAAATGTTTGGCCAGGAGCAGTATATAATAATAATGGGATAACAGGAGGTTATTTATTTGATGGAAGTCCTGATTTTATGTTTAATCCAGATATTAATAATCAACCTGTTGGAGTTGCACCAGGCTCGGGAGGAACTGGAGGGAATATAGATTTATTTGCTTCAGACTTGAAATTACCTCAAATAGTAAAGTATAATATTGGTGTAGATAAAAAATTACCTTGGTGGGGATTAGTTCTTAATGCCGACTTTATCTATCAAGATAATATTCAAACTTTATATTATGAAAACTTGAATATTAAAGGGCCAGCAGGTCATTTAAATGGCGCAGATAATAGACCTTACTATAGCGATAGTTTTGGTGATTTAATAGATAATACTTATGGAAGAGTAATTTTAGGATCTAATACAGGAGAAGGTTATTCATGGAATGCTTCAGTAGGTTTAACAAAAACGTATTCAAAAGGATTTATGGGTAATATAACTTATACTTACGGTGATGCTAGAGGAATATTTGATTTAACATCTTCGCAGAACAGTTCACAATGGAGAAATCTTCAAACGGTTAATGGTAAGAATTCAAATCTACCAGTTACAAGATCAGATTTCGCTGCAGGACATAAAATTGCTAGTTGGATGTCTTATGAATTTAAATGGTTAAAAAATCTTAAAACTGCTGTAAGTTTTTACTATGAGGGAAGAGAAGGAATGCCTTTTTCATATACATATAATGACGGACCGGATTTATTAAATGATGATTCCAGTGATAATGCATTAATTTATGTTCCAGCTGACCAAAGCGAAATAACATTATTAGATGGAGCCAACGGGCTTACTACACAAGAGCAATGGGATGCATTAAACGCTTTTATAGAGGATAATAAGTATCTGAGAAGCAGAAGAGGTAAATATGCTGAAAGAAATGGAGATAGAGGAGAATCATGGAGTCATGTTGTGGATTTTAAATTGGCTCAAGATTTAAACTTTAATTTTGGAAACACTAAAAACACCTTACAGTTTACAATGGATATTTTTAATTTAACAAACCTATTAAACAAAGAATGGGGAGTTAGAAAGTATGTACCAAACTTTGGGGAAATTGAATTACTTAATACAGTTTCAGCTGCGCCAGATCCTGTATTTAATTTCGACCCATCTGTTGTAGATAATATAGAACAAATTGATGATTTAGGTGTTCAAAGTTCTAGATGGCAAATTAGAGTTGGATTAAGATATAATTTTAATTAAAACCTGATTAGTGATTAAGTGAACTCAATTTGGGACATATTGTATGTTTGTTAAGAATAATAATGTCCCAATAGAGTTTTTTGAGAAACCCATTATATTTATATAGTGGGTTTTTTATTTAAACTTAGTTATTAGCACAAAACAATGATTGTGTAGCATAAATATTTTAGTTTACATCATTTAAATATCTGTCCAGATCATAGTCTTTCAAATTAACGTTTTTACTTGTTTTAATATATATCTTGCAGTGAGGATTTAAAACAAAATTTTGGTTCTGAGTAGTACCATTTCATTTTGTTTATGTAAATTTTTTTAGTTCTATAGCCAAAGCTGTGATTAGCTTTGGCTATTTTTTTGTTATCCACAGATAAAAAGATTTATCAAGTTAATCTATTTAATTCTGCTATAAAGAAACTATTGTTATTTGTTGACTAATGGTTACTCTTAGTCAACATTATTAAATGCATCGGTATTTATAAAAAGAGTTCTTTAATGGTACTTTGGGGTTCTAATTATTTAAATCGAATAAAAAATCATGTATGCTAACTAATCCAAATTTCAATAAATTAATTACAAGTCTTTTTTAAGATGTTCCATTAATTAAATCTTTAATTATTTAATATAGTCTAAGAAGTTATTTTTTTAGATTAAACTGGATTCGCACTAGCTATATAATTAGTTATAAAATAAAAAATAGCTCGCAATTTCTTGCGAGCTATATAACCAATCACCATTTAATTAAAAATCATCAGAACTTAATTAAAACTTTGGGCTATAATCTATCTTGTCAGGGATTTGATTACTAATTTGTATTTAATCATTCCAACCACTTATAGAGTAATCTTCCCCTGGAGTACCTGACGTTCCACCAAAGGTGTAGTTTTCAATTCCAGCAGCTTGTAATTGTTTACCAGGAACAGGGAAATGTAATAATGTTCCGGCTTGCAGCATATTTTCTCTACGCATTTCATAAAATGATAAACCAGACCCAGTACTCATAAGCTCTATTGATCTTTCATAATGTATAGCATCTGCAATTTCCTGTGCATCTGTAGCTACATTTGGAAGACCACCTCTAGTGGTTCTTGTGCCAGCATTAATTATTGCAGCAGCACCTGCCAAATCTCCAGTTCTTAATAATGCTTCAGCCTTATATAAGTCCATTTCGGCTTTTAATATCTCTGGATAATTACCAAAGTAGTTAGCATTAATATACCAATCGTATCGTGAGTGCCTATAAGATGAATAATGGTAGATTCCTCTACTTGGTATAAAGTCTTGACTGTTTAAATATTGAAAATCTGTAGTTAAACGATTATCTGTACTCGTTGATTGTGGTGCTACCGGATTTGTGTCTGTCCAATAGTCAATTGTGTTAGGATCCATTAGATTAACTACTCTCATATCTACACGACCCCATCCAGGGAAATATCCATACAAAGGCCATTCGTTTACCCAATTATCATTCCATCCATTTCCAGCAATTTCGAAGTCACTTGAAACACTATTATCAACGTAGTTTATTACGCTTGTCCAGTTTAAAGCATCCCTTTGAGTAGAATTTCTTACACTATTAACTAAAATCCTTGCAGCAAATGCATTTACTAATTGTGAAAATTCAGTGCTACTTTTGTCAACGCCATTAAAGTATGTCCCCTCTACTGTAAAGGTATTGTTGTTAGAAATATTTATTGCATCATCAAGCATGCTCAGAGCAAAATCTATAGCTTCCCCATATGGTACAGGTCCACCATCATTTAATGGTCCACTTTCATCTGATAACCAAACTTGATTAAAATTAAGTGCTAAATATCCAACTGATAAACCTTGCGCCATTCTTGCTATAGCTTTTATTTTATTATTATCAGAAAATATAGCACCATTATCAATAGATGCAATAATAGCATTAGCATCTGCTAAAACCACATGCATGGAATTAAAAAAAGTATTAGTAAATGTTTGATTAGAATATGCAGGATCATTATTCCAAGCTATTCGTGGCTCACTTGACATATCTCGCATTGCAGCATTTCCCCATGAACACGAGTGCATATCTGACATAGTTGCCATAGCTAAGGAAGGGCTGACATATCGATTTGCATTAAAGTACCAGTTTTGAAATAATTTTTGTGCAGTTGATTCAGTCCCTAGTTGAAGACTATTTGGGTCTTCAATATTATCAACTTCAAGGTCGGTATTATAATCTTCACAGGCCATAAAGCTTGAAGAGATTATTATAAATGCTAAAATAGATTTTATTGTTTTCATAGTTTTTTTTTAAAATTTAAGTAATACAGAGAATGTATAGGTACTAAAGACCGGATATGATTGGTTATCAACTGCAAAATACTGCTGAGTATTATTATCTAAGGTTTGTACCTCAGGATCAAAACCAGAATAGTCAGTTAATGTCAATAAGTTATTCCCAGTTAGGCCAATACGAAGAGAATCAAAAAAACCATTGGCAACACCACTCAATTTATCCTTACTAAATGTATAGAATAAGGAAGCTTCTCTAAGCTTAGTAAATGAAGCATCTTCAACCCAAAAACCGTTAACTTGATTTACATCATATAAGCTCTGATAGTAATCATAAGTTTTTTTCTGAGCTGCTGGTTTTCCTGCCTGGTCAACCATAGCATGTCTATTATCTCTGGTTAGCCATTGTCCATTTTGATTATAAATATCTCCACCTTTTTTTATGTCCCATAACATATACAGGCTGAAATCTTTGTAACTCATATTTGAAGTTATTCCTAAGGTAAAATCAGGGGTTTGAGTTCCAATTTCCTTATATGCCTCGCTTCCGTCATCATTTAGGAGTATAATAGCTTTTTCAGAAGTAGTGCCTATCGAGGCTGTTTCTACTACTACTCCATCGGAGTTAACGGAATATTCATCAAGTGTTCTGCCTGAAGGCAATTGGTTACTCATTTGATCTAAGGAGCTAACAAATTTTCTTCCAAACATTGTTCCAAATTCAGTTCCTTCTTTTATATAAAATGCATTTGAAGGCCCAACTTTAATCGGATCTACATCTAATTTTGTGATTTCGTTTTTTGTCGTTGAAAACGCAAAATTTGTATTCCATTTAAAAGGACCACCTTTAAGGATATCAACACCTAAATTCACTTCGATAGTCTCAAAATCTATGGTTCCAATATTATCCCATTTTTTATTCTGACCATTATTAGCTGGTGCAAAAATATCAACTAGCATAAATTGATCTTCAGTTTTTGATTTTGAATAAATGGCATCTATATCAAATCTATCAAAGAATCTACCAGAAAGCCCTACTTCAAATTCTGTAGTCTCAGATGGTAATAAATTTGGATTTGCTTGAGTCCTGTTAGTTGATAATTGCCCCTCAAGTAAGGTAATTCTATCATACTGCCAACTAAACCCTGGTCGTTGACCAGCAGTTCCATAAGCCGCTCTTAATTTCAATTCTTGCACGTTGTCATTCTCAAAATCTTGAGAAATTCGATATGCTCCGGAAACACGATAATACGGATTCCATCTTTGCTCACTACCAAATAGTGAAGAACCATCAATTCTATACATGGCATCTAGGATAAGTTTGTCCTTATAATCAAGACCAATAATAGCAAAGGCATTTTGGGCTCTTTGATCAGAATACCTTGATGATGTTCTCGTATTGGCTGAATCAAAATTGTCCAATGAAACCACACCTTGATAGATTAAATTATTTCCAACTCCACGAAACCATTCTGAATGATAGTCTTCCATTAAATAGCTCAGCTTGCCTTTAATATTCAGATTCTCTAATGAGTGCTGAAAATTAGCCGTAAACTGTGTTTTTTGTGAAAGTGTATAGCTAGAAGTTTTGGTTAACTGACCTGTAAAGTATTGTGAATAATAATTTGATTTTGGTCCACCAGTTGTTAGGGAATTTGTGCCAAAAAATGATTCAAAACGACTATTAGTAGCTTCTAAAGTATATTCTACATCAAAATTCAACCAATTCGACGGTTTAATATTAAAACTATATGAACCTAAAAATGTGTTTCCTAGGGCGATTGGTTTGGCATCGTATAAACCATAAAGAGGGTTAGTTACGTTAGACGCCCAAAGATTAGGCACATATAAATATGGCTGACCATCTGGATTTGGAGCGCTTAAATTTACATCTGGTTCAGCTAACGTTAATGCAAATAAAGAACCTCCACCAGGTGTTTTATCTACTGTTTTTATAAAATTAGATTTTCCAGAAAACTTCAACCATTCATTTATCCTAAAATCGGCATTTAGTCTAGCCGAAATTCTTTCGTAGCCTTCCGTATCTCTATATACACCTTCTTGCTTAACATTTTCTCCTGAAAAATAAATATTGGAATTTTCAGATGCTGTAGCTAAAGATGCGTAAAGTGTTTGATTTACACCAGTTCTAAAAAACAAATCTTGGTTGTCATAATACTTGCCATATGGATTATCAGTATAGCCATCTGCTGAGGGTATACGCCCCCCTGTTACATTAGCATAATTTGAGCCATTGTAATCAGATGGGTAAGTAACTCCATCGTATTTTGTATAAACACCTTTAAAATCTTCCCAATCACTAGCTAAATCAAAATTATGTGATTTACTTAACTCAACTCTTCTATTGAATTCGGAAAAACCAATTTCACTTTTAAGGGAAACATTTACCTTACCACTTTTTCCTTTTTTAGTAGTAATAACAATTACACCATTACCAGCTCTTGACCCATATAATGCAGAGGCTGAAGCGCCTTTTACAACTTCAAAGGATTCTATGTCATCAATATTTATGTCTTGCAATCCTCCTTGAACAATTATACCATCTACCAAAATTAACGGTGATTGAGAACCAAATAAGTTAGTTGACCCTCTTAACAAAATAGTTGATCCTTGCCCTGGTCTTCCGAAATTGGTAACAGTTACTCCCGGAATTTTTCCTTGAAGTGCAGAAGCAGCGGAAGTTGTTGGAATGTTTTCTAAATCATCTGAAGATACTTTTGCAACTGTAACAGATAATTTTTTTCTGGACGTTGCCCCAGCTACACCGGTAACAACAACTTCGTCCAACTGAGCTGCGTCTTCTTTCATAGTAACATTAATCGTTAGAGAAGACCCTACCGTTTGCTCTGAGGATTTAAGACCTAAATAAGTAAAAGCAAGAACATCACCAGTATTGGCATTAATCGTATAATTACCATCAAAATCTGTTTGTGTCCCATTTGTAGTGCCTTTTACTACAATATTAACCCCAGGAAGCGGCGTTCCAGATTCATCTGAAACTGTTCCTGAAATTTTTTTCACCTGAGCCGTTGAGGCTATTGAAAACAATAGCAGCAATGACATAATAAAGTAATTCTTTACCATCATAAAATTTTAGTTTAAATTGAATTAGTATTTGTCTGTACAATAAAAAAAAGGCAGGCAGTTAATAAATTTCAAGTGACTAATTCAAATATTTATTACTAATAAAATGAAGTCAAAGTTTAGTGGAACCTTAACATATTAGTTAGTTTCACTACACTGCCTTTTGTAAAAATTGCGAAGTAAAGAAAGGAGAAGTTTAACTTTGTTTTAAGGGTAATGAATTGAAAGTCGCTTTTAATGATTTTAGAGGTCGTTTACACGATGTGAAATGTCTGACACATTGATTGAGAGTTTTTAAGAATTGGAGGTGTTTTGTAACTTCATTAATCATTTGCAATGGTTTTCATTGCATAATTACTACTTTTTAGGACAATCTACACATGCACTTAATGACTTGTAAAATGATTTATATAATACATAAAGAGATGTAGGTGGTACTTATAATGATATTAGGTGTGTACTTTTAATACATTCTTTAAATAAAAATATTAATTTCCCTTAGAAATTGTTAAAAAAGGAAGAAAATGGACAATCAAATAAAGGTTTTAATTATAGATGATGAGCCATTAGCCCGACAGAGGTTAAAAAATTTGTTAAACGATATCCATGCTATTAAACTTGAGGGGGTTTGTAAAACTGGTGAAGAGGCTGTCAAAACAATAGATGAGTTAGAGCCAGATATTATTTTTTTGGATATTGAATTAAAGGATATGACGGGTTTTGACGTTTTAGATAAAATTTCCACAAAAAAAAAGCCACTGGTTATTTTTGTAACTGCTTACGATGAGTTTGCTTTAAAAGCTTTTGACAATTTTGCTTTCGATTATCTTTTAAAGCCATTTAAGGATGAAAGGTTTTTTAAATCTACTTCAAATGCATTAGATTATATTAAGAACAATAAGCCTTTGTACGATGAAAAACTTAGTGAGTTTTTGTCATATTTAAAGGGCTCATCAAACGAGTCTAAAAATAATTACAAAAAAAATATCCCAATAAGATTAGGGAATAAAATCTCTTTTTTAAAGCTAAGTGATATCAAGTATATATTGGCGTCCGGTTATTATGCAGAAATCTATACGGATGATAAAAAGCATTTAATGAGAGAATCCTTAACAAAACTATCAACTGAATTGGACCCAAATAATTTTATTAGAGTGCATAGGTCTACAATAATTAACATAAAGTACGTCCATGAATTGATTAACTCTAATTTTGGAGATATGGATGTTAAAATGAAGGATCACAAACTTTTTAGAATAAGCAAGAGCTATAAAAAAGATTTTTTAAAAAAAATAGGGGTTTAGTTAAAATGAAAAAAAAAATAGATAGAAAACTAATCAAAATTCTAGCTGCCTTTTATGGAGTGGTTGTGTTATTAACCTTTTCTAAAAGATTGTATTTCATAATTTCAGCAAAGGCCTTTGAAAATAATGACTTTAGTTGGTTTGAGTTAATTTTTTCAGGTACTTTTTTAGATTGGGTTTTAGTAGTGATTTATATGCTGTTTGTTGCATTATTAACTAAAAGAATGATTGATAGAAATGTTAAGCTACCTTCAATACTTTTAACTCATTTTATGCTATCTATTTTAATGACTTGGTTTCTATTTATTTGCGCCTCTATTATTAATTTAATCATTGGGCAATACGACTTAGAAAAAGCTATAAACAATCTTTCTATTAACCATTTCGCTAGAACTTTTGATATAAACTTTGTTAACTATTTTGTAATGGCTGCAATAATATATGTATACTATTATGTAAATAAGATAAAAGAGTATGAATACCTAAAGACTAAGCTTTCAGATCAATTGACTAGTGCTAAGATGAAAGCCTTAAAAGACCAATTACATCCTCATTTTTTATTTAATACTTTAAATGGTATTTCTACTTTAGTAAAAACAAATCCAACTCAAGCTCAAAATACTATTGCAGATTTAAGCGACCTCTTAAGGGAGATTTTAGAATTAAAAAATGACGATTTTATAACGTTGCGAAAAGAAATGAATGTATTAGATAAGTACTTTAGTATTATGTTAATTCGTTTTTCTGACCATTTAACCATAAAAACTAATATTGAAGAAAACACTCTATTTAGTTTAATACCCGCTATGTTGCTTCAGCCAATCGTTGAAAACTCAATAAAGTATGGCTATTCAATAAAAGTTAAAAAACTAGTTATTGAACTCAATGTCTTTAAAAAAGAAAACAAATTAGTTATTGAAGTCTTTAACAATGGTAAACCAATTAATAAAAAAACTACCATTTCTAAAGGAAACGGCATAAGTAATATAATGGAAAGATTAAAAGCATTATATGGTAATAATTCCGAGTTTTATTTTGATAATATTGAGAGTGGAGGAGTTATTACGCGAATAATAATTCCGTTTGTTGAAGAAACTACTTTAGCTTAATTGTATATTTTTAATAAAATTGCTAAAATGAATTACTTTAAACATACATTTTAGAAGTCATTATGAATTTATTGATTTTTGTTATTGGGTATGCGACTATTCAAAGCTTATTGCTTATTTATTTATTAAGTACAGCTGAAGGAAAGCGTAACAAAGGAATTTATTATTTAATTTCTTTGTTACTTGTTACTACTTTTATTGTAATTCAATATATGTTAACTGAGTTAGGGTATAGAGAAAATTACCGAGCCTTTTTTATGCTTGGGTTTTCTCCTATGTTTCTGATTCCACCGTTATATTTTCTATTTTGCTCAAGCAATCTTAATTATAAAAAGTTTTCATTAAAAACTGCATTGCATTTTTTACCTTTTATTTTCTTTTCATCTATTATGTTTATTGGAATAAACACTCCAACATTAAAAAAAGTAATATTTTCATCCTTAGTAATACAATTATTAAGCTATAGTATAGTAAGTTTTAAATTGCTTGGTAAAGGAAAAAAAGAAGACATAGAACCTACAAAAGTTTTAAAATTTCTTACTATTTGTATGTTACTTTTTGCAATTATTGTCTTTTTGGAGTATTTAGCTATCATTGTATTTGAAATAAAAAGCATTGATTTAATATCCATTGTAACTGTTTTTTTAATTGGTTTTATAACAATTTTAGAAGTTCACTTGATAAAGGGATTTAGTACCTCTTTTGACTTTACTGTATTCCAAGTAAAAAAATATAAAAACTCAAATTTACAATCACAGAATTTAGAAGAATTAGACGAGAGGTTAAATATCCTTTTAAGTCAAGAGAAAATATTTCTTACGCCTAACTTAAAAGCAGAAGATTTAGCTGATAAGTTAGCAATAAGTCGTCACCAACTTACAGAATTTCTAAATCAAGAATTAGAGTGTAGTTTTAATGATTTGATGAATAAACATCGAGTTGATTATGTTAAAAAAGACTTATTAAATATAGACAAAAAACACTTATCAATTTCTGGATTAGCTAATGAAGCTGGATTTAAAAGTACTGCTACTTTTTATCGCGCATTTAAAGCTCAAACAGGGTTTACACCTTCGGAGTACATCAAAAACCACTCTTGATTTTAAAATCAAATATTTTTCTAAGTTTTTACGAAGGCAATCACATCATAATTGTAGCATTCCACATCAAAGTTTTAAAAAAATGTCACCTTTATTTTTTTTCAAAGTTATTGATATTATACACAATTATTTAATCAATTGAATTAATATCCATGAAACAAACATTATTATTTCTTATTGCTATGTTTAGCATTTTGACAATTTTTTCCCAAGAAAAGAAAACCTTAACCATCAAAAGAACGAACTCAGCGCCAAAGATTGATGGTGTTCTTAACGATCCCGCTTGGAAAAATGCTGAGGAGGCCAAAGATTTTGTTCAATTTAGACCCGACATGGGAGTTGTTGAAGATCCTAATCAGAAAACTGTTGTGAAAATGACTTATGATGACAACGCTGTTTATTTCGCAGCTCATTTGCAAGATAATCCAGCTAAAATTATGAAGCAATTCACCACGCGTGACAATTTTGGACAAACTGATTTTTTTCTAATTGCCATTAACCCTAATAATAATGGACAAAACGATACTCAATTTGTTGTATTTAGCTCAGGGACTCAAGGTGATGCTATTGTAACTTCTAACGGAAATGAAGATTGGGGTTGGAATGCTGTTTGGGACAGTGCCGTTAAAATTGTTGACAACGGGTGGGTAGTTGAAGTAAAAATCCCTTATTCAGCTTTACGTTTCTCTAACAAAGGGATTCAAACCTGGGCTATAAACTTTCACAGAAAGTTTATTAGAAACAATAGTCAATACTCTTGGAATCCATTGGACTTATCTTCTGGGATGAAAGCTGGACAAATGAGCGGCGAAGTACATGGTATTGAAAACATTACACCTCCAACCAGACTTAGCTTTTATCCGTTTGCATCTGGACTAACAAGAAGTTATGATGGAGAAACCGATAGTGATTTCACTTTTGGAATGGATTTAAAATATGGAATTACTGAAAACTTTACCCTCGATGCTACTCTTGTTCCCGATTTCAGTCAGGCTGGATTTGATAATATTGAATTAAACTTAGGGCCATTTGAGCAGCAGTTAGCCGAACAACGTCAATTCTTTAAAGAAGGTGTTGATCTTTTTAACAAAGGGAATCTGTTCTATTCAAGACGTATAGGAAGTGCTCCTACTGGATACCCAATACTTGAAGCCGATGAAGAAGTGACCAATTATCCAAGCAGTGTTAAAGTATTAAATGCCTTAAAGCTCTCCGGAAGAACCAAAGAAGGGTTAGGAGTTGGGTTTTTTAATGCGATTACAGAAAAGACAGAAGCAGTAATTAAAAATAATGTAACTCAAGAAACCAGAAGAGAAGTTGTTGAACCGCTTGCCAATTATAACATCTTAGTAATTGACAAACAATTTAGCGGAAACTCTTCTATTAGTTTGGTAAATACGAATGTAATGAGAGATGGTGGCTTTAGAGATGCAAATGTAACTGCTGGGTTATTCGACATTACCAATAAAAAAAACACTTTTAATTATGAAGGTGCTCTTAAAATGAGTAACGTAAAATATATGGAAACCAATGAAACCTTTACAGGATTTAGTGGAAGCATTGATTTTAGTGAGATAAGTGGCAACTTCAGACATAATGCAGGATACTCCTTTGCTGATAAAAAATATAATATTAACGATATGGGAATTCAGTTCCAGAACAACTATCACAACTTCCATTATTTTCTTTCCTATAGAACATTTAAACCAAAGGGTAACATAAATAATTTTAGAGCTAGTACTTGGTTTAATTATAGGAGACTTTTTAACCCAGATACATATGTAAGTAAAAATATTGGATATTTTGCTTCAATGCAATTTAAAAATCTATGGCAACTAAGTAGCAACATGAATTGGGACTTTGGCAAACAGTATGATTATTGGGAACCAAGAACAGATGGTCGCTTCTTCACTTATGAAAACATGTTTACCATAACAGCTAGTATTACCTCTAATCAAGCAAAACCTTTGTCGGTTGGGTTGGGTAGTGGAATTACAACATACTTTGACCCTGATCGTGATACCTTTAGAAAGTATGTTTCTGTTGGAGTAAGATTTAGATTTTCAGACAAATTTTCTCTAAGGTATAGTAGTTTAATACAAGATGGAAATGGAGATAGAGGTTATGTAACTAAAATAAATGATGGCATTATATTTGGACAGCGCGATCAACGTACAATAGAAAACTCAATAACTGGATCGTACAACTTTAACTCGTTTCATGGCTTAAAATTAACATTCAGAAATTATTGGTCTACTGCAGATTATGATTACAACCTTTATACATTGCTTGATGATGGATCAATTGATAACAGTACAGGCTACAATCTGGAAAATATTGGTTTCAACCCTAATGTGAATTTTAGCACCTGGAATTTAGATTTTAGCTATTCATGGCAATTTGCTCCTGGCAGCTTATTAACAGCACTTTACAGGAATTCACTATTTAATATTAATAGTATGTCCAGTGATAACTATTTTGATAGTTTAAGCACTTTATTCGATCAACCTATAGAGCATGTGTTTTCACTTAGAATAGTATATTATATTGATTATAATAACATTAAAGGTTTACTAAAAAAGAAAAGAATATAGTGCTAGCACTTTTTTTTACAGTATAAATAAAAAATTAAGCATTTCTTGTAACCATTTGTGTTTTTTGGAGTTATCCTGGACATAAATAATAATTAAAACAAACATGAAATACGTATTTATTATAACCATAGTGCTGTTCTGCTTTTTTACGCAACAAAAACCAGAGAGAACTGTAAAAGAAAACCGAATTGTTTCTGATGCACAACCAAATATTACAATTGAAGTAGATAAAGAATATGAATTTATTGGAAAATTAAACTTCGTACTTTTCAATTCTGCTGAAGTTGAAAGATATCTTTTCGCTGTTGTTGAAAACGATTCAATAAAAAAAATGTTAACTTTTCAATTCGAAGCGTATTTACCAGACAATGAGTATACATATAAAAAGAATTATAATGATTCTATTTTACTAGGAGATCATTGGTTTGGTAAAGAAAATATTAATGCTGTAAATGTTCTTCATATTAGAAACTTCATCGACAAATGGAAAGGGAAAGGTCTAGAGCATGAAGTTACCTACGGTTATTTAGAAGAAAATAATTACGAATATGAAGACGTTGTTTTAAGCGATTTTTTAGTAAACTATGCAAGCGATTATAGAAGCGAGCTAGTAGTTGCTTATTACGAAAACATGTCTAACTTCGGTTTACAACCTGAAAAAATAGGGTTAGATGACAAATTTGTTAGAGTGACTATAGGAGGAAAAGAAAACAGTAAGAATGATAAAAGTCCAATAACTCGTCTTAAACAAAATATGATGAATAGCTTTAAAATTATTAAGGAGTAAGTTGTGTCAATTTATCAATAGATTTTTATGCTAACAGATAATGAATTAATGCTAAAAGTAAAAGACGGTAATATCGAAACTCTCGGGTTACTTTATGAGCGCTATAAAAAAAGATTATTTGGCTATTTCTATAAACTAAATAATGACGCACAATTAAGTGAAGATTTAGTCCAAAACGTATTTGTAAGGATATTAAAATATCGAAAAAAATTTATTGACAAAGGAACTTTTACAAGCTGGATTTTTAGAATAGCTAGGAATGTTTATTATGATCATTATAAAAAAAATAAAACAACCTCGTTGGAATATGATTCTTTCAAAGATTTGGTTTCTTATGAATTAGATACAACTCAAAATTTAAATGAAGAAAAAGAACTGCTTCAACATGCGTTTAAGCAACTGTCAATAAATCAAATGGAGATTTTGATTTTAAGTAAATACCATGAGATGCCTTATAAAGAGATTGCAATTATTTTAGATTGTAATGAAGGAGCGGTGAAAACAAAAGTATTTAGAGCCTTAAAAGAACTTAGAATAATATTTTTTAGGCTGCATAATAGAACTCGTTAATAATATGGAATTTGAAAAAAAAATAGTAGACTATTTATCAAATAACTTATCTAAAAAAGAAGCAAAATATTTTGAAGCTCAACTTAGGAATGATGATAGTCTAAAAAAGCATTTTGAAGGCATAAAAAATACATGGAATCAGCTGTCAATCTTAGATGATTCTCCAGAGCCAAATACAACCATGGACGTACAGTTTTACCAAATGCTTGAGGCTAATATTAAGTCATCAAAATCAAATTGGTTTAATAATTTGATTTTGTCAACGTTTATTTTTAACAAAAGTAATTCCTTGAAACTGGCATATGCCGTTTGTTTAATATTTATTGGCAGTGTAATTGGTATTAAAGTTAACAAATCTAGGGTTAATAATGGGGTTTCTGTACACAATGAATTGGAACAAGTTGTTTATTTGTTAAATGAACCAGAGGTTGATAAAAGACTCCAAGGGGTCAGTAAAATTAATCATTTAGCATCAATTGATAATAACTTGCTAAATGTTTTGTTTAAATCGTTGAATTCTGATTCAAATGTTAATGTAAGGCTATCCATTTTAGATTTCTTAATCCAATTTAAAAATGATGATAATGTAATTAAAGGCTTAATAGAAAGCATTTCATTTCAAGATTCACCTATTATACAAATGACGTTGGCAGAATTAATGATGAGTCTCGAAAATAAAGAGGGAATAGAAGCTATTGAAAAACTCATCGATATAAAAAAAATAAATCCAACAGTTAAAGAAGATATTGAAAAAATAATGATATCAAAAATCTAAAAAATAAATATTATGAAAAAAGCAACCTTAATACTAACACTAATTTTTACATGTAACTTAATATTGGCACAAAGCTACAAAGAGCTAAGTACAAAAAAAATAGAATTTAACAACCTTAATGGATCAAACAATTTGGTGTTGAAAAATGTTTATGGCAATATAGAAATAGAAGGTCATGAAAGCAATCAAATAATTATTGAAGTAGAAAAAGTTATTAATACAGC
Source organism: Pontimicrobium sp. SW4 (assembly GCF_039954625.1). Classification (NCBI taxonomy): domain Bacteria; kingdom Pseudomonadati; phylum Bacteroidota; class Flavobacteriia; order Flavobacteriales; family Flavobacteriaceae; genus Pontimicrobium; species Pontimicrobium maritimum. The sequence continues at coordinate 2,713,874 of NZ_CP157199.1, forward strand.
AGATGACGAATATTTAGAACAGGGGAAAAAAGAAATATCCTATTCAATTATTGAAAAAAGCAACGAAATCACTATTCATCCTAACGCTCCTTTTTTTAGTTATGATAATCAAATGAACATTCATTTTAACGATTCTGTTCCAAAAGCTCCTTATACATTTCAATTAAACTTTAAAGTAAAAGTACCAATAGCAACAAATATTGATGCAAGAACCATTGGAAAAGGGTCATTAAAAGTTAATGGAATACAAAGTCAACATATAAAAACCACCAATATAGCTGGCGATTTAATTTTGACTAATATTTCGGGAAACACAAAAGCTAAAACTATTAATGGAGACATCAAAATATCCTATACAAAAAATCCGAACAAAGCATCTTTGTATCAGTCAATTAACGGAGATATAAGGATCGCTTATCAAGCCAATTTAAATGCAAATATCAATTTTAATAATAAAGGAGGAAGTGGTAAACTTTATTCTGAATTAAAAATAGAAGCTAGTAAAAATAATCTAACCAATCCAATTGAATATAGTTTTAAAACAACTAATGGTGATGTATATCTTACTAAACTATAATTCTTAACTATGAAAAAGATAAATATTTTACTATTACTCTTTGTCTCTTTTAGTTTAAATGTGTTTTCTCAAATAAATGAGACTTCAAAATCTAAAATAATAAAACTAAGCGATCCATCAAAAACTGGAAAAATAGTATTAAAACAAGTAAAAGGAAACATAGAAGTAACAGCCTATGAAGGGAAAGATGTAGAAATAACGATTTTAGGTATAAATGCTGATGATACTAATTTTGAAAACATTGTTATTGATGAGTTCAATAACATTATCACTATTAGAAATAAAACTCCACAAATAACATTTAATTACAAAATTAAAGTGCCTAAAAAAACTAATTTAAATCTAAAAACTATTAGTAATGGTAATATTAAAGTTGAAGGTGTTTCTGGAAACCTAGAGCTTTCTAACGGAAGCGGTAATATTATAGGCTTATATATTTCAGGAACAACGTCCGCAGACACTACCAGCGGTGATATTTTTTTAAGTTTTGATTCCATATTTTCTGACTCAATAATGGCTTTTAGTAGTTATAGTGGAAAAATAAGCCTTTTATTTCCAAAGAATATTAACGCAAACATAAATGCAACTTCAAAAAAAGGAATTATAGAAACAGGTTTTGAGGTGTTTTCAAATGATGGAACTAAAATTCAAAATTTCACCAACCAATTATCTGGTAAAATTAATGGTGGTGGTTCTAAATTAATCGTGAGAACTCATTATAAGAATATTTTAATAAAGCCTATTACTTTATAAGTAGAATCATGTCTTTATATTCTATGTCATTAACACCTAAACTTTTAGTTGACTTATATTGTATAATCAATATAAATCTTCATTAAAGAGCGAGTAATTGAATAAATAATCTTTTAATGAATTATATTAGTTTATCAAATAAATTATTTATTCAATTCTTCACTAATTAACTCACCAATTGATGGAAGATGCCTCATAATAGATGTTTTGGCTCTATCTGATGTGTTAAGTTGATAGCAAATTGAAAATTTGTCTTTAGAAAAGTACATCATATTAGTAACATACCCTGGCATAAAACCACTATGCCCATATATTAAACCATTAGGTGTATCACGAATATGAACCCCCAATCCCCATTGACTTGCCTCTCTATCAGTGTCAATACCTCTAAAATATTCATCAAGAAGTTTAGGGTCAAACATTTTTCCTTCATAAATTTTCTTTCCTAATACCGCTAAGTCATGAGTAGTAATTACTAGGCCTCCTCCAGCCCATTCAAACTGTAAATTATAACGACTTTTTCCAGTTTCATCAAATTGCACACCTGGAAAAAAAGAATCATCCTTAGCATTATATCCTTGTGCAATGTTCTTATATTTTCTAGTTGTTTGAGGTACAACATTTTTTAATCCAGCTTTATCCAAAACTCTTTTTTGGACCTCACTATATAAAGAGTTACCAGTTACTTTCTCAATAAGTATGCATAATATAATATAGTTAGTGTCTGAATAAGCCCAGCTATCTCCAACTTCAAATTCTGAATCTGATTCAAAAACATAAGATAGCAATTCTTCAGGTTTCCAAACTTTGTCTACGTCTTTTAAGACATCTGCTTGAAATGCTTCACTAAAAACATACCTAGGAATACCTGTTTCATGTCTCATTAAAGATCGGACAGTTAAACTTTTTGCATTTGGAATTTTGTCAAACCAAGAATAACTTGACATGGATTTATATATGGGTTCATCCAATTTAAGCTTACCCTCTTCAATCAATTGAAGTGCAACAACAGAATAGAATACCTTTCCTGTGCTCCCGCCTAGCATTCTAGTTGTTGGAGACATTTTAATTTTTTTCTCAAGATCAGCAAAACCTCTTGTTAGTGTTTTTGCTTCTCCGTCGGGCAGTACAATGGATAATGATAATCCAGGAGCAGTTGAATCTTTCCAAAGTTCATCAAGTTTTTTATTAACTGCCTCAAAAATTTTGTCATTTTTGCTTTGTTGTGCCGTTAATTGCGATAGAATTAAGCAGCTAAAAATTATAAGAATTTTTTTCATAAATATTATTTTTAATCATAAAAGAGCAAAGTACTTTACAAAGCGTAAATTAGTTTTTTTAATAGTATTACACATAAATCTTGTAGTTCAATAAGAAATAATGATTTTAACATACTATTTTCTGTCCTTAACAGCATCTGGTTTGATTTAAATGAAGTTTTTGAACTAGTGGCTTGCATGTAAAAAGGGGCAATAGCTTAGAAATTTATGCTTCTATATTTTGGTTATACATTTCTAAATCAAATTCATTAATTAGTTTTATTGATTAAATGTAAGAATGTCATCTTCTTTTATTTTGTCAAGCTTCTTTCCAGTAAAGACAAATAATTCCAGTTCATTTTTTTGATAGTTTGTGTCTTATATCCATCCTACAATTTAAGTATTTAAATGAGCATTCTACTATTACATTACCCATCTCAATAATTTTAGTAGCAATTACCTCCCATTCGCACGAATGAGAATTACATTATTATGAAAGGAAAGCTTTCGGAACTATTTTAGCCTTCCGATTGTAAATCAAAAAAGTAGAAAACAAAAAAATAAATTCACATGAAATTAAAAAAAGCATCCCTAAGATTTGTGCTACTAGCCTTTTCAATAATTCTCTTACTAGCTATTTTCTTGTACTATGTATTAAGTAATAGCAAAAATATAGATCAAAATAGTAATGTAGTTAATTATGTAGAGAATTATACGCCTGAACAATTTGCAAAAAATAAATATTTATCTTCTGGTTCTTTTTCAAAGGACGGTAACAAATTATTATACACAAGTGATGAAACGGGTTCGCCTTCAGCATGGGTTTATGATATTAATACAAAAAAGAAAACCTTAATACATTCAGATTCTGTAAATGCTATTTATTCATTGACGCTTTATGGAGATAATGATGACTTAATATATATCATGAATCCTAATGGTGGTAGATCCATGCATCTTTATGCTAAAGAAGATAATATTATAACAAATATAACTTCTGGTGAAAATGTTAGAGCTACTTGGCGTGGCGTAAACAATGATTTTTCAGGTATATATTATGTATCAAATCAACGAACTCCTCGAAAATTCGATAGGTATGAATATAATTTTGCAAACAAAACATCAAAATTAGTATTTCAAAATGATACAAAATATAGCACTAGTTTTAATTCTTACGACCATAAATATATTTTGTTACACGAAGGAGTAACCGAAGATATTACCAATCTTCATTTATATGATATAGTTAATAAAACGAGTATTTCCTTATCTCCAGAAAATAACGATTCTCAATTTTATGGTAAAGGATTTTCACTAAATAACAAAGAAGTATATTATCTAACTAACTATGGAAATGAATTTCTGTATTTAGAGAAATATAATATTGAAACCAAAGAAAGAACTGTAATTGTAAAAGAAAATTGGGATATAGTTAAAATTGGCTTTACTCCAGACCATAATTTCTTAGTAGTTTACACAAACGAAAATGGTAGAGCTCGGGTTAAAGTTAAAGATTTACAGAAAGACAAATTTTTAGACATTCCCTTTTTAAAGACTGCTGAAGTAGAGGAAGCAAATTTTGGCCCTAATAATAAGTATTTGGCATTAAGGGTCACGGGATATAATCAACCAAAAAACATTTGGCTTTTAAATCTAAAAACTGGGAAAGCTGAACAAATACTTTCTAGTCTTAACGATGAAATAAATCCAAATGATTTATCTAAACCACAAGACATCACAATTACTTCTTTTGATGGGCTTGAAATTCCTGCATTTTTATATGAACCTCACAGTAGCGTAAAAAATGGTGCAGCTTTGGTTTGGACACATGGTGGCCCTGGAGGACAATTTCGTACTAACTACAACCAATACATACAATTTGCAGTTAACCAAGGATATACTGTATTAGCGGTAAACAACAGAGGAAGTAGTGGTTATGGAAAAACCTTTAAAACTTTAGATAATCAAAAACATGGTGTTGATGATCTTCAAGATATTATTAAGGGGAAAGAGTTGTTAGCGTCCATGGAAGGTATTGATAAAGATAGAATAGGAATTATTGGAGATTCTTATGGAGGCTATTTAGTATTGGCTGCATTAACATTTCATCCCGATGAATTTGCATTTGGAATTGATATGTTTGGAATTTCAAACTGGCTACAAGTGCTAAATAATACACCTGATTTTTGGGCAGCTAGAAAAAAAGCACTTTTTGAGGAAATGGGAGATCCTAAAAAAGATTCTTTAATGTTGTATAATAAATCACCATTATTTTTTAGTGATAATATTAAAAAACCATTAATGGTGATTCAAGGAGCAAACGATCCTAAAGTACATCAAAGTGAGTCGGACAGCATTGTTGCAAGAGTAAGAGCTAATAAGGTGCCAACAGAATATATTTTGTTTGAAGATGAGGGTCATGGTATTAGAAAAAAAGACAATCAGATTGAAACCATGACAAGGATTGGTAAATTTTTAAAAAAACATGCAAACTAAAAAAATGTAAAAATGAATATTAAAAATTTTAATAAAAAAACCTTTGCTATATTTTTAATGGCTATAAGTACTATAAATGTTGCTTTTGCGCAAGATTATGGCGTAACCGTATTTGGTACAGATATTATTTCTAAAGAAGAAGTTGTAAAAAAATGTAAGGATGAGTTACAAATGCTGAAAACACTTTACGATTCTGATCGTGAAACATACAAAACAAAAAAGATAGAATTAGACAATAAGTTGCTAACATTGGGTGATTTTGCCTATGCAAATGTTCGTCTATTTAAAAGTTTCACCAATGATTATGATTTCATCATTGATTTTGTAGAAGCTAAGGAGGCAAAAATGCGTCTTAATTATAGGACTATTAATACGAAGCATTTTGATGATCCAAATGGATTGATAGCAAAATGGCAAGAGTATGAAGAGCTTAGTTACCAACTATTCAAAGATGGTGAGATTAAAGATTATAGCTGTCCAGTAATACACTGTTTATGGTCGTTTAATCATCCAAAGCTAGAACCTTATTTAGATGCTATAAACACCTACGCACCTAAGCATAAAGATGAGCTTATTAATATATTAAATACAAGTGAGTTGGCAGATCAAAGAGCCTCAGCAGCATTTTTATTAGCACACGCTGAAATGAATAACGAAGACTTACTGCAAACATTGATGCCTAGTATTCGGGATGCTGAGAGCAGTGTGAGAAACAATAGCATGCGCGTTATTTATTATATGGCACGTGCATTTCCAGATATGGAATTTAATATCTCAAAAATAATTGATGCGTTAGATTTTCCAAGCTTTACAGACAGAAATAAAGCTCTAGTAATTTTAAGATCTATACCACTAGATAATTTAAATAAGGAAGATTCAAAAAGATTGTCTGAGATTCTTATTGAAATTTTAGAGAAAAAGGACGCTCATAATTACAAAAATGCTTATACGGTTATTAAAAAATGGAGTCAAAAGGATTATGATGAAAACGATATTGAGAGTTGGAAAAAATGGGCAATATCAAATACTGAAAATTAACACTAAAAACACATCGTTGATTTTTAAATGTAAAGAGGTTCCTGTTTATAGAGCATTTTTTAGCTATTCTACATCAAAAATTAATTGTTTCAACTCAATTAACAATTAATTCTGATTTGGCAACTATTTTTCTTTTGATATTTATCACTCAAAAAATTACAAAACAGAATTTAAAAATCATGAAAAGACTAATACTAATTTTATGTTTAATTGTATTTTCACAAGCAAATGCACAAGAAAAAAAATCAAATAATTCCGATGTCCCAAAAGATGAAAAAGGCATTAGTTTAACTGCCCCTGAAGGTGTTTATCAATATGCTTTTCGTATTGGAGAGTGGGATGGCATTTCAAGGTCCTTAATATCAAGATATGAATGGAAAACTGATAGTAGTTCGGGTTCACATAGAGTTTATCTAGCAGATAATGGGCTTACTTTTATTGAAGAAGGAATAGATGACAAAGGAAATATTACTCATAAAATTACATATGATTATATAGAAGCCACTGATAGTTGGGAAAATAATTATTCAGACAATACAGGTGAAAAGGTGAAATATTCTTCAAAAGTAGTTGATGGAAATATGGTAGAAACAATTGTTAGAGAGGACAGTACAAATAATAATACCTATACAGTTCTTGCAGACAACATTTATATTTATACTGCACGTCGAACATTTGGTAATGGTTATACAATAGTGAATCATGTGAGTATTGCAACAAAAAAGCCTAATTAATATTTAGTAAATGAAGAAGTTAGTAGTTGCTTTTTTATTATTTTTTTGGCTTAATTGTTTAGTGTATTCGCAAAACACTGGCTTGTATGGGATGGCAGATAAATCAATACCAGAGCTTTCTCAATTTGAATACTATAGAGGTCTTTGGCGTGTTCAAATGGAAATCAAGCAAAAGGATGGCTCTTTTAAAAAAATGGAGGGTGAATCTACGATAAGAGGAATGTTTTTAAAAGACCATAAAACATTTCAATCTCAGTATTCAACTAAAAAGGGAGCCTTTACAACAGATATTAGGACATATAATACTGAAACAAAAGAATGGAAAGCTCTTTTTTTAAATGCAAGAGCTCAAAGATGGCATCAATTTTCCAGTAAAATAATTGATGGGAAAATGACTACAATTGTAAAAGGAGGCTATAGTGGTAATGAAGAATATGATGTGAAAGCTATTGATATAATAATTTCTAACAACCAATACCAAAGAAACTTCTATTACTCTAGAGATAATATGAAGACTTGGAAATTAATTTATAAAATGATGCTAAATAAAATTAATTAAAATCATAAAAATGGCCAAAAAATAAATTTAATATCTTGTTCATGAGAGTATTGAGTAAAACCTATTTACTATTAATATGTATTATTATTTCTTTTTCATCTTGCAATCAAAAAGATTCTAAAGATAAAGGGAATCCCGTTGAGAATGAATATACCTTAACTTCAGGAAATTATACAGGTTTATGGAGCTCATCAACTGCCGAAAGGTCGTTTACGGACTTACCTATTTCGGCAAGTATTAATGAACTTGCTTCTGGGGAATTTAAAGGTTCATTTTTTATCTCGAACAACTTCACCAGTTGTTGCAATAGTGGAGAAAATGATGGTGCTGTTTCTTTTACGATAGACAATAATGTACTTAGCAATTTTAAGTATGATGATATCATTCCAAATTGCAATGGTCTTTTTGCAGGTAACGGAAAACTACTTGAAGATAACTCCATTATCATAAACATAACTGGAACTGACTGTGATGGGAATCATTCAGGAACTATAACATTATCAAAATGAAAAACTACATTATAGCCGCTATTTTAGGAGTGTTTTTATTACAGTCTAATTGTATAATCGCTCAAAAAGTTAAAATACAATATTTGGCCAATGAAGGTGTACTTGTAAAATATGAAAATACCGAAATACTTATTGATGCTATTTTTGACAAAGAGTTTGATTATTTAGATGTGTTACCAGACAATCAATTAGAAAAACTTAAAAAGGCAGAAGCTCCTTATAGTAATGTAGATATCGTTTTATCAACGCATTTACATGGCGACCACTTTAATGCTCAGCTTGTTGGACACCATTTAAAATATAATACTAAAGCTCGTTTTTTAGGTCCAAACGAAACAGCAAACCAACTTAAGGAAAATTTTGACGCATTTCAAACTATTTCATCTCAGGTAACTTCAGAAACCCCTAATTTTTTTGAGAGTAAAACGCTTACTTTAAATAATGTCAAAATTAAAGTGTTGAGGTTTGAACACGCTGGAGATTCCCCTTGGAAAGAAGCCGAAAATGTAGCGTATTTAATCACTATTGGAGGAAAAAAGATTCTTCACCTGGGAGATTCTAATGTAGAAATTAAAAGACTTAAAGCATTTAATTTAGGCAATGAGAATATTGATGTAGTCATATTGCCCTATTGGCTTTTGGGGCCATCTCAAAAAGAGAATATTATTGTAAAATATATTAACCCTAAGCAACTATTTGTTGCTCATATTCCTTTAAAAGCCTATTCTAAGGCTCAAGACAATATAACTAGCATGGGATATACCAATGCGGTACCATTTATAGAGCAATTTAAAACCTTTGTTATTGATTAAATCATTATAAATGAAAGCTACATTTTACTATCTAATTTTTGCAGGGCTAATACTATTGTCTTGTAATAAGAAAACCAAAAAAGAAGCAATTGCCTCACAAGATTGCGATTGTACATCAGAATTCCAATGGTTAAAAAAAACATTTGAAGAAAACGATGCTGGTTTTACTTATCATATTAAAGAAAAAGGAGAGTTGGCTTACGCTTCTTTTAATGCAAAAACACTCGAAAAAGTAAAGAAGGCAAAAACATACGCAGTGTGTAAAAATATTTTATTTGATTGGCTTCATTTTTTTAGAATGGGGCATGTTGGTTTTGGTTTTACCAAAGACTATAAAAAGAAATACATAGACACTGGTATTACTGAAGATTTTTCTGATTGGCAAAAAATGACTATTGATATTGAAGAATTTAAAAAGTACTTAGCCCAAAAAGAATCTCACGATTATGAAGGGATTTGGAAAATGGATACACAAACAATCGGTATAAAAAAACAAGGAGATGCATATATCGGGTTTATTATAACTTCAGAAGATAAAGCTTGGAAAGAAAAAGATGTACGGTTTGAGTTTACTATAGATGGTGATGAAATTAAGTCGACTTTTTATATCGTTAAAGGAATTACTCTGGAATCAGATGACGTCTTTTTAATGGGAGAAAATCATTTACAGGTTGATATGAATGGTTTAGAAAGAATGTATCCAAAATTAGAATCAAAAACAAATAAAATGTATGCTAATTATTATAAGGCTCTTACCAGTAAAAAACCCTATTTAGAAGAACTAAACAAGAATACGCTGTATTTTAGAATTCCTTCATTTAATCGTAGGTCAAAAGCTGCCATTGATAGTGTGATAAATAAAAATAAAGAGAAGATATTAAGTACTAAAAACTTAATTATCGATATCCATTATGGCACTGGTGGATCAGGTATTAGTTATCGAGAAATACTGCCTTTTCTATATACAAATCCAATTAGAACTCCAGCGGTGGAATATCGATCAACTGAGTTAAACAATAAGAGAATGCTTAAGTTTATGAATGACTCTATCTATGCTCCAACTTATGAAGATAAAAAATGGTATCAGGAGGCTTTTGACAAGTTAGAAAGGCAACGTGGAGAATTTGTTCGTGTTAGCGATAAAGACATAAACATAACAACCTTTGATACAATTTACCCCTATCCAAAAAATATAGGTGTTATCATAAATGGCAGAAATGCAAGTACAGATGAGCAATTTATATTAGCCGCAAAACAGAGTAAAAAGGTAAAGTTATTTGGACAGACAACAGCAGGGATGCTTGATTTTTCAAATATGTATAATGTTACTTCACCAAGTGGCATTTTTTGGGAAAGCCACTGTTTAACAAGGAGTCAAAGAGTACCTGATTTTGCAATAGATGGAAAAGGCTTACAGCCAGACATCTTTTTAGATAAAACGATACCTCTATATGAATGGACACAATTTGTAGCTGAGTATTTTGAATAGTGATAAAGAAATTCTAAGACGACTTCTGAGTTTTAAACAAAACATTAAAGAGTTATAAAACAGCAGCTAACCTTTAAGCAATAATCATAAATAAAAAAATATATGACAATATTACCTGATGTGCTAAAAGAAATAAATTTATATGGGATCATAAGAGTTGATTACTCTATGGAAGGAAACTGGAATGATAACTTAAAAGTTTTATGGACAAGAAAAGATGGCTTTTTAGGATATGATGGCATAACCCTAGCCCACGAAACAAATAATCCTTGCATTGAACTATATTTTGATGGTTATTTTTTAGGGATTAAATGTTTTAAAAGGATAGGAAACCAAAATGTTGTTGACAAAGAAATGATTGATTTAATAATCAAATATATTGAGTTTGCCATAGGTGATTAAATATATCATAAAAATAATTTGAAGTGTGCTCTTTAGAGTATACTAAATTTGTTATTAAAAGAAGAAATAAAGTAGAATTTAATGTACCACAAATAAATTGAAATAAGCAGATTATGAAAAATCACACTCTAAAATTATTAATTACTTTTATAATTACTACAAATTTAAGCTATGGTCAGTATCAAAAAGTTGAAAAATCATTTGATAATTTATATAGCAATAATCAGTTTAATGGAACCTTACTAATTGGTTCACTAGACAGCATTCAGTTTATTAAATCTTATGGTTTATCTAAAGCAGAGTCTTTAACACCAATCTCTGATAAGACAATTTTTAACATCGCATCAATCTCTAAACAGTTTACGGCTGCAGGTATTATGCTTCTATGTGACCGTTCTCAACTAGATCTAGATGACTTTGCTTCAAAATATTTAGTAGATTTTCCATATAAAAATATTACCATTAGACAGCTTCTTAACCATACATCTGGGCTTCATGGATATTTACACCTATGGTTTACTAATAGAAATAAAAATGAACCCAGTTTTTTAACAAACAAATACATTCTTAATCTATTTAACGAGATAAAACCAGAATTAGATTTTTCGTCTGGAGAGAGTTTTAAGTACACAAATTCTGGATATCTTGTTTTAGCTTCAATTATTGAAGCTGTTTCTAAAATATCATTTCAAAGTTTTCTGCAAAAAGAGTTTTTTATTCCTCTTGGATTAAATAGTGCTTATTTGATCAACCCAAATGATAATGCCAATGAATTTTTAGCTAATCGTTATACTACGGACTTTAAATTAATGGAGAATAAGCCTCCTGAAGGAATTTATGGAGACAAAAATGTGGCACTAACTATTAAAGATTTATTTAAATGGACAAGAGCATATTATGGAAATCAAGATTTCTTTTCCCCTGCCATGTTAAGTCAATCAAAAGAACCTGCAGTTTTAAATGATAATACTTTATCTAATTATGGTTTTGCTTGGACAATAGATAGTAGCAATAAATACCATCACTCAGGTAGTCAAAGAGGATTTGTAAGTTGGGCAGAAGTAGATGAAAAGAAAAATAGAATTATTATTATTCTAACTAATAGAAGTATGAGTAGTGTAAAGTCTCTAGCAAATATTATAAATAGCATTTTAGATAATGAACCTATAAAAGCTCTACAACCAACAAAGTTAGAAAGAAAAAGCTTAAAAGCTTTTGAAAAAAAATATAGGATTACAAATTGAAAATATTGAGTTTTATGAAAAATCTATTTTTAATTATCCTTATTCTAAAATGTTTAAATATAAACAGTCAATCAAAAAAGATAAACACTACTGTTGATGAAAGAATGGAACTCATTACCACAGTACAATATTTAAGTGGTTATTTTTTATTAACACAAGCAGATATAAACTATACTAAAGATATTGATACTTACTTTAAGGATTATATAAATCATGAAGTTATTGGGTTAATTCAAGACATTCAAAACGATTTTTTTAATTTCGATAAAGTTCCAATGATAATGTATCATTACGATTTCCCAGGTTTTAATTTAAAACATGAGTTTTCCATAAAAGAACAATCTCAAATAAAATTTGAAAAGAACAAAGATAAAATTCAACAGTTTTTTGTTGAATTAAAAGATTTTTATGAAGTAACAAACTTCCATCAATTCTATAAAAACCATAAGGAGCTATATAATCAATTAATAGAAAATGTTCAAAGCGAAATTGAAAAGCATGATATTGTAAAAATCATGGAAACACATTATGGCTTAGAACAACAGTCTTATAATATTATTCTAACACCATTATTACATGATGGTGGTTTTGCTACAAGAATCCAATCTAAGGTAGGCACAGATTTATTTGCAATTATTGGACCATCAGAGAATAGTAGGGCTGTTCCCTATTTTGACCCGAATAGACTCCTTAAAGATTATATTATTCATGAATTCAGTCATACTTTTTGTAATCCATTAGTAGACAAATTTTTTGATGAGCTCGAAAAAGATGCTTGTCTTTTAAACCCAATAAAAGAAGCTATGAAAAAACAAGCTTACTCAACATGGAAATCATGTTTATATGAACATTTAGTTAGAGCAAATGAAGTGATTCTTACCGAAGAAATATTAGGAAGCAAAACCGCAAGCAAATTATATATAGATTTTTATGAAAACGGACGTTTCATCTATTTAAAAGGACTGGTACCACTTATAAAAAAGTATAAATCTAACAGAAACACATATAAAAATTTAGAGGCCTTTATGCCAGAAATAGCTAGCTATCTTCATGCAGAAAAAGAAAAGTGTAACTAGAACTAGAATAGTTGTCGCTTATGCAAACCTAATATTAATTATGTGAAAGAATTACTAATAGGGAAGAATAAATTATCGTTCTAAATCATTTTTAGCATCATCTAAATCAATTATCAAAATTCATAAGTAGTATTTAGTTTCTTTATAAAAAAAACATGAAAAATTACATTCTATTATTACTGTTTATAACCTTTTTGAGCTGCAAGGCGCAAAATAATATACCAATTGAAAAAGATGAATTAGGTATTAGTGTAAATGCGCCTAAAGGTGTGTATCAATATGCATTTCGCATTGGAGAATGGGATGCTACTCACAAAGCATTAATAAGTCGATACAAGTGGAAAACAGGGACTGGAAAACATAAGGTTTATGTAGCAGATAACGGTCTTACGTTCGTTGAAGAAACTCTTAATGATAAAGGAGAATTAATCCTTAAAATCACTTACGACTATATTGAAGAAACAGATAGCTGGGAGAATAATTATTTAGAGATTGCTACAGGTAAAAAAATAAAATATACTACAAAACTAGTTGATGGAAAGATGGTAGAAACAGTAATATATGAAGATGAAAACGCTGTAGATAATATTACATATACAATACTCGATAGTAATATTCACTTATACATTTCGCAACGTACTTACGGTAATGGATTTTCTATTATAACTCATGCTCAAATTGCTACAAAGAAAGTGTCTAATTAGTATAAAGTTTAAAATCAATCTCAATGAAAAAAGCAATTTTAGAAACACTCTTTTATTTAGTGTTAATTTCACCAATAATCATCTACTCTTTAAAAGACAAAAAAAGGCAAACACTAAAAGTTATATTAGCTTTTGCTTCCATAGCACTACTTTCCAACGTTTTAATGATTGTTCCAATAGAATATGAGTCATTAGTGCTATTTGATAGTAAATGGAATTGGTCTGGTAAATTGTATGCTACCCTTGGTGTTCTATTATTTTTGGTTGTGTATGGAAAGTTTCAACTAAAAGATTACTACCTTACTTTAAAGCAAAATAAATCATTTTTAAAAAAAGGTATACTTATTCTTTTAGTTTATATATTAATTGAAGTCATTTCTTATGTCTTTTTGAGTAATAAAATGCCTTGGAGCTTAGATACACTATTATATCAATTAACAATGCCTGGAATTCAAGAAGAAGTGGCTTCTAGAGCTATTATAATTGGGCTTTTAGTACAAGTGTTATCTTCAGAGAAAAAGCTTTTTAAAAAATCTAGAATAAACCCTGCTATACTTGTGGCGTCACTTATGTTTGGGTTTGGGCATGGTTTATTTTTAAACGACTCATTAGAAGTGACATTCTATGCCTATCCCTTTATTAGAACAACACTTATAGGTTACTTATATGGTTGGATAACAGTTAAGAGTGGAAGTATACTATTAGCTCTTGTATCGCATAACTTATTAAATTTTATAACATCTTTAATGAGAATGCTTTAATTTTTTACAATAAAAATAAATAATGAAAAAGCTAATTACCCTTTTTTGTGCCTTATCCATAATTTTTTATATGTCTTGCAAAAGAAGTATCGAAAAGGAAGGTTTTGTAAATGTCGAAGGTGGTAAGATTTAAAAAGTAAATACTATAACGTTTAAAACATAAACAGGGTTTTATAAAGTAATAATATATAATTATGACAAAAAACACATTAATTGTAGCGTTGATTTTTACTTCAAATTTATTAATAGCTCAAAATAAAAATGATATCAAACAATTTGATAAATCACTAAATCAATTTCTCAATGTTCGAGATTTTTCTATTTCAAAAAACCACAAAGAAGCATTTTTTACAATTCAAAGTCCTGGTCAAGAAATTTCTCAAATAGCTTACATTAAAAAAGAAAATAACGAATGGTCAGAACCAAAGTTATTGCCTTTTTGCGACTCATATATGTATTTAGAACCCTTTTTGTCATTTAATGGAAATCGATTGTTATTTGTTTCTGATAGACCATTGAGCGATTCTGTTACTAATAAAAAGGATTTTGATATTTGGTATGTGGATAGAGATAGTAAAGATGATGATTGGTCAAAACCTAAGAATATTGGAAAACCAATCAATACAGACTTAGATGAATTTTACCCTTCAGTAAGTAAAAATAACAACCTATATTTTACAATGGACTCTCCAAATGGTTTTGGCAAAGATGATATTTATTTTTGTGAGTGGAAAAATGGTAAGTATTCAACCCCAGTTTTATTAGGTGAAAACATTAATAGTGATGGTTATGAATTTAATGCTTTTATTTCAGAAGAGGAAGATTTCATATTGTATACAAGATATGGAGAAAAAGATGGTCAAGGGAGTGGTGATTTATACATTTCGAAAAAGGATGCAAATGGAAAATGGGGAAAGGCAACAAATTTAGGAATTCCCATCAATACAAAGTATATGGAATATTGCCCATTTTATGATGAAGAAAATCAAATCTTATATTTTACGAGTAAGAGAAATAACATCAAATCAAAAAAGTTTGATACTATTTCAGAGTTTAAAAAACATACTGTTGAAAGTAATAACGGTTTGAGTAAAATTTATATGGTCTCTTTTAAAATAAATTAGCCAATAATGAAATATTTACTTTCTCTTTTTATTACTTTTTTTTCCTGTTCAAATAGTAATGATGTTAATGAAAACACACAAAAGTCTGCGTTTAAATGGGAAGAAGCATTACCCAGTACAGTCGGGTTATCAAATAGTTTAATTGATGAGTTATCCTTACAAGCAAGTAATCTTCCTAATATTTATAGTTTTATCATTGTTAAAAACGGAAAATTAATTTCTGAAAATTACTATAATGGTAAAAACAAAGAATCACTGCTTCATATACGATCTATTACTAAAAGTGTTTCATCAATCGTATTTGGTATTGCACAAAAAGAAGACCTTTTTCCTAGTACGGAAATAAAAATTGAAGATTATTTTCCTACTTACATTAATGAATCTTCAGATGATAGACTCCAGGAATTATCAGTGCAACATATTTTAAATATGCAGTCAGGGTTTAACTGGAACGAAAACAATGAAGCAATAAATTGGTACACTCAAATTACCAATCCTTTAGAATATCTTTTTTCAAAAGAGATTTTAGATAATCCAGGAGTTACATTTAACTATAATTCTGGGGCTGTGTCTTTGCTTGCTCATGTTTTGAATAAAGAATCTGAAATGAGTTATAGTGATTTTGCAAACACAAATTTATTCCAGAAAATAGGTGTTACTAATTACCATTGGGATAAAGACCCTCAGGGCATTACAAGGTCAGATGCTGGACTAGTTTTAAGGGCTCGTGATTGTGCTAAGATTGGGTATTTATATTTAGAAGGCGGAATGTTTAAAGGAGACCAAATAGTAACAAATGATTGGGTTAATAACAGTTGGAATCAAAAAATAGACTTAAACGGTAATTACGGACCCATTGAAAATTTACATTATAGTAACTTATGGTGGAATGGGACATATAATGGTAAGTCTGTATTTTTCGGGTTAGGCTATGGAGGGCAGTTATTGCTTTGTGTTCCTGAAGATGAACTTATCGTAGTAACCAATCATGAGTTTCAATTAAACCCTACCCAAGCGGCTACGCATTCGAGTACATTTTTAAATACAATATTTAAAAAGCTTATGGATTCGTTATGATTCTATTCGATTCCCTATGAATTTTACAGTTAGAAGTGATGCATAAAAATAATCTTCTTTGAAGCTAAAAGCTTAATTTATGATTCCAATAGCTTAAATATCACATTGGAAGTAATTCTTATTGATTTGAGAATGCCGAAAATTGATACTCTTAAAAAGTGTTTGCTATACTTTTGTTGTAACACATTTTGATTAAATCCCTAAACTAATTAAATTATTAAATTTAATGAATTCAGCAACACTTCAATACCAATTAATTTGGAAATCAAAGGTTACAGTATTAATCATTTCTATTTTATTAACAAATTCAGCTAATTCTCAGATTTCTACCAATAATTATAATGAGCTTGCGAATACTGTTTTAAACTTATTCAATGAAAATCAAATAGTAGCATTAGGAGAGAATCACGGTAGGTTAAATGAATCTAATTTTAGATTAAGTTTAATTAAACATAGAAATTTTCCCCAAATAGTCGATGTAATTGTAGTAGAGTTTGCTAACCCATTATATCAAGATATTATCGATGATTATGTTAATGGCAAAAATATTCCTATTCAAAAATTAAGAAAAGTGTGGCAGAACACAACACAAGTTGGTGGTGTATGGGATTCTCCAGTATATGAGCAGTTTTTTTGGCTGTTCGAGAAGTGAATCAAAAATTCAACAACAAGAAAATTAGAGTTATTGCCGCAGATCCTCCAATAGATTGGAGTAAAGTTAATAGCTATAATGACTTTGAACCATTTTCAAATCGTGGTAGATATCCTATTAAGATAATTGAAAAAGAAATTTATGAAAAAAAACTCAAAGCGCTATTAATTTTTGGCTCTCAACATACTGAATTGTCAGGTAAGGGGTTCACTTCAGAATTATTAAAAAAACACCCAAAAAGTATAGCCATAATTATACCTCCTGCATTCGATAATAAAGAAATGCAATTGTTCAAAAAATATATTCATTCACCGAGACCAAAACTTATTGAGTTAAACAAAAGTAATATGGGAAATATTCCTTACAGAGAAATCCAACCGCATTTTAAATTCAATGGATTACTAAAAGATGCAGGTCACTTTATACTCTTTCTTGGCTTTGAAAAGGGCAAAGTAATGCATATTCCTGAATCTATAAAAAGGGATACTATATATCAGAAAGAGAGAAAACGTAGGTTAAGGGTTCTTTCCATGTAGTATTGCACAAAATAAATCTATTATGGCTTTTGGTGAAACACATGGCCATTCAGCCACGTAAAATCATCTTCTTTGAAGCCTAGTGCTTGAATCATGATTTAAAGACCAAAAATAATACATTAGGAGTGGTTTTTATTGATTTGAAAATAGCAAAAATCGAAACTCTTAAAAAGTACTTGCTATATATTTGATATATCAAATATATAATTAATCGATTGTAACACATATTCTAATCAAAAAACATGAATAAACTCAACCCATATAATAATCATAAAATTAAAATAATAATTGTTAATGATATAGGACATGAACCATTTAAATTACTCAAAGCAGTACATAAAGAAATTGGGTTAATTAGGTAATTAGATGCTTGTTAGAATCGCTATTAATTTTATAACCAAGGGAAATTTTATTATTTAGCTTTAAAACCAGGTTTATAGGCTTTTATTGCATTTTCTTTTACTTCTTTTAAAGTTAGATACGCTCTTTTATAATTACCCTGTGTATATCTTTTAGCTTGGTCAAAATAATGTGGTGAGGATGGATTGCCACTAGCACCAAAATAATGTAATGACTCAGCCTTTACATTGTTTTTGGCAAACTCAATAATGCTCACATAACTATTTCCTCCAATACCATAACGCTTTTTAGTATCGTCTGTAGCTTGTGTCCAAAAGGTAAATGTTGCTCCAGTCCAAGAAGGTACGCCTGCAATAGGTAAACTTGGTAGCGAATCGTTAAATTGTAGTTTATTGTCTCCTTTGTCTAAAAATCTTTGATGGCGATTAATATCGCCCCAAGCTACTTTCCATGTATTCCATTTTGTCTCTAGTTTGCTCATGGCGTTTTGTAAAGCAATTAAATCTACATACTCCATATTTTTATCCAGTTGTCTTCTTTCTTCGTTCCAATGAATATAGATGGTTGTAGCAACTGATGCTATCGTGCTTTTATAATCCCAATTTTGTAATAAAGAAATGGCTTCGTCTATTTTAGGTGTTTTTAAAAGGCTATTGTTACAATTTTGCCAACTTTTGAATAAGGATGGTAATTGCTTTTCGGCACTTAATAGATAGGTTGAATATGAGAGTTCACGTAAACTATCAAAATTAAACATAGTGGTTTCATAAAGAATTCTACGAGATTGCTCACTACGCATATTGTCGTTTTCAACTACCATATATGAAGGAAAATCACTAGGATTAGGATTATCGTTAAGTGTTGCTAAAAAAGGAGTGCCATTGCAATTCTGAATCCAGCCAGAGGATGGATTAATTACTTTAGGAAGTTCATCAAACGTATGATAACCTAACCATTCAGTGTCTGATGTACTACCATCAACAGGTTGTGTCCAATCATATTTTTCTGAGCGTTTTGGTACCGCAGCATTATACACGTACATAATATTGCCATCTACATCTGCATACGTGTAATTACCAAATTGCACTTCTAATGTAGAAGCTGCTTTTTTAAATTCCTCAAAATTTTGTGCTTTGGTCATCCAATACCATTGAGACAACCAACCAGGAGTTTCATATTTTGCCATTCTCACAGCCAGAAATTGATTGTTTTGTGTACTAATTAGTGGACCATGGTGTGTTTTATAAAAAGTAAACTCTTTTATAGTTTCCTTTTCTCCATCTTTAATTTTTAGTGTTTCTTTCCAGCTCTTAAGAGGTTTTGATTCTCCTTCATATTGATACGTTATATTTTCAGAAGCAAAATCTATTTGTTCAATATATGCATCAACTAAATCAGCATTATTATCGGTACTAGACCATCCAATATTTTCTCCAAAACCTACATAAGGAAACGGAAAACCAAATCGTGTGTATCCAGTAAAATTCCAACCAGATTTACTCATAATATGTGCTTCGTAAACTTGTGAATTTCCAAAAAATCCTAAATGCGGATTTATAAATAATAGTGCATTACCAGATTCACTCTTTTCACCATTTATTGCCCAAGTATTTGACCCTTCACTTTCATTTTTCTTATTGTTGAAGTCTAAATTTGCGATATTTAGGCTTTTAGAACCATTCAATTTTTGAAAAGCATCTTTGAACCCAGCCTCAGGCAAATTAGAATAGTGAACCAATAATACCTTTTGATAGTATAAATAGTTAATAAATGCCACTATATGCCATGGTTCAAAATGATTAAGGAGCTTTGGTTTAACATCAGGATTTTTTTCTAAATAATAATTTAAACCGCTAGAGTAACCATCACATATAGCTTTTACTTCTGGTGAAAAAGAGTCGTATTCTAATTTGGCATATTTTACAATCTCCAACGATCTGTTTAACCAGTCATCCAAGATTCCATCATTGCCTATAACCTCTGTACTTCTACCAAGGGCGTCAATGTAGTTGTCCTCAATAATTGGAAAATTATCTTCAGCTTGAGCATAGGCAAATCCAAAAGCAGCACTTTTATCATCTTCTCCATATACATGGGGTACACCAAACTCATCTCTAAAAATGGTTACTGAGTCAGCAAGTTGTGTTGTATTTGTGATGCTTTTATTTTGGCAAGAAACGAAAGGCAGTAGTAGTAATAGATAATAAGATTTCATTATTTGATGTGTTACTTTGTTTATACAAACCAAAATTAATTAGAATATTGTTGGCTTGATTTTAAAATTTGCACATATTAAAGTTATCAAAAACCTTTTTGCTTTAGTGTAAATGAGTTGAATGTTTTTAAATTTGATATGAATAACCCTAATAACGATGTATACATATATATAAATTGAGATAAAATGATGTACCTTTATTTAAAGGTTAGTATAATTGAATTTAATACTAATATTATTGAAATTTATGATTAAAAATATACTATATCATCACTTTAGACCAAAAACAGTAAACATTATTGTTTTATTAAATCTGTTATTATGTTCTTCTTTTTATGGACAAGAAACTAGTAACTATGGAGCGCCATCATGGTCTCCCGATGGCAATCAATTTGCTTATATTTTGGAATCTAATGATAAAAGTGATTTATATGTTTTTGATTTAAAAACAAAATCTAATGTACAAATAACAACTACAGATAAGCCTGAATATACACCGTCATGGTCTCCAGATGGAAAAAAAATAGCATTTACAACTGGCGAGCCAGGAGATATAGAAGTGTATGTGTATAATGTAGAAACCAAAGTTATTAAGAAAATAACTAATTATGATGTTGATTCTGTAACTCCTTCTTGGCTGCCAGATTCTCAGTCTATTGTTTATAGTCAATTTAACAAACCAACAAAATCTAGAAGAGTATTTATTACTGATTTAAATGGAAAAACGAATAATGAATTAGTTATTGATTCGTCTATGAATTATGTGTATCCAAGAATAGCTTCTAATGGAATCGAGTTGCTTTTTGCTGCTAAATCTAAATTAAAAAAAGATAAATTTCATGTATCTATCTTTAATATGAATAATAAAAAGATTATACCTATTGAGAATTTAGAAGTTGTATCATATAACCCTAGTTGGTCTAGTGATGGTAAGAAAATTATTTTTGTTAATCAAGCTACTAAGGACATCAATAGTTCTTCCATTTATTTAGTTAATAAAGATGGTAGTAACCTAAAGAAAATTATTGAATGTGAAGGAGGTTGTTTTCAGCCTAGGTTTTCTCCAAACGGGAAGCAAATCATCTATAAAAATGGTTGGGTTAAAAATCATAAAGGAATCTATCTATTTAATTTAAAAAAGAAAACAACAACTAAATTGATAGGCATATAAATAACAATATTTCTTCATTTTTTGAATTTTATGTTAAGAATCGTAAATATTTTTAAAATAGTAATTTGGGAACCTGGACCCTAATCTCACCACACATTAAAGTTGCCAAAACTATTTAATTAGTAACATGAATTAATTGCATTAAATAAGATTTGAAATCTTATAATTATGGTATATAATAAACATTAATAATATTAGTTAAGCTTAATTATATATTTTGTAATGCATAGTTTTTCATTTAGCAAAAAGAACATACTTTTACAATAAGTAGTTTATTAAATGAAAATAGAATCTATCAATATCATTCATAGTTTAATAATTTGGCAAAGTTTGCTATTTGCAATTGTATTGATTACTCCTAAATACAATAAAAAAAAAGAAAATAAATTTTTGGCAGGTTTTTTATTCGTATTAGGAGTACATTTTATTTATAATGTACTACTATCTAATAGTTTATATTTAAATGTTTTGCCAAAATATAGCTGTGTTTATGGGTTTCTCTATGGGCCTTTATTATTTTTATATATAAAATCTCATCTACGTAAAAACTTTGTTATAAAATTATTAGAATCACTTCACTCTTTGCCCTTTTTAACAATTGTAATGCTTACCTTATTTGGGGTTGCCATTTGTAATACAGCTAAATTACTAATTGTTCCAGTAATGCTTTTTTATTGCTTTCTTGGTTTTTTTGAAGTTGAAAAGTATAAAAAGGTGATGCTTCAAGTGTCTTCAAATATTAATCATTCGGAAATAAAATGGATTAACACCCTTTTGATTAGTATGGTTATTGTTTTAGTATTAAATCTTGTTCAAATGCAACTAAACCAATTGTCTATTATTGGGTTAACCATAAAATTAGAGCATGTTGTTCAAGTTTGCATATTAATGCTTGTAAACCTTATTATATATCAAGGTTTAAAAAACCCTCTTTTCTTTCAAAAAATTTCAGAAGATGATTTTAATTTGGTTAAAAAAGATAAGCTTATTGCCAAATCCAATAATCAAGTTAATGAGGTCCATACGGTTTTAGCTAACAATCTAGAAATCTACATGAAGAACAAGAAACCATATTTAGATTCTGAATTAGACCTAACTACTTTAGCTCAGTCAATGGATACTCACCCTAAAACTTTATCATTGGTCATAAATCATATTCTGAACAGCTCCTTTTCTGAGTATGTTAATTCCTTTAGAATTAAATCAGCCATAGATTTAATAGAAAATAATTCAGATGACCAATTAACCATTATGGAAGTCATGTATGATGTTGGATTCAATTCTCGATCAGTTTTTAATACAACTTTTAAAAAGAAAACAGGTTATACTCCGACTCAGTATAAACAAAAACTTCTAAGATAATTTTATTATAAATGTGTTCGAGATTACGATTCGCGAACATTAAACAGTTCTTGTGCCCTTAATTTTGCATTGTAATTCATTAAATCAAATACAATGACAATTTTTAAGATTAGTAAGATTCTCGTGCTTTTATTAATAATAAATATGAGCGCTTGCGCACAAGATTCCAAACAAACTGAAATAAAATGGGATACTTGGGGAGTTCCACATATATCCGCTCAAAATGAAGAAGATGCTTATTATGCTTTTGGTTGGGCACAAATGAAAGCACACGGAGATCTTATTTTGCAATCGTATGCAAAAGCCAGAGGACGTTCAGCTGAATATTGGGGAGGTAAGCAAAACCTTGAAAGTGATAAACTAATAAATAGACTTAATATTCCTAATAGAGCTCAACAATGGTATGATGTTCAAAATGAAGACACAAAAAAAATGCTAATAAACTTTGTAGCAGGGATGAATGATTTTTATAAGAACAATCCAAATCAAATAAGCGACAAGCTTAAAGCAGTTTTTCCTTTAAATCATATCGATCCACTGGCACAACTTCAAGTGTCATATCATTTAAGTGTTGGCGCTTTTGCTATGCAGCCACAAGCTTCCCAATGGAAAACGGCAGGGTCAAATGCTTGGGCTATAGGACCTTCAAAATCTGAAACTGGCAATGCGCTATTACTTACTCAACCACATCCACCTTGGTTTCCAGATTATTTGTTTTTTGAGGCTCATTTAATAAGTGAAAACCTAAATATTTATGGAATAGCTTTAGTAGGAAGCCCTAGTATCGCGATGGGATTTAATGAAAATTTAGGATGGGCACTTACATTCAATCAAGCAGATACTATGGATTTAATTGAGTTAGAAATTGAGGATGACAAATATTTAATTGAAGGAAGTTGGAAACCTATTGAGTTAACAGAAAAAATCATAAAAGTAAAAAAGAAAGACAGCATTTCATTTGAAACTATTCAAGTCAAAAAATCAGATTTTGGCTATATAATAGAAGAAAAAAATGGAAAAGCACTCGCTTTAAGACTATCTGGATTTGACCGTCCATTTTTTATGCAACAATTTAATGAGATGGCCAAGGCAAAGAATTTAAATGAATTTAAAACAGCCACAAAAAAACTACAATTACCACTACAAAATATTATTTATGCTGATAAAACAGGAGATATATTCTATTTATACAATGGAATAATCCCAAAACGTCCTGAAGGTAATTTAAATGAATGGTCTAAAATAATTCCATCGAATAAGCTAGGTGCACTAGTAACAGAATATGTGTTATACAGTGATTTGCCAAAATTCACTAATCCAAAATCTGGTTTTGTAGCAAACTCAAATAATGATCCTTGGACAAGTACCTACCCATACGAAATCTTCCCTAAAGATTATGCATCCTATATTACCGATAAACCATTTATGAATTTCGATAATAGAAGCAGAAATTCTCTTAAAATGATTGTTAAAGAAGATAAACTTAGCTTTGATGAAATAGTAAAGCTTCAGTCTTCTACTTACGCTGAATTAACAGATAGAACACTTCCTGAATTAGTGGAATTTGCAGAAACATCTACAGACTCGTTATTAAATAAAGCTGCAGCAGTTTTAAAAAAATGGGATAAAACCTTAGATGCGTCTAGCAAAGGCTCGGTTCTTTATGTAAATTGGTTTAACTCATTAAAGAAAACTAAGGTGTTTGAAGTTGAATTTACAAAGGAAGACCCTCTTAACACTCCAAATACACTTACTAAAGAAGCCAAAAGACTACTTTTAAAAGCAGTTGAAAAAACAAAAGAGAAATACAGTAAACTTGATATATCTTGGGGAGAAGTATACGAAACTAATTATGCTAACAAGAATTTTAAAGGAGGGCTAGGATTGAGTGAAGTTGGTAGCTTTAATGCTGGTTTTTACCGTCCTATGTCTAAAACAAAATATACTTTATTAGGTGGTTCGGCCTTTACCTCTGTTGTTGAATTCAGCGATAAAATTAGGGCAAAGGGTGTTTTGAGCTATGGAAATGCATCCCAAAAAGATTCTCCCTTTAATGGAGACCAGTTAGAGTTATTAATAGACGGAAAACTTAGGGATATTTGGTTTTATCCAAACGATATAGACAAACATCTATATTTAAAGGAAATAGTAAAAAATTAAATACAATTTATTTTTAGAAAAGCCTCAACTTAATTGAGGCTTTTTTTTAATAAATAGAACTCTCCAACCATATTCTACTTATTTTTTAACAGCTATTTTTTTAGTTGCTTTCCCTTTATTTGTAATAATTTCTACATAATAAAGCCCATCAGCAAAATTAGAGGCTCTTATTACAGGTTTGGTTTCGGTAGCAACTAACTGACCTAAATTATTATAAACATTTGCTTTTTGTAACTCTAAACCGTCTTTAAGTTCAATGTTAAATTGACTTTTTACTGGGTTTGGGTACATGCTAAATTTTGACAATACATACTCATTTGACGATAATATGACTCCACTAACATCAAACACATAAGCACTACCTTTACCTCCAAGATTACTTGGGGCACCAAAAGCAACTTTAGAACCATCATTTGATAGACTTACTGAAGTGCCCGCTGATGAAGCATTAACATCTATATTTGATCCAGCTTTAGACCACACACCCCCAATATATTGAAACACTTGAACATAATTATCACCAGATGGAGCGCCAGTAGCTACAATAGATCCATTGGCTGATATAGCTACAAATTCACCTAAACGACTATCTGCTGCTTCACCATCTATATCTCCTCCCAATTGTGACCAACTACCACCGCTATATTGAAAAACTCGCACACTACCTGATGCGTTACCGTTTCCATCATTAAGAAAAGAGCCTACAGCCACAATATTTCCATCGCTTGAAATACTCACAGATCCAGATCTATCATTTGCTGCTTCACCATCTATATCGTCACCTAATTGTGACCAAGTACCACCGCTGTATCTATAAATTCTTACATGCCCAGCATCAATTCCATTACCATCATTATATAAAGCTCCAATAACAACTGTAGAGCCATCATTACTTAGGCTTACAGAAGCACCTGATAAATCACCTGCTGTTTCACCGTCAATATCACCTCCTAATTTTGACCATGTGCCACCATTGTATTGATATACTCTTACATGACCAGAATTAGTTCCATTTCCATCATCTGAATTCGCTCCAATAGCTACTATAGTTCCATCACCAGACATACTAATTGAATCACCTGATGAACTGTCTGATACGCCATCTATATCTACCCCCAGCTGTGACCAACTACCGCCACTAAATTGGTATACGCGTACATGACCTGATTTAGTGCCATTACCATCATTAAAAGGTGTTCCAATTGCTACCGTGAAGCCATCATTAGATAAGCTTACTGCTCGACCAGATTGATCACTCGGTGCTTCTCCATCAATATCACTACCCAATTGTAACCATGCACCACCACTAAATTGAAATACTCGAACATGACCTGATGCTGCCCCGTTACCTCCGTTATTAGAAGCGCCTATTGCAACAACAGTTCCATCACCTGATATAGAGGCTGAACTTCCAAATCGGTCCTCCCAATTTTCACCATCAATATTAATACCTAATTGTGTTTGGCTAAAAATAGCTAATGGTAAAATAAATACTAATAATTGTAATTGTTTTTTCATGTCAAATATTGTTTTGTTGTACAAAACAAGCTATTAAACTGGTTGAGATTTTAAAAAATGATGTGTAAGTAATGAATTATGATTTTAAGAGTTAATATGGATAGGCAAACCTATTGTTAATTGTAAGTAATAAATAATTAAGCGTTATTTTAAACAAGACTTTTGCTCAATATTTATCCCATTTGCATCCATTGAATGAATTGGAGTTACTACATTTACTCGGACAGAAATTAGTAGAATATTATAGGAGATAAAAACAAACGATTAAATCTAATTTGTTGTACCTATGTTGTACCTGAATAAAAAAAGCCTTTATAAGAAATCTTACAAAGGCTTTTGTACTGAAGGCGGGACTTGAACCCGCACGGACTAATGTCCATTGGATTTTAAGTCCAACGTGTCTACCAATTCCACCACTTCAGCATTGGTATATTTTTATAGTGTAGAGCGAAAGACGGGATTTGAACCCGCGACCCTCACCTTGGCAAGGTGATGCTCTACCCCTGAGCTACTTTCGCAGTTTTTAATGAACGTACAATCCTATGATTGCGGATGCAAATTTAAAACAATTCTAATAATAGCAAAGGCTTTTTTATAATTTTTATGCTCTTTTCTTTTTTTGCAACATTCGCTTTATTTCATTAAGCTTCATTAAAGCTTCAACAGGTGTTAGCGTATTAATATCGATGTGCAAAATCTCATCTTTAATTTCCTCTAAAAGAGGGTCATCCAAATTAAAAAAGCTTAACTGCATTTCATCATTTAGCGACTTTACTTTATCTGTTAACTCTTCACTAGAATGTGATTTTTCTAATTGCTTCAATATTTTGTTTGCTCTATGGATTACTTGCTGTGGCATTCCTGCCATTTTTGCTACATGTATCCCAAAACTATGCTGACTTCCACCTTCAACCAGTTTTCTTAAAAACAATACATTGTCCTTAAGTTCTTTAATAGAAACATTATAGTTTTTAATGCGCTCAAAGGTTTCGGTCATTTCATTGAGCTCATGATAATGCGTTGCAAATAAGGTTTTTGCTTTAGATGGATGCTCGTGTAAATATTCGCTAATTGCCCAAGCAATAGAAATCCCATCGTAAGTACTCGTACCTCGACCAATCTCATCTAATAACACTAAACTACGCTCAGAAATGTTATTTAGAATAGAAGCTGTCTCATTCATTTCAACCATAAACGTTGATTCTCCCATAGAGATATTATCACTTGCTCCTACTCTCGTAAATATTTTATCTACCAAACCAATTCTAGCACTTTCAGCTGGTACAAAACTTCCTATTTGAGCTAGTAGTACGATTAAAGCTGTTTGACGTAAAATAGCTGATTTACCAGACATGTTAGGTCCAGTTATCATAATGATTTGTTGTGAAGTCCTATCTAAAAATAAATCGTTAGCAATGTAGGGCTCGCCTATTGGCAATTGTTTTTCAATAACTGGATGGCGTCCATTTTTAATATCCAAATCGAACGATTCATCCATTGTTGGATACACATAATTATTTTCTTTTGCCAATTGCGTAAAACCACATAAACAATCTAATTGACCAATTAAACTGGCATTTTGTTGAACTGGTTTGATGTATTGATTCATCCAAGCAACTAACTCATTAAATAATTGCTGTTCTATGGCTAAAATGCGTTCTTCAGCTCCTAATATTTTCGATTCGTATTCCTTTAATTCTTCGGTAATGTAGCGCTCCGCATTTACCAAGGTTTGTTTACGAATCCACTCTTCTGGGACTTTATCTTTATGCGTATTTCTTACTTCAATATAATATCCAAACACATTATTAGATGCTATTTTAAGTGACGTAATTCCTGTACGCTCACTTTCTCGCTCTAACATTTTATTTAGGTAATCTTTACCTGAAAAAGCTAAATCACGAAGTTCTTTTAATTCAGAAGAAAAATCAGAAGAAATAGAGTTTCCTTTCAATATGTTTACTGGCGCATCTTCGTTTAAAGTCTCCTTAATTTTTTCTCGAAGTAGGTCGCAGCTTTGAATATTGTCTCCAATAATTTTTAGTGCTTCATTAGCACAATTACTAGCGAGTGCCTTTATTGGAACAATCGCTTCTAAAGAATTTTTAAGCTGAATAACCTCTCTAGGATTCACTTTTCCTGTCGCTATTTTAGATATTAAACGCTCAATATCTCCTATATGCTTTATCTGATGCTGTACTTTATGTAATACGGCATCATTATCCAGTAAATATTGTATAACCTCATGTCTATTCTTGATTTTTTTAGCATTCTTTAAAGGCAATGCTAACCAACGCTTAAGCATACGTGCTCCCATTGGAGAAATCGTTTTGTCTATGACATTAATTAACGTAACAGCATTTACATTTGTTGAATTATAGAGCTCAAGATTTCTAATAGTAAACTTATCCATCCAAACATAGGCATCTTCAGCAATACGCTGTATAGATGTAATATGTTGCAATTTATGATGCTGTGTTTCGCCTAAATAATGCATAATCGCACCAGAAGCTACAATGCCTTCGTATAAATCTTCAATTCCAAAACCTTTTAATGACTTTGTTTGAAAGTGATTATTCAAGGTTTCATTGGCATAATCGTCTTGAAACACCCAATCTTCCATATAAAATGTATGAAAATCGTTGCCAAATGTTTCAGAAAACGTTGTCCGTTTTTGCTTTTCAATTAAGACCTCACTAGGATTAAAATTTTGAAGCAGTTTATCTATATATTCAGCATTCCCTTGAGAGGTTAAAAACTCTCCTGTGGAGACATCCAAAAACGATACGCCAATATATTTACCAAAATATACTGATGCTAAAAAGTTATTAGATTTTGAGCTTAACACCTCATCATTCAAGGCAACTCCAGGAGTGACCAATTCTGTCACACCACGTTTTACAATAGTTTTAGTTTGCTTTGGATCTTCCAACTGGTCGCAAATAGCAACACGCTCACCTGCTTTTACTAGCTTTGGCAAATAAGTGTTTAATGAATGATGCGGAAATCCAGCAAGTTCAGTTTCACTTTCACTTCCTGCACCTCGCTTGGTAAGAATAATATCTAAAATTTTAGATGCTTTTACAGCGTCACCACCAAAAGTTTCATAAAAATCTCCTACTCTAAAAAGCAACAACGCATCAGGATACTTTACCTTTATGGCATTGTATTGTTTCATTAATGGTGTTACCTTTTTTGCTTTTTTAGCCAATTTTAAGTGATTTTTATATGTTACTTTTGCATTAGAAATGATTCTCGATACTTTTTGAATGCTATCAAAATACTCGAATTGATATTTCTAATTATTTTACGTCAGTTTGAGTGATTTACCTTTGGCAAATTGTATCGAAAACAAGTAAAATTAAGAATGCTAATGTAACTAATATTTCATGTTTTGTGAAGGCTTAACATTATAAGTTATTTACAATTATTGGGAGATTTTAACAACAGTTGATAGTCATTTTGAACAAGGTAAAGAATCTTCACTAAAAAGATGCTTCGACTGCGCTCAGCATGACAAAAAAAATTTTGATGCGGAAACTAAAAAATAGCGAACTAGATAGATTGTCCATTGATGAGTTTAAGGAATCTAAAAAAACGCCTCTAATTGTGATTTTAGACAACATTAGAAGTCTCAATAATATTGGGAGTGTCTTTCGAACAAGTGATGCATTTTTAATTGAGAAAATTTATTTATGCGGCATTACTGCTAAACCACCACATAAGGATATTCATAAAACAGCGTTGGGAAGTACCGAAACTGTTGATTGGGAATATGTTGAAAGTACGTTAACGCTAGTTGAAAAATTAAAAAGAAACAACATTAAAATTATTTCAATCGAACAAGCCGAAAATTCTACAATGCTTAATGACTTTATGCCTGAAGAAGAAACAAGATATGCGATTGTTTTTGGCAATGAAGTGAAAGGTGTACAACAAGAGGTTGTTAATGCTAGTGATGTGGTGATTGAAATTCCACAATATGGCACCAAGCATTCGTTGAATATTTCGGTGAGTTGTGGTGTTGTGATTTGGGATATGTTTTGTAAGCTAACTTAGCTTAACGTCTGATATTAACAGCTAAAAAATCAAACCATAACTTTGGATGCCATTATTATGAAAAGTCTATTCAGAAAACGAGATAAACCATTAAAGAAGAGATTTTTAACGTTTTCTGATAATAATTTAACAATACCAGAAAGATTCTTTAAGTGGATTAATATGATAGAATCCGAGAATTCACCAAATGAAAGTATAAAAGCATTGAATTTCGGATTATTTGAAACTACTAATTCTTATATGATGTATTTAATGGGAGCTGAGAAATTTGATGAAAATGATGAGAATTGGGCTTGTAAGGTTGATTATGAACCAAAATATAAATATTTGGATTTAAATGATTCAAAACTTAACGAATCTGGTTGGGAATATGTATTAGACTTTAGCGTTTCTTTGATATCAAAATATTTAAAAGAGAATAAAAGTTTCTTAACAAAGATTGAGAATATTACCGCTGGATTCGATGATGGAAATTTAA